>NZ_FOWG01000020.1:0-120050 GCF_900115375.1 Variovorax sp. PDC80 | reverse complement strand
TCTCGCGTCGTCGTCCCCACTCGTCACCTCCTGCGTTGCAGCATTGCGTATGGGACGAGGATAACGTGTGAGTGTTTATTTCAAATACACCCTCTCAGATCTTGAACGAACGCAGCGCCTTCAAGGACTCCGACTTCGACGGCAGGGCCTTCATGGCCCGCGCCTTGAACGGCAGCACCTTCGAAGGCAGCGCCTGGAGTGCCTGCCAACGCGAAGGCGGCGAGCGGCGCGCATAGACCAAGGCCGCGATCAGGCCCAGGCCCGTGAGCGCGGCGCCGCCCCATGCGACGGCGGGGCTGTGCAACGCGCGGCTGAGGGCCGAGCGCTCGCGCTCGGGGTGCGCGGGCGTGCCGGAGGCGGCGCGCTCCAGTGGGGTGATGGCGCGTGCGGTGTTGGGGTTTTCCTCGCCTTCGAGGACGGCCCGCGAAATCTCCAGCGGCGTCAGCTCTTCTGCGCTCGGTTCGGACAGGGACCGGGGGGTGTTCGGCTGGATCGTCATTGAAATCTCCGCTTTGCTGATGTGTTGAACGCCAGCCTCTCCCACGCGGGCCGCGGTCGCCTAAGGCGAGCGTCCGGCATTCGCGTAGGCAAAAGCCGCATGCCCGGCCAGCCCGTCGACAGGGACACCTATTTGAATTTTAAGAACCACTAGAATGGCTTTTATCTTTGAAAACGTGACATAAAGACCATAAGAATGGCATTTGCTCTGGCACCCGCTACCGAAGTCCTGCTGGCCCTGGGCCAGCGCGTGCGCGCGCAGCGGCTGGCCCAGCAGGTGCCTCAGCGCGAGCTGGCCCAGATGGCCGGCCTCTCCCTGGGTGCGGTGCGCAAGCTGGAAAGCAGCGGCCAGACCTCGCTGGAAACCCTGGTCCGCGCGGTACAGGCGCTTGGCCTGGTGAATGAGCTGGAAGACCTGTTCGTGCTCAAGCGCCAATCCATCGCCCAGATGGAGCAGGCGGAAGCCGTGAGCCAACGGCAGCGGGCCACACGCCGACGAGGGAGCCGTTCATGAAACAGCTGGCCGTCCGCTACTGCGGCTGGGGCGAGGACTGGCCGCTGGGCCGGCTGGCCGACGACGGCCACACGCTGCTGTTCGAGTACGCGCCCGAAGCGCTGGGACAAGGGCTGGAACTGTCGCCGCTGCACCTTCCGTTGCGCGCCACGGCCCATGGCGGTTTCCCGCAGCATCTGCACCGCCTGCCCGGCCTCATCGCCGACAGCCTGCCCGACGGCTGGGGCCTGCTGCTGATGGACCGGCTGTTTCGCCAGCAGGGGCTGCGCCATCCCGGACCGCTGGATCGCCTGGCCTTCGTCGGCGACCGCGCCATGGGCGCCCTGCGCTTCGTGCCGGCCACGCCACCCGATGCCGAAGAGCCGGACTGGAACCTGCTGGCATTGGCGAAGGAAAGCGAACGCGCCCTGGCCGGGGAAGCGGGCGCCGCCTTGCGCGAACTGGCGCTGACCGGTGGTTCCCCGCAAGGCGCGCGACCCAAGGCCCTCGTGCAGTACGACGCGGCGTCGGGGCACGTGAGCACGCGCAGCGACGCCCCGGGCGAGCCCTGGCTGGTGAAGTTCCCTGCCCAAGGCGAGCACAAGGAGGTCTGCGTCATCGAGCAGATGTATGCGCAGCTCGCGCGCGACTGCGGGCTGGAGATGCCGGCCAGTGCATGGTTCGATCTGTCGCCCGCGCTGGCGGCCTTTAGCGTGGCACGCTTCGATCGCGAACAGGGATTGCGCGCGCCGGTGCAAAGCCTCGCGAGCCTGCTGCATTTGGACTTCCGCATCCCGGGCAGCACGGACTACACCGCCTTGCTGCGCGCCACGCGCTTCCTGACCCGCGACGAGCGCGAAGTCGAGAAGGCCTATGCGCGAGCCGTCTTCAACGTGCTGTTCCACAACCGCGACGACCACCCGAAGAACTTCGCGTGGCGCCTCGAACGCGATCGCCGCTGGCGGCTGGCGCCTGCCTTCGACCTGAGCTTCAGCGAAGGCCCGATGGGGCAGCACCACATGGACATCTGCGGCGAGGCCCGTGCCGTGGAACGGAGCCACCTGGTGCGCCTGGCTTCGGAAGGCGGCGTGCCGGCGGCTGCGGCCGAGGCAACCCTCGACCGGATGCTGGCGCAGGCCGCGACCTTCGCGCAACGCGCGACCGACTGTCCGATCCGCCGAGCGACGGTGCGGCAGATGAAAACGACGGTCGACAAGTGCCGCGCGCGACTCGTGCGCGCTTGATGCGGTGCCCGCGCGATCAACCCGCCTCCAACCCCGCCAGCAACAACCGAAGACTCGCCTGGAATTCATCTTCCGCCGTGCTCCGCATCGCGGCGGAAGCCACGCCGATCAGTTGCGGAAAGCGATCGGCCGGTAGCGCGCGGAAACGCGCAATGGTGTCCTCTGCCGATTCCGCCGCCTGCAGCGACAGCGGGCCCGCCAGTTCGGCCTGCGCCATGCCCGTGACCAGCGCGGAGATGGCCCGGAAGGCCACCAGCAACCGTGTGCCCGAACGGCCGCTGCGCGCCAGCGCGGCCAGCAGTGCCTCGGCCACCTCGAAGGTCGCCGGGGCGCGGCTGCGGCGGGTCAGGATCAGCGGAATGGCGTGGGGATGCGCACGCATCGCGCGCCACAGCGCGGTGGCGATGGCGCGCACCTCGTCGCCCCATGCGGCGTACGGCCCGCGATCCCAGGCCACCTCGGCGAGCACCGCCTCGATCACCAGCAGATCGATCGCCTCGCGCTGCGGCACGTAGTTGTAGAGCGTCATCGCGCCCGTGCCCAGCTCGGCCGCGAGCGAGCGCATCGAGAGGCCGGCGAGGCCCTCCCTGTCGAGCAGGCGCAGGGCGGCAGCCTGCAGTTGCGCATGCGTGAATCTGGCGGGTCGGCCCATCGCTGCTCCATTGACTTTCTTCGGACGGGACGATTATAGTCATTTACGTACATCGTACGTATTTGAATCTTCCACCGCCTTCCAGCAAGGAATCACATGAAGCTCACCCCGGGTTCCATCGCGCCGGCACTCGTCGCCCGGACGATCCTCGGCCAGTCCGTCCGCATCCCGAGCGACGGCGCGCCCTACCTGCACCTGCAGTTCCGCCGCTTCGCCGGCTGCCCGGTGTGCAACTTCCACCTGCGCACGATGAGCCTGCGCCAGCCGGAGATCGCCGCGGCCGGCGTGCGGCAGCTCGTGTTCTTCCATTCGTCGCCCGAGGAGATGCTCGAGTACCAGGCCCAGCTTCCCTTCGACTGCATCGCGGATCCGACGAAGCGGTACTACCGCGCCTATGGCGTCGAGACCTCGTGGCGCGCGGTGCTGCATCCCGGGGTGTTCTGGAGCGGCCTGCGCTGGGTGCTGGCCACCGGCCGCTTCTATCGCAAGGCCGAGAACGGCATCCTGGGCCTGCCGGCGGACTTCCTGATCGACGCTCGGGGCCGCGTGGTGGCCTGCAAGTACGGCCAGCACGCGGACGATCACTGGGAAGTGGACGACCTGCTGAAGCGGGTGGGCGATGCCGTGGCCCCGCCGGTGTCCAGCGCGCCGCGCCCGGGCACCATCGGCTGAGGCGCGATGCCGGATCGCGCGGGCCACGGCAGCTCCGGCCCGCGCGGCACGATCCCCGACGGATTGAGCGTCGGCAGGCTGCGGTAGTAGTGCTGGGCGATGTCGTCCAGCCGCACGGTGTCCGCCACGCCGGGCAGGCCATGCAGGCGTTGCGCGAGCGCCCACAGCCTCGGGTGCTCGAAGGCATGGCGCCAGTTGCACTTGAAGAGGGTGTGGTAGACCCGGTCGAAGCGGACTAGCGTGGTGAAGAGCTGGATGTCCGCCACCGTGAGCCGGTCGCCGAACAGCCACGACGGGCGCGGCGACAGCCGTTTCTCCAGCAGCGCGAGCGCCGAGAACAATCGCTCGACGGCGCGGTCGTGCGCGTGCTGGGTGGTCGCGAAGCCGGCATCGTAGACGCCATGGTTGATCGCCTCGGCGATGAAGCGGCTCAGCGCGCCGAGCTCGGGCTCCAGCGTTGGCGCGAACAGGCTCGTGTCCGCGCCGCGGCCGAAGCGCCGGTCGATCCAGCGCAGGATGCGCATCGAATCGCGGCTGAGGATGCGATCCGCCCGTGCGTCGTAGAGCATCGGCACGGTGGCGCGCCCTTCGAAGCCGGGCTGCGCGCGGCTGCAGATATCTCGCAGCGTGGTGGCGCCGGTGCACTCGTCCGGCGGATCGAGCACCCAGCCCTGCGGCCCCATCACGGGCTCGACCACGCGGACCGGCAGCCGATGGACCGCCTCCGTCAGCGCGAGCCCGATCAGCACGCGGTGCGCGAAGGGACAGGCATGCGAGACGTAGAGCCGCAGCCCGTCGAGCTCGCCATACAGCGGCAGCGCTTGCGTTTCATCGACCATCGCGGCGCCGCTCAGGCCGCGAGCTTGCCGGCGATGGTGGCCACGTGCCGCCCCTGGAAGCGCGCGCCGTCGAGTTCCAGCGCCGATGGCCGCCTCGCGTCGTCGCTGCCCGAGAGCGTCGATGCGCCATAGGGCGAACCGCCCGCGACCTCGTCCATGCGATTCAGTCCCGCGAAGCTGTAGGGCAAGCCGACGACCACCATGCCCAGGTGCAGCAGCACCGTGTGGAAGCCGAGGATCGTCGACTCCTGGCCGCCATGCTGCGAACCGGTCGAGACGAACACGCCGGCGGCCTTGCCCACCAGCCGGTTCTCGGACCACAGGCCGCCGGTCTGGTCGATGAAGTTCTTCATCTGCGCGGCCATCGCGCCGTAGCGCGTGGGCGTGCCGAACAGGATGGCGTCGTAGCCGGGCAGCTCGTCCACCGTCGCGATCGGCACGGCGGGGTCGCGCTGGTAGCCCGCGGCCCGCGCGACCTCGTCCGGCACGAGTTCGGGAACGCGCTTGACGTGCACCTCGGCGCCGGCCGCGCGCGCGCCCTCGGCTACGGCGTCGGCCATCGCCTCGACGTGGCCGTAGGAGGAGTAGTAGAGAACCAGGATCTTCGCGGGCATCGCAGCAGCCTTCGTGAGTGGAGTGAAGGCCGCGAAGTTAGCGACAGGACCGCGGCGCGGGTAGCCCGGCACGGCGCACAACCGTGTTGCGCACGGCACAACGGCAATCAGAAACCCATGCGCTGGAAATGAGCCCCGAGGTGCTCGACGACCGCGCGGGCGCGGCCCGGCAGCCGCGCGCTCGAATGGAACAGCGCGAACAGTCCGGCCTCGGGCATGGGGAATTCCTCGAGCACGCGCACGAGCCGGCCCGCCTGCACATCGCCTTGCGTGATGAAGGCCGGCAGCCCGACCAGGCCGCGGCCCGCGAGCGCCGCGGCGCGCAACGCGGCGCCATCGTTGGTGCGCAGCCGGCCGCCCGCGCGCACGGCCTTCCATTCGCCATCGACCAGGAAGCGCCATTGATCGGCCGCGCCCATGTTGGCGTAGGCCAGGCACTCGTGCGCCTCGAGGTCGGAAGGCGTCGACGGACGTCCGCGCCGCGCGAGGTAGTCGGGGCTGCACACCACCGCGCGGTGGACGGTGCCGAGCCGGCGCGAGACCAGGGTCGAGTCCTTGAGCTCGCCGATGCGCAGCGCCAGGTCGAAGCCGCCGCCCACGATGTCGGCATAGCGGTCGTTGAGCTCGATGTCGATCTCCAGTCCCTCGTGCTGCGCCATCAGCTCGGCGATGGCCGGCAGCACGTGCAGCACGCCGAGGTTGGTGGGCGCGGTGATGCGCACCAGCCCGCGCACGGCGGCCGCGCCGCGCGAACTCGCATCGACCGCATCGTCGAGGTCCTCGAGCGCCTTGCGCGTGCGCTCCTGGAAGCCCGTGCCCAGCTCGGTGAGCGTCACGGCATGCGTGGTGCGATGCACCAGCTGCACGCCGAGCCGCCGCTCGAGCGCGCCGACGCGGCGGCTCAGCACCGACTTCGACAGTCCGAGCCGCTGCGCGGCCTTGGTGAAGCTTCCCGTTTCGGCAACGAGCAGGAAGGCTTCGAGTTCTTCCAGAGGGGGACGCATGGGGTGACCTGGGTGGGCTGTTGCGCGGCCAGCAACATCGTGTTGGCGCGGGCGCGCCGCCTTCGCGGCGGTGCGGCTTCTACATTCTCGCCATCCCTTTCAAGGAGTGCATGTGGATCCAGAAATCTCGGTGTGGATGTTCCAGCTCGCGGTCGCGGCCGGCCTGGCGGCGTGGATGAGCGTCGCGGTCCTCAACAACCTGCAGGCCTTCCAGGCCTCGGCCGGCGCCATCGGCCTCACGATGGGCATGGTGCTGCTGCGCGAGCCGCCGTTCGACACGCTGCCGCTGCGGCGGCGCGCGATCGCATCGCCGGCCGTGCACCGGCTCGCGCTGCTCGGCGTGATCGCGCTGCAGGCGGTGAGCGCGCTGGCATTGCTGGCGGGCACGTTGCTGATCGCCTGCGAGCCGCTGCGTTTCGCGTCGGCTTCCGCCCTCGCCTGCCTCAACCTCGGGCTCGGCGCCTTCGTGCTGTGCTGGTCGGCGATGTGCATCGCGGGGCTGTCGTTCGGCGCCTGGATCAGGCAGGAAGGCCTGTTGCTCACGCAACTGCTGCTCGGCTGCTGGGGACTGCTGAGCTTCGCCGTGCTCAACCTGCCATCGGCACTGGCGCGCGCCTGATGGAGCCAGTGCGCTTCACTCGGCAACCGGCATCAATCCCGCGAGCCACCCCTCCACGCGCCGCAGCGTCTCGATCTTCGGGTTGTCGGCGCGCGAGACGCACTGGTACTGCAGCCCGTCGAGCGATTCGGCGCAGACCCGCAGCAGCCGGCCCGCGGCCTCGTCCCGGCTCACCAGCAGGTTGCTGACCAGCGCCACGCCCGCGCCGTCGATCGCGGCCTGCAGGGCATGGCTCTCCTCGCTGAACAGCACACAGCGGCCCTCGTCGAAGCTCGCCACGGCCGCATGCTGCATCCAGCGCGGCCAGGTCGGGCCGCGCAGCGCGGGGTTCTTCCACGCATAGCTCAGCAGGCGCTCGCCGGGCAGCTGCGCCGCCGCGATCGGCAGCGCGCGGCCGGCCACCCAGGCCGGCGAGGCACAGGCGAAGTAGCGGTCGGTGTACAGCGGCACGGCCCGCAGGCCGGGCGCGAGCGCCGGGCTCGCGGCATCGGCCGGCGGTCCGTAACGCACGGCCAGGTCGACCTCGCCGCGCGCCACGTCGGCCAGGCGCTCGGTGGCATCCACGGTCAGCTGGATCTCGGGATGCGCGTCGTGCAGCCCGGCCAGCGACGGGATCAGGATCTTCGAGGCGAAGGCGGGCGTGACGCTGACCGAGATCGAATGGCTGACCTCGCTGAGTTCGCCGACCGCCTGCGCGAGCCGGTCGAAGCCGTCGCGCAGCACGGGGAACAGGCGCCGACCGGGCTCGGTGAGGCTGATGGCGCGCGGCGTGCGGTCGAACAGCCGCATGCCGACCAGGCTCTCGAGATGCCGGATCTGGTGGCTGATGGCGGTCGAGGTCACGCACAGCTCCTCGGCCGCGGCCTTGAAGCTCAGGTGGCGCGCCGCCGCCTCGAAGGCGCGCAGCGCATTGAGCGGTGGGAGCTTGCCGCGGGTGGCCATGGTGCGGGTCGGGCTGGGTGAAAAGAAAACCGAGGCCGGGGCGGCGCCGATGCGGGCCCATCGTATCGGCGGCGGGCCCGCGGCGCATCCGGTGCGTCCCGCAGGCGGGCCCTTGCTCAGTGGGCGGCGTGCGGCCGCTGCACCAGGTGGCAATCCTCGGGATGCCACGACGCGTAGAACTGGCGTCCCACGTCGAGCTCGATCTCCTCCAGGTCCTTGGCGTTCAGTTGCACCACGATCTGCTTGCCGCCCGAGGTCTCGAGGTGGCCGTTGACCGTCGAGCCGATGAACTCCTCGCCCACCAGCGTGCACGCGACCTCGTTGGTGGCCCAGCCGGGTTTCGCGGTCAGCGAGATGCGGTCGGCGCGCACCACCAGGTCGATCGCCGCGCCGGCCGCGAGTGCCGCGCCGCCCTGCGCGCCCGCCTCCGCGGTGAAGCGGCCCTCGGGCGTGCGCAGCTCGAGCCGCGAGCCGTCGCGCGCGACCACGTCGGCCTGGAAGATGTTGTTGCCGCCGAGGAACTCGGCCACGAAACGCGAGGCCGGCCGATGGAACACCTCCATCGGCGCGCCGCACTGCGCCACCTCGCCGTTGGCCATGATCACCACGCGGTCGGCCATGGCGAAGGCCTCCGAATGGCTGTGCGTGACGTAGACGAAGGCGATGCCCAGCTCGCGCTGCAGCCGGGTCAGTTCGCCCTGCATCTTGAGCGACAGGTGATGGTCGAGCGCGCTCAGCGGCTCGTCGAGCAGCAGCAGCGGCGGCTCGGTCACCAGCGAGCGCGCGAGCGCGACGCGCTGGCGCTGGCCGCCCGAGAGTTCGTCGACGCGGCGCTGCGCGAAGTCGGCCAGGCCCAGGCGCGCGAGCCAGTCGGTGGCACGCCGGCGCCGCTCGGCGCGGCCCACCTTGCGCATGCGCAGGCCGAACTCCACGTTCTCGATCACGCTGAGGAACGGGAACAGCGCGAGGCTCTGCCACACCATCGGCGTGTCTCGCTGCCAGGGCGCGAGGTCGCGCACCTCCTCGCCGTTGAGCCGGATCGAGCCGCTGCTCGGGTTCTCGAGTCCCGCGAGCATGCGCAGCGTGGTGGTCTTGCCGCAGCCGCTCGGGCCCATGATCGCGACGAACTCGCCGCGCGCGATCTCGAGGTCGACGCCGCTCACGGCCATCACGCCGCCATAGGACTTGGAAACGCCGCTCAGTTGCACCAGCGGTGCGCGGCCGGATTCGGGGACGGGGGAGGAATTCATGGCGTGGTGCCCTCTTTGCGTGGACGCGGTGGAATGCGCTGCGATATGCGTTGGTTCAGCAGCACCTGGGCGATGCCCACGAGGCTGATGCTGACGATGAAGACCAGGGTGCCGATGGCGTTGATGCGCGGGCTCACCTGTCCCTGGAGGAAGCCGAGCACGCGCACCGGCAGCGTCTCCTCGAGTCCGCCCACGAACCAGGCGATGGCGAATTCGTCGAAGGACACGGCCATGGTGAGCAGCCAGGCACCGAGCATGGCCGGCGCGGCGAAGCGCAGCACCACGTGCCACAGCGCGCGGCCCGGGCCGGCGCCGAGGTTCCAGGCCGCCGCCTCGAGCGAGGCATCGATCTGCGACAGGCGCAGGCGGATCAGCGCCACCGCGAACGGCGTGCAGATCACGACGTGCGCGATCACGATCGAGAAGCGGCCGCCGGCCAGCCCGATGCGCGAGAGGTAGGCCAGCATCGCGAGCCCGAGGATGATCGCGGGCACGGTCGGCGGCAGCAGCCCGAGCGCGAGGTACAGCCGCTGGCCGGCGAAGCGGTAGCGGTAGTCGGTGTAGGCCGCGGCGAAGCCGATCAACGTGGCCAGCGTGGCCGAGGCCAGGCTCACCACGATGCTGTTGACCAGCGCCTCGCGCACCAGCTCGTCGCCGAACACCGCCTCGTACCACTCGAGCGTGAACGATCCCAGCGGCAGGGTCGGGAAACGGTCGGAGTTGAACGAGAACACGAAGCTGGCGCCGATGGGCGCGAACAGGAACGCGAGCACCGCCACCACGTAGGCCGCGAGCAGCGGCCGCACCCAGCGCCCGGCGCTCATTTGCGCCCCCTGTAGGCGTACGAGGTCATCGCCAGCGCCACCGCCATCAGCGTGGCGATCATCAGCACGGCCAGCACCGCGGCGCGCGGCCACTGCTGGCCGGCCTTGGTGGTGTCGATGATCAACAGGCTCATGGTGGGCGCGGTGCCGCCGCCGAGGTACAGCGGCGAGACGAAATCGCCGAAGGCGAAGATGAAGCAGAACAGCGCCGCCACCACCAGGCCCACGCGCGCGGCCGGGATCACGACCTGGAACACGCTGCGCAGCGGCGCGCAGCCGAGGTTGCGCGCGGCCTCGACCTGGCTGCGGTCGACCAGCAGCAGGCTCATGGTCTGGATCAGCACCACCAGCGGGAGCGTGAGCGTGAGGTAACCGATCTGCGTGCCCAGCGCGGTGTTGAGCATGCGCGCCGGACCGAGCCCCAGCGCGCCGAGCAGCGCGTTGATCACGCCCTCGTCGCTCAGGAAGATCTGCCAGGCATAGACGCGCACCAGGTAGCTGGTGAAGAACGGGATCACCAGCAGGAACATGCACAGCCGCCGCCGGCGTTCCGAGAGCTGGAAAGCGATCGCGAACGAGGCCGGGAACGCGATCAGCGACGCCAGCACGGTGGCGAGCAGCGCGTAGCCGAAGGTGCGCGCATAGGTCTGCCACACGTGCGGCTGGCCCAGCATGCGCTCCCAGTTGATCCACGCGAAGGCGGGCTCGATGCGGAAGTCGCGCACCGTCCAGAAGCTCAGCACCAGCAGGAACAGCAGCGGGCCGAGGAAGAAAGCCAGCTGCCACGCGGGCAGCGGCAGCGCATGCAGCAGCGCGAAGCGGCGCCGGCGCGCGCGCTCGTGCCGGGGCGTCTTCGGCCGCGCGGCGGCAGCCGAGGCCGCCGCTTGCAACGGCGGACCCGCCGTGGAGGTGAGGGTATTCATGGCTTGGTCCCCCGGCTCAGGCGTTCTTGTAGCGCGACCAGAAATCGCTCCAGTCCTCGAGCGACTGGCGCACCGGCAGTGCGCGGTTGGTGATGCGGCCCTCGCGGATGTCGTCCATCGCATTGCGCTTGCCGGGCTCCATGCGCGAGCGCTTCGCCTCCTGCGGCTGCTGCTGCGCGAGCAGCTCCCAGCCCTTGCGGTTGGGCACCAGCGCGGGATAGGCCTGCATGGTGGCCGAGCGCACCTGCCCGGGGGGCGAGGCCATGTACTGGATGAAGGCGCGGGCGAGCTCGGCTTTCCTCGAGCCCTTGCCGATCGAGAACGACTCGGTCCACTGCAGCCCGCCTTCGTCGGGCAGCACGGTGCGCACGCTGGCGCCGTTCTTCTCGAGCACGCCGGTGATCCAGTCGCCGATGCCGGCCATCAGCACCATCTGGCCGTTGCGCAGCGAGGCAAAGGTGCCGCCGTAGTCGAAGAAGCCGCCGACATTGCGGCGCATGCCCATCATCTGCTGCTGCACGCGCCCCCAGGCGGCGGCATCGATGTCGAAGGGCTTGCGCTGGCCGTCGAGCAGGCTGGCCTGGCCGATGCTCGGCAGGTGCCAGTCGAAATGGCCGACCCGGCCCTTGAACTTGGGGTCGGCATAGACCTTGTAGCTGCGCGCCTCCTTCTCGCTCACTGCCGTGGTGTTGTAGGCCACGCCGAGGAAGCCGAAGCGGATCATCACCGCGTAGAGCTTGTCGCCATCCCAGTGGCCGGGGAAGCGATGGAACTCGGGAAAGAAATCGTCGAACGGATAGTCGGCCGGCTGCAGCCGCTCGACATGGCCCGCGCGCACCAGCTGCTGCACGTACTCGGCGTCGGCCTGGATCAGGTCGTAGGTGCCGGGCGGCGACTGCGAGATCAGCGCGAGCATGTTGTCGCCGCCCACGTAGTACTTGGGGCGGATCTTCACGTTGTGCTGCGCCTCGAACTCGGCCACCACGTCCTTCTCGGCATGGCCGTACCACGCGAGCATGGTGAGTTCGGTCGGCTTGGCCTGCGCGAAGGCACGCTGCGCGAGGCCGGGCAACGCCAGCGCGGCACCGGCCACGGCCGCGCCGCGGATCAGCCGGCGCCGCACGGGTTGCACGGCGCTCGTGTCGCCGGGCGAAGCCGATGCGTCGGACACGGCGAAGGGAGGATTCTTCATGGACTTGTCTCCGGGGTTCGGTTCGTCGAAGGCCGCGATGGATGCGGCCGGGGTCGAAGCTTCGGGGCCGCGGGCCGCGACGACAACTGATGAGTTCTCGGCGTCGGGCTGAGATTTGTTCGTCGTGGCGCCTGCGCGCGGGGCCATGGCTGAGCGGGGCTCATCCCCGGCTGAGAAATCCCCGTTTGTCGCGACTGCGATCCGCGCCAACACTCGACTTCACGCACCACGGAGACCAAGCGCATGGACTGGATCAATCCTCACTACACCGACAACGGCCACGCCGACGGCGTGAACGACACGCTGCACACGCCGATCTCGCCCGACGGTACGCCCGAGCCCGGGCAGCTCTACACCCTGCCCGCGCGCCAGGGCCGCGCGGTCGCGCTGCGGCGCGGCCAGCGGCTGGCGCTGGTCAACACGCACGGCACCCAGGTCTGCGACCTCTGGGCCTTCTGCCGCGATGGCCTGCACGAGGCGCTGTCGATGGAGCACCTGCGCGCCGGCCTCGGCCGCACCACGCCGCGCGTGGGCGACGAACTCGTCACCAACCGCCGCCGCGCGATCCTCCGGCTGGTGGAGGACAGCTCGCCCGGCGTGCACGACACGCTGATCGCGGCCTGCGACCTGCCGCGCTACCGTTCGCTGGGCGTGCGCGGCTACCACGACAACTGCAGCGACAACCTGCGCCTGGCGCTGCGCGCCATCGGCCTGCGCACCACCGAGGTACCGGCGCCCTTCAACGTGTGGATGAGCAACCCCGTGGCCGCCGATGGCGCGATCGGCTGGGCGCCGCCGGTGTCCAGGCCCGGCGACCGCACGGTGTTCGAGGCCTGTCTCGACTGCGTCGTCGTGATGTCGGCCTGCCCGCAGGACAGGGTGCCGGTCAACGGCGCCGATTGCGTGCCGAAGGCTCTGCAGTTCCGCGTGACGGGGGCCGCCGTATGAGCAGTTCGACGACCAAGGAGATCCTCTGCGCCTACAGCGTGGACTTCGATGCCGTGGCCGGCTGGCTCGGCTCCTATGGCGGCCAGGATTCGCCCAGCGACGTGTCGCGCGGCTTCTTCGCGGGCGAGGTCGGCGTGCCGCGCCTGCTGCGGCTGTTCGCGAGCCGCGGCATCGCCACCACCTGGTTCATGCCGGGGCATTCGATCGAGAGCTTTCCCGCGCAGGCACGAGCCGTGGTCGAGGCCGGCCACGAGGTCGGCCTGCACGGCTACACCCACGAGAACCCGACCGCCATGAGCCGCCGGCAACAGGCCGACGTGCTCGACCGCTGCATCGAACTGATCACCGGGCTCACCGGCCGCGCGCCCGTGGGCCACAACGCGCCCTGGTGGGAGTTCAGCGCCGACACGCTCGACCTCCTGCTCGAACGCGGCATCGCCTACGACCACAGCCTGATGCACCGCGATTTCGAGGCCTACTTCCTGCGCCGCGGCGACCGCTGGACGCCGATCGACTACGGCCAGCCCGCCGCGAGCTGGATGAAGCCGGTGGAGCGCGGCACCGAGACCTCGCTGCTCGAGATCCCCGCCAACTGGGAGCTCGACGACATGGAGGCGCTGCTCTACATCAAGTCCTTCGCCAATGCGCAGGGCTACGTGGGCGCGCGCAACCTCGAGGTGCAATGGCGCGACCAGTTCGACTACGTCTGGCGCGAATACGACTTCGCGGTGTTCCCGATGACCATCCATCCCGACGTGTCGGGCCGCGCGCAGGCGGTGCTGATGCACGAGCGGCTGATCGACTACTTCCTGAGCAAGCCCGGCGTGCGCTTCTGCACCTTCGCCGAGATCGACCGGCGCGTGCGCGAACGGATGGCATGCGGCGCCTGACGGTCGCGGGCCTCGCGGCGGATTTCCGAAGCGGCGCGCGCGGGCCATCGGAGGTGCTCGACGGCTGCCTCGCGGACGCGGCGCTGCCCGCGGCGCGGTCGGTCTTCATCGCGACCACCGCCGAACGCGCCCGCGTCGAAGCGGCCGCGGCCGACGCGCGCCTGGCGCGCGGCGCGGCCCTGGGCCCGCTCGATGGCGTACCCGGGTCGTGGAAGGACCTGTTCGATCTCGAGGGCCTGCCGACCACCGCCGGCTCGCGCGTGCTGCCGTCGGCGCCGCGCCCCGCCGACGCAGCGGCCGTGGCCCGCCTGCGCGCGGCCGGCGCGGTGTGCGTGGGCAAGACCAACCTCAGCGAATTCGCCTTCTCGGGCCTGGGCCTGAACCCGCATTTCGGCACGCCCGCCAATCCTTTCGGCAGCCAGGCCGAACCGCGCGTGTGCGGCGGCTCCTCGAGCGGCGCGGCGGCCTCGGTCGCGCTGGGGCTGTGCGCGGTCGGCATGGGCACCGACACCTCGGGCTCGGTGCGCGTGCCGGCCGCCTTCACGGGCCTGTGCGGATTCCGCGCGAGCCGCGGCCGCTATCCGATGGCGGGCCTGCAAGGCCTGTCGCCGCTGCTCGACACCCTCGGCGTGCTCGCGCGCAGCGTGGAGGACATCGCGCGGGTCGACGCGGTGCTTGCCACCCGCACGCCGCCGGACGAGGACATCGGCCCGCTGCGTATCGTGCTGCTCGACGACTTCATGGACGACACGGTGGAGGCGGCACAACGCACCCGGTGCCTCGCGGTGTTCGAGCGGCTGCGACAGGCCGGCTTCGCGGTGTCGCACGGACGCGCCGCGCCGCTGACCGCCGCGCGCGAGGCCATGGCACGCCACGGCACGGTGGTGGCCGCGCATGCCTTCCATCGCCATCGCGCGCTGCTCGACGGCCCCGCGGCCGCGCGCATCGATCCGCACATCCGCGCGCGCCTGGAAAGCGCGCGCAGCTTCCTCGCGGCCGACTACCTCGCGCTGCTCGCGGCGCGCGACAGCGGGCTGCGCGCGCTGCGAGCCCGTGCGCCCGGAACGCTGTTCATGTTCCCCACCGCGCCCATCGTCGCGCCCACGATCGACCACGCCTCGGAGCCCGCGCGGCACGCGGCCCTCAACGCACGCGCGCTGGCCCATTGCATGGTCGGCAGCCTGCTCGACATGCCGGGCATCGCGATGCCCAGCGGTTTCGATGGCCAGGGGCTGCCCACCAGCGTGCTCTTCAGCATGCCGCGCGGCCGCGATGCGGAGCTGCTGCGCGCCTGCGCGCGCATCGAGGCGATATCCGCCGCCGAGGCCGTCTGAGCCGACGCGGCGCCGGCCGCATCGCTCAGGCGTCGCGCGCGCAAGCCAGCATCAGCTCGCGCAGCCACTCGTGCGCCGGTGAATGGTCGGTGCGCGGATGCCAGACCATGCGCACGTCGAACAGTGGCAGGTCCAGCGGCAGGTCGAAGGCCTCCACCTCGGCCATGCGCGACATGCGGCGCGCTAGCCGCGCCGGCACGCTGGCCACCATGTCGGAGGTCTCGAGCACGAAGGGCAGCGCGAGGAAGCTGGGCTTGATCATCTGCACGCGCCGGCGCAGGCCGTGCGGCTCGAGCGCGGCGTCGATCTGCACGTTGTAGATCTGCGAGGCGTCGGGTTCGATCGTCACGTGCGGCAGCGCGCAGAACGAGGGCACGTCGAGCGCCGCGCCATGCACCGGGTGCGAGCGCGCGGCCAGGCCCAGGAAGCGGTCGGAGAACAGCTTGCGGCCCTTGACGTAGGCGGGCGCGTTCGGGAAGTAGGTCAGCGCCAGGTCGAGCTCGCCGGCCGCCATCATCTCGCCGAAGTGGTGCGGGTTGGTCTGCAGCATGTGCACCCGCACGCCCGGCGCCTCCTGGCGGATGCGGCGCATCACCGAGGGCATCATCAGCAGGTCGATGTAGTCGATGACGATGAGCCGGAACACCTGTGTCGAGGTCGCGGGGTCGAAGCGCACGGGCTCGGTCAGGCGCTCGAGCGCGGCGATCGCCTCCTGCACGCGCGGCCACAGCACGAGCGCGAGTTCGGTGGGCATCCAGCCGGTGCCGGCGCGCATCAGCAGCTCGTCGCCCAGCAGGTCGCGCAGCTTGGCGAGCGAGACGCTCATCGACGACTGGCTCATCTCGAGCCGCTCGCCCGCGCGCGTGACGTGCCGCTCGCGCATCAGCGCATCGAAGGCACGCAGCAGGTTCAGGTCGAGGTCTTGCAGCTTCATCGGGGGCGATAGCGGGGCGCGGGCGGGTAAACCCGCATGGATCATCACGAACGCGATGCCGGGCATCGGCGGCTTCGATGGACCGCGCGGCCGCGGCCTCGAATACTGGCGGCCATTATTCACTCCGCCAGAAAGATCGCCATGGCCATTCCCCAGATCCGTGTCACCCGCGAAGAGATGCGCCAGCGCGTCGCCTACTTCAAGGACCTCAAGGGCTTCGACGGCGGGCTGCCCGACAGCCGCCATCCGAGCGCCGAGCGCACGCTCTACAACGCGGTGGGCTTCCAGCCACCGCGCGGCAAGGGCGGCGACGAGGTGGTCTCGCCGGTCGGCGCGCAGGCGGCCGAGAACGCCGCCATCCGCATCAGCGAGGGCTTCAACCTCGGCTTCTGCGAGGCGAAGCCCGGCAAGGGCCCGATGATGCACAACCACGACACCAACGAGACCTTCATGCCGCTCACGGGCCGCTGGCGCTGTTCGTGGGAGCTCGACGGCCGCGAGGAGTACTTCGACGTCGGGCCGTGGGACATCTTCTCGTTCCCGGCCGGCGTCAACCGCCGCTTCGAGAACATCACGCACGAGGAGCCGGGCAAGACGCACTTCCTGATGTTCGTGATCGGCGGCAACGCGCCCGAGGCGGACTTCACCGAAGACGCAAAGAAGACGCTGCGCGAAGAAGGCCTGCTGGCCTGATGCACGCGACGGCCCACCGCATGACAACGATCGCCGAAGACCTGCCCGCGATGCCCGAGGCCCTGCACCGTTTCGTCGCCGCGCAGCCCCTGCATCGCTTCACCGACACGCGGGGTTTGGCCTGGTCGCTGCGCGACAGCGGCGCGCGCGGCGACACGGCCACCGCCGAGCCGCCGCCGCTGATCCTGCTGCCGGGCGCGCTGGGCAACGGCGACAGCGCCTGGCGCATCGCGCAGGCCTTCGCCGCCGAGCGCCGCGTGCTGAGCATCACCTACCCGGGCGGCGTCGCGCCCGAGCTGCTCGCGCTCGGGCTCGAGGAACTGCTGCGCGAATGGCGCACCGGCGCGGTCGCGCTCTGGGCCTCGTCGTACGGCGCCTGGTGGGCGCAGGCCTTCGCGTTGCGTTTCCCTGATCAAGTGGCGGCGCTCTGGCTCGGCAACACCTTCGTCGACGGGCGAGACGTGGCGCAACATCCGCTGTTCGACGCGGGCTGGCTCGCGGCCACCGACAGCGCCACCGTGATCGCGCGCTGGGACCAGGCGCTGCGCGCGCGGCCCGACGACCTGCTGCGCGCGGTGCAGCTGCACATGCTGCATGCCGGCCTGCCCGCTTCGGATTTCCACGGGCGGCTGCGCCAGGTGGCGGGCGCGGCCGAACTGCCGGCGCCGCAGGCGATCGCCAACACCGTGGTGTTCGAGTGCGAGGACGACGCGATCATCGCGCCCGCGACCCGTGCCCGCGTGCGCGCGCGCTATCCGAAGGCCCGCCATCTCGCGCAGGCGCAGGGCGGCCACTACCCGCACATCGTCGCGGCCGAATTGCTGGTCGAGCGCATGCGCGACTGGCTGCAATGACAACACTCATGACAGCTGCATCGACCCACGCTGAGGAGTTCCCCATGCCCGTCTCTCGTTCCCGGCGCCTCGCGCTCCAGCGCCTGGGCCTCGCGGCCCTGGCCGCCACCACGGGCCGCGCGGCCTTCGCGCAGGCCGCCTGGCCCACCAAGCCGATCAAGCTCGTCGTGCCGTTCTCGGCCGGCGTGTCGCCCGACGTGGTGGCGCGCATCCTCAGCGAGCCGCTGGGCCAGGCGCTCGGGCAACCGATCGTCATCGACAACCGCGCCGGCGCGGCCGGCATCATCGGCGCCGAGGTCGCGGCGCGCAGTCCCGGCGATGGCTACACCCTCTTCATGACCGTCAACTCGATCATGGGGATCAACCCCAACGTCTACGCCAAGCTGCCCTACGACACCTTCCGCGACTTCGCGCCCGTGACGCAGGTCGCGCTGGTGCCCTATGTGCTGATCACCGGCCCGGGCCAGCCCGACGCCAGCCTGCGCGAGCTGCTGGCGCGCGCCAAGGCCAAGCCGGGCTCGGTCGACTACGGCTCGCTCGGCGTGGGCTCGGGCCCGCACGTGGTGATGGAGATGATGAACAACATGGCGGGCGTGCAGATGGTGCACGTGCCCTACAAGGGCAGCCCGCTGGCCGACGTGATGGCCGGCCAGATGCCGATCGCCTTCGAGCCCGCGACCACGGCGATCCCGCTGGTGCGCAGCGGCAAGCTCCGCGCGCTCGCGGTGACGAGCCCCAGGCGCAGCGCGCTGCTGCCCGAGGTGCCGGCCGTGGCGGAACTGCTGCCCGGCTACGACGGCGACGGCTGGCAGGGCTTCTACGTGCCGGCCGCCACGCCCCAACCCATCGTCGCGCGCTACAACCAGGAGCTCGTGAAGATCCTGCGCAACCCCGAGGTGCAGCGCAAGCTCACCGAGCTGGGGCTGGTGCCGGTGGGCAATTCGGTCGAGCAGTTCGGCGCGATCTCGCGCAGCGAGTTCGAGAAGTGGGGACGCATCGCGAAGGCGAATCGGATACGCATCGACGGTTAGCGCAGCCAATCGCGCCATCTTTGTTACTCCCTTTGTCGCGTGCACGAGGGTAATCTGAGCCCTCGTTGAACCCCTCGAGGACTCACCATGACTTCCTGGCCCGAAGCACTGCGCACCCACTACCGCTGGATCATCGTGGCCGCGGGCGGCGCCCTCGGCTGCGTGGCGATCGGCGGGCTGTTCTCGCTGCCGGTGTTCCTGCGGCCGATCGCGCAGGACACCGGCTGGTCGAGCACCGGCATCTCCACCGCGATGACGCTCGCCTTCTTGGCGCTGGCGCTCGGCAGCATCGCCTGGGGCGCTCTCAGCGACCGCGTGGGTCCGCGCCTCGTGGTGCTGGTGGGCGCCGTGCTGCTCGCGCTCGGGCTCGCGCTGGCCAGCCTGGCGACGTCGCTGCTCGCCTTCCAGCTGCTGTTCGGCGTGGTCGTCGGCATCGGCGCGGCGGCGATCTTCGCGCCGATGATGGCCTGCGTGACCGGGTGGTTCGACACGCATCGCAGCCTGGCGGTGTCGCTGGTGTCGGCCGGCATGGGCGTGGCGCCGATGACCATGTCGCCGTTGGCCGCATGGCTCGTGCAGACGCACGACTGGCGCAGCGCGCTGCAGCTGATCGCGGCGTTGGCGGCGGTCACCATGATTCCCCTGGCCCTGCTGGTGCGTCGTCCACCCGCGCTGCGGCAGGCCGCCTCCGCCGCGGCACCGGAGGCCTCGCGCGAATCGTCGCTGTCCGTCGCGCAGGCGCTGCGCTCGCCGCCCTTCCTGATCCTGGTGCTGACCAGCTTCCTGAGCTGCGCCACCCACTCGGGACCGATCTTCCACACCGTGAGCTATGCGGTCACCTGCGGCATTCCGCTGATGGCCGCCGTGTCGATCTACAGCATGGAAGGACTCGCGGGCCTGGGCGGGCGCCTCGTGTTCGGGCTGCTGGGCGACCGGTTCGGCGCGGCGCGCGTGCTGGTGCTGGCGCTGCTGGCCCAGGCGATCGTGGTGCTGGGCTACGTGTTCGCGCGGCAGCTGGGCAGCTTCTACACCGTGGCCGCGCTGTTCGGTTTCACCTACGCGGGCGTGATGCCGCTGTTCGCGGTGATCGCGCGCGACAACTTCCCGCTGCGCATGATGGGAACGGTGATCGGGAGCACCACGATGGCCAGCAGCCTCGGCATGGCACTGGGCCCGGTGCTGGGCGGGCTGATCTACGACGCGTACTCGAGCTACACGTGGCTGTTCATCGGCGCGTTCTCGCTGGGCATCGGGGCCTTCCTGGCCGCCTTCGCGTTCACGCGGCTGCCGCGGCAACGGCCGATCGCCGCGGCCGCCTGAACGGCGTCAGCTCGGCCTCCCGAACCGCTCCGCTCGCCCGGCGCGCTGCCGGCGCCGCGATACCCACAGATAAACCCCACTCCCCAGCACCACGATCGTGATCAGGTCGAGCGCCGCCCAGATCAGCTTCAGCGGCAGCCCGCCGTAATCGCCGAAATGCAGCGGCCGCGACACCTCGAGCGCGCGCAGGTACCAGGGCATGCGCACGACGGTGGTCAGCGCGCCGGTGCGCGCATCGACCAGCACGGGGCTGAAGAGCCGGCTGGTCAGCGCGGTGTCGCCCTTCGTCCACAACAGGAAGTGGTAGGGGCTGCCGAAGGGATTGCCCGGGAACACCACGCTGGTGATGCGCATCGTGGGCACGGCCGCCTGCGCCGTGTCGAGCGCGGCCTGCGCCGAGGCCAGGTCCTCGAACTTCGGCGGCGGCTTGCCGGCGTACGGCGCGAGCATGGTGCGCACGTCGGTCAGTTGCCAGAGGCCGAACAGCGGCTTCGAGAGCTCGTTGATGAAGCCGGTCGCGCCCACCACCAGCGCCCACACCAGCGTGACGATGCCCAGCAGGTTGTGCAGGTCGAGCCACTTCAGCCGCGGCGAGCGCGTGTCGCGCACGGTGCCGAAGGCCAGCTTGCGCATGTAGGGCGCGTAGAGCAGCACGCCCGAGACGGTGGCGACGACGAAGCACAGGCCCACGACGCCGAGGAACAGCTCGCCCGCGAGCCCCGCGAACAGGTCGGTGTGCAGCGAGAGCGCCACGTCCATGACACCGCGGCTCTGCGCGATCGGCAGCATCTGCTTGAGTTCGCGGCCGGTGTGCAGGTCGTAGCGGATGCGCCGCCGGCTATCGATGCCGGCCGTGTCCGAGGGCCGCATGAAGACGGTGGCGTAGGGCTTGTCCTCGTCGAACACGACGAAGTCGGTGGTCCAGCCCGGCAGCCGTTCGCGCGCGGTCGCCACGATGCGGTCGATGCTCAGCGCCGGCGTGCCCGCGGGCACGGTGGCGGCGGGCAGGCCGTCGTCGAACCCCTCCTCGATCTCCTCCGAGAAGATCAGCGGCAGGCCCGTGAGGCAGATCAGCAGCAGGAACAGGGTGCAGGTCAGGCTGGTCCACTTGTGGATGGCACTCCAGCGTTGCAGGGCCGTGCGGTGGCCGTCACGCGCGTTCATGGCCCGGTGCCTACCAGTTGTACTTGAGCGTGGCGTAGACCGCGCGGCCCAGGCCGTAGCGGCAGCCGATGGCCGAGCAGATCGAGATGTACTCCTTGTCGAACAGGTTCGAGACATTGAGCGCGGCCTTCAGCCCGCGCAGCGAGGGGTCGAGCACGCCGAAGTCGTAGCGGACCGCCGCGTCGAACACGGTGGCGCCCGGAATGAGCTGCGTGTTGGCATTGGTGGTGTAGGCCGAGCCGATGCGGCGCACGCCGCCGCCGATGCTCAGGCCCTTGAGCGCTTCGCCGCGAAAGGCGTAGTCGGCCCACAGCGAGGCCTGCTCGGCCGGCGTGCCGGCCAGGCGGTTGCCCAGGGTCGAGGTGGTGGTGGTCTGGCTGATCTCGTTGTCGAGATGGCTGTAGGAAGCGCGCAGCTTGAGCTGCTCGCCCAGGTTGGCGACGGCCGAGAGCTCGATGCCGCGCGAGCGCACCTCGCCGGTCTGCACCGTGAAGTTGGCATGCAGCGGATCGGGCGTGCCGACGTTGCTCTGCCGCAGGTCGTAGGCCGCGGCGGTGAACAGCATGTCGGTGTTGGTCGGCTGGTACTTGAGGCCGACCTCGGTCTGCTTGCCCTTGGTCGGCAGGAAGGCGTTGCCGTCGAAGCCGGTGCCGGCCTGCGGCTGGAACGAGGTGGCGTAGCTGACGTAGGGCGCGACGCCGCTGTCGAACAGGTAGAGCAGGCCGGCGCGGCCGGTGAAGGCATCGTCGCGCTGGCGCGTGACGCTGCGCGCCACGTAGTTGTCGGTGTCGGTGCGCGCCCAGTCCTTGCGCACGCCGAGCTGCAGCCGCAGCCGGTCCCAGGCGATCTCGTCCTGCGCATAGAGGCCGATCTGGCTCTGCTTCTGGTGCGCGTTCTGGAAGATGCCCGGCAGCGCGATGGCCTGGTTGTAGTTGGGCGCGAGGATGTCGAGCGTGGGCGCGTTGCCGAAGCGCGTGAGGTTGTCCCAGTCGAGGTGCTGGTAGTCGATGCCGGTCAGCAGCTTGTGCGCGAGCGCACCGGTGCGAAAGCGCCACTCGGCCTGGGTGTCGAGCGTCAGCGTGTCGAGCTGCTCGTTGGCGGTGTAGGCCTGGCGGTTCATCGTGCGGTAGTCCGCCTGCAGCCCGAGGCCCTGCACCGAGCGGTAGTCGATGTCGAGGTGGCGGTAGCGCAGGTTCTGGCGCACGGTGAGGTGGTCGTCGACCTGGTGCTCGGCGGCCCAGCCCAGCGAGTACTGCGTGCGCGCGAAATGCTCGAACGAGGACTGGCCGGTGTAGAAGCTGCGGTCGATGCGGCCATAGGGGTTGGGCAGCAAGGTGCCCTGGTAGGGCAGCAGGTTCCAGAAGCCGCCCGAGGGATCGCGCAGGTAGTCGGCCATCAGCGTGACCTTGGTGCGCGCATCGGGCTGCCAGGTCAGCGAGGGCGCGATCGCGATGCGCCGCTCCTTGAGGTCGTTGACCTCGGTCTCGCTGTCGCGCACCACGCCGGCGATGCGCGCCGACAGCGTCTTGTCGGCATCGATCGCGCCGCCGATGTCGAAGGCGCCTTCCTTGAAGGCATTGCTGCCGTACTGCAGCTGCACCTCGCGCACCGTCTCCGGGCTCGCGCGCTTGCTCACGAGGTTGAGCACGCCGCCGGGCGAGGCCTGGCCGTAGAGCACCGACGACGGCCCCTTGAGCACCTCGACGCGCTCGAGCAGGTAGGGCTCGACCTTGGTCACCGACCAGGTGCCGGCGATGGTCTTGAGGCCGTCGAGGTACTGGTCGAGCGCGAAGCCGCGCGAGCTGATGGTGTCGAGCCGGTTGTCGGCGTCGTCGCTGATGCTCACGCCGGGCGCGAAGCGCAAGGTGGCGCGCACGGTCTGCGCCTGCTGCGCATCCATCTCCTCGCGCGTGATCACCGCGACCGACTGCGAGGTCTCGAGGATCGGCGTGTCGGTCTTGGTCGCGGTCGCGCTGCGGCGCGCCACGAAGCCGGTGGCCGGGCCCCAGGGCGACTCCTGTTCCGCGCCGGCCGTGACCGTCACCGCGGGCAGCGCCGAGGTGCCCGCCTCGCCTTCGCGCCGCACGGTGACGGCACCGCGGTCGATGTCGGCCACGAGGCCGCTGCCGGCCAGCAGCCGGTCGAGCGCCTGGCGCGGCGTCAGCCGACCCGACACGGCCGGCGCCGTGCGACCCGCCACCAGCGCGGGCGACACCACCAACGTGACGCCGGTCTGGCGCGCGAGCTCGGTCAGCGCCTGCGACAGCGGCTGCGCGCCGATGGCCACCTGCGCGGGCGCACCGGCCGAAGGCTGCGCGTGCGCGGGCAGCACGGCGGCCAGGGCCAGGCAGGCCGCGAGCGCGAGCGGCAACGGGCGCAGCGGAAAGGACGAATCACGGAACGACATCGAAACGATCTCCAGGGGAACGACGCAGGGCCGGAATCGGCGCCTTTCCGATGAAGACGGATCGCCGCGCGCGATCCTGACGTGGAGTGAAGAAAAAAGTTGGACGGCGCGCCGACGCCTCGTCAGCGCTTCGCCAAGACGATTTCTGTCGCGCCCTGCCGGCGCTCCAGCCGCACCGGCAGCACCTGCGGCAGGCTGCGCACGAAGTCGCCCATGCGCTGCAGGTCGACGCTGGCCGTCACCGGCAGCGCGGCCACGGCCGGGTCGTGCACCGCGATGCCGACGTCGCCGTAGCGGCCGAGCTCGGCCAGCACGGCGGACAGCGGCAGGTTGTCGAAGCTCAGGCGGTTGCCGCGCCACGCGGCGACGCCCTCGGGCGCGATCCGGGCGACCGGGCCGGGCCGGCCCTGCGCGTCGGCCGCCACCGTCTCGCCCGGTGCCAGCTCGATCGCGTTCTGCACGGCGTCATTGCCGGCCGCCGCCACCCGCACACGGCCTTCCTGCACCGCGACCTGCACCTCGGGACGGCCGATGGACGGCGTGTAGCGCACCGAGAAGCGCGTGCCCACCACCGTGACGCGCGTGCCGCCCGCGCGCACGTCGAAGGGCCGCGTCTTGTCGGACTGCACGGTGAACATCGCCTGTCCCTCGGCGAGGCGCACCTCGCGACGGCCGCGGTACAGGCTGACTTCGGCCGTGGTGGCCGTGTCCAGCCGCATCTGGCTGCCGTCGGGCAACGCCACGTCGAGCTGCTGGCCGCGCTGCGTCTGGTAGCGCTGCTCGAACACCGGCTCGCTGCGCCAGGCCTCCCAGCCGAACCAGCCGCCACCCGCGGCAGCGAACACCGCCGCGGCGGCGGCGAGCGCGCGGCGGCGCGTGGGGCGTGGCGGGGTCGGCGACGTTGCAGGCGCAACGGGCACGGCGGCATGGGTGGCCGATTCGCCGGCCCGGTCGATCGCCACGCGCGCCTGCAGCCGCGCCGCGCCCGCCGCGGGTATCGCATCGATCGCCTCGCTCACGCCGGTCATCTCGTCGTAGGCCGCCTGGTGCGCGGGATCGGCCCGGCGCCAGGCCTCGAACTCGGCGCGCTCGGCGGCATCGAGCCCGTCGCCGAGGCGCACCGACCAGCGCAGTGCCTCGAACTCCGCGGGCGACAGCTCCTCGAGCAGTTCCTCGCCCGCGGTGTCCGGCGCGTCCGGCGCGCGCGCGCCATCGCGCGCGGGCATGCCGGGGGCGGTGGGGCGCGTGCGATCGTTCATCGGGGTGCGGAAATTCGGTGTCTCGGCCTGGATGATGACGGATCGGCAGCGCCGATCCTGAGGCGGCGCCTCAAATTTTCTCGGGCCGCGCCGGTGCGGACCGGGGCGCCTCGGCCGCCTCGCGCAGCCGCTTGCGGCAGGCCGCGACCGCGATCATCACGTGCCGCTCGACCATGTTGCGCGAGATGCCCATGCGCCGCGCCACCTCGGCCTGCGGCAGGCCCTCGATGCGGTGCAGCACGAAGGCCTCGCGGCAGCGCGGCGGCAGGTTCTCGATCGCCGCGACCAGCAGCCGCATGCGCTGCGTCGCCGCATAGGCCACCTCGGGGTTGTCGGCATCGGGCGCCGGCATCTCGAGCAGCACGTCGTCGCTGTCGTGCGCGCGCACGATCTGCTGGCGATGGTGGTCGACCAGCAGATTGCGCGCGATCTGGTAGAGCAGCCCGCGCACCTCGACCACCGGCTGCGCGCCATGGCGCTCGAAGGCCGCGAAGCGCGCGTAGACCTCCTGCACGATGTCCTGCGCCAGCGCGCGGTCACGCAGGTACCGGTTGCAGAAATTGAAAAGCTCCAGGTAATAACGTGCCGCCACGATGCACTCCAGCCACACCGGCTCTGTTGAATCCGTCCGGGTGCTGGCGATGTGGCGGCGGCTGGATCTGGCGCGGGCCGGGCGGGAGGGTCGCGATTATAGGAAGGCGAGCGGATGGGCGTGGGCGGCTCGCGGCATCGCCCCCTGCTTCAACGTCCCGACAGCGCCAGCGGCCCCAGCAACCGGATCAACTCGCTCTGCCGCCGCACGCCCGTCTTGTCGAAGATATTGCGCAGATGGGTGCGCACGGTGTTGATCGAGATGCCGCAGCGCTCGGCGACCTGGGCCGGCCGCGCGCCTTCCGAGAGCTGCACGACCAGTTGGAGCTCCGAGGGCGTGAGCCGGTACTGCTGCGCGAGGGCCTCGAGCCGGCGGTCGCTGGCCTCGCGCTCGGGCGGCTCCTCGACCATCAGCAGCGCCACCGCATGCGGCCAGGCGAGCCGGCAGGCGTTGCCCTCGTCCAGCGGCACCAGCCGCGCGATGGCCGGTGCACTCGGTCGCGCGGTTTCGGGTGTCCACAGCACATGGGTCTGGATCAGGCCGCGCGCCACCTCGCGCAGCGAGGCCTCCACCGCTTCCGGTCCCAGCTGGCCCAGGCGCGCCAGCTTGCCGTTGCGGATGCCGATCCAGTCGCTGCGCGACAGCAGGGCAGCGGCCGCGACGTTGGCATGCAGGATCGCGCCCGTGGCGGCCAGCACCACGAGCGGCTTGGGCACCACGTCGAAGGCGTCGGCGGTGGCCTTCTCGACCGGCGTGGAGCGCACCAGCGACCAGTGCGCGTGCAGCGCGAGCTGCAGCGGCTTGTGCACCGCCTCGAAGGCGCGCTTGTCCTGGTAGCTGAACTCCTCGAGCCCGGGCCGGCGATAGAGACCGATCGCCGTGAGCGGCGCCTGCGCGGGCCGGCTGCCGTCGTCGACGATCATCGCCAGCAACCCATGCACGCCGGTCGGCGCCGCGAACTCGTGGTAGTAGTCCATGCGCTCCAGCTCGCTCCATTCGCAGAGTTCGCGGCCGATGCCGCATTCGCCGGTGCGCACGCAGATCTCCTTGGTCGCGGCGCCCGCGAACCACGGATCCCTCTGTGACCAGTAGTCGATGTAGTCGGGCACCGTGTGCTTGGGCAGCCCGATGTCGACGAACAGCGGCTTGCCGGCCGGCGCGCCGCGCGGCGTGTGGATGGCCGCGGCGGTGGCGCCGAAGCGTTCGCACAGCGCCTCGAGCATCGTCTCCCAGCGCGAGGCATCGGTGGCCGCCGCGCAGGCGGCTGCGATGGCGGGGTTCAGGCCGGAGTCCCAGTTCATGGCTCGTCGCGAACGTGTTCTCGGCGAACCGTTCAGCGCCCGCCCTTGTAGGTGAAGACCTGGACCACGCCCTTGCCGGGCGCGTAGATGTACCCGTAGTCGAGGCCGTTGTTCGTGCGCCAGCGGTATTGCAACGCGCCGGCGATACCGTCGTAGGTGCACGAGAGCTTCTCGATCTCGAGCGACGACACGGCACTGCGCGTGTTGTAGAGCGTGTCGTAGTTCTTCTTCTGGCCCTGCTGCCACTTGCCGACGGGAAACTTCCCCTCGTTGTAGGCGTTGCCGAAGCGCTGGTCGTACACGCGGCCGATGGCGCTCCTGTCCTCGGTCAGCGCGAAGCGCTCGTGCGCCCGCGGCACCTTGCGCTCGTAGACCTCGAACTCGATGCCCCGGTAGCCCGACCACTTCATCGGTCCCTTGAGCGCGACCTCGCCGGACCCCACGCTGCCGTCGGGCAGCACGTCGACGAAGGGATAGGTGCGATCGACTTCGCCGAAAGTCAGCGCCTGCGACTCGGGCGCGGGCAGCGGCAGGCCGGTCAGCAGCTCGACGGGGATGAAGCGCTCGGTCACCGTGGCGTCGTGCTCGCACACGAGGGCATCGGCGGCGTGGGCGGCACCTGGGCCGACCGCCACGAGCAACGCGGCGGCGACGGCCATTGCAGGCGACCGGGGCCGGCACGCCGCAACGCCGATGCAGGAACGCTGGAATGCACGCGCCATGGTGGGAAGCTCCTCGTTGTAGATCCTGGTATCCGGGCTCGCCCCTCCGAGCGCCCTGGAAGCCAGTGTTCTTGAATACGAAGGCACTCACATCATGCAAATGAATGAGAGGCGCAGGCCGGCGGGCCTGGGAGCGGAGCTACGAGATACGGTGGCGTTCCGTGGCGCTGCTATCGCCGAATGCCGCCGTGGCTCAGGGAGTGGCCGAGCGCGAGCGATAGAGCCCGGCATGCGCCATCGTGTATTCGGTCAGCGGGCCCAGCCTCGCCTGCGCCCCATCGAATTGCTCGGGCGGCTTGACATAGGCGTGAACGATCCTTGGCGGCCCGGAGGCCTCGCCAACGTCTTCGACGCCGATCGGCACCCGCCGATAGCCATCCGCCTCGCTGACCCGCTCGAGCAGGTCCATGGCCGCCAATGCCGCATCGTCGACCTCGAACAGCTGGCCGACGATCCGCTCTCCTTCCCCGGGCAGGAACACCAGCCAGGGCGAGAAGCGCTCGCCCATCAGGTACAGCGGATAGCGCTCCCGCGTGACGAAGTCGCCGGGGATGCGGCGGCCGCGGTTGGTGGCGAAGTTGGGGTAGCCCTCTTTCAGGGTGCCGAAGACGAACACGAGGTGGGGCATGGGAGATGCGCCTTCAGGCAGGTACGACTGCAAGCCTTGCACGCGCCATGGGGGCGGGTCGATCCGCGTCAGGCGCGGCGACGCGCAGGAATTCGAGGGGGATGCCCGGTCGTCGAGCCCGTGATCTTGGAGGTGCCGCGCTTTCTCGTCTCCTCGCGCACCGCGCCTGCCGCCTCCACCTTGGTGCGATGACGCATCACCACGCTGCGCATCGTGTCGTTGACGCGCGTCTGCCATCCGGCGCCGGTGGCCTTCAGCGCCTCGAGCACATCCGGATCGAATCGGATGGTGGTCGACACCTTCGGCGCCGCCTTGACGGAACCCACCGGCCTGCCGCGCTTGCGGGCCTCGATCTGCTCCGGTGTATGAACGGCAGCAAACTCGCCGCGCTTCATCTCGCTGATCGACTGGAGCAGGTCCTTCTCGAACTGCTCCATCTCCTTGTCCTTAGTCCTGGGCATCGATAGCCTCCTTCAGCTTCCGCAGGGCGGCTGCGGGAATGTCATCGAACTTCGCTTTCGTGTAGATCAGCAGAAGCACGAGATCGCCGCGCTCGTTCCTGCTGAAATAGATCACCCGAACGCCGCCGCGCTTGCCCATGCCAGCACGGGCCCACCGTACCTTGCGCAGACCGTCGGCATCCTTGATCACGTCGCCTACATCGGCATTCCCCGCGATCCACGCCACGAAATCGAGGCGCTCGACCTCGGACCAGATATCGGCGGCAAGGCGCTGAAAGGTGGGCGTTTCGACAACGGTGAGCATATTGATTGTAGTAACAAATAAAATCCTCGGATTGATTATTTCGTTACCACGAAAAATAGAGATAGACGCTGGTCGAGCCCGGGCTACCCTCTGTCGCCAGAGCTCAGCGCCCTGCCACTTGGTTCCGGCCGCGCCGCCCGCTGCGTCGATTTCTTTGACCACCAGCAAAGCTGCCGGTCAAGGGACGGCGGGTAGTCAGCGCAGCGCCCGCGCGAGCGTCAACGGGGTGACACCGAGCAAGCGCTTCGGATCAGACCCGGCCCGCGGTCACGCCCCCGTCCACCGGCAGCACCGTGCCCGTGATCCACGCGGCCTGGTCCGAGGCCAGGAACAGGATCGCTTGCGCCACGTCGGCCGGCTGGCCATTGCGGCCCAGTGGATGGAAGGCATTGAAGCCCGGCAGCGTCTCTCGCACCTGCGCCTCGCTCATGAAGGTGTTGTAGACGGGGGTCTCGACGACGGCCGGTGCCACCGTGTTGATGCGGATCTTCAGCGGCGCCAGCTCGATCGCGAGGTTGCGCGTCAGCGCGTGCACGCCCGCATTGGCCGCCGAGTAGGCCGCCGACGGCGTGGCACCGATGGCCTGGATCGCCCACAGCGAACCGGTCTGCACGATGGCACCCCCACCGCGTTCGCGCATCGCGCGTGCCGCGGCCTGCGCCATGAAGAACTTGCCCTTGAGGATAGTGTCGAGGAAGGCGTCGTATTCGGCGGCCTCGACCTCGAGGAAGGGCTTGGGACGGAAGATGCCGGCGTTGTTGACCAGGATGTCGACGCCGCCGAAGGCATGGGTGGCCTCGTCGACGAGGCGCTGCGCCGTGGCCGGGTCGGCGATGTCGCCGGCCACCGCGCGCACGCGCTCGCCGGTCGCGTCGATCGCGGCCGCGGTACGCGCGAGCTTGTCGGCGTCGCGCCCGCCGATCACCACGCGCGCACCCTGCGCCACGAGCTGGCGCGCCACCTCTTGGCCGATGCCGGAGCCGCCGCCGGTGACGATGGCGACCTTGGAAGAAAAACTGTTCATGGACGGGTCCTTGCTGGATGAATGGAATGGGCACAGTCTTCCTTGCACGAGGTCCGCGGACAAATGAGAAGATCTGTCGCGGCGACAAAGAAAATCTTTCCCGCGAGGACAACGGCATGAAGACCCCCGCCTATCTCAATGCGCTCAAGGCCTTCGAGGCCTCGGCGCGCCACCAGGGCTTCTCGGCCGCGGCCGAGGAACTCAGCGTGACGCCGGCCGCGGTCGGCCAGCTGGTGCGCAGCCTCGAGGCCTGGCTGGGCGTGCCGCTGTTCGTGCGCGCGAGCAGCGGCAGCGCGCGCCTCGTGCCCACCGAGGCGGCGCGGCGCGCGTTGCCCGACATCCGCGAGGGCTTCGACCGCTTGAGCCTCGGCGTCGCGCGCCTCAAGGAGGCCACGCCGAATCCCGCCCTGACCGTGACGCTCAGCCCGGCGTTCGCGGCCAAGTGGCTGCTGCCGCGCATCGAGCGCTTCCAGGCTCGCCATCCCGGTACCGACCTGCTGCTCGACACCAACACGCGCCCCGTCGATTTCCTCGCCGAGCACATCGACGTGGGCGTGCGCTACGGCGGCGGCCAGTGGCCCGGGCTCGTTGCCGTCAAGCTGATGGACGAGCAGGTGTTTCCCGTCTGCGCGCCCGCGCTCAAGGGCCTGCGCCGGCCCTCGGACCTCGCCCTGTGCACGCTGATTCACGACCTCTCGCTGCCGGCGCGCTCGGGTTTCCCGAGCTGGCGCAGCTGGTTCGACGGCATGTCGCTCGGCGCCCTGCCCACCACGCGCGGCCTGCGCATCAACAACTCGGCCGCGGTGCTGCAGGCCGCCATCGACGGCCTGGGCGTGGCGCTGGGCCGCAGCGTGATGGTGCGCGACGACCTCGCCGCCGGGCGCCTGGTGCGCCCCTTCGGCGACAAGGGCAGCGTGCCCGCGCTGGCGTACTACGTCGTCCATCGGCCCGAGGCCGAGGCAATGCCGCAGGTGGCCGCGTTTCGCGACTGGCTGCGCGAGGAGGCCGCGCGCCCGGAGTGATGCGCCGCCGAAGGCGGCGGCGCGCCGGTCGAGGGTATGCACTAATGCAGGTGGATTAATCGACTTGCATTATTCCGCCCGTGCCCGCCCTCGCCCGTCGAACTTCCAAGCCCGCCGCCCCCGCGCCGCACGTCGACGCCCCCGGCGACAGCACGCATGCGCGGCTGCTCGCCGAGGCCATGAAGCTGATGGCGCGCGAAGGCATGAACGCGGTCTCGCTGCGGCGCATCGTGGTGGCGGCCGGCGCGAACAACGCCTCGGCGCTGCACTACCACTTCGGCAGCCGCGAGGGGCTGGTGGGCGAGATCACCGCGATGCTGCAGCAATGGCTGGAGCCGCGTTCGTGCGCGGGCCTGGAGGCGTTGCGCGCGCGGCCGCATGGCGTGCGCGACATCATGGAAGCCGCCTTCGGCCCGATGATCGAGATGCTGCAGACACCGGGCTTCGGCCGCGACGCGGTGAGCTTCATCGGCCGGCTCGGCTGGGACTTCGGCGAGGCCGGCCAGCGGCTGTCCGCGAAGCTGCACCGCAGGCTGCTGGGCCTCGCGGTCGAGCTGCTCGAGGCACGGTTGCCCGGCACGCCGCGCGAGACGATCCAGTACCGGCTTATCCTCAGCATGAATGTCGTGTACTACGGCATCTCCTACCGCAGCTACCTCAAGCGCTCGCCCTTCGGCGTGATGCCGATGTCGGAGCGCGGCAACGAAGCGCGCGAGCGGCGCGAGTTCATGGACTACCTGGAGGCCGGCGTGCGCAACGTGCCCGGCGCCGGCTGAGCCGTGTCGCACGTTGCATCCGGAAGCAGCAGCATGTCGATGACCTTTCCCATGCCCGCCTTCAGCGCGCCGCCATCGCCCGCGCTCGCGAAGACCAGGCGCCCGGCCGTCCCGCGGCAACTGGCACTGCAGTTGCGCGGCAGCTACGAGAAGCTGCGCGAGCGCCGCTGCGCCTGCGCGCGTGGCGAGGCGCTGATCTTTCACTGCCAGCAGCAGATCCTCGAATACGAAGCCGATCCGGAACAGTTCGCGCGGACCTACTTCGCGGGCAGCGCGTCGAATGCATTCCCGGTGCTCGCGAGCCTCCGGCGCGCACGTGAAACCCTGGCGCGCTACCAGGGCGAGATCGACGGCCTCCAGGCGGAACTGGCCGCGGCGGAAGCCGAATGCGCGCGCACGGAGCAGGTGGTCATGGCGCGGCTCGCGGCCCTCGGCGCGCCGCGGCCGAACTGGTGCCGTTGGCCCGAAGAACCGCATGCGCTCGAGAAGATGCGCAAGAGCCATCTGAGCCACGTCCGGTTGCGACCGCAGCCCGTCGTCGCTGCGGCCTCCGCGCACGAGCGAACCTAGCGCTGTCCCACGACGCTCGAAGCCGCGAGCGCTCCGTTCGAGGCGGGCATCCGGCTCAGCAGTCGAGACTCGCCACGACGTCGCCGACTTTTTCCAAAGCCCGCTTCAGATCGGCATGCGACACCGAGCCCAGCGCCAGCCGGATGGCGTGCGGCGGCTGAGAGCCCACGGCATACGGCGCGGCGGTGGAGACCAGCACGTTGTCCTCTTTCAGCCGCATGGCGACCGCGTCCGACCGCACCCCGGCAGGCAAGGGCAGCCATACGAAGTACGACGCCGGATGGCGAACCATCTCGAACTGCGCCAGCACCGTCGACACGATGCGCTGGCGCGCGACGGCATCGCGACGCTTCTCCTGCTCGAGCCGCGCGACCGTGCCGTCCTGCAGCCAGCCGCAGCACAGGGAGGTCACCAGGGTCGGCGTGTTCCAGACCGTGGCGCGGATGGCGCGGTGGATGCGGGGAACCAAGGCGGCGGGCGCGCATGCAAAGCCGAAGCGCAGGCCGGCCGCCACGCTCTTCGAGAGGCTGGAGACATACACGGTGATATCGGGCGCGAGCGCCGCCAGCGGCGCGGGCGCCTTCTTCTCGAGGAAGGCGTAGGTGCCATCCTCCAACAGCAGCAGGCCGCGGCGGCGCGCCACCGCGATCAGGGCATCGCGCTGCGCCAGCGGCATCACCCAGCCGAGCGGATTGTGCAGCGTGGGCATGCAGTAGACGGCGCGGATCTTTCGCCGACGGCACAGCGCGTCGAGCGCGTCCGGATCGAGCCCCGGGCCGGACGCGGGCAGCGCCACCAGCTCCAGCCCGCAGAGCTCGGCCACCACCTGGATGCCCGGGTAGCTCAGGGCGTCCACCGCCACCGCGTCGCCGGGCCGCAGCAGGGACATGGCGGCACAAGCGAGCGCATGGATGGCGCCGCAGGTGATCAGCACCTCGTCGGCGGCGACCGACAGGCCCCGGCTCTTCAGGTGCGCCGCCACGATGGCTTTCTCGTGCGGACGGCCGCCATGCGGCTGGTAGCGCAGCACGGACTCGAGCTCGCCCGCCGAGGCCAGTTGCCGGAGCGCAGTGCGCAGCAGGTCCGTCTGCATCGGCAGCGCCGGATAGTTGAAGCTCAGGTCCAGCAGGTCGCCGCTGGCCACGTGCATCTCCACGCCATCGCCGAAGGGGATGGGCTCGCGCACGAAGGTGCCGCGGCCGACCTCGCCGGAGACCAGCCCCATGGCCTGCAGCTCCGCGTAGGTGCGCGTGGCCGTGGCCAGCGAGATCCCCTCGCGCGTGGCCAGCCGGCGATGCGTGGGCAGCGCCGTTCCGGGTTTCAGGCGGCCCTGGCGGATGTCCTCCGAGAGCCGGTCGACCAACTGCTTGTAGCGAGCCTGGGGCATGCGCCATTGTATTCATGACAATAATTTGATTGTCTTGCATCGGGGAACTACGATCCGAGCCTTCCACCGACCCACCCGTTTCCGCCGCATGGAACTGACGCCCACCACCATCCTCGTCACCTTCGCCGGTGTGTTCCTGATCTGCTTCATGAAGGGCGCCTTCGGCGGCGGCTTCGCGATCATCGGCATTCCGCTGCTGTCGCTGGTGATGGATCCGGTGACGGCCGGCGGCCTGCTCGCGCCGCTGTTCATCGCGATGGACCTGTTCAGCCTGCGCTACTGGAAGCCTTCCACGTGGTCCAGACCCGACCTGCTGCTGCTGGTGCCCGGACTCGTGGTCGGCATCGGCGCGGGCTATGTGCTGTTCCGCGTGCTCGACCACCGTGCGATCGCCATCGTGATGGCGGCGATCACGCTGGTCTTCGTCGGGCTGTGGTTCGTGCGCGGTGGCGAGGTGGTGGTGCGGCCGCGCTCGTCGCCCAAGGCGATCGCCGCCGGCCTGACCTCGGGCATCACCACGATGGTGGCGCACTCGGGCGGACCGCCGCTGGCCATGTACCTGCTGCCGCTCGGCCTCAGCAAGCAGGTCTACGCCGGAACCACGAGCATGTTCTTCACGGTCGGCAACATCCTCAAGGCAGTACCGTGGCTGGCCCTGGCCCGGCCCGCGGGCAGCGTGTGGACGCTGATGGCCATCTGCCTTCTCGCCATTCCCTCGGGCGTCTGGCTGGGCTGGCGCCTGCATGCCCGGCTCGACCAGCGGCAGATGTACCGGGTCTGCTATGGCCTGCTCGTAATCACGGCCATCAAGCTGCTATGGGACGGCGTGTCGGGCTACCTGCACTGAGAAGGTGTGAAGGAAACTGCTGCGCGCCCCGATCTCGCACCTGCGGTCCTCACCGTACAGAGTACGGCTCCAGTCCTCGGCGCGACCTCGGGGCGCTCGCGACGGTTCCTTCACACCTTCTGAGTCAACGAAGCGGCGGTGCGCGAAAGCCCGCGGCGGCGAACTGCACCAGCTGCTCGATCAGCTCGTTGGAGTCCTGCGCCGTGGCGTTGCCTTGGGAGAGGCGCTTGAAGCTGCGTCCATGCGGCCGCGTGGCGGTCAGGATCGCACCCACGAGGAAGAAGAGCCGCCAGACCAGCGTTTCGCGCGGAATGCCCGGCAGGCAGGCCTCGAGCATCGAGAGAAAGCGGAAATTGATGGCGTCGTAGATCTCGACGATCAGCTGCTCCGACAGCTTGCCCTGCTCGGCATTCAGGCTGAATGACAGCGTGGTGACCGGGCTTTCCTTCGCCAGCGATCGGCCTTCGAACATCGGCGACACCCAGGCGCGCACGATCGATTCGACCGTGAGCGTGCCCGCTTGCTCGAGCTGCTCGAAGTTGGCGGCGCGCTTGTCGTTCAGCGGCGCGGCGACCTCCTTGAACACCTGCACGAACAGGCCTTCCTTGCCGCCGAAGTAGTAGGAGATCAGCGCGGAGTTGGTCTTGGCGCGGTCCGCGATCTCGCGGATCGACACGCCGCGGTAGCCGTTCTTGATGAACAGATGCGTCGCGGCCGCGAGCAGCCTGCGCTGCACATCCGCGTTCTTTTCCTCGGCGCCGTCGGCGCGGGACTTGGTGTTCGTGGCCATGAAATCCGGGGATGCATCCTTCTTAATCAATGATTAAAGCACGAAACGACATCGGCTTCCATAGGGGAAATCCGGGTCGGTGCGCCGCTTGTCTCCGTTTCATGGCCGAACCTATACTTTAATCATTGATTAAAACAGGCCGCGATCTACCACGGCCCCTCGGACAAGGAAGCAGCTCCCCATGCATGAGACATCGACCGGGATCGGGACACCGAGCCACGACGCGCCCGACAGCGGCGCCCGCGAACGCAGGCAGATCGCGCAGCAATGGATCGAAGGCTTCGACGACGCGCTTCGACAGCGCGACTGCCATCGTGCGGCCAGCCTGTTCGGTGACGACGGCTACTGGCGCGACATCCTGAGCTTCACCTGGAAGATCGCCACGCGACAGGGAGCGCTCGAGATTGCGGAAGCACTGCAGTCCACGCTCGAGGCCTGCGGCGCGGCCAACTTCCGCCTCGAAGCGCAGGCGCCGATGCGAGGGCAACTCGGTGGCGTCGAGACCCTCGAGGCCTTCTTCCGCTTCGACACCCGTGTCGCGCACGGACGTGGCTTCCTGCGCCTGACGCCCGACCCGGCCCAGCCCGGCGGCTGGAAGGCGATGAACTTCCTCACGACGATCCACGAGTTGAAGGCCTTCCCCGAAGACCCGTTCCTGACCCGTCGCCGCGAGAGCACGGGCCGCCGCAGCATGGACAACTGGCTCGACCGCCGCCAGGCCGCCGCCGAGTTCGCCGAGAAGGACCCCGAGGTGCTGATCATCGGCGCCGGGCAAGCAGGACTCGCGCTGGGCGCACGCCTCGCGCAACTCGATGTCGCCACGCTGATCGTGGACAGGCACGAGCGCGTGGGCGACAACTGGCGCAAGCGCTACCACTCGCTGACGCTGCACAACGAGATCTGCACCAACCACCTGCCCTACCTTCCCTTTCCCAAGACCTGGCCGGTCTACATCCCGAAGGACATGCTGGCCAACTTCATGGAGTTCTATGCGATGAGCATGGAGCTCAACGTGTGGAACTGCACGAGCTTCCTCGATGGCACCTACGACGCCACGGCCAGGCGCTGGACGGTCCGCGTGCAGCGGGCGGACGGTTCCATCCGGACGCTGCGGCCAAGCCAGGTCGTGATGGCGGTCGGCGCGAGCGGCGTTCCCAAGGTGCCGCGCATCCGCGGGCTGGAAGACTTCGGCGGCCAGGTGGTGCATTCGAGCCGCAGCACCGACGACCTCGAGGTCGCGGGCAAGTCCGTGCTGGTCGTCGGTGCCGGCACCAGTGCGCACGACATCGCGCAGGACCTGCATCTGCGCGGCGCCGAGGTCACGATGCTGCAGCGCTCCTCCACCACGGTGGTCGGCCTGGAGCCCGCATCGGTGCGCGCCTATGCGATCTACCGCGCCAACGAAGGCGTGCGGCCGATCGAGGAAACGGACCTGATGAGCGCCGCGATCCCCTTCGACCTGGTCCGGCAACTGCACGGTCCGTTGAGCCGCCAGATGGCGCAGGACGACAAGGAACTGCTGGAAGGCCTGCGCAGCGTGGGCTTCATGCTCGACAACGGCGAGGACGACACGGGCTTCTTCATGAAGCTGCTGCGCTCCCTCAGCGGCTACTACCTCAACGTCGGCGCGTCCGACCTGATCGTCGAGCGCAAGATCAAACTCAAGACCGGCGTGGGCATCGAGCGCGTGAAGGACAAGGAGGTGCTCTTCACCGACGGCGCTGCGATGCCCGCGGACATGCTGGTGATGGCGACCGGCTACCAGCCGCTGCAGGAGGCCGTGCGCACGATGTTCGGCAGCGAGGTCGCCGAGCGCGTCGGCCCGATCTGGGGCATCGGCCCCGATGGCGAGATGCGCAACATGTGGGTGCGCACGCGCCAGGAAGGCTTCTACGTCGCCGGCGGCACCCTGACCATGTGCCGCTTCTACTCGCACGTCACGGCGCTGCTGATCAAGGCGGCGCTCGAGGGCCTGATCACACCCGACGCTGGCACCCCGGAGGCACGGCAATGACCGATGCGGCACAGGGCCCTGCGGTCGCGAAGCCGCGCACCGGTTTCTCGTCCCGCGCGCGCAGCCCCTGGTGGGTGGTGGTTGCCGCGGTGCTCGGCACGCTGGTGGGCAACGGGCCGCTGCTCCAGTTCAGCTTCAGCGTGTTCGTCAAGCCGCTGGCCGAGGCCTTCGCCACCGACCGCGCGACCATCTCCTCGGCGATCCTGGTGGGCTTCGTGGTGACGAGCCTCTCGACACCGTTCGCGGGACGGCTGGTCGACCGGTACGGCGTGCGCGCGGTCGTGCTGCCGGGGATCGTGCTGTTCGCGCTGTCCATCGCGGCCCTCGGGGTGGTGCCGCAGACGCCGCTGCAGTTCATCCTCATGTATGGCGTGGCCGGCGTCTTCGCGGCGGCGCAGTCGCCGCTGCCCTATGCCAAGGCGGTGACCGGTGCGTTCGAACGCCATCGCGGCCTCGCGCTCGGCCTGTCGATGGCGGGCGTGGGCCTCGGCGCGGCCCTGCTGCCGCATCTGGCCCAGGCGCTGATCGCGGCGCACGGCTGGCGCACCGCCTTCGTCGGGCTGGGCGCGACGGTGCTGCTCGTCGCCTTCCCGCCGGCCTGCCTGCTGCTGAAGGAGCCCGTGCCCGCGGCCTCGCTCGCGCGGCAGGCCGCGCCGGGCCTGAGCGCACGGGAGGCATTCCGCACGAAGCAGTTCTGGTGCCTGGCCCTGGTCTTCTTCGCGGTCGTGATGGCCTGCGGCGGGACCATCGCGCACATCACGGCGATCCTCACCGACCGCGGCGTCTCGGCGCAGCTGGCGACCACGGCAATCAGCGCGGCGGGCATCGCGCTCATCATCGGGCGGCTGCTCGCGGGCTTCCTGCTCGACCGCATCTTCGGTCCGTACGTGGCGCTGGTCTTCATCCTCATGCCGTTGATCGGCATCGTGCTGCTCCATGCGCCCGCGCATCCTGCGATCTATCTGATCGCCACCGTGTGCATCGGCCTGGGCCTGGGCGCCGAGGTGGACCTGATCGCGTTCTTCATCTCGCGCTACCTCGGGATGCGCGCCTTCGGCGAGATCTACGGCTATCTGTTCGCGGTCTTCATGTTCGGCTCCGGCCTCGGTCCGTTCCTGATGGGGCTGTCGTACAGCCGCCTGGGCAGCTACGGGCCCACGCTCGCCGGGCTCGCGATCGGCCTCGTGGTGGCGAGCGTGGCCGTGATGCTGCTGGGGCCGTACCGGTATGCGCTCGGGCGGCAGGAGGAGAAGCATCCATGAACGAAACCCTTTCGGGCGTGGATCCGGCGCTTCGCGAGGCGCTGCGCCAATCGGCCGAGCTGGCCGCGGCGCACGGCAACTCGAACGATGGCATCGCGGGCCTTCGGCGCGGCATGGAACTGACGCGCCAGTACTGGAACGAGGGCGGTCCGTCGATGCGCGCGATCCAGCGCGTGCGCGTTCCCGTCGAGGGCGGCACCGTCTCGATCGTGGTCTACCGGCCGGAAGACGGACCGGCGCTTCTGCCGGCCTTCGTCTACCTGCACGGCGGCGGTTTCAAGACCGGCTCCGAATGGACCAACGACCGGCAGATGCGCGAGATCGCCAAGGCCTGGGGCGGCATCGTCGTGAGCGCGGACTATGCGCATGCCCCCGAGCACCGCTTTCCCGTGGCGGTCGAACAGACCGCCTCGCTGCTTCGCGCATTGCACGCACGCGGCGACGCGTGGGGCATCGATGGCGACAGGCTCGCGTGCGGCGGCTGTTCCGCGGGCGCCAACGTGTCGTTCGGGGCCGCCGTCGCGCTGGGGCGCCTACCTTGGCTGCAGGCAGCCGTCGGCATCGTCGGCGCGTTCAACGGGGACACCTCGACCGATTCGATGCGCCGCCATGGCAACGCCGGCCTGTTCCCGGACCTCGCATCCGTGCCGTCCATCTTCGGCGACTACCTTCCCGACGAGGCCAGCCGGAACGATCCGCGCGCCAACCTGCTGCTCGCGGACCCCGGCCTGCTGCCGACCACCTTCCTGGCCGCGGCGCAGTTCGATGTGTTCCTCGACGCGTCCTCGGCCATGGCGCGTTCGCTCGAGTCCGCCGGGCGTCTGGATCGATTCAAGGTCTATCGCGGCATGACGCACCTGTTCTTGGGCTTCAGCCGCAGCGTGGAAGGCGCCGCGCAGTGCACGCGCGACATCGGCGGCTTCCTCGCGCGGGTCCTGCCGCCTTGATGTGGAAGACGCGCCGATGTCGCACGGGAATGTAGTCCCCGGACGGACAAGGCCTGCACCCCACGAGAGCGTAGACATCTCGATTCGATCCACTGAAGAGCCGCTTCGAACCATGGTTTCGCCCTACACCCTCCATATTCCCGATACGCGGCTCGATGCCATCCGCAAGAAAGTGGAGGCCTTCGATTGGACGCAGCTGCCGGACGCGGGAGGTTGGAGCGCGGGCGTGGGAATCGAGGATCTCCAACGCCTCGTCGACCACTGGCTGAACCGCTACGACTGGCGCGCGGTCGAACAACGCCTGAACCGGCTGCCCAACTTCACGACCGACATCGAGGGCGAGCGCATCCACTTCGTCCACCTGAAGGGAGACGGCTCCAAACCACCCCTCCTCCTGCTGCATGGCTGGCCGGGTTCCTACCTCGAGTTCGAGCAGCTGCTGCAGCCTCTGGCGTCGGATGGGCATGACGTCATCGTCCCTTCCCTGCCGGGCTTTGCCTTCTCCAACCCGATCACCGGCGTGATCGGCCCTCGTCGGGCCGGTGAGCTCCTGCATGGATTGATGGGCCGGCTCTTCGGCCCGACGCGCTACATCGTCCAGGGCGGCGACTGGGGTGCGCACATCGCGAGCTGGATGGCATTCACCTATCCGGAAGCGCTGCTCGGCTTCCACATCAACATGATGAGCATCTTTGCCCAGGACGCCACGCCCACGACCGCCGAAGAAAGGGAACAAGCCGAGCGCAGCGCCGCGATCCTCGACGAGGAGACCGGCTACAACCACGCGCAGGAGACGCGCCCTCAGACACTGGGCGTCGCGATGGCCGACAGCCCGGTCGGTGCGGCTGCATGGATCCTCGAAAAATTCGGCAAATGGGCCGACCTGCCGGCCCGGGCCGATGGCAGCCCGGACCTCTGGTCCAGGTTCTCGGAAGAGGAACTGCTGACCTCCATCATGCTGTACTTCGCACCGGCGGCGGTCGTCACCGCGACCTGGATCTACCACGGCAAGCGCCTCGAAGGATCCTCGCGCTTTCCCGCGGGCACGCGCATCCGTGTGCCCGCGGGTTTCGCCGCGTTTCCCGACCCCGTGTTCCTGCCACCGCTGCGCTCGTTCGCCGCGAAGACCTACGACATCGTGCATTGGACCGACATGGCGGCCGGCGGACACTTCGCCGCCTGGGAGCAACCCGAGTTGATGCTGGCCGACCTGCGGGCCTTCATCGCCACGGTGTCGAAAGCCACTCGTGAATGAGCGGGCGTCGAGAAGCGTCGAGACCCGGACGCTGCGCATCGCGTACGCGGAATGGGGCGCCGACAGCGGCTGGCCCGTGATCCTGTCGCACGGATTTCCCTACGACGTTCGCGCCTTCGACGAAGTCGGCCCGATCCTCGCCGATGCGGGAGCCCGGGTGATCGCACCCTGCGCACGCGGCTTCGGCCCCACCCGCTTCGTCTCCGACGCCACCCTGCGAAGCGGACAGCAGGCCGCGCGCGGCCTCGACATCCTTCAGCTCGCCGATGCGCTCGCACTGCAACGCCCCATCCTGGCCGGCTTCGACTGGGGCGGCAACGCCTCCTGCGTGGCAGCCGCCCTGTGGCCGCACCGCTTCGGCGGTCTCGTTTCCTACGCCAGCTACGACATCATCGACATCGGCGCGCAGCGACGTCCCGCCTCGCCGGCGCTCGAACGCGTCTGCTGGTATCAGCACCTCTTCCAGACCGAACGCGGCCGGCAGTGTCTGGCCGAGCATCGCCGCGATCTGTGCAGGCTGCTGTGGGAAGCATGGTCACCAGGCTGGCGGTTCGACACGGCGACCTTCGAACGCAGCGCCGCGTCCTTCGACAACCCGGACTTCGTCGATATCGTGATCCATTGCTACCGCCATGTCTTCGGCCTGGAAGCCGGAGACCCCGCGCTGCAGCCGCTCGAAGATCGCCTGGCCCGGCGACCGGCGATCGCGATTCCGGCCGTGACCCTCGATGGGACGCAGGATCCCCTCAAGCCCGGCGGCACGAAGAGCGATGCGTCCCTGTTCCTCGCGGCGCATGAGCACCGCGTCGTCGAGGCGGGACACAACCTCCCGCAGGAGAAGCCTCGTGACTTTGCCGACGCGGTGTCGAAGGTTCGCAGCTGGCTCGTTTGAAACGCCGACAGCGTGGCCCGGCGCAACCCGCGCTCCCATAATCCCTGCCTTTCCCCCGCACCGGATCCCACAGCCCCCATGAGCGCCGCCGACTTCCTCCTGTCCCCCTCCGTCCAGAAGCTCCTGCAGGTGCTCTACGGGAACCCCGAGGAACCCTTCACCACGAACGAACTGGCCCAGAAAACCAAGCTCGACGCGGCCGAGGTCGAAGGCACGCTCGCGCACCTCGTCGGCAGCGGCATGCTGTCGCGGCATGCCGCGAAGGAGGAACTGCCCGAGACCTTCGCGCTCGACCGCGGCTTCGTCTTCCACCGCGAGCTGCGCCGCATCGCGCTGAAGTCCTTCGCGGCGGCCGAGCCGGTGCGCGCGATGCTGCGCGCCAGGTTCAAGGACTCGGTGGTGCGCGCCTTCGTGCTCGGCGAGGACGCGAACGGCATCGTGGAAGTGCTCGTCGTGCACGGTGCCGTGACGCCCGACGAGGCGGCGATGACCGCGGCCTGCCGGAAGCTGTCGAAGGCCATCCATCGCCATCTGCAGGTGCACGTGATCTCGAGCGCGCGCTTCGAGCGCCTGACGCCGCGCGATGCGCTGGCCACCAAGCTCGCGGCCGACACGGCCTTCGAGATCGTCGCGCCGGGCGACACCAAGGCGCGCCTGAAGCCCGAGCGCGCCGGGCTGCTGCACAGCGCGAAGAAGACGCTGGCGGCGCTGTCGCGGTCGGCACGCGGCGGCGCCTGATCGACCCCACCGCGAGCCCCGATCCGGCGCGCCGGAACGACGCGAATTAGGCGCCATTTAATTACGCCGAAAGTCCTCGCCACACTTTTCTATTACCCACGGAATTCCGTGGGAATTAGGCAGTTTTTATTCAGCCAATACGCTGCGTGGCATCTCCAACATATTTGCCATACCCCTGCTGGGCGTATTGAAGTTGCTGCGACGCAACAAACTTTTTCCTCCTGCTTTTCCCTCTGAAAGTAAGCCGAACCGCCTCGAAAATGAGGCTTTCTGGGTGCAGTGCGAAAAACCCCAGGAAACCTTTCTTGCTCAATTGAGAGCGTGAAATATTGCCGCACTCGAAACTGCCATCGAAGTGACTGCAACCGCTTGTACATTTGGTTTTGAAATGTCAACGGAATGTCAATTCGACCCGCTGCGGATGTGCGAGAAGGCAGCTTCTGGCAATTCGCTTCGCGCCTGCAATGCCCCGTTGGCACCCCCATGTCCAACTTGGAGCAGCGCATGCAAGGCAATGGTCCCCTGAGCAGTTCGGCGCCTCTCACCTCGGGTCAGATGGCGATGTGGCTGGGCGCGAAATTCGCGTCGCCCGACACCAATTTCAACCTCGCCGAAGCCATCGACATCGATGGCCCGATCGATCCCGCCGTCTTCCTCGCGGCCCTGCGCCGCATCACCGAGGAGGTCGAGGCCACGCGGCTCAACTTCGTCGATGCGGGCCAGGGGCCGCGCCAGGTGGTGGCCCACACCTTCGAGGGCGAGTTCCCCTACCTCGACCTCAGCGCCGAGGCCGATCCCGCGACGCGGGCCGAGCGCTGGATGCGCGCGGACTTCGAACGCAACATCGACCTCGCGCACGGCCAGCTGTGGCTGTCGGCGCTGATCCGCCTCGCGCCGGACCGCCACGTCTGGTACCACCGCAGCCACCACATCGTGCTCGACGGCTTCGGCGGCGGGCTGATCGCGCGGCGCTTCGCCGACATCTACAGCGCGATGGCCGAAGGCGCCGCCGAGGTGCCCGAGGCCTCGCGCCTGGCACCGCTGTCGCAGCTGGCCGAGGAAGACCGCGCCTACCGCGAGTCGGGCCGCTTCCCGCGCGACCGCCAGTACTGGACCGAGCGCTTCGCCGACGCGCCCGATCCACTGAGCCTCGCAGCGCAGCGCTCGGTCAACATCGGCGGCCTGCTGCGCCAGACGGTGCACCTGCCCGCGGCCAGCGTGCAGGCGCTGCAGCAGATCGCGCAGGAGCTAGGCACCACGCTGCCGCAGATCCTGATCGCCACCACCGCGGCCTACCTCTATCGCGCCACCGGCATCGAGGACATGGCGATCGGCATCCCGGTCACCGCGCGCCACAACGAACGCATGCGGCGCGTGCCCGCGATGGTGGCCAATGCCGTGCCGCTGCGGCTCGCGATGCGCGCCGACCTGCCGATCCCCGAACTGATCCGCGAGGTGGGCCGCCAGATGCGGCAGGTGCTGCGCCACCAGTCGTACCGCTACGAGCACCTGCGCAGCGACCTCAACATGCTGGTCAACAACCGGCAGCTGTTCACCACCGTGGTCAACGTCGAGCCCTTCGACTACGACTTCCGTTTCGCCGGCCACGCGGCGCGGCCGCGCAACCTCTCGAACGGCACGGCCGAGGACCTGGGCATCTTCCTCTACGAGCGCGGCAACGGGCAGGACCTGCAGATCGACTTCGACGCCAATCCCGCGGTGCACAGCGCGCAGGGGCTGGCCGATCACCAGCGCCGGCTGATCGCCTTCATCGATGCCGTGATCCGGCAACCGCAGCAGGCCGTCGGCCATGTCGACCTGCTCGGTGCCGAGGAGCGCCGGCAACTGCTGTTCGGCTGGAACGACACCGAACACACCGTGCCCGACACGCACCTGGTCGCGCTGATCGAAGCCCAGCTCGCCGAGCGGCCCGGGGCCGTCGCGCTGCGCTTCGAGGGCGAGGCCATGTCCAACGCCGAACTGAACCGCCGTGCCAACCGCCTCGCGCAATTGCTGCGTGCACGCGGCGCGGGCCCCGAGCGCACGGTGGCGCTCGCGATCCCGCGTTCGATGGAACTGATGGTGGCGCTGCTCGCCACCCTGAAGACCGGCGCGGCCTACCTGCCGGTCGATCCCGATTTCCCGGCCGATCGCATCGCCTTCATGCTCGGCGACGCAGCTCCCGCGTGCCTGGTCACCACCGAGGCGCTCGCGCAGGTGCTGCCCGCCGATGCCCCGCGCCTGTTGATCGATGGGGCGCAAACGATTGCCGATCTGGCGAATTGCGACGAGGCCAACTTCGCCGTCGCGATCGATCCCGCGCACCCGGCCTACGTGATCTACACCTCGGGCTCGACCGGCCGTCCCAAGGGCGCGGTGGTGTCGCACCGCGCCATCGTCAACCGCCTGCTGTGGATGCAGGCGCGCTACGGCCTCGCGGCCGACGACCGCGTGCTGCAGAAGACGCCCTCGAGCTTCGACGTGTCGGTGTGGGAGTTCTTCTGGCCGCTGATCGACGGCGCCACGCTGGTGCTCGCCCGGCCCGGCGGCCACAAGGACGCGGCCTACCTCGCGGGCCTGATCGCCGACGAGGGCATCACGACGCTGCATTTCGTGCCCTCGATGCTCGAGGTCTTCCTTCGCGAGCCCGCGGCCGCCGGCTGCACCACGCTGCGCCGCGTGATCTGCAGCGGCGAGGCGCTGTCGCCCGCGCTGCAGGCGCAATGCCATGAGCGCCTGGGCGCCGAGCTGCACAACCTCTACGGCCCGACCGAGGCCGCAGTCGACGTCACCGCGTGGGAATGCGAACGCACGCAGGCCGCGCCGAAGAGCGTGCCGATCGGCAGGCCGATCTGGAACACGCAGATGTACGTGCTCGACAGCGGCCTGCAGCCGGTGCCGGCCGGCGTGGCGGGCGAGCTCTACATCGCGGGCACGGGCCTGGCGCGTGGCTACCTGGGCCGGCCGCTGCTGAGTGCCGAGCGCTTCGTCGCCAATCCGCATGGCGCGCCCGGCAGCCGCATGTACCGCACCGGCGACCTCGCGAGCTGGCGCGCCGACGGCAGCCTGGACTACCTGGGCCGTGCCGACCAGCAGGTGAAGATCCGCGGCCTGCGCATCGAGCCCGGCGAGATCGAGGCGGTGCTGCTCCAGCATCCGCAGATCGCACAGGCCGCGGTGGTGGCGCGCGAGGACGCTCCCGGCGAGAAGCGCCTGGTGGCCTATCTCGTGCCGGCCGAGGCCGCCGATCCGCAGGCGGCCGAGCTGCGCACGCACCTCGCGCAGGCGCTGCCCGACTACATGGTGCCCTCGGCCTTCGTGAGCCTGCCCGCGCTGCCGCTGGGCCCGAGCGGCAAGCTCGACCGCAAGGCGCTGCCGCCGCCCGAGGTGCAGGCCGCCACGCCCTATGCCGCGCCGCGCACGCCCACCGAGAAGATCCTGGCCGGCCTCTGGGCCGAGACGCTGCACCTGCAGCGCGTGGGCATCCACGACAACTTCTTCGAGCTCGGCGGCCATTCGCTGATGATCGTGCAGCTGGTCTCGATGATCCGCCAGCAGTTCATGATCGACCTGCCGCTGGACACGCTGTTCCAGGTCTCGACCATCGCCGGCCTCGCCGAGCTGCTCGACCAGGAATCGGTGGCGCGGCCCAGCCTGGTGCCGATGCCGCGCCCGGCGCGCATCCCGCTGTCCTTCGCGCAGCGCCGCCTGTGGCTGATGAACCAGCTCGAGGGCGCCAACCCGGCCTACAACATGCCGCTGGCGCTGCGCCTGTCGGGCGCGCTCGACCGCGCGGCCCTGCATGCGGCGCTCGACGACCTGGTGCAGCGCCACGAGAGCCTGCGCACCATCTACCCGAACGAGGACGGATTGCCGTGGCAGCAGGTGCTCGACGGCGCGCAGGCGCGGCCCGCCGTGCTCGAGGCCGACAGCAGCGAGGACGAGATCGCCGCGCAGCTGCACGCGGCCGCGGGCCATGCCTTCGACCTCGGCAGCACCGCGCCGCTGCGCGTCTCGCTGTTCAGGCTGGCCGACGACGAGCACGTGCTGCTGCTGCTCACCCACCACATCGCCGGCGACGGCGCCTCGCTGCTGCCGCTGGCGCGCGACCTCAGCGTGGCCTACGCGGCGCGCTGCGAGGGCAAGGCGCCGGGCTGGACGCCGCTGCCGCTGCAGTACGCCGACTACGCGCTGTGGCAGCAGGAGCTGCTGGGCAGCGAGGACGATGCCGAGAGCATGGCCGGGCGCCAGCGCGCCTTCTGGCAGGCCACGCTGCAGGACCTGCCCGAGCAGCTCGCGCTGCCGGCCGACCATCCGCGCCCGCTGGCGCCGAGCTACCGCGGCGACGTGGTGCCGCTGCAGATCGCACCGCAGGTGCACGAGCGCATCCTGCAGCTGGCGCGCGACGGGCAGGCCAGCGTCTTCATGGTGCTGCAGGCCGCGCTCGCGGGCCTCTTGAGCCGGCTCGGCGCGGGCGACGACATCGTGATCGGCAGCCCGGTCGCGGGCCGCAGCGACCACGCGCTCGACGAGCTGATCGGCTGCTTCGTCAACACGTTGGTGCTGCGCACCGACACCTCGGGCCGGCCCAGCCTGCGCGAGCTGGTCTCGCGCGTGCGCGCCACCAACCTCGCGGCCTACGCGAACCAGGAGTTCCCGTACGACCGCCTGGTGGAGCTGCAGCGCAGCGGCGCGGGCCGCGCGCGCACCAACCAGCCGCTGTTCCAGGTGATGCTGGGCTTCCAGAACAGCAGCCGGCTGTCGTTCAGCCTGCCGGGCCTGTCGATCACGCCGCAGCCGGTGGAGATCGACACCGCGAAGTTCGACCTCTCGTTCATCCTCAGCGAGCAACGCGGTGCCGATGGATTGCCGGGTGGCATCGGCGGCGGCATCCAGTACAGCAGCGACCTGTTCGAGCGCGCCACCGTCGAGGCCATGGCCGCGCGGCTGGCCCGGCTGCTCGAGGAGGCCTGCGACGCGCCCGACGCGCCGATCGCCGAGCTCGCGATCCTGAGCGCCGAGGAACAGCACCGGCTGCTGTCGCAATGGAGCGGCCAGCCGCGCGAACTCGCGCCGCGCTCGCTGGCCGCCATGGTGGCCGCGCATGCCGCCGAGCGCCCGCAGGCGCCCGCCGTGGTGCTCGACGACGCGACCGTCGGCTATGCCGAACTCGACGCGCGCGCCAACCGGCTCGCGCAGTTGCTGCGCGCCCGCGGCATCGCGCCGGGCGCCATCGTCGCCACGGTGCTGCCGCGCCCGCTCGACCTGGTCGTGGCCCACCTGGCGATCGTCAAGGCCGGCGCCACCTACCTGCCGATCGATCCAAACCACATGGCGGCGCGCAGCGCCTTCGTGTTCCAGGAGGCCGCGCCCGCGGCGGTGCTCACGCACGAGGCGCTGCTGCCGCAGCTGGCCGACGTCGCGCATTGCATCGCGCTCGACGCTGCCGACACGCTTGAAGCGATCGCGGCCCAGTCCGAGGCCGTGCCATCGGTGCCGCCCGCCGATCCGCGCGAGGCCGCCTACGTCATCTACACCTCGGGCTCCACCGGCCTGCCCAAGGGCGTGGTCGTGCCGCATGCGGGCCTGGCCAGCCTCGGCGCCGCGATGCAGGAGCGGCTGGCGATCACGCCCGACTCGCGCGTGCTGCAGTTCTCCTCCTGCGGCTTCGATGCCTCTGTGATGGACCAGCTCATGGCCTTCCACGCGGGCGCCGCGCTGGTGGTGCCGGGCGCGCAGCAGCTGCTGGGCAGCGACCTCGCCGAGCTGCTCGAGGCCCGGGCCGTGAGCCACGCACTGATTCCACCGGCCGCGCTCTCGACGCTGCCGCCCGGAGAGTTCCCCGCGCTGCGGACGCTGGTGGTCGGCGGCGATGCCTGCTCGGCCGAACTCGCCGCGCGCTGGGCACCGGGGCGTCGCATGGTCAACGCCTACGGCCCGACCGAGATCACCATCTGCGCGAGCATGAGCGCGCCGATGGAAGCCGGCCGGCAGCCCTCGATCGGTCAGCCGATCTGGAACACGCGCATGTACGTGCTCGACGAACTGCTGCAGCCGGTGCCCCCCGGCGTCGCGGGCGAGCTCTACATCGCGGGTGCCGGCGTGGCGCGCGGCTACCTGAACCGCGCCGCGCTCAGCGCCGAGCGCTTCGTGGCCGATCCGCACGGCGCACCCGGCAGCCGCATGTACCGCAGCGGCGACCTCGCGCGCTGGCGCGCCGACGGCAGCCTCGATTTCCTGGGCCGCGCCGACCAGCAGCTGAAGATCCGCGGCTACCGCATCGAGCCCGGCGAGATCGAGTCGGCGCTGCTGCAGCATCCGCAGGTGACGCAGGCCGCGGTGATCGCGCGCGAGGACACGCCTGGCGACAAGCGCCTGGTGGCCTACTTCGTCGCCGCCGCCGATCCGCAACCGACCGAGCTGCGCGCCCACATGGCGCGCGCCCTGCCCGACTACATGGTGCCCTCGGCCTTCGTGCACCTACCCGCGCTGCCGCTCACGCCAAGCGGCAAGCTCGACCGCAAGGCGCTGCCCGTGCCCGAGCAGCAGGCCGCGGTGCAGTACGTCGCTCCGCGCACGCCCACCGAGGAACTGCTGGCCGGCCTGTGGCGCGAGACGCTGCGGCTGGAACGCGTGGGCATCCACGACAACTTCTTCGAGATCGGTGGCCATTCGCTGATGGCGATCCAGCTCGGCATGCGCATCCGTCAGCAGGTGCGCGCCGACTTCCCGCATGCCGAGGTCTACAACCGGCCCTCGATCGCCGAGCTCGCCGCCTGGATCGACGACAACGCGGGCGAGGCCGAGGCGCTCGACCTGTCGCGCGAGGTGGTGCTGCCCGCGCATGTGCAGGCGCAGGCGGTCGCGCCCACGCTGGCACCGCGACGCGTGTTCCTCACTGGCGCCAGCGGCTTCGTCGGCAGCCACCTGCTGGCCGCGCTGCTGCGCGACACCGAGGCCCGCGTGGTCTGCCACGTGCGCGCCGCCGACGCCGAGGCCGGCGCGCTGCGCCTGAAGCGCACGCTGGCCTCGCGCCAGCTCGAATCGATCTGGGACGACGCGCGCATCGAGGTCGTCACGGGCGACCTCGGCAAGCCGCGCCTGGGCCTGGACGACGACGCGGTACGGCTGGTGCGCGACGGCTGCGACGCGCTCTACCACTGCGCCGCGCAGGTCGACTTCCTGCATCCCTACGCCAGCCTCAAGCCGGCCAACGTCGACAGCGTGGTCACGCTGCTCGAATGGACCGCGCAGGGCTGCGCGAAGACGCTGCACTACGTCTCCACGCTGGCCGTGATCGACCAGGGCAACAACCAGGAGGGCACGGTCACCGAGCGCTCGGCGCTCAGCTCGTGGCGCGGCCTGGTCGACGGCTACAGCCAGAGCAAGTGGGTCGGCGACGCGATCGCGCGCGAGGCGCAGGCACGCGGCATGCCGGTCGCGATCTACCGGCTGGGCGCGGTCACCGGCGACCACACGCATGCGATCTGCAACGCCGACGACCTGATCTGGCGCGTGGCCCATCTCTACGCCGACCTGGAAGCCATCCCCGACATGGACCTGCCGCTGAACCTCACGCCGGTGGACGACGTGGCGCGCGCCATCCTCGGTCTCGCGGCGCAGCGCGCCTCGTGGGGCCAGGTGTTCCACCTGATGGGGCAGGCGCCGCTGCGCGTGCGCGACATCCCGCCGGTGTTCGAGCGGCTGGGCATGCGCCTCGAGCCGGTCGGACTCGACCCCTGGCTCGAGCGCGCGCATGCGCGGCTCGCGGTGGGGCAGGACCGCGACCTCGCGGCGGTGCTCGCCATCCTCGACCGCTACGACACCTCGGCCACGCCGCCGCAGGTGTGCGGCGCGGCCACGCAGGCGCAGCTCGAGGCGATCGGCACGCCGATCCGCCCGGTCGACCGCGACCTGCTGCAGCGCTACTTCGTCGACCTCGGCATCCACACCAAGGCGCGTCGCGCCCTGGAAACCACCGCCTCCTGAGGAACATCCCATGGCACGCTATCTCATCGCGGCAACCGCCCTGCCCGGCCACGTCCTGCCGATGCTGGCCATCGCCCAGCACCTCACGGGCCTCGGCCACGAGGTGCGGGTGCACACCGCGAGCCAGTTCAGGGCCCAGGCCGAGGCGACCGGCGCGAGCTTCACGCCCTTCGCGCGCGCCATCGACGGCGACTACCGCGACCTCGACGAACGCTTCCCCGAGCGCCGCCGACTGAACTCGCCGCATGCGCAGCTGTGCTTCGGCCTCAAGCACTTCTTCGCCGACGCGATCGAGGCGCAGCATGCGGGCCTGCGCGCCATCCTCGAGGACTTCGAGGCCGACGCCATCGTGGTCGACACCATGTTCTGCGGCACCTTCCCGCTGCTGCTGGGGCCGCGCGACGAGCGGCCCGCGGTGGTCGCGGTCGGCATCTCGGCGCTGCCGCTGTCGAGCTGCGACACCGCCTTCTTCGGCACCGCGCTGCCGCCGTCCTCCACGCCCGAAGGCCGCGCGCGCAACAAGGCGATGAACGCCAACCTGCAGCAGGCGATGTTCGGCGACGTGCAGCGCCACTTCGACGCCGTGCTGCGGCGTCTCGGCGCCGGCGCGCTGCCGGCCTTCTTCGTCGATGCCATGGTGCGCATGCCCGACCTCTACCTGCAGCTGACGGGCCCGTCCTTCGAATACCCGCGCAGCGACCTGCCGGCATCGGTGCGCTTCGTCGGCCCGCTGCTCGCACCCGCCAGCCGCGACTTCACGCCGCCCGAGTGGTGGGACGAACTCGACGACGGCCGCTCGGTCGTGCTGGTCACGCAGGGCACGCTGGCCAACCAGAATCCCGCGCAGCTGATCGGCCCCACGCTGCAGGCGCTGGCCGGCGATCCGAAGTTGCTCGTGATCGCCACCACCGGCGGCCCGGTGCCGCCGGCCCTGTCGGCCAACCTGCCGGCCAATGCGCGCGTGCTGCCCTTCCTGCCCTACGATCGCCTGCTGCCCAAGCTGCATGCGATGGTCACCAACGGCGGCTACGGCTCGGTCAACCATGCGCTGAGCCTCGGCGTGCCGCTGGTGGTGGCCGGCAGCTCGGAGGAAAAGCCCGAGATCGCCGCGCGCGTGGCCTGGTCGGGCGTGGGAATCAACCTCGGCACCGCGCAGCCGGCGGCGCGGCAGGTCGGCGATGCGGTGCGCAAGCTGCTCGCCACGCCCAGCTACCGCGAACGCGCGAATGCCCTGCGCGAGGAGTTCGCGCGCCACCGCGCGCTGCACGGCATCGCGCAGGCGCTCGAGGCCCTGCCGCGCGTCGAATCCCTCGAAGCGGCCTGAGCGCCAGCCCCTTCGCACCCCATCGAAAGAACCGCCATGACCAACCCCTTCGACGACAAGAACGCCAGCTTCCAGGTGCTGGTCAACGACGAGGGCCAGCATTCGCTGTGGCCCGCCTTCATCGCCGTGCCCGCCGGCTGGCGCGTGGCCCTGCCCACCACCGACCGCGCCGCGTGCAGCGCCTACATCGAGGCGAACTGGCAGGACATGCGGCCGCTCTCGCTGGCGGGACGTTGAGCGCGTCCATCGCATCGGGCCCCCGGCGATGATCTTTTTGTTCCTGCGCAGCCGCAGTGCCGCGGCGGTCCATGTGCGACGGCTGCGGACACTGGGCCCCGAGGCCGCGGGCATGGTCTCGGCCGTGGAGAAGCGCCGCGCCGACAAGCCCCGCCGCCGGAAGGCCGAGGCCGGAAAGAAGCGGCTCGCGGAATAGCGCCTGGACATCTGCGCATAGCATCGGCCTCGCCACAGGATTTCCAAGAGGCCCGCGATGTCCCGCGAATTTTCCGCCCAGCTCAAGAACCCGACCGCGCTCCACTACTTCCGCGAGGTGGCGAAGGCCGGCTCGTTCCGCAAGGCCGCCGAGGTCACGCATGTCGCGGCCTCGGCCATCAACCGGCAGGTGAAGAACCTCGAGGACGAGGTCGAGGCGCCGCTGTTCGAACGCGGCCGCGGCCGCTCGGGGCTCAAGCTCACGGCCGCCGGCGAGATCCTGCTGCTGCACGTGCGCACCATCGCGAACGAGCTCAATGCGGCGAAGACCCAGATCGACGCGCTCAAGGGCCTGGAGCGCGGCAACATCCGCATGGGCGTGAACGAGGGCTTCGCGCGCGAGCTGCTGCGCGAGACGCTGACGCCGTTCAACCAGCGGCATCCGCAGGTCACCTTCGAATTGCTGGTGGCCGCGTCGCCCCGATTGGTGGAGATGGTGATGGCCGACGAGGTCGATCTCATCATCGCCTACAACGTCGCGCCGCATGCGGGCCTGCAGGTGCAGGCCCGCTGCCTCGTGGGCTCCTGCATCATGGTGCCGCGCCAGCATCCGCTGGCCTCGAAGAGCTCGGTGCGGCTGGCCGATTGCGCGCCCTACGGTTTCATCATGCCGCACGAAAGCATGGCGCTGCGCCCGACCATCGACCGCATGTTCGCCAGCGTCGGCATCCAGCCGCGCATCGCGCTCACCACCGACTCCTACGAAATGATGCGCAGCGCGGCCTCGGCGGGACTGGGCATCGCGATCGTGAGCCAGTACCTGCACGGGCTCGATCCCAACTATCCGCATGCGGTGTTCGTGCCGATCCGCGACACGCGCGTGAAGAAGCAGGCGGTGTCGTGCTGCGTGCGCAAGGGACGCCATCTGTCGGTGGCCAGCCTCACGCTGCTCGAGAGCGTGGCCGCGGTGCTGCAGGCCCGCAGCGAACGTTGAACGGGGCCAGCGTGCGGCGCCGAGCCGCGCTTTCAATGCGCTAATAAAGAGAACGCGTATCGACGTTTATTGATCTTGAGTAGAGCGGACCTCGCTCATAGAGTGGCGCTTCCCATCGCGCTGTGTCCATCGAGTTTTTCGATGCAGTGCAGCAAAAAAGCAGGAGCCCACGTGTTCAAAGCCATCCATCTGTCCCGGCCTGAAGGCGGCTTCGCAGCCGCCGAGGTCGAGCTCGACCGGTCCGTCCTGCCGCAGGCCGACGTGACCGTGCGCATCGAGCATTCCTCGCTCAACTACAAGGACGCGCTGGCCATCGCGAACCGCGGTCCCGTGGTGCGCCAGTGGCCGATGATTCCCGGCATCGACGGCGCCGGCGTGGTCGAGGCCAGCGACAGCGAGGAGTTCCGCGTCGGCGACCGCGTGATCCTCAACGGCTGGGGCGTCGGCGAAAACTGGTTCGGCTGCCTCGCGCAGTACGCACGGCTGAAGAGCGACTGGCTGATCCCGATGCCCGACCGGCTCGATTCGCGCTCGGCCATGGCCCTGGGCACCGCCGGCTACACCGCGATGCTCTGCGTGCAGGCCATCGAGCGCCATCACGTGCGGCCCGGCGCGGGCGAGGTGCTGGTGACCGGCGCCGCGGGCGGCGTGGGCAGCATCGCCGTCGCGCTGCTGGCCCACCTCGGCTATCGCGTGGTGGCCTCGACCGGCCGCGCCGCCGAGGCCGACTACCTGAAAGACCTGGGCGCCGCCGAAGTGATCGACCGCGCCGAACTCGCCGCGCCCGGCAAGCCATTGGCGCGCGAACGCTGGGCCGCGGCGGTCGACACGGTCGGCAGCCACACGCTGGCCAATGCCTGCGCGGCCACGCGCTACGGCGGCGTGGTGGCGGCCTGCGGCATGGCGCAGGGGCTGGACTTCCCGGCCTCGGTCGCGCCCTTCATCCTGCGCGGCGTGACCTTGCGCGGCGTGGACTCGGTGATGGCGCCGCGCGCCGAGCGCATCAGCGCCTGGCAGCGGCTGTCGCATGTGCTCGATGCACTGCGGCTCGGCGACATCGCCCACGAGATCGGCCTGTCGCAGGTGATCGCGCATGCGCACAAGCTGATGGCCGGCGAGGTGCGCGGCCGCATCTGCGTCGACGTCAATGCGTCGCACATCGCCGGGAGCCGCGCATGAGCATGAACCTGCAGGCGCTGTTCCGACCCGCCGCCGTCGCGGTGCTGGGCGCCTCGCCGCGCGCCGATGCCATGGGCACCTATGTCGCGCGCAACCTGCGCGACGGCGGCTACGCGGGCGAGATCTACCCGATCCATCCGACGGCCACCGAGGTCGAGGGGATGCACTGCTACCCCGACCTGGCCTCGCTGCCGCGCGTGCCCGATTGCGCCGTGGTCGCGCTGTCGGCCGACAAGGTGATGGGCGCGCTGCGCGATGCCGCGGCCCAGGGCGTGAAGTCGGCGGTGGTGTTCGCGAGCGGCTTCGCCGAACTCGGCGCCGAGGGCGCGGCGCTGCAGCGGCAGTTCGCCGAGCTGCATGCGCAGACCGGCCTGCTGGTGTGCGGCCCCAACTGCCTCGGCCTGATCGATGTGCATGCGCGCACCGCGCTCTACAGCGCGCCGCCGCCCGACCCGCTGCCCGCCGGCGGCGTGGCGGTGGTGTCGCATTCGGGCTCGGCCTGCATCGCGCTCGGCGGCACCGGGCGCCTGGGCCTGAGCCACATGGTCTCGGTCGGCAACGCGGCTGTGCTCGACATCCACGACTACCTCGCCCACTTCTCAGGCGACGCCAAGGTGAAGCTCGCCGCGGTGTTCATGGAGACCGTGCGCGACCCCGAAGGCTTCGCGCGTGCCGCACGGCTGATGCGCGCGGCCGGCAAGCCCATCGTGCTGCTGCGCGTGGGCCGCTCGAGCCAGGGCGCCGCGGCCACGGCCGCGCATACCGGCTCGCTGGCCGGCTCCGACGAGGCCTACCTCGACTTCTTCCGCGGCCTCGGCGTGGTGGTGGCGAACGACATGGACGAGTTCGTCGAGACCTGCGTGCTGTTCGAGAGCGGCGCCAGGGCACCACGGGGCGACGGCGTGGCGGTGCTCAACGTGAGCGGCGGCGAGATCGCGCTCACCTGCGACCTCGGCGAGACCGCCGGCCTGCGCTTCGCCAAGCCGGCCGCGGCCACGCTGCAACGCCTGGCCGAGGTGCTGCCCTCGTTCGCCACGCCGAGCAATCCGCTCGACGTGACCGGCGCAGCGGTGTCCGATGGCAGCCTGTACCGGCAATGCGTCGACATCCTCGCGGCCGATCCCGACGTGGCGGTGCTCGCGATCTCGCAGGACTGCCCGCCGGGCATCGGCGAACGCGCGGCCGGCAACTACCGGCTGATCGCGCAGGCGGCGGCGCAGGCGGCCCAGGCGCTTTCGAAGCCCGTGCTGTTCTACAGCAACGTCGGCGGCGGCATGCATGCAGATGTCGTCGCACCGCTGCACGCGTCGCGCGTCGCGGCATTGCAGGGCGCACGCCCCGCGCTGCAGGCGATCGCGCACTGGCTCGCCTGGCACCGCTGGCAGCCCGAGCCGGCCTTCGAGCCTGCGTTCTCGCAGCCGCAGCCCGCCTGGCGCGACCGCTTCGCGAGCGGCGAGCCGCTGTCGGAAGGCGAGGCCAAGCGCTTCCTCGCCGACCACGGCATCGCGACGACGCGCGAGCGCCTGTGCACCAGCGCCGAGCAGGCGGTCGCCGCCGCGCGCGAGATCGGCCATCCGGTGGTGATGAAGATCGAGTCGCCCGACATCGCCCACAAGACCGAGGCCGGCGGCGTGGCCCTGGGCCTGGCCGACGACGCCGCGGTGCGCGCGGCCTTCGACCGCATCCTGGCCGACGTGAGCCGCCACCAGCCGCAGGCCCGCCTGCGCGGCGTGGCGGTGCAGGAGATGGTGCGCGGCGGCATCGAGATGATCGCCGGCACCTCGCGGCGCGCGCCCTTCGGCCCCGCGCTGGTGGTCGGCACCGGCGGCATCTGGGTCGAGCTGGTGCGCGATTCGGTGCTGGCGCTGGCACCGGTGAGCCCGGCACGCGCGCACCGGATGCTGCGCACGACGCGGGCGGCGGCGCTGCTCGACGGTTTCAGGGGCGCGCCCCCCGCCGACGCCGCGGCCCTCGAGGCCCTGATGGTGCGGCTGTCGGAGATCGCCGCGGCCTATGCGGACCTCGTGGAGGCCATCGAAATCAACCCGGTCGCCGTGCTTGCCGCGGGACAGGGCGTGCGCGTGCTCGACGCCCTGGTCGAGCTGCGCGGACCGACGCTCAACTGAAAGGAAGTACCCATGGACTACCAGGCCATCCAGCTCGCCATCGACGGCAGCATCGCGACGCTCACGCTCAACCGCCCCGAGAAGATGAACGCGCTCGACGACCAGTTGCTGCTCGAGATGCAGCATGCGCTCGACAGCCTCGAGGCGAACCTGGCCGTGCGCGCCCTCATCGTCACCGGCGCGGGCCGCGCCTTCAGCGCGGGCTTCGACCTCAGCCCGCGCGAGGAGCCGTTCACCACCGTGCAGGACTGGCGCGAGCACGTGAAGCTGGGCAACGACACCTGGTCGCGCATCTGGCGCTCGCGGCTGCCGGTGATCGCTGCCGTCAACGGCTTCTGCCTCGGCGGCGCCTGCGATCTCTCGATGGTCTGCGACATCACGCTGGCCGCCGACACCGCGCAGTTCGGCGAGCCCGAGATCCAGTTCAAGTCGGCCCCGCCCTACGCGATCATGCCCTGGGTGCTGGGCATGAAGAAGACCAAGGAGCTGCTGCTGACCGGCGATCGCGTGGACGCGCAGGAGGCGCAGCGCATCGGCCTGGCCAACCGCGTGGTGCCGGCCGACCAGCTGCTGGCCGAGGCCCGGCGGCTGGCGACCAAGCTGTCGATGATTCCGCCGCCCGCGATGCAGCTCAACAAGATGGGGCTGAACCGCGCCTACGAGATGCGCGGCTTCCAGTCCACCATCGACTACGGCGCCGAGGTCTTCACGCTGGTGCTGATGGCGGAATCGGCCGAGGCCGACGAGTTCTTCCAGGTGGCCGGCGCGCAGGGCCTGAAGGCCGCCTTCAAGTGGCGCGACGCGCGCTTCGCGCTCGAAGGCCCGCAGTGAGGCCAGGCCGGGCGCACCTCGAAAGGCACGCACCATGATCGAGATCTCGGGACTCAACAAGCGCTACCTCACGCGCGACGGCGTGGACATCGACGCGCTGAAGGACGTGAACCTCTCGGTGGCCGACGGCGAGTTCGTCACCGTGGTCGGGCCCAGCGGCTGCGGCAAGTCCACCCTGCTCAAGATCCTGGCCGGCACGCTGCGGCGCAGCTCGGGCTCGGTGAAGGCGCGCGACATCCCGCTCGACGGACCGAGCCGCGACGTCGGCGTGGTGCTGCAGGCGCCGGTGCTGCTGCCCTGGCGCACGGTCCTCGAGAACGTGATGGTGCCGATCGAGATCCAGCGCCTGGACCGCAAGGTCTACGAGCCGCGCGCCCGCGCGCTGCTCAAGCTGGTGGGCCTCGAGGGCTTCGAGGGCAAGTACCCGTCCGAGCTCTCGGGCGGCATGCAGCAGCGCGTGGGCATCTCGCGCGGGCTGGTGCACGACCCGGCCTTCGTGCTGATGGACGAGCCCTTCGGCGCGCTCGACGCGATGACGCGCGAGACCATGAACCTCGAGCTGCTGCGCATCTGGAAGGAGAGCGGCAAGACGGTGGTGCTGGTCACGCACAGCATCCCCGAGGCCGTGTTCCTCGCCGACCGCGTGGTCGTGATGTCGCCGCGGCCGGGCCGCATCACCGAGATCCTGCCGATCGACCTGCCGCGCCCGCGGCGGCTCGAGATGATCAATTCGGAACGCTTCGGCGGCTACGTCTCGGCCATCCGCAGGCACTTCCATTCGCTCGGAGCACTCGACGCATGAACACCCGCACCGCTTCCACCGTGCTGCCCGCCGCGCCTTCGGCGCCTCCCGCGCGGCGCATCGCCCGGCCCGAGATCCCGCTGGCCATCGCGCTGTTCGTCGTCGTGGTCGGCGGCTGGGAGCTCGCGGTGCGCGCGCTCGACGTCTCCGCGCTCGTGGTGCCGCCGCCCTCGGCGGTCGCGCTGGCGCTGTGGGGCGGACTGATCTCCAACGCCTTCACCTACCACTTCGGCGTGACCGCCTACGAGACGCTCGCGGGCTTCGCGGTCGGCGCGGGCCTCGGGCTGGTGCTGGGCTCGCTGGTGTCGCAGTTCGTGCTGGTCGAGAAGACGCTCTATCCCTACATCGTCGCGTTCCAGACCATCCCCAAGGTGGCGATCGCGCCGCTGTTCGTGATCTGGTTCGGCTACGGCATGACCTCGAAGGTGATCATCACCGCCACCATCGCCTTCTTTCCGGCACTGGCCAACACCATCGTCGGGCTGCGCGCGGCGCCGGCGGACCAGATCGAGCTGCTGCGGGCCTTCACCGCGACGCGCTGGCAGATCTTCCGCATGGCACGCGTGCCGCATGCGCTGCCCTACATCTTCGCGGGCCTCGACGTGTCGATCGTGCTGTCGGTGATCGGTGCGGTGGTCGGCGAGTTCGTCGGCGCGCAGGCGGGGCTGGGCTACCTGATCCTGCAGCGCACCTTCTCGATGGACACGGCGGGCATGTTCGCCATCCTCATCCTGCTGTCGGCCATGGGCATCGTGCTGCATGCGGTCATGAAGTACGCCCGCAAGCGGGTCGTGTTCTGGCTCGAGACGCAGAAGGACGCCACGCTCGGCGCCTGAGCCCCGGTTTCCCTTCGCACTTCACCCTGGAGTTCTCATGACCACTCGCATCCTCGCCGGCGGCCTGCGCGCCCTCCTGCTGCTGCTCCTGGCCTGCGCGCTGCACGCATCGGCCCAGAGCGCCAAGCCCCTGAAGAAGGTCACGCTGGCCGTCGGCGGCGTGAGCGTGCTCAACGCGGCCTATCCCTGGCTCATGATGCCGCTGGCGCTCGGCTACTGGCGCGACGAGGGCTACGACGTCGAGGTGGTGGCCACGCCCGGCTCGCTGCAGACGGTCCAGCAGCTGGCCGCGGGCAGCATCGCGCTGTCGCAGATGAGCGCGGGCGCCCTGATCCAGGCCAACGTGATGAACAACCTGCCGATCCGCGCGATCAGCGTGAACAACGTGCTCGACTGGGCCGTGGGCGTGCAGGCCGACGGCCCGGTCGCGAAGGTGGCCGACCTCAAGGGCAAGAACATCGGCATCGTGAGCCTGGCCAGTGGCGGCCTGCCGATGCTGAAGGCGCTGCTGCGCGCCGGCGGCCTCGATCCCGACAAGGACGTGACCATCGTCGCCGTGGGCACCGGCGCGCCCGCGCTGGAGGCGCTGCGCGCCAACCGGGTGCAGGGGCTGATGTTCTGGCACACGGCGCTGGTGGGCTTCGAGAATGCCGGCGGCCGGCTTCGCTACCTGTCGGACCCCGCCTGGGAGACCTTCGCCGACTTCAGCCTCGCGACCACGCAGCGCATCATCGACAGCGACCCGGCGATGGTCGAGGCCATCGCGCGCGGCGTGGCCAAGGCCAGCCTGTTCACCGCCACCAATCCGCAGTGCGCGCGCCAGCTGCACTGGAAGCGCTTCCCGCAGAGCAAGCCCACCGGCGCCGACGAGGCCACGCTGGCGCGCAACGACGATCGGCTGGTGGCGGCGGTGGTCGGGTCGATGGACAAGGCACGGCGGCTCGACGGCGGCCAGGCCTGGGGCCGCGTCGATGCGGCCGGCTTCCAGCGCATGCAGGACTTCCTGTTCGACAACAAGGTGATCGACCGGAAGGTGGCGCCCGAGACCTTCGTGATCCGCACGCCCGGCTTCGCCGAGCGCGTGGACCGCTACGACCACGAAGCGGTGATCCGCCAGGCCAAGGCCTGTGCCATCTCCTGAGACGAAGGAGCGCGAACGATGATCCCGATGCATGGTGCCTATGCGGCGGACGCCGCGGGACCGAAGCGCTCGCAGGCCGAGATCGCGGTGCGCTGCGACCTCGCGGCCGCCTACCGGCTGATCGCGCTGCACGGCCTGGACGACAGCATCTACACGCACATCTCCGCGCGCGTGCCCGATGCCGAGAACCAGTTCCTGATCAATCCCTTCGGCCTGCTGTTTCGTGACGTCACGGCCGGCTCGCTGGTGAAGATCGACCTCGAGGGCCGCCAGCTCGAGGACTCGCCGCACGACGTGAACCCCGCGGGCTTCACCATCCACAGCGCGATCCATGCGGCGCGCCACGATGCCGCCTGCGTGCTGCACACCCACACGGTGGCCGGCGTGGCGGTGTCGACGCTCGAGGAAGGGCTGCTGCCGCTCAACCAGTGGTCGCTGCTGTTCCACCAGCGCGTGGCGTATCACGACTTCGAGGGCATCGCGCTCGACCTCGACGAACGCGAGCGCCTGGTGGCCGACCTCGGTGCCAGCGCCAAGGTGCTGATCCTGCGCAACCACGGCCTGCTGACCGTGGGGCGCAGCGTGGCGGACGCGGTGCTGACCATGCTCGCGCTCGAGAAGGCTTGCCGGGCGCAGATCGCGGTGCTGTCGACCGGGCGGCCCGTGCGCGAGATCCCCGAAGCCATCCGGCAGAAGACGCTGCGGCAGCTCGAGAGCGGCGACGGCAACCGCATGAAGGGGCAGACCGATCCCGACCAGCGGGCCTGGCACGCCATGCTGCAGCGGCTGGCGCCGGCCAGATGACATTTTTGTAATCGAAATGTGCGATCCAGGTCGATGGCCTGGCGCCACAGTCCGCTCCAGAGCAGTGCCGGTCGTCACTGCAAGACCCTCGGCGCCGCAGCCGGCGCCGCCAGAACCTGGAGCTTTTCATGCATCGCAGAACCCTCATGGGCCGCATCGCGGCCATCGCCCTCGCCGGCGTCTTCTCCGCGGCCGCCGCCAGTGCGCAGACGGCGCCTTCGGCGCCGGTCGCCGTCCACAACGTGGTGCTGGTGCACGGCCTCTATGCCGACGGCTCGAGCTGGGGCAAGGTGATTCCGCTGCTGCAGGCCCAGGGCCTGCACGTGACCTCGGTGCAGAACCCGCTGAGCGGCTTCCAGGACGACGTCGACGCGGTCAAACGCGTGCTGGCGCAGCAGGACGGCCCCACGCTGCTGGTCGGCCATTCGTACGCCGGCATGGTGATCAGCGAGGCGGGCACCGACCCGCACGTGGCGGGCCTGGTCTACATCGCGGCGCGCGCGCCCGATGCCGGCGAGGACTACCCGGCTCTCACGCGCAAGTTCGCCGCCGCGCCCGCCGGTGCCGGCCTGCAGTGGGACACCAACGGCTGGGGTTCGCTGAGCCAACCGGCCTTCGTGAAGGACTTCGCGGGCGACCTGCCGCCGGCCGAGGCACTGGCCTACTACGCGGTGCAGCAACCGTTCGCGCGCGCCATCACCACCGCCAAAACCACGGCGGCGGCCTGGCACGACAAGCCGACCTGGTATGCCGTCTCGCGCCAGGACCGCACCATCGATCCCGAGCTGCAGCGCTTCATGGCCCAGCGCATGAAGGCCAGCACGGTCGAGCTCGACGCCAGCCACGTGTCGCTGCTGTCGCAGCCCCAGGCGGTGGCCGACCTGATCGTGAAGGCGGCGCAGGGCCGGCGCTGAACGCGCGGCCCGGCGATAGACTGCGGAACCGCCGCGCCGGTCGAGCCGCCGGCGGCGGCCCCGGAAGGACACAACATGCGCGTGCTCGTCGTCGAAGATCATCCCAAGCTGGCGGACTACCTGCGCAAGGGACTCACCGAGAACGGCTACGTCGTCGACGTCGCGGCCGACGGCATCGATGGCCGCCATCTCGCGGTCAACGGCGAATACGACATCGTGGTGCTCGACGTGATGCTGCCCGGCCTCGACGGCTTCGCGGTGCTCAAGGCGATCCGGGCCACCAAGGACGTGGCGGTACTCATGCTGACGGCGCGCGACCAGGTCGAGGACCGCGTGCGCGGCCTGCAGGATGGCGCCGACGACTACCTGGTCAAGCCCTTCGCGTTCTCGGAGCTGCTGGCGCGCCTGACCGCGCTGCGCCGACGCGGCGTGCGCTCGGGCGGCACCTCGGAACCCACCGTGCTGACCCTGGGCGAGCTGCAGCTGGACCTCGCGCGGCGCAAGGCCTCGCGCGGCGGCCAGGCGCTCGAGCTGACCAACAAGGAGTTCCTGATCCTGGCGCTGCTGATGCGGCGCCGCGGCGAGGTGCTGTCGCGCACCGTGATCGCCGAGCAGGTGTGGGACATGAACTTCGACAGCGACACCAACGTGGTCGAGGTGGCGGTGCGCCGCCTGCGCGCCAAGCTCGACGATCCCTTCGAGACCCCGATGCTGCGCACCGTGCGCGGCATGGGCTACGTGCTGGAGTCCGCGTGAAGGCACCGCGGGTGCGCTTCGGGTCGATCTCGGCGCGCCTGGTGCTGATGCTGGCGGTGGTCGCGGTCGCGGTGTTCGCGGCCACCGGCTACCTGCTGCACAAGGCGCTCGAGCAGGTGCTGATCGCCGACGAGCGCTCGGACCTCAGCGGCAAGACCGAGGTGGTGCAGCACTTCATCGACGAGGTGCGCACGCCGGCCGACCTGCCGATGCTGCGACGCCATCTCGCGGCCACCAGCGTGGGGGGGCGCTACCGCTGGAACGTGTGGCTGATCGCGCGTGACGGCGAGATGCTCTACGGCGCCGAGCCGATGCCGCCCACGCTGCGCGGCGAAGGCAACAAGGTCTGGCTGCAGCGGCAGGACGGCGTGGTGCTGCGCGGCGCGCACTACCGGCTCGACGAGCACGCCATCTTTCCGGGTGCGCAGGTGCTGATCGGCATGGACCCGCGGCCGCGCGCCGAGATGCTCGACCGCTACGACAACTACGGCCTGCTGGTCGGCGCGCTCGGCGTGCTGTGCACCGTGGCGCTCGGCGCCATCGCCACGCGGCGCGGTCTGCGCGCGCTCGCGGACCTGTCGCGCGAGGCCTCGGTGATACGCCCCGGCGGGCTGTCGCAGCGGCTGACCCTGCCGGCAGACAGCACCGAGCTGCTGCCTCTGGCCCAGCGCTTCAACGAGGTGCTGGCGCGCATGGAGGACGCGTGGACCCAGCTCGAGGGCTTCAATGCCGACGTGGCGCACGAGCTGCGCACGCCGCTGGCCATCATGATCAACGGCGCCGAGCTCGCGCTCGCGCGCGACCGGCCCCAGGACGAGATGCGCGAGGTGCTCGAGTCGCACCTCGAGGAGCTGCGCACGCTGGGCTCGATGGTCAACGACATGCTGTTCCTCGCGCGCGCCGACCGCGGCGACGCGGCCGAGGACTTGCGCGAGCTCTCGCTGGGCGAGCAGGCGCGGCAGGTCGGCGAGTTCGTCGAGGTCTTCCTCGAGGAGAAGCGCCAGCGGCTAGAGATCGAGGGCGATGCCTCGGTGCCGGTCAACCGCGTGCTGCTGCGCCGCGCGCTCGTGAACCTGCTGACGAACGCATCGCGGCATGCGCCGCAGGAGGCCGTGATCGGCCTGCGCATCGAGGCGCTGCCGGAGGGCGCGCGCATCACGGTCGCCAACCCCGGCGATGCGATTCCGGAAGAGATGCGGCAGCACATGTTCGAGCGCTTCTGGCGCGGCGACAGCTCGCGACCCCGGACGGGCGAGCGCTTCGGGCTCGGGCTGGCGATCGTGCGCGCCATTGCGCGCATGCATGGAGGCGAGACCTTCGTGCAGGGCGCGGCGGGGCGTACCGAGATCGGCTTCACGCTGCAGCGCCAGACGGCCGCATCGCCCGAGCAAGGCGCCCGCGCGAGACCACAGGCTCGATAAAATTCACGGCACGCCAGCGTTGCGCACGCGAAGGCGAGGAGCTCGACCATGGTTCATTCTTCCGGCCCATCGATGGCGGCGCTCGGTTCCGAACTCGATCGCCTCGCCCCCGCTCTCATGGCCGACTGGAAAGTGCCCGGCGCCGCGCTCGCCGTCGTCCAGGACGGCCAGGTCGTACTCACCAGAGCCTACGGACAGCGCGACCTCGAGTCGGGCCTGCCCGTGACCGCCGCGACCCGCTTCCTGATCTGCTCGATCACCAAGTCCTTCACCGCGACCGCCCTCGCGCTCCTGCACCACGAGGGCCGCCTCGACTGGACGCGGCCGGTGCGCGACTACCTGCCCGAGTTCCGCCTGCACGACCCGGTCGCCACCGAACGCATCACGGTGCGCGACCTGCTCACGCACCACAGCGGCCTGCCGGCGCACGACTGGATGTACCTCCCCGGCGACCGCTCGCCGGCCCGGATGATGGCCGACATGCGGCATCTCGAGCCCAACCTCGACATCCGCACCGCCCACCAGTACAGCAACCTCGGCTACAACGTGCTCGGGCTGCTGATCGAACGCGTCGGCGACACCACGTACGAAGCGTTCATCCGCGCGCGGCTGGGCGACAGGCTCGGAATGACGCTCGGTTTCACGCTCGACGAGCTCGAGGCTTCGCCCGAGCCGGCGCGGCCCTACATGGTGCGCGAGGACGTGCGGCGACCCGCGCCCCGCCTTCCGTTCCGGCCCGTCGCCGCGGGCGGGATCAGCACCTCGGTCGCCGAGCTCGCGCGTTGGATGCGCCTGCATCTGGGCAGGGGCGAGATCGATGGCGTGCGCCTGCTGCCGGCCGCGCTCGTCGACCTGCTGCATGCACCGCACGTCCACTGCCCGAACTCGGCCGGCGGCGAGTTCGGCGAAGCGCACTACGGCTTCGGCTTTCGCTGCCACAGCTACCGGGGCGATCGGCTGGTCTTTCATGGCGGCGGCCTGCCCGGCTGGGGCGCGCTGATGACCCTGGTGCCGGACGCCGGCATCGGCATCGCCGTGCTGACCAACCGCAGCCCGAACGAGGGCGTGGCCAGGCCCCTGACCTGGCATGTCATCGACCGGTTGCGCGGCCGCGAACCGATCGACTGGCGCGACCGCGGCCGCGTGCAGCGCGAACAGTCGCTGGCCTGGATGCAGGCCCATCAGGCGGAGCAGGCGCGGACGCGCCACCCGGGCACCCGACCGGCCCACGCGCTCGAAGCCTATGCCGGCCACTACCTGCACCCGGCCTATGGCCTCATGACGATCGAGGCGCGCGACGCAACGCTGCACTGGTCATGGCGCGGCCTGTCCGCCGCTTTGCGCCACCGCCACCACGAAACCTTCGAGCTGCCCGCGGCGCTGCACCCGCTGCTGCCCGACGGGCTGCCCCTGAGCTTCCTGACCGATCGCGACGCGAACATCGCCAGCCTCTGCGTGCCGTTCGAGCCGTTGGTGAAGGACATCGTGTTCGTGCGCACGGAACACGCCTGAGGGTTGCGCCCGGCCCGCCCGGGCGTTTACTTGGTTTCGGGGATTCCCCGCATCGACCGGCCTGCCTACGCTTGCCGCGATGTCCAGGCGAGTTCCTCGGCCGCTCACCGGGACCGGCGAAATGCCGCGCTTCTTCACCAGAGAAAAGCGGGCCCGCGTTTCGCACCATCGCACAGGCCGATTGCAGAGCAGGAGGAGCAATTCCATGACCGACATGCATCTATCGCCCGACATCGTCGCCAACGCGTCCTTGGCCCCGAGCGCGGCCGTCGACAGCGGCGAGATCAAGATCACTTTCGTCAACTACTCGAAGTTCGAGCTGCGGCGCGACGTCACCGGCTACACCAAGGACTTCGCGCTCGGCAGCGTGACCTCTTCGCCAGGGCCGGTGCTCAAGGCCCGTTCGGGCATGGAGACGCTCGACATCTGCCAGATCGCGTTCTCGTGGATCGCCGACGGCGCCAACAACGCCTACGTCACCTGGTACAGCCCCGAGATCCCGGTGCGCTTCGGCGTGCGGATCGTCGCGCCGGTGCAGGTCTTCGGCATGGGCAAGCGTCCGTACTGGGACGTGTGCTGGGACAACAACCCGGGCCGGGATCCGCAATGGGCGCGCTCGGGGTCGGATCCGTCGGACCCCAGGACCTTCTTCGCCGACGGGCACGTCGGCGGCCTCGCGGCCATCGGCCGCGCGCAGTCGTGGCACACGGCGCTCGACCTGACCGTGACCATCAGCGACTACACGGGAGGCAAGCCATGAACGACCTGCTGATTCTCGAGATCGGGCAAGGACGATGGGTCGCGCGGGTCGCGAACACCGACATCGAGTACGCCTTCAAGTACCTCGTGGAAGAACCCGACCTCAGCAGCCTCTGCGTCCAGTCGCTCGCCCTGGCCATGCAGTCAGGGCGCCAGTAGGTGATCGACAGCATCGCGGGCAACGGCATCTTCGATCTTCCCGCCGGCACACCGCCCGAGACCGTGGTCGCCGAGCTGTTCGACGCGACTGCGGCCCTGCGCTACGAGGGGGCCGCGATCTTCGTGGCAGAAACCGTTCTGGCCGACGAGCTGGAGCAGGCTGGAATCAAGCTGCTCGCGGTCGTGCCCTAAGTCTTAGTCCGCTCCCGGCATGCGCAGCACGATCTTCCCGACGTGTGCGCCGGCCTCCATGCGCGCCTTGGCCGCCGGCAGCTCGGCGAACGCCACCACCTGGTCGATGCGCGGCCGGATGCGGCCGGCCGCGAACAGCGGCAGCACCTCGGCGACGAAACGCGGCACGCCCGAGGCGCGCTGGGCCTTGGTGCGCAGCTTGTTCGAGACGCCGAACAGCGTGAGCCTCCGCGCATGCAGGGCCTCGAGGTCGAGCTCGGCATGCAGCACGCCGTCGACATGGCCCACGGTCGCGTGCCGCCCCTCGAAGGCCATCGCGCGCAGGTTCTCGGCGAACACCGAGCCGCCGACCGTGTTGACGACGAGGTTCGCGCCCTTGTCCTCGGTGGCTTGCAGCACGGCCGGCGCGAAATCGGCGGCGCGGGTGGGCAGCGCGACATCGAGCCCCAGCGGCGCGAGGGCCGCGAGCTTGTCGGCCGAGCCCGAGGTGCCGATGACGCGCGCGCCGAGCGCCTTGCCCAGTTGCAGCGACGCCACCCCGACGCCCGAGGACACGCCGTTGACCAGCAGCCATTCGCCGGGCTGCAGCCGGCCCTGCAGCACCAGCATGTCGAACGCGACCAGGAAGGCCAGCGGAATGCTCGCGGCCTCTTCCCACGACAGTGCCTGCGGCACGGCCATGGCCTCGGCCGCTTCCATCAGCGCGTACTCCGCGAAGGCCCCGGCGCAGCGGCCCATCACGCGATCGCCGACTTGAAATCCACTAACGGCATTTCCAACATCGACCACCCTGCCTGCACCCTCCCCGCCGGCCGGGCGCCAGGCACCCGAAGCGCCGTGGCTCGCCAGGAACTCGCCGCGGTTGAGCGATGCCGCATGCAGGCGCACCAGCAACTGCCCCGGGCCCGCGGTGGGCACCGGCACCTCGCGTTGCTCGAGCACGCCGCCCGCCTCGCTCATCCGCATCCAGAAGGACTGCATGGTGGCCACTTCGGTCATCGAGAGATTTCCCTTCAGGCACTCAGGTTGCGCAGCACGGCCTGCGTGAACGCCACCGTGTTGCCGCTGCCGCGGATGTCGCCGGTGCGCGCCGAACGATCGGCCAGCGCGGCCGTGGTGGCGCGCGACATCGATGTTGCCATGCGCACCGCGCCCTCGTTGCCGCGGCTGTGGCCCAGCCAGTCGAACAGCATGCGCGTCGACTCGATCATCGCGTAGGGATTGGCGATGCCCTGGCCCGCGATGTCGGGCGCCGAGCCGTGCGTGGCCTGCGCCATCGCGATGTCGCCGTCGCCGATGCACAGCCCCGGCGCCATGCCGAGGCCGCCGACCAGGCCGGCCGCCTCGTCCGAGAGGATGTCGCCGAACATGTTGGTCGTGACCACCACATCGAAGCTCTGCGGGTCGCGCACCAGCCGCATCGCGAAGGTGTCGACGATCACGTCGTCGACGCGCACGTCGGGGTACTCCTCGGCGAGCTTCCTGCACTCCTCGACGAACATGCCGCAGCCGAGCTTGAACACGGTGTCCTTGTGCACATAGGTCAGATGCTTGCGGCGCTGGCGCGCGAGTTCGAAGGCCGCGCGCGCCACGCGCCGGCTGCCGGTGCGGGTGATCACGCGCACCGAGAGCGTGACCTCGTCGTTGGGCCGGAACTCGCCCGAGCCCGCGACCATGTTGCGGTCGGGCTGGAAGCCCTCGTTGTTCTCGCGCACGATCACCAGGTCGACGCCGTCGTGCAGGCAGCCGATGTCCGGGTACGAGCGCGTGGGCCGCACGTTGGCGAACAGGTTGAAGGTCTTGCGCAGGATCGGATGCGGGTTGATCGCGTTCGGTCCCTTGGGATAGCCGCGGTGGCCGATGGGCCCGAGGAGCCAGCCGTCGAGCGTGCGCAGGGTCTCGAGCGTGCCCGGCGGCAGGGTGTGGCCGTGGGTCTGGAGCGCGCGTGCGCCGATCGGCAGCGGATGCCAGTCGATGGCCACGCCGTGCAGCTCGGCGGCCGCGCGCGCGATGTCGACCGAGGCGGGCACGATCTCGTGGCCGATGTCGTCGCCGTCGAGGATGCCGATGCGAAGTGCCGGAATGCTTTGGTTCGTCATGCGTGCCTCCTGTTCAAGCCGAAGGCGCGGTCAGTGCGGTCAGCGTGCGCAGGTCGGGCAGCGCGGCCAGCGTGCGGCACACCTCGGTGATCCGGCCCGAACGCTCCGCGCCGAGCAGCGGCACCGCGAGCGCGTCGAACTTGGCCTCGAGCTGCGCATCGGAGAGCGGGTTGTGCATCGAGCCGATCGCATGATCGACCTGCACCTCGACGCGCCGGCCGTCGCGCAGCAGCGCGCTCACGTGCACCGACTCCTCCGCGATGCCGTCGTCGACCACCGCCTGCACCCGGTTGCGCAGCGCAACCACGCGCGGGTCGTTGACCATCGCATCCGAGAACTCCTCCTCGCCCGCGCGGCCATGGATCAGGCCCACGGCGCAGCCGTGGTAGACGCTGAACTTGCCCTGCAGGCCATCCTTCGGCTCCTTCTTGCCCGTGAGCTCGAGCACCAGCGAATGCACGCGCAGCTCGATGCGCTCCACGTCCTCGGGCGCGATGCCCTGCGCGCGCAGCCGCACGCAGGCGTCGATGCTCGGATGGATCACGATGCCGCAGGCGAAGGGCTTGTAGGTGTTGAAGGAGATCTCGAAACGCTCGCCGAGCTCGTCGGTGACCTCGTGCCAGGCCCGCTTGTCGGAAGCCACCTGCACGAAACCGCGCGGCGCCTCGAGCGCGCGTTCGCTGGCCGTGAAGCCCTGGCTCGCGAGCAGCGCCGACATCAGGCCCGCGCGCGCCGCGGCGCCCGGATGGAAGGGCTTGGTCATGGTGCCGAACTGCTCGCGCAGGCCCACGGGCTGCGAGGCCGCGATGCCGATCGCCATCGCCGTGCGGTGTTCGTCCAGCCCCAGCAGCCGCGCGCAACCCGCGGCCGCGCCGAGCATGCCGGTCGAGCCCGTGATGTGCCAGCCGCGGTCGTAGTGGTCAGGGTACATGGTGTTGCCGATGCGGCAGGCCACGTCGATACCGAGCACCAGCGCGTCGATCAGCTGGCGGCCCGAGGCCCCGCGGTGCTCGCCGAGTGCGAGCAGCGCCGAGGCGACCGGGCCGGCCGGATGGATGATGGTCTTCAGGTGCGTGTCGTCGAAATCGAAGGTGTGCGAGGTGATGCCGTTGAGCAGTGCCGCGCTCGCCATGTCGACCTTGTCGGCGCGGCCCGGCACGCTGGCCTGCGGCGCCGGCTCGAGCATGCGCACGGCGGCGATCGCGGCCTCGGCCGCCTCGTGGCGCGCGGCGCCGATGGCGCAGCCGAGCCAGTTGTAGAAGGTGCGGTGCGCCTCGCGCTCGACCGCGTCGCTCCAGCCGCGCGAGGGATGCGTGGCGACGAAGCGGGCCAGGATGGCGGTGACGGGAGGGGCCGAGGTGTCGGCGGAAACGTGCGTGTTGCGGGCCACTGGAGTTCTTGCTGGTTGCGTTGAGAAAAGGAAAGGGAGCCGGCCGGGCCTACTCGTCGAGCTGGATGTTCCGGGCCTTGGCGAGCGCGGTCCAGCGCGCGATCTCCGAGCCGATGTACTTGCCGAACTGGTCCGGCGTCATCGGCCAGGGCTCGACGGCCTCGCTGGCGAGCTTCTCGGCCAGGTCGGGCGCCTTGAGCACCGCGACCTGGGTCTCGTTGAGGCGGCGCACCACGTCGGCCGGCATGCCGGCCGGGCCGACCGAGCCGTACCACTGCATCGCGTCGAAGCCCTTGAAGCCGACCTCGTCCATGGTCGGCACGTCCTTGAGCTGCGCGCTGCGCTTGCTGCCGGTGACGGCCAGCGCGCGCATGCGACCCGAGCGCAGGTGCGGCAGCGCCGCCGCGAGCCCCGGGAACATGGCCTGGGTCTGGCCGCCGAGCACGTCGTTGATGGCCGGCGCGATGCCGCGGTACGGCACGTGCACCATGACCGCGCCGGTCTCCTGCTTGAACAGTTCCATCGTCATGTGCGTGAGCGAGCCCGCGCCGGCCGAGCCGTAGCTCACCTTGCCGGGGTTGCGCTTCACGTAGTCGACGAACTCGGCCACCGTCTTCGCGGGCACGTCGGCATTGATGGCCAGCACGTTGGGCGTGGCGCCGATCATGCCGATCGGCGTGAAGTCCTTGATCGCGTTGTAGCTCACGCGGCGCGTCGCGGGCGTGGTGCCGTGGGTCGCCACATAGCCCTGCATCAGCGTGTAGCCATCGGCCGCGGCGCGCGCCGTGTTCTGGCAGGCCACGACGCCGCCGCCGCCGCTCTGGTTGTCGATCACGAAGGGCTGGCCCAGCGCGCGGCCCCAGCGTTCGGCGACCACGCGGGCGATCATGTCGTTGCCGCCGCCGGCGGCGACCGGCACGATGTAGCGGATCGGCTTGCTCGGAAAGTCCTGCGCGATCGCGAAGCGGGGCATCACGATGGCGGCCGAGGCCGCGGAAGCGGTCAGCAGCAGTTGGCGGCGTTGCATGTCGGTGTCTCCTTGTTCTGCCGCGCATCTTCTGCCTGGGCGTCATTGCAGTAAATTGCAAGTTTTTGGGGGTTTATTGCATGAACTGCATGAGTGAGCTGAAATGCTGAAGCCCTCGCTGGCCGACCTGCGCGCCTTCGTCACCGTGGGCGAGCTGCAGAGCTTCGCCGCGGCGGCGCGCACCCTGCACCTGTCGCAGCCCGCGCTGTCGCGGCGCATCTCGCACCTCGAGGAGCTGCTGGGCGTGCGCCTGTTCGACCGCACCACGCGCAGCGTCGAGCTCACCCTGCTGGGCCGGCGCTTCCTCGGCCAGATCCGCGGCCTGGTCGACGACCTCGATCGCTCGGTGCTGAGCCTGCGCGACGCGGCCGAGCTCGAGGCCGGCGACGTCACCATCGGCTGCGTGCTGTCGACCGTGCACCACTTCATGCCGCCCGTGATCCAGGCCTTCCGCGCACGCCATCCGCATGTGCTGGTGCGCATCATCGAGGAGGGTGCCGACGAGGTGCTCGCCAGCGTGAAGCAGGGCGAGGCCGATTTCGCGCTCAACTACATCGGCATGCAGGACCCCGAGGTGGAGTTCACGCCGCTGCTCAAGGAACCCTATGTGCTCGCCTGCCCCGCGGACCACCCGCTGGCGCGGCGCAAGTCCGTGGGCTGGGAGGAACTCGCGCAGTACCCGCATGCGCGCGTCTCGCAGGCCAGCCGCAACCGCCTGTTCATCGACCAGGCCCTGGCCGAGCTGCCGCCGCTGCCGCGCCCGGTGTGCGAGGTGCGCCACGTCTCCACGCTGATCGGCATGGTCGAGAACGGCCTCGGCGTGGCCGTGGTGCCGCAGCTCACGCTGCCGCGCAAGCCGGCCGCGGTGGTCGGCGTGCGGCTCGAGCGGCCCGAGATCGGGCGCACCATCGGCGTGATCCGGCGTGCGGGGCGCAGCCTGTCGCCGGCGGCGGCGGCGTTTCTCGAAATGCTCGCGCTGGCGAGTCGCTCGAGCGTCAAGCCGGCCAGGCCGGCGAAGGCTCCGACATCGACACGCGCGCGCCGGCCTTGAGCCAGCGCCTGGCATTCACCGAATCGGCGCAAAATGGATACTTCTGGCTGCTCCCGCCACCTCTTCGCCTCAGACTCCGTCTGAGCTTTTCATGAACGTCCACCATCGAAACAACATCCGGATGCAGGGTTCGGGACCGGCGACACTCGTCTTCGCCCATGGATTCGGGTGCGACCAGAACATGTGGCGGCTCATGGCGCCACGGTTCGCGGACCGCTACAAGGTGGTGACCTTCGACCTGGTGGGCGCGGGCCAATCGGACCTCGATGCCTACGATGGCGCGAAGTATTCGAGCCTCGAGGGTTATGCCGACGACCTGCTCGAGGTCGTCCGCGACGTGGCCGTGGGGCCGGCGATCTTCGTGGGCCATTCGGTCAGCGGCATGATCGGGGTGCTCGCCGAACTGAAGTCGCCCGGCACCTTCGCGGCGAACGTGATGATCGGCCCTTCGCCGTGCTACATCGACGACGGCGACTACGTGGGCGGCTTCGCGCGCGAGGACATCGACTCGCTGCTGGACACGCTCGACAGCAACTACCTCGGCTGGGCGAGCAGCATGGCGCCCGCCATCATGGGCGTGCCCGAACGCCCGGAACTCGGTGAAGAGCTTTCGGCGAGCTTCTGCCGCACCGATCCCGACATCGCCAAGCAGTTCGCCAGGGTCACCTTCCTGTCCGACAACCGCGAAGACCTGGCGAAGCTGCGCACGCCCACGCTCATCATCCAGTCGTCCGAGGACCTGATCGCGCCACCGGTCGTCGGCCGCTACGTCCACGAGGTCGTGCCCCACAGCACCTTGCGCGTCGTCGAGAACGTCGGCCATTGCCCTCACCTGAGCGCGCCCGATGCGTGCTGCGATGCGATCGAGGCCTTCCTCGATGCGCTGCCGCGGGCCCGAGCCGGATGACGCAGGCCATCCCCGACCTCGCCGGCCTCTTCGACGAGGCACCGTGCGGCTTGATCGTGACCAGGCTCGACGGCACGATCGTCAAGGCCAACGGCACGTTCTGCGACTGGATCGGCATCCCTCGCGACGAGCTCGTCGGCGCGAAGCGATTGCAGGAGCTCTTCACGATGGGCGGCCGGATCTTCCATCAGACGCATTGGGCGCCTTCGCTGCAGATGCAGGGATCGCTGGCCGAGGTGAAGTTCGACCTGCGCCATCGCGACGGACGAACGATCCCCATGATCCTCAACGCCCGCCGGCGCCAACGACCCGAAGGCGAGTTCGACGAGATCGCGGCCTTCGTCGCCGAGGACCGCAACCGCTACGAGCGCGAATTGATGGGCGCCAGACGCAAGGCCGATGCGCTGCTCGAAGCCGAGCGCGAAACACGCAGCCTGATGCGCGACCGGGCGCTGTTCGCCGAGCAGATGGTCGGCATCGTGAGCCATGACCTGCGCAACCCGCTGTCGGCCATTCTCATGGGGGTTCAGATGCTCGAGCGCGTGGACGGCGAACGCCGCACCCGCATCCTGGGGCATGTGCGCAATTCGGCCGAGCGGGCGCAGCGGCTGATCGAGGAGCTGCTCGACTTCACCCAGGCGCGCGTGGGCCAGGGGCTCACGGTCAACCGCCGGGCGGTCGACCTGCACGAGGTGGTCGACGGCGCGCTGTCGGAGCTGCGGCTGGCCTATCCGGGCCGCACGATCGAGTTCGCGTCCGAAGGCGACAGCGCCTGCGTGGCGGACGCCGACCGGCTGGCGCAGCTGATCGGCAACCTCGTGAGCAATGCGGCCGCCTACGGCCAGGTCGACACGCCCGTGTTCGTCCGTTCGAGCGTGGCCGGCGCCACGGCCGAGATCGTGGTGCGCAATCTCGGCGCGCCCATTTCCGAGGCGGTGCTGGCCGACATGTTCGAACCCATGGTCCGCGGCGAGACCGGCAGCAACACCGTGCGCAGCGTCGGGCTGGGCCTCTTCATCGTCCGCGAGATCGCGCGCGCCCACGGCGGCGACATGAGCGTGACGTCGACGGTGGCCGATGGCACTTCGTTCGGCCTGCGCTTTCCCGCGCATGCCGAGGGCCTGCCTTCATAGCACCGGGGATGTCTTTGCTCATGAACGCTGGCAAGCCACCGTGCACCGGCCCCCGGGACGGCTCGACGGCGACAAGCCCCACCGCGCTGCCATGATCGCCAAGGTCATCGTGACCCTGTCGTGGGCCGCGCTGGGCTTCGCCCTGGCCGCCGGCGTGCTCGCCGCCTTCGGGGCGCTGCTTCACGTCTTCGCGCTGGCCGGCGGCCTGCTGCGCGGCTTCCGGCACGACGACACCGCCGACGACCGCCGCCAGGCGACGCATCTGCTGGCTGGCGCCGGCATCTGTGCGCTGATCGCTGCGGCCGTTGGGGGCCTGGTGCTTCTCATTGCGTCATTCCAATGAGTGAGGCTTCCGCATCGCGTTGAAAACAGGGTGGCCCAGCGGGGACCCCGTCTCGACGCCTTCGCTTCTCCAGCGCGTCAACGCAGCAGCGAACGCCGCCTTTTGGCCGAATCCAGCCGTTGCCTACACGTGTCCCAAATCATCGAGCCGGCGAAGCTCCTCGGCCCCCTCCTCTGATGCCTGCAAGATGTTTCGCAGGATCTCGGGAGTGATGGGCCGGCCAGCCTCACTGACAAGAGGCCGATGCCCGCCGCGCTCCAGTGCAGCAAGCACCGCACGCGCTTTGGCAAAGACGTCTTCCGTTCGATCGGAGAAAAGCGCCTGATCGAACACGGGCTTCCCGGTGGAAAGGCGGTCTCGCACATCGAGAACGCCGAGCTTTGTCACGCGCCGGATTTCGCTCACCAACGAAGCGGACGGGTCGCACGGCGCTGTGGAAATGGTCACGCGGCTCATCTTCGTTGGGAGGCGACAGGGAATGGATGGTCTTGGCCGGATGCTACCGCCATGGACATGCCGGCAAACGAGGATCGCCTCCCCCAAAAAGAAAACGCCCGATGAGATTCATCGGGCGTCCATCGCCGGCTTCAACGGGCCGGCTCCGTGTCCTTCTCAGGCATCAGCCTGTGAAGAACGGATCAGGGGAAGCTTGGCAGGCCTCTCAAGCCCCATGCGCCTCGCTCGCCGGCACCACCGCCGGCCCCTCGCGCCGCGCCTTCTGGATCGAACGCACGAAGGCCACGAGCTGCCACACCACGAACACGCCGATCAGGCCCAGCAGCGTGGCGCTGATCGGGCGGTTCACGAACACGCCGAAACTGCCGCGGCTGATCAGCATGGCGCGCCGGAAGTTCTCCTCCAGCATCGGCCCGAGGATGAAGCCCAGCATCAGCGGCGCGGCGTCCAGCTCCAATCGCATGAAGGCGTAGCCGAGGCAGCCGAACACGGCGGTGATGAAGATGTCGTCGAGGCTGTTGTTGACGCTGTAGGTGCCGATGCAGCAGAAGAACAGGATCGACGGGAACAGCACGGCGTACGGGATCTTGAACACCGACAGCCAGTAGCGCACCAGCGGCACGTTGAGCGCGAGCAGGAAGCAGTTGCCGACCCACATGCTGGCCACCAGGCCCCAGAACAGGTCGGGGTGGCTGGCGATCATGTTCGGACCGGGCTGGATGCCCTTGATCACGAACGCGGCCAGCATCAGCGCCATCACCGGGTTCTCGGGGATGCCGATGCTCATCAGCGGGATGAAGCTGGTGCGCGCGGCGGCTTCGTCGGCCGCGGCCTGGCCGGCCACGCCCTCGATGCAGCCGGTGCCGATCTCGTGCTTGTACTTGCTGACCTTCTTGTCGATGGCGTAGGCCGCAAACTGGGCGATCGAGGGACCGCCGCCGGGCAGGATGCCGAGGAACGAACCGATGGCACCGCCGCGCAGCGCACTCGGAATGATGCGCTTGAACTCGGCCCAGGTCGGGATCAGGTTGATCTTGCCGTTGAAGGGCGAGCGCTCCTCGCGCGCGTCGAGGTTCTTGGTGATCTCGGCGATGCCGAAGCAGCCCAGCGCGATGCTCACCAGGCCCACGCCATCGGCGAGGAAGGGCAGGTCCATGGTGTAGCGCTGCATGCCGCTGTTGACGTCGGTGCCGATCTGGCCGAGCAGCACGCCGATGAAGCACATCGCGAGGCCGTTGAGCAGGCTGCCGGTGGTCACGAAGCTCACGCAGACGAAGCCCACGAGCATCATCGAGCAGTAGTCGGCCGGGCCGAACAGGAAGGCCACCTCGCCGAGCATCGGCGCCATCCAGGCCAGCACGACGATCGCGATGGTGCCGCCCACGAAGCTCGAGAAGCCCGCGGTGAACAGCGCCAGGCCGGTCTGGCCCTTGAGCGTCATCGCGTACCCGTCGATGCAGGCCACGATGCTGCTGGCATGCGGGATCTTCATGGTGATCGCGCTCACGCTGTCGCCGTACTGGGCGCCGTAGTAGATGCCGGCCAGCATGATCAGCGCGCCGCCGGTGGGGATCGAGTAGGTCAGCGGCAGCAGCAGGCTGATGGTGGCCAGCGGGCCCAGGCCCGGCAGCAGGCCCACCAGGGTGCCGACGGTACAGCCGATGGCGCAGAACAGCAGGTTCTGCATCGTGAGCGCGTGCGAGAAACCGAACGCGAGATTGTTCAAGACTTCCATGGCTTCGTCCTCAGAGCAGGGGCAGGTTCAGGCCCAGCAGCTTCTGGAGCGCGAAAGCCATCGCGATCAGGCCGAGGGAAATCTTGACGTTGCGCACCCACGAGTACGAGAGGCCGGCAGCCGTCGAGGCGAACACCATGAACACGATGCCCGCGACCATGTTGATGTGCTCCGAGATCAGCGCGAAGCCGCAGAGGCTGCCGATCACGATGCCGATGTTGCGCAGGTTGAGTTCCATCGGCTGGCGCGCGACGAAGCGCGAGCGGATCACGGTGGCCACGCCGATCAGGCCAAGCAGCACGCTGACGATGAACGGGAACATGCCGGGCCCGGCGCGCGAGAAGTCGCCGATCGGGTAGTTGCGCGCGGCGGTGATGCCGAACAGGAGGGAAATGGCAATGAGGAAGAGCCCTCTGCCTAGGTTGCGGTCGTTCATGTCTGTCTCTGTGGGCGTGCCTGCGCAGCGCGCCTGCGGCCTGTTGTGATGGAGGCAGGGATGCTCGGCGTCGGCGGCTGACCGAAAACTGACACGCGGGCCTCGGGAACTACGTACGGCCGACTACGCCGCAGGTAATCGACGGGCCGCGCCGGTGCGGCGAGGATGCGCGCCTTGCGCCGCTTCTACGCGTTTACCCGAATACCGGAGTCCGCTTGAATCCCTTCCGAACCCTCGCCCCGATCCGCCCCGCCTGGCTGCTGCTGGCCGGCGCGGTCCATGTCGCCGCGCTCGCGCAGACCGCGACCGTGACGGCCTCGCCGCCTCCCGCAGCGGCCACCGCACCCGCGAACGCACCCGACGCCTGCAGGCTGATGCCGCGCGCCGACATCGAGGCGCTGTTCCCCGGACGCCCGGTCACCGACAAGGGCCCCACGCTGAGCCCCCTGAGCCGCGGCCCGCAGTACGCCGAGAGCTGCGCCTACGTGGTGCGGCTGCCGAGCCCGACCTCGACGCTGGACTTCGCGCGCTTCGCGAGCCTGACCGTGGTGCGCTGGGGCGACTCGCCCGTGGTCGGCCGCGGCACCGCCAAGGACAGCTTCGCCTCGATCCGCACCGCGCGCGAACGCGTGGCCACCGACCCCAAGCTCAGCCTGCGCATCGAGCCGCTGGCCGGCGTGGGCGAGGAGGCCTTCATGGAGACCAGCGCGCACCGGGTCGCGGTCTATGCGCGCAAGGGCGACCTGATCGTCTCGACCAGCCTCGATGCCTATTCGAGCCAGACGCCCGGCAACGCCAGCGCGCTCGCGCGCCAGGCGCTGTCGCGCTGGCAGCCGGGCACCGGCATGGTGGCGGCCGCGGCGCCGATCGCCACCCAGGCGGCGGTCGAGGTGCCGGCCGACACGCGCGTGTCGCAGACCGCGCCCGCCGACCAGTGGCCCGATGCCTGCGCGCTGATGACGCCCGAGGACGTGAAGGCCGTGTTCCCCGACATGACGATCGCGGCGCCGGTGCAGTTCAAGGGAAAGATCACGCACGAGTCGCGCGAGAACCGCATCGAGGAGATTCCCAAGCCGATCGGCTGCCTCTACAACGTGCGCCGCACCGACAGCCTCGACGGCAAGCGCGTGACCGTCTCGCACCAGGTGCAGATGAGCGTGCGCAACCTCGCGTCGACGCCCGCGTTCTCGCAGCGCTACTTCGAGATCTCGCGCAAGGTGGGCGAACCCAAGACGCCGGTGACGGGCCTCGGCGACGAGGCGAACATCGACATCCTCAACCGCATCCAGATCCGCAAGGGCCTGCTGAGCGTGGAGGTGCGCGTGGGCGGCGGCGAGCGCGACGCGGCGCTGCACGCGGTAGCACGCGAGCGCGTCAATGCGCTGGCCGCGCGCGTGGCGGCGAAGCTGCCCTGAGGCCGCGCCGACGCCGACCTCACCGCTTCAGCAGCAGGCCTCCGCGTCGGCATCGGCGTCGCTCATCACCTCGCGCGTGTGCGCATCGGCCGCGAACCACAGCTCGATGCGCAGCGACGAGGAATTGATGTCCTGCGGAATGCCGAAGGCACTCTGGAAGGTGGAAAAGTTCAGCACGCCCAGCGGCGTGTCGAAGCTGAGGTTGAGGCTCGGCGTGGCGAGGCCGAGCGAGGGCACCTCGGGCAGCCGGCCGTAGCGGCGGTGCAGCGAGTCGGCCAGCCGATCGACGCGCGGCCGCAGCGACGGACGCAGCCAGCTCTCGGTCTGCAACTGCGCGAGCAGGCTGGCGCCGACCTGCGCCGCGTTGCGCGAATGGCTCAGCAGGCCGTCGTCGTGCGCCACGCAGTCGATCATGTCCAGGCCCTCGAAGCGGTGGTCGACGGCCTCGCAGTAGCCGGGCATCACGACCGTGCAGAGCCACTGGCCCGCGCAGTTGGTCGCGAGCATCTTCCAGTCGGGATCGAACACCAAGCCGGGCAGCGGGTTGTGCAGCTGCACCATGCGCTGCAGCGCGGCCTCGTTGGCATCGGTCATGCCGATCCACGACGCGCCCTCTTCGCTGGCAACGGTGGTGAAGCCGCCGAGCGACAGTGCCGCGTTGCGCAGCGAGGTCGGCGCCTCGACCTCGTTCATCCAGGCCAGCAGCAGGTCGCGGCTCGGCGCGGCGCGGCCGGTCTCGAGGAAGCTGACGTGCCGCTGGGAGACGCCCAGCCGCAGCGACAGATCGAGTTGGGAGATGTTCTTGCTCGCCCTCGTATGGCGCAGCAGCAGAGGCAGGCTCATGGGATCGGGGTCCAGGGATCGAAAAGCCCGCCATTGGACCTGAACGAGGGGCGAAACGCTTCGTCGCGAACGCAACAAACCCGCGTAATCCGGGTAACAGGCGGTAGCGCCTTTGCACATGGTGCGCGGCCATTATCTGGAAGGTTATCGACGCCCTCCAGCCAGGGCGGCAACATGCCCTTCGCACCGGTGCCAGAGGCCTCTCGCGCACGGGTCGCAGCGCCGGTCCGGCGTTCCCCGGACCGCACGCTCGCCGCGCGACACGCGCGGCCTCCAGCCTCCTCGTCCACCGCATCGAACCCTTGCCCGCCGCCCATGTCTTCCTGCCGTACCGACGCAGCGCGCGCTCGTCCGAGCTGCCGCAGCCGCGCGCCGAAGCGCCACTGTCCGCCATGCCATCGGAAAACCCGGCGGTGCGCGGCATGACGGGACTGTCGCTGCACAGCGCGGCGCCGGTTCGTTTCGTCGCGGACGACCCGCTGCCGCACGCCGTCGACGGCGCCGCCGCGGCCGGCGAGGACGACCCGCTGCTGCGCATGCGCCCGATGCTGCAGGCGCTGGGCTTCCAGTGGTTCGCCTACGGCACCGTGGCGCTGGCGCAGGGCCGGTGGCGGCCCTCGAGCTTCTTCACCGGCCATGCCAATCCGCGCTGGACCGAACGCTATTTCTCGCAGCAATACCAGGAGGTGGATCCGCGCGTCGATGCCGCGCAGCGCAGCGCCGGCCCCTGGGTCTGGGACCGCGACAGCCTGGCGCGCCAACACCCGCCCGAGGACGCCCGCTTCGCGCTGCACGAACGCTTTCTCGAGGACCTGCGCGCCAGCGGCATCGGCAGCGGCGTGCTGTTCCGGCTGCCGGCACCGCCGCTGTCGTTGCCGCTCGGCGAGCACACGCTGGTGAGCCTGCAGTCGGAGCGCACGGACAGCGCGTGGATCGGCGCCGGCATCGTCGCGCTGGCCCGCATGCTGGCCGAGGACTTCCACCGACGCGTACAGTCCTGCGGCCTCGCTTCGGCGCCGGCCGCGGACCGGCTCGGCGACATCGGCAACGCTTCGAGGATGCTCAGCGCGATGCAGCTGCGCATCCTCGAGGAACTGCGGCAGGGCCGCGGCGACAAGGAGATCGCGCACCGGCTGCAGGTGTCGGGCCATGCGGTCGACTACCACCTGCGGCAGCTGCGCGCGCGCTTCAAGGTGCGCAACCGCGTGCAGCTCGTGAACGCGGCCGCGCGCGCGATGCTGCCGGGCGCACCGGCCGCCTGAGCGCGATGTGCGCGAGGCCTTTCGGCCTCACTCCTGCGGAAAACTCGCCACCAGCAGGCGCACCAGCTCGGCCTGCCGCTGCACGCCCAGCTTGGCGAAGATCTGCTTGAGGTACTGCCGCGCGGTGCCCGCCGACAGCGCCATGAGCCCGGCCGCGCCGGCCAGGTCCTCGCCCTTGCCGAGCAGCACGGCCAGCTCGGCCTCGCGCGCCGTGAGCCCGTAGGCCTCGACCAGCCGGGCCGCGGCGATGGTGCCGTCGGTGCCGGCGTTGTGCACCATCACCGCGACGCGCGCGCTGCCGAACTCGGCCTGCGCCGAGAGGCTGGCCGCCGGCACGATCGACAGGATCAGCGGCCGCAGCGGCAGCGCGCGCCGGATGGTGACCGGCAGGCCCTGCGCCGCCACCGCGCCATCGCTGAGCGCCGCGCGGCGCGACTCGGGCGCGAGCTCGGCCGCGAGCCGCACCGCCTGCTGCAGCCGGCGGTCTTCCGCGCCGTCGCGCGCGCGCAGGCCTTCGCGGTCGGCGCGCAAGCCGCAACCGGGCTGCGCCAGCAGCGCGCTCGCGCTGCGGTTGAGGAACACCACGCGGCCCGCGGCATCGAGCAGCAGCACCGCCTGCGGCGCCAGGTTCAGCATGTCGTGCGCCGCATCGACGCTGGCGCGCGTGCGCTGCCGCAGTTGCGCATGCAGCTGCTCGATGGTCCGCAGGTGCGGCACCAGCGCCTGGATCGAGGCCAGCTCGTCCTCGCGGAAATCGTGGCCCGACTCGAGCGAGCGGCAGTAGCTGAGGCCGCGCCAGCCGTCGTGCTCGCGCCAGTACGACACCGCGGCCAGGCCGCCGTTGAGCGGCCGCAGTACCTCCTGGTAGAGCTCGGTGCTGGCCATCGCCCGGCGGCTCAGGAAGGTGGAGGTGCGCACCGGCAGGCCCGAGGCCGTGAGCCGGACCAGCGACTCGTGGTCGGCCATCGTGAGCCACTGGCCGAGCTCGCGTTCCTCGACCTGGCCGAACTGCGTGCAGGCGCGCCACGCGGTGTCGCCGTCGTGCATGCTCGTCATCACCACGTGCTCGGCGCCGATGCACTCGCGCAGCACGTTGAGGTCGATGCCGCCGGCACCCGGCGCCGCCACCTCGGCATACAGCCGCCGGACCGCGTCGGCCAGCGCCGTGGATTCCAGACCCATGTTCCCTCCTGTTCGGGAGTAGCGCGCGCGGGCGCGGATGCGCAGACTCCCTCCTCTGCTGTCATTGGCCGGACGGCGGTCGCGCCACGGCGCGCCGCAACGCGTCCGGGCCGTGCCGGCGTTTGTCGTGAATCCGCATGGCGCCGTCCTTCCTCACCCTTTCACATGCACCCCCGGATGCCACCCGCCGCGACGCATTGCTGCGCGTCGCGCGCGGCGGCGCCGGCGTGCTCCTGTTGTCGGGCTCGCGTCGCGCGCCAGCCTCGGCGGCCTCGAGCGAGGCCTTCTCCCCTGTGTCTTCCGCGCGGTTGCGCTTTGCCCTGCCGCTGCTCGACGAGGCCCTGGCCTCGCGCGCCGCATGGGAACCGCTGCTGCACCCGCTGTGCGCCGCCGTCGGCTGCGCGCTCGAGACGGCCACGCTGTCCAGCCTCGAATCGCTGGCACGGGCCGTCGCGCACGCCGAGGTCGACGCCGGCTTCCTGGCCCCCGAGGCCGCGCTGCAGGCGGTGGTCGAGGGGCGGATGCGGATTCTCGCCCAAGCGAAGCGCCCGGCGACGCAAGACCCCAACCGCGCGGTGCTGCTGGTGCGCCGCGCGGCCCCGCCCGACGCGCTCGACCGGCTGCTGGCCGAGCCCCAGGACTGGCGCATCGCCTACGGCGAGCGGCGTTCCATCGCGGGCTATGTGCTGCCGCAGGCGCGGCTGTTCCTGCCGCGTGGCATCGACATGGAGACCGCCTTCCGCACCGAGACCGTCGGTTCCACCTTCGCGGGCAGCCTCGCGCTGGCCAACGGCGATGTCGACATCGCGACCGGCACGCTCGACGACCACCGCCTGTTCTGCCGCCGCTTTCCGCCCGAGGGCCGGCAGCTCAGGATCGTCTGGCAATCGGAGCCCCTGCCCGCCGAGCGCTTCGCCATCCGCGCCGACTGGCCGCGCGCCACGCGCCAGGAGGTCCGCCGCTTCCTGCTGCGCTATGGCGCCGCCGCCGGGCCGCGCAGCGCCCGGGAGCGCGCCGTGCTGCGCGCGCTGAACGCGCCGGCCGGCTACGAGGCGGCACCCCACGCGACCCTGCTGCCGGTGGCGCAGCTGCAGCGCGACCTGGCGCTGCAGCGCGTGCGCGCCGCCCAGTGGACCAGCGACGCCGCGCGCGGACGCCGGCTGGCGCAGATCGCGGCCGAGTACGAGCGGCAGAAGGCGGTGCTGCTGCGCGACGAGGAGCGGGTGGCGAGTTGAGTGCCGGTGCGTCATGGCCACCGGTTCCGGTGGACTTTGCCGCTGCCCGCCGCGGGCTTCGTGCGAGGATGGCGGCCGCCCATGCCCGCCAACGTCACTCCACCGCCCCTGAAACTCTGGCACGTCAGCGAACAGCCCGACATCGCCGTCTTCGAGCCCCGGTTGCCGCCGAACCGCGACGCGGCCGTGGCCACGCCCGTGGTCTGGGCCGTGGACGACGCCTGCCTGCCGCACTACCTGGTGCCGCGCGATTGCCCGCGGGTCGCGTTCCGCGCGCTGCCCACGACCACGCCGCGCGATCTCGCGCATTTCTTCGGCGATGGCAGCAGTCGGCACGTGCTGGCGATCGAGCAGGACTGGCATGCGCGCGCGCAATCGACGCCGCTGTTCCTGTACGCGCTGCCGGCCCGGTCGTTCCGCTGCATCGATGCCAATGCCGGCTACCACGTGTCGGACCAGACGGTGCGCCCCGAGGCCGTGCACCGCCTCGCGCAGCCGCTGTCGCTGCTGGCCGAACGCGGCGTGGCGCTGCGCGTGATGCCGCAGCTCTGGCCGCTCGCGCGCGAGGTGGTCGCATCTTCGCTGGGCTTCTCGTGCATCCGCATGCGCAATGCACGCGCGCAGGACTGAGGACGACGGACGAAGCCCCGCCCCGCTGCCGTTAAGCTTGCCCGCGCGCCCCGCTCCTTGATGCCCTCGCCTTCGATGCTGCTTCGCCGTCCCGCCCTTCTGCTCGCCACCCTCGCCGCCATCGCCGCGCTGGCCGTCGCCGGCTACGGGGGCGCCACCTACTTCAACCTCAACCCCGCGCGCGAGGTCGGCGCGGTGGTCGACGAGTTCAACGGCGTGAAGGTCTACTACAACGGTGGCGTGAACAACGCCGAGGGCCGCGCGCTGTCGAGCGACGGCTACAACCTCGGCATCCAGTACCAGTGCGTGGAGTTCGTCAAGCGCTACTACTTCGAGCGCTTCGGCCACCGCATGCCCGACGCCTACGGCCACGCCAGGGACTTCTACGACGCGGCCACGCCGCAGGGCATGCCGAACACGAAGCGCGCGCTGCTGCAGTACCGCAACGGCCAGGCCGAGAAGCCGAGGGTCGACGACCTGATCGTGTTCGCGCCGACGCTGCTCAACCGCTATGGGCATGTCGCGATCGTGGCGAGCGTGGGAGACCGCGAGATCGAGATCGTGCAGCAGAACCCCGGGCCGTTCGGCGAGAGCCGCGCGCGGCTCGCGCTCGATGCGCAGGGCGGGAACTGGCGCGTAGAGGGCGGCACCCTGGGCTGGCTGCGGCGCGCGCAGGCACCGTCTTGAGCCAGGCGACGCGCGGGTGAGCCTTCCCCGCCTCAACGCCAGGGGCGCATCTCCACACGCAGGGTGCCCGTGAGGCCGGGCCGGACGTCCTGGATGATCGTCATGTCGAAGGCATAGCCGTCGGTCCCCACCAGCGGGTACAGCGTGGCCTCGATGCCGGGCTTGCCCGGATGAACGTCCTGCGCGCCATAGAAAACGCGCCACCCGTACTTGGCGGCGGCATCCGGAAAGGCCTCGACGATGATCAGGTCGCGATAGACGAAGCCGCCTTCGTAGTGGCGCTTGAGGAACAGCAGCCCGTCGATCTCGTAGTCGGGCACCAGCACCTTGATGTCGAAGGCGAAGCTGACCGAGCCCGAGGCCACCACGCTCTTGCTCGGGTCCAGGAACAGCGAGAACAGGTGCGGGCTCTTGCTGCGGTCGGGCGTGCGCTGCTTGCCCTTGGCCGGAAACAGCTCGTCGTAGCCGCGGAAGATGGCCGAGTTCTCGCGCGCCTCGCGCCGCGTGATCTGCCACTGGGCACCGCGCACGCTGGCCACCACCTCGAACTGGTAGGAGGCCTTCACGCTCTTGCCCTTGTCGAGCGCCGCCTGCACCTCTTCCGGCAGCGTGATGTCGTCGATGTCGAGGATGCCGTCGGCGCGCAGCTGGCCGAACAGGAAGCGCGTGAGGTTCTGGTAGCCCTCTTCCGAATTGACGATGCCGTAGTGCCCCGAATGGCTGCGATTGACGAAGGCGCGCGGGGAACCGACGTCCGTTCCGTCGGCCGCCAGCCCGTGGGTGGTGGCGTTCTCGATACGCACCAGGCCGTCGCTGGCATCGCCCGCGGCCCATGACGAGAGGCCGCCCGCCACTGCGTAGTCGCGCGCGTTGGTGCCCACCAGGTTGAACACCCGCTCGGGCGGGAAGTTCGTCACCAGCGACACGTCGTCGCCCTTGGGAACGGCCATGTAGCCGGCCATGCGCTCGCGGTTGAAGTTGTTGACGTCGCCGAAGGACAGCCAGCCCGGCACGTTGCGCACGATGCGCATGTCGATGCCGTTGTGCGGCGTGGCGTAGGTGAAGAGCTTGTCGACCGCCGCGCGCGCCTCGGCCGAACCCAATTTCGGGTTCTGCAGGAAGGCGCGGCAGACCAGGCCGCCCATCGAATGCGCGACCAGGTAGACCTTGAAGTCCGCCGGCGACATCGCGTTCTTCGGGTTCGCGCACACCCGCTCGCGCAGGCGCAGGATCAGCTGGCCGAGCCCCTGCGCGAAGGTCTCGATCGGCGGCGTCTTGCCGTTGCCGAAGTCCTTCGAGGCATCGTCGTAGTAGCGGTAGATGACGATGCTGCGGTAGGGCACGGCCTGGTCGGCGCGCGTGGCGGCCATCAGGTCGTCGCCATCGACGAACACGTCCTCGTAGCGGTGGTCGCCCATCAGCCGGACCAGCGGCGACTCGAAGTAGAAGCGGCGCATGTCGCCGGTCCAGGCCATGCGCGTCTTGGTCGAGCCGATGTTGAAACCCATGTACGGATCGGCCACGGTCTCCTCGATCTCGCCCTGCGTGGCGGCGAAGCCGCGCACGTAGATGATGGGGTGGTAGGGATGCTGTGCGTTGCTCATGGTCGGCGTTCCTCAGAGACCCGCGTAGTCGATGAAGCCCTTGTTCACGCTGTTGACCTTGCGGGTCAGCCGGAACACGCCGATCCCCTCGCGCGATCCGCCGACATTCGAATTGCCCTCGAGCGTCGTCATGATCCCGCCCGTCACGCTCTCGACCAGGCCGGTATGACCCAGGCCGCCACCGTGGTCCATGATGAAGATCATGCCGGGCTGCAGCACCGCGGGGTCGGCCTTGGCCGCGGATGCGTTGATGCGGCGCGCGCCCTTGGAAGGCGCGCCGCTCCAGTGCGCGAGGCAACCCGCGGTCTTGAACAGGGGGTTGGCGCGGCCGAGCTGCCGGGCCGCCTGCTCGAAGCACCAGTAGACGTAGGCCGCGCACCACGAGTGCCCGCCGCCGAGCCCGGTGCTGCGCAGGTAGGCCTCCACGTCGGGCCCCCGGTTGGAACCGGGCGGCACTTCACGCACCTGGCGCGCTTCCTCGCCCGACGCAACCGCCAGTGCGCACTTCAGCAGATCGTCGGTGGTGCTGGTGGCCACGGGCACCTGGTCGTCGCCGAACAGGGCCGCCCAGGTGATGCTGCCGACCTCGCCGTCGATCTTCAGCGCATGGCCTTCGCTGTCCACGCTGCGCGACTGGAAGAGCTTGACCGCGCTCTTCATCATCGGGCCGAAGCTGGGCTGCTGGGGATCGAGCTTGACCGCCTCGTCGCCCTTCAGGACCAGCACCCGGTTCAGCCGGTTCTTGAGTTCCTTGACGATGCGGGCATCGGTTTCGCCCTGCTTGATGACGCGGCCGGGATATTGCATGGCATGGTCCCCCAAGTTGATCGAATCGACCTCGAATCCACCGTGCGACTGACATGCCCGCCGTTGCACGCGGGCCCTGTCCTTGTTGTTGTGGGTTCGAGTCTTTCACCGCCGCCATCCCACGCCTATATCCCGCTTGCTCTACTTCCTCGGGAGGATGGTCGGTGCCGGGCGCGCGCCTTACCGTCACGGCCATCGGCAGGTTCCCTGCGGCACGGCGGACTTCGCGTCCGGTTCCCCATGAGCGATCTTCCTTCCCAGAAATCGTGGCTGGAACGGGCCACCACCGCGGTGGGCATTGCGGGGTCGCTGGTCACCGTCGCGCTCACGGCCTGGAACGCCCAGACCAAGCAGCAGATCGATCAGCGCGAGGCAGACCTCAAGATGCAGACCGCCGCGCTCGACGCCGAACTGCGCCGGCGCAGCACCAGCGTGGAGGAGTCCAAGGAGCGGGTCGAGCGCTACAAGTGGGTCTATGGCCTCGTGCCCGAGCTCAGCGCGCCCGACGGTTCCAAGCGCAACGCGGCACTGGCCATGGTGCGGCTCGCGCTCTCCAAGGAAGAAGCCGAGGGCCTGCTGGCCGGGCTGCAGCAATCGCCCGATGAACAGGTCCGCAAGGCCGCGGCGCAGGGCGTGGCCACCATCGCCAACATCGAGAACGCCGAACTCGTGCGGCTCGTGTCGCAGGTGAATGCCGCCGGTGCCGACGAGCGCCGCCGCGCGACCAGTCGCCTGCAGCGCGACTTCAACGATTCGGCCGAGGCCATTTCGCTGGCGTTGAAGCTGCTCGATGCGAGCCAGGTCGACAAGCTGTCGCCGAGCGGGTTGATCAACGTTCTCTATTTCCTGTCGCGCACGGATCCGCGCGCGTGGACGCCGACGGAAATCGCCGCGGCCAACCGGGTGCTGCCCGGCGTGCGTGCGCGCAATGCCGGGCCGCAGACGCAGGCCGAACTGGGGCGGGTGGAGGACACGGTGAAGGCGGCGGGGCGGCAGTAGCTCGCGTCGCGCCAGCCGCCCGCCGCGGCGATCGCGATCTTCCGGCCCTGCTTTGCCGAGAAGATCATCGCGGGGCCGCGACGATGAACGTCAAAAGGGCAGCGCTAGCAAAGCAACCCACGGCAATCGAATGCCGTCATGAAGACGATGTAGGGACGGCCACCATCGTCGTAGCTCCGCCAGGGCCTGGCTCCCGTCGCGCCTTCGCGGTTGAGGATGGCCATCAGCTCCGCCGCCTGCTCGATGGTGTTCGGCCTGGCCGCCGTCGTCACGTCCACCGCCTTGAACTTGAAGCTCGACGCCTGCGCCTCGTCTCGAACGTAGAGGTTCACCAGCTTCTCGGCGACGAGGGCCGATGTCACGAACACCGAACCCTTGGCGCCCTGCTCGTTCTGCTCCGCGACGAAGCCGGTGCTCCCGCCGGACTTGGCGGTCACCAGCTCGAAGGCGCAGCGAGCCGTCGATGGCGTCTCCTTCACCAGGGCAAGGCCCGCGCCCCGAACCTGGGTGCCGCAATAGCCGAGCTTGCCCAGGTCGTTGAGCGGCCGAAGCAACTCCTCCGGGCTTCCGGCCATGAGAGGGACCTTGATCGCGTCCACGTACTCGTACTGGATCGCCTCACCCGTCACCTTGCTGAAGACATTCTTCGGCGAGGTACCGCCGCTGGGCGTGAGGCGATAGCCCTCCGCGCCCTGCGCCTGGAAGTCGGCCAGCGTCAGCGGTGCGCCCGTCGAGACGAAGCGATGGTCGTAGCGGGCCGTCTGGCCCTTGCGCTGGTAGATCGCTCGCCATTGGCCGCGCGCGGAGGCATCGACGAAGACGATCCGATCCAGCAGGTAGCCGGCGAAAGCGGGACTCGTGAGTTCCGTCGTGAAGGCATCGAAGCCGCTTGCATCGACGTTCCCCAACAGGAAGGTGTAGGGCGTCGTCTGCATCGGGCGGGTGGCCGGTTGTTCCGTGGCGGGATCGGGCACGGTCGCAGGCGGATTGCGAGCCCCCTCGATGCCCGCCAGCGCGGCCGCCGTGGCCGGCGGCAGGCCGGCATAGCCGTCGCTTCCTCCTCCACCGCACGAGGCCAGGATGGCCGAGATTCCGAGCACGGTCGGCAGCAGGCGAAGCGATCTGTTCATTGCTTTCTTGTCGGGGCGGGAAAGCGACGCGACGGTGCATGCGCTTGCGGTCGCAAGAGACGCCCCTGCCGCTGGCACGACCAGCGCGAGCCTGCGGGCTCCGTGCGTCGACCTCTCTCCTCGTCCCCTGTGTAGTTTTGTGTGTCAGCGAATCTTACGTGGGAGATGCGCTGTCCCGGACGGCGCCGCTCGCTCGGCAGAAGAATTTCTTCTTACCGTTGCACGAATCGCACGCCTCATCCCCTGCGTCGTCCCCGCACGGCAAGCGAGCTGACGCTCTCCCCTCAGACCGCCCGCGACGGCCAGGTCCCGAGTTCGCGCTTGTAGGCACGCGCGAGGATCGCGCCGGTCGAGTAGCCCACCGCATCGGCCGCCTGCTGCAAGGTCAGCCGGCGTTCGCGCAGCAGCCGCGACGCCAGGTGGATGCGCCAGCGCGCCAGGTACTGCATCGGCGAGCGATTCATCTGCGCGCGGAATCGCGTGGCGAAGGCCGTGCGGCTCATGTGGCACAGCGCCGCGAGCGATTCCAGCGTCCATGGGTCCGCGGGCCGGGCGTGGATCGCCTCGAGTGCCGTGAGCAACCTCGCATCGGAAAGATCGGGGCCCGAGGCACCCGCGATGGGCATGCCCGCCTCCGGCCTGCGCAACCAGGCCAGCACCGCGTGCTGCATCAGCGCACCCAACAGCTCGGTCACGCCCACGCCGTTGCCGCCGGCCCTGCGGTCGGCCATCCAGCGCACCGCATCCGCCATGGCGCGCAGCCAGGGCGCGGCATCCGCGGCACGCAGGTGCAGCACGGACGGCAGCGATGCCACCAGCGGATGGGCGGCCAGTTCCATCGAGCGGTAGAAGCCGCCGCTCCACACGCTGTGGTCGCCGCCCGCGGGCGCGTGCCGATCGGCACCGGCGGAATGCGTCAGCAGTTCATCGAGGCTCGATGCGGGCAGGCCGGGGTCCGAGAAGACACGGTGCGCATCGCCGCGCGGCAGGAACACGACGTCGCCATGCCGCAGGTGCAGCGCCGGCTCCCCGCCGACCTGCAGCCAGCAGTCGCGGCCGCCGACCACGTACAGCGGCGTGCGCCGCAGGCTCTCGACGCGAACGCAGAAGCGGGGACCGAGCTCGACCTGGAAATGCAGGGCCGGCTCGAAGCGCATGCTCTGGACGACGGACTCGGGCGCGGCCTCGGGCACCGGGAAGCGAGGCGCCTGCCTGGCCAGCAAGGCCGCGAGCGCGGCCGAATCCCCATGCCGCCAGCGCTCCGAAGACCGCCCGGGTCGGCGCGGCGCGGCATGCGGCGACAACGGGGACGGGGTCTGTCCGCGCCGGCAGGAGAAGGACATCCAGAGCATGAATTCGTGGTGTAAGGGTGGTGGCATGGGCCCGAAGAACCCACCCGCGATTTGTAAGCCCTTCCCCTGCTTCCAGCCCCCTCCCATCCGTGAGTACCGACCCGGTTTTCGGGTCGGCCATTCGGTCTACGCCTCAGGCGCCGAGGCCGCTGCCATGCGCGGCGATCGGGATCACCGAGGAGCGCCATGCGCGCCGGGTGGTGCCCACGACGCGGGCCGCGGCCGGCGCGGCGGCGATGCGCTGCAGATAGGCCTTGAGCTCGGCGGCCTGCTCGTCGTAGCCGCGGATGCGCGGCAGCATCGCGTTGACGCCGCCGGCCGGCAGGCGATCGGGGCTGGCCAGCGTGTCTTCGATCGCGCCCCGGAATGCGTCGGTGTCGCCGATCTCGACCACGCGCCCGTTGACGCCGTCCACGATGTCCTCGACGACACCGCCCGCCGCGGTCGCGATCACCCAGATGCCGCGGGCCAGGGCCTCGCGCACCACCAGGCCGAAGCTCTCCTTCCACAGCGAGGGCACCAGCAGCACGTCGATGTCGTCGTAGAACGCGTCCATCTCGGCCTGCTCGAAGGGCGCCACCACGCGCACCTGGCCCGACACGCGCCACTCGGTGGCGGCGACGGACGCCGCCCCGGTGCGCAGGGCGATGTCGGTGATGACCAGCTCGTAGCCGCCCTCGCGCATGCCCTCCAGCACCTGCTGGAGCCAGAAGTAGCCCTTGTGCACCGCGCGGCCGCCGAGGTAGGCCATGCGCAGCGGCGATCCGGGCCGGCGCGCCGGCCGCGGGCGCGCGGGCAGCGGCACGCCATTGCGGTTCACCGCGATCTGCTGCGGCGCGACGCCGTTCGCCACGTAGAGCTCGCGCTGGAATTCGCTGGGCGCCAGCAGCAGGCTCGCGCGGTCGAGCACGTCGCCGAGGAAGAACCTGCGCTTGAAGGTGAAGCCGCTGTCCGGCACGCACTTGGAACAGGCGCGCAAGTCGATCGCCTTCTGGTTGCAGTACACGCCGTTGTCCTGCACCATAAACTGGCGCTCGCACAGCCACCAGGCGTCGTGCAGCGTGATGGCGTAGGGCACGCCGACCTCCACGCAGGCATGGGCCATCGTCGCGCCGAGCCGCTGCACCGAATGGAAATGCACGACATCGGGCCGCAGCGACGCCAGCAGCCGCGCGAAGATCTCGCCCACCTGCGGATCGTCGTAGTCGAGCGCGCGCTGCGTGTCGTCGGCCACCTGCACGGCGATCACCGGCAGCCCGTCGACCTCGTAGCGCATCACGCTGTAGGGCTCGAGCTCCGAGCCCAGGATGGCGGTGAAGACGGTGACGTCGCAGCCGTCGGCCTGCAGCCGGCGGCACAGCTGCTCCGCGACCACGGTCGCGCCGCCGAAGCTCACCGGGGCGAACAGCACGTTCACGGCCAGCACCTTGAGGCGCGTGGCGGGCGCCGGCAGCAGCGGCCCGATCACCTGCTGCAACTGCCGCGCGGCCACCACCTGCGGGTGATAGCGCGACAGCACGCTGCGGCGGGCTTCCTCCGCGATGCCGTGGCGCAGGCCGGCATCGAGCACCAGCCGGGTCAGGGCCGCCTCCCATTCCTCGGGCGTGTCGGCGATCATGCCCGTGCGGCCATGCTCGATGCCTTCACGGAACGGCCCCGTGCCCGAACAGATGCTCGGCACGCCGAGGATCGCCGCCTCGATGAACTTGATGTTGCTCTTGGCTTCGTTGAACAGGCTGTCCTCGAGCGGCGCGATGCTGATCTGCCACGAGGCGAGCGCGCGCAGGTAGTCGTCGCCCTGCAGGAACGGGATCTGGAACACCCGGTCGGCGAAGCGCCGGAACGGCGCCGGCAGCTCGAGCGGGCCATGGATGGCGAGCCGCACCTGCGGATGGCGCTGCATCACGGCCAGCAGCGCGGACGCCACGATGCCGAAGTCGCCGTCGTGCGTGCGCGAGCCGCTGCCGTAGCCGATGGTGACGAAGCGCGGATCGGTCTTGACCGGACGCCGCTCGAGTTCCGCGGCGAGCGCGAGGATGCCCTCGTCCAATGCATTCGGCACCACATGCGTCTTGCCGGGAACGATCTCGCCCATGCTGCGCGCGATCGCGGCCGTGCTCCCGATGCCATGCTGGCAGTGGCTCAGCATCTGCCGGTACTGCGCCGTCGTCTCCTTCGACGATGCCATGCGATCGGACGGAGCGCCCGAGGCGAGCAATTGCCGGCGATAGGCGTCCCAATCGAAAATCAGGTCGTCCACGTCGAAGAAGCTGGGCACGCCCAGCCGCCGGGCCTCGGTCGCCAGCAGCACCATGTGCGGCGCGGCCGGCACGCGGTAGAAGATCAGCAGGCCATGGAACGGCAGGGCCGCGCGGCAGGCCTCGGCGTCGCGCCAGCTGAGCACCGTGGTCTCGAGGCCCAGGTGCTCGAACATGTCGACCTTCTGGTCGACCCGGTAGCGCTTGCAGGCCGGTATCGCCAGCTCGGCGACGATGAGGATGCGCGCGCCCAGGCTCTGGCGCGACAAGGGCGTGAGCGGCGCGAGCCAGGGCCGGTGCCGCGCGGGATCGCGCGACGGCAGCGCGGCGATGGTGTCGAGCGACGGGCGGGCGCGCCCGGTCGATCGATGCGCGACCCAGCGCTGGGCCCAGCGCAGCAGCTGCCCGCGGCGCCGCTCGTAGAAATCGCCGTGGCGCGTGCCCGCCGGAAAGACGCGCAGCCGCAGCCTTCCGTAGAACAGCACCAGCTGCAATCCAAGGCTGGCTTCGAAGCCGTCGATGCGCGCGGCCTGCGCCGCGGCGTGTGCCTTCAGCGCGAGGATGCGGGCATCGCGCTCGGCGATCTCCACGTCCTTCTCGAGCGATTCGAAGTGCCGGGTCTCGAGCATTTCCTCGGCCCGCTCGCGCTTGGCCGTGACTTCCGCGGCATGGCTGCGCAGCCGTTCCAGCTCCTGCACCAGGCCCTCGATCCTGCGCGCGAGCACGCCGTCGAGCGGCGGCACGCGCGGGCCGAGGCACAGCACGCCGAGCCCCAGGCCCTGTTCGAATTCGAAGGACGGATGGCGTTGCCGCAACAGCGCCCAGAGGCGGCGCAGCTTGCGGCCGGCGCGGGTTCCGTGCACCAGCACGAGCGCCTGCGGGCCGAGCTTGGCGCGCCACGGCGCGAGGTCCAGCGTGGCCAGCCGCGCCGGGTCGCCGGCATCGACATGCAGCAGGTCGATGCTGCCGTCCGCGAAGGCCGCGGCCGCCTCGCGGTGGCCCGCGAGCCGCGTGTCCACCGTGTGGCAGGCCGCGCCACGCGCGGTGGACTGCCTGAAGGTGGCAGCCGGCACGCCGCCCTCAGCGCCGAGGTCGACGACGATGGCGGGCCGCGTGTGCTCGAGCAGCAGCGCAACGAAGGGCGCATGCACGCTCCAGGCGCGCGATGCCTGGGCCTGTGGCGCGGAGGGGCCCTTGGGTGCGAGGCCGCAGGCGGCGGTGAAGGTGGGGAGCGTGGACATCGGAAGGCTTTGCGCGGGCGAACTCGGAGCCCGACGATTCTTCCGACATGCGGCGCCACGGACTACAGCCGGCAGGACTGAAATCGCAGCCCGGCGTTCAGTCGTGCGGCCGCGCGCAGCCGCTGCCCTAGCCGCAGGCGGCGCGCACGATCTTGCCGGTGGCCGGGTCGGTCTCGATCGTCACGCGCTCGCGCCGGTAGTCCATCGTCGCGGGCTGTCCGGGTTGAAGCTGGCGCACGAGGGAGGCACCGGTCGACTGCCGGGCCTCGGCATCGCCGATGCGGTTCTTGCCCGCGAGGGCACTCGCCGCCTCCGGCCGGCAGATGCCGGAGGCGCCGTCGTCACGCGCCTGCGGCGCGCTGCAGGCGGCGATCGACAGGACGGCCAGCGCCAGGGTCGCGGCCGGTATCGGTTTCGAGGTGAAAGCCAAGGCACATCCTTTCCGGGAACATGAAGCAGTGCCTGCATATTCCACCATGGCCGCCGCGCCACGGCATCGTCGCGGGCCGGCGGCCGCTCACCCGATCGTGGTGCGACGGCGCTTCCATATGACGCCGTCCACCAGGTAGTGATGGAAGTTCAGGACGAAGTGCGCAATGAGAATGGTGGGAAGCCCGAGCCACAGCAGGCTCTCGCCGATGCGGCTGGCGGCGAGGTACAGGAGGGCACCGCCGATCGCGCAGGGCAGGAAGAAGCGCATCGGCGGCATCAGGACGGCGCGCCATGGCGCTGCGCGTGCCGGTGAACTTCTTGCCGTCTCACTCTCCTTGCCCGTCGTGTCGTCGCGCTGCCGTTGGCGATAGACGAACACCAGGTACTGGATGTTGTGCCAGACGTTGACCACCAGCCAGCCGATGGTGATGTCGCTGATCCAGACATAGCCGACCAGCGAAACGATCAAGTGGGACAGCACGAGGCTGTCGAACGGTCCCGCCGCCTGCCTCATGCGCCTGGAATACGCCAGGCATGCCAGCCAGCACGCGGCGCCGACGAGGGCTGCAATTCCCGCGGCCAGGGCCCACGCCTGCGGAACCGGCGGCAGCCAGATCGGGTATCCGAGGAAGCTGTCGGCGCCCTGTGCACTGCGATGCAGATAGCCCCATGCGGGGAACAGATAGATCAGCCCATAGGGCAGGCTTCGCCAGGGCATCGGGGGCCGCCGGTCGCAGCGCCTCGCGATGCCGTAGCACTGGCGGGAGACATGGAAGGACTGGGCCAGGAAATAGAGGGCGAACAGTCCGGCCGCCTCATAGGCCAGCGCGACGATGGTCAGGCCCGCGAGGATCAGGATCGGCGCGATGAAGACCAGCGCCTGGCGCATGCGGGGTCGCGAGGACATCGCGCCAAGGCGCGTGTAGGTCGCGACGATATGGGGATTGGCCAGCAGCCAGATGTCGATGTAGAGGATCGCCAGCATCATCGGCGTGGACCACGATGCCAGCGCGCCGGCCGCCAGCGCCGCGAGCAGGTTGCCGACGACCAGCCAATGCTCGCGTCGCATCGAGCCGATGGCGACGTTGCCCGACACGGACTGCGCGTGCGCCGTCATGTCGCGATGGGTGGCGTGGGCGGCGGCCGCGGCGATCCGAGGGGCGCCTGCTTGGGCGGGATCGAAAACACGGAGCCGGGGCGCAGATGGCGTTCGAGATCGGCTCGCATGGCTTCGTAGGCCGCGCTTCGGGCCGCCGTGAACCTCGACTCGAGCGTCGCGCGGCCCACGATGCCGGACAAGCCGGCCGGCGGAAGCTGCTGGTAGGGGTCGTACTCTTCGACGACCTCGCAGGGGTAGCAGCGTCCGTCCGCGTCGTACTGGCGGCGCAACTTCAGCGTGTAGATGGCACCGCCGTCCTTGCCCGGATCCACGGGGAAACTGAAAGCCAGCGTGTCTTCGGGCGTCCTGATGCCGCCAAGGCTTTCGACGGGGATGAAACCGGCATTCCTGTAGGCGCCCGCGACGGCCTCCTTGAGACTGGAGAATTCGATACCGGTGAAGGAGTTGCCGAAGAGGTTCCGCTCACCGGCCCACTGCCGCTTGTAGTTGAAGCGTTCCCACGCGGGATCCCTATGCCCGTTGGATTCGATCGTGGCGTACGCGTTGTCGATGGCCGGCACGAGCAGCGCGCTCAACTCGTACTGCGTCATCCATGGAAGCGTCTCGAACTCGGACGCGTTCCTGATCTCGGCGAACCGCAGGAAGCAGGGGTTGCACCGCTTTCTCTCGTCGGGCAACTCGTCGGCCGAGATGAAGATCATCGGCTTCGGCTCGACCTTCGGATAGGCATCGAACCTGAATTGAAAGATCGTCGACTTGTTCTTCTGCGCGTCCACGGCGACGAGAGAGAAGCCCGATTTCTGGAAAGCCTTGCTCACCATCGACCTGAATTCCGCGACGGTGATCTTCTGATAGGCCGCGGCCGGAACGGAGGGCCTTCCGATCTTGTAGCTGAGACCAAGAACGCCCTGCAACGGCTGCTGGGCGAAGGCAGCTAATCCGGCAAGCAGGCCGCAGCAGCCAATCAGGGCTTTGCAAAAACGGTAGATATCCATCACGCATGCTTTCTGTAAAAGCGCGCCGCGCGCGCCGCGTCGATCGGGGGTGGAAACCAACTTCGGGGACCAGGCCGAACACGCCGTGATGGGCGCAGCCACACGGCCCTCCTCGTCCCGCGTGTGCCTGCGGGACGCATCTTAGGTGGGAGAACAAGCGCGCCGATGACGGATCGATCCCATGCCGACGGAATTTCGTCGCGGCGTTGCGTCCAACGCACGCCTCATCCAACCGGGGGATATCCAGCGGGTGCGCGACTCCGGCGTTCAGTCGACGTGGTCGTATCGCTCGACCTGGCAGGCCTCGGTCCCCGGCTGCGTCGCGCACACCGAATACGCATGCGGCGGCGCGCTCGCGCAGCCGGCGAGCAGCAACGCGACGAACGCCAGGAGAAGCTTCGGCCGCACGCTCATTCCGCCTGCGCGATCACCAGCAGCACCGAGGCCGGCGTCTTCCCCACCGACGTGATCTTGTGCGGGATGCCCGCGTTGAAATGCGCCGTGTCGCCGGCCGACAGGGTTTCGGTACGGCTCGCTAGCTGCAGCGTGATGCGGCCCTTGAGCACATGGAGGATCTCCTCGCCCTCGTGGTGGCTCATCGGGTGGTTGCGCACCGGCTCGTCGGTCGGGTGCAGCACGAAGGCCACCATGCGGTGGCCCGGCAGCGAGCCCGACACCAGCCGCGCCGCGCCGCCCGCGATCGCCGGCTGCTGGCGATGGATGACCACCGGGTCCTCCTCGGACGACTCGGCGAACAGCTCCTCGACCTGCACGCCCAGCGCCTTCGACAGCTTGAGCGCCGCGCCCACCGAGGGCGTGGACACGCCGCGCTCGAGCTTGGACACGTAGCTCTTGGTCAGTCCGGTGGCCTGCGCCAACCCTTCCAGCGTGAGCCCGGTCTGGACCCGCAACAACTTCAACTTGATGGACATGACTTTTCTTTAGGACACTTGTGTCCTAAAATGGATTTGTTTCTCGAACCCGATCGCACACGCAACGCGGCCGATCCCGCGCCGCACAGGAGTATGGTATGTCCGCACGTTCGCCGTTCCGCCGCTGGATCGCCCCTGTCCTCGCCCTGACGCTGGCCTGCGTCGGCGCGGCAGCCCAGGCCCAGCCCTACCCCGCCAAGCCGATCCGGCTCGTGATCCCGTTCGGCGCCGGCGGCATCACCGACATGGCCGGCCGGCTCATCGGCCAGGCGCTCGGCGAGGAACTCAAGCAGCAGGTGGTGATCGACAACCGTCCCGGCGCGGGCGGCTCGATCGCCGCGCAGGCCGTGGCGCAGGCACAGCCCGACGGCTACACGCTGCTGCTCGGCACGGTCGGCACGCAGGTGGTCAACAAGATGATCTATGCGCGGCTCGGCTACGACCCGGCGGCGCTCACGCCCGTTTCGCTGGTGAGCAACTCGCCCTATGTGCTCGCGGTCGCGGGCCTCGATGGCGTGAAGGACCTGCCCGCGCTGGCGGCCTATGCGAAGAAGAATCCCGGCACGCTGAACTTCGGCTCGGCCGGCAACGGCAGCTCGCCGCACCTCGGTCTCGAACTGTTCAAGCTCGCGACGCACAGCGACATCCTCCACGTGCCGTTCAAGAGCGGCGCCGAGGCGGTGAACGCCGCGCTCGGCGGCCAGGTCCAGATCGTGATCGACGCGATTCCCGTGATCCAGCCGCAGGCCAAGGCCGGCAAGCTGCGCATGCTCGCGATCGCCGCCGACCACCGCAACCCCGCCGTGCCCGACCTGCCCACCAGCAAGGAACAGGGCCTGGGCGAATTCCAGATCGGCTCGTGGAATGCGCTGCTGGCACCGCCCGGCACGCCGCCGGCCCAGGTCGCGCTGGTCGACGAGGCGCTGGCGCGCGCGCTCAAGCGCCCTGCCCTGGTGGCGCGCCTGGCCGAGCTCGGCATCGAGCCGCTGCCCACGGGCGCCGCCGCCTACGGCAAGCACCTGCGCGCCGAGACCGAGAAGTGGACGCGCGTGGTGCGCGCCGCGGGCACCAAGGTCGACTGATGGCCATGAAGCTCCACGACACCTTGCGCTCGGGCAATGCCTGGAAGGTGCGGCTGATGGCGGGCCTGCTCGGCGTGCCGCTCGAGCGGCACACGCGCTCGATCGACCGCGGCGACCTGCGCCGGCCCGACTTCCTCGCGATCGCGCCGCTCGCGCAGGTGCCGGTGCTCGAGCTCGACGACGGCCACTGCATCGCCGAATCGATGGCGATCCTCCACTTCCTCGCGCAGGGCTCGCCGTGGTGGCCCGCCGAGCCGCTCGCGCAGGCACGCGTGCTGACCTGGCTGTCCTTCGAGCAGGAGCGCCACATGAAGCCGCTCGCGAAGCTGCGCCTGCACCTGGCGCTGCACCGCGACCGCGATCCCGCGAGCCCCGAATTCCGCGCCTACCGGCACGAGGCCCTGGCCGCGCTCGCGCTGCTCGAGGCCCGGCTCGAACGGCAGGGCCCCGACGGCTGGGTCGCCACCGACACGCATCCGAGCATCGCCGACGTGGCGCTGTACCCTTACACGCGACTCGCGCCCATGGGCGGCATCGAGCTGCAGGGCTTCGCGGCGATCCGCGCCTGGCTCGCGCGCATCGAGGACCTCGACGGCTATCAGGCACTTTTTCCCGCGCATCCCGAGAAGACCTTCTCGACCAGCGAAACCCCTTAAGGAGATCCCCCATGGCACTGCAAGACACCTTCGAACTCGCGAAGGAAGAACTCGTCGCCCAATCCATCGTCCAGATGGACCAGCACTTCGCCGAGAGCCCCTACACGCCGCGGCAGAAGCTCGCGCTGACCTGCCGCATCCTGTTCGACAACGGGCACGACTCGGGTCTCGCGGGCCAGATCACGGCGCGCACCGGCAAACCCGGCGAATACCTCACGCAGCGCCTGGGCCTGGGCTTCGACGAGATCGCCGAGGACAACCTGCTGACGGTCGACGAGGACCTCCACGTGCTCGACGGCGCGGGCATGCCCAATCCCGCGAACCGCTTCCACTCGTGGGTGTATCGCGCGCGGCCCGACGTCAACTGCATCATCCACACCCATGCGCTGCATGCCTCGGCGCTCGGCATGCTCGAGGAGCCGCTGAAGATCAGCCACATGGACAACTGCGTGCTCTACGACGACGTGGCCTTCGTCGGCGAATGGCCCGGCGTGCCCGTGGGCAACGAGGAGGGCGAGTTCATCTCGGCCGCGCTCGGCCAGAAGCGCGCGCTGCTGCTGTCGCACCACGGCCTGCTGGTGGCGGCCACCAGCATCGAGGAAGCCTGCGTGCTGTCGATCGCCTTCGAGCGCGCCGCCAGGATGCACCTGCTGGCCGCCGCGGCCGGCACCATCCGGCCGATCGACCACCGCCTCGCGAAGGAAGCGCACGACTGGATCGTGCGGCCGCGCCGCAACACGGTGGCCTTCGAGTACTACGCACGCCGTTCGCTCAAGGACCCGCGCAACGCGGACTGCCTGCGCGCGGCCTGAGTTCCATCGCCCTTTGACAAGGAGTCCCTCGCCATGCGATGCATCGCGCTGCAGCACCTGGCCTTCGAGGACCTCGGCCTGTTCGCGCCGGTCCTGCGGGAGGCCGGCTGGACCATCGATTACCGGCAGGCCGGCGTCTCGCCGCTCGAGCCCGCGGAATGGCGCGAGGCCGACCTGGTCGTCGTGCTCGGCGGCCCGATCGCCGCCTACGACACCGGCCTCTATCCCTTCCTGCACGACGAGATCGCGGGCCTGCGCGCGCGGCTCGCGCTGCGCCGGCCCACGCTGGGCCTGTGCCTCGGCGCGCAGCTGATGGCCAGCGCGCTCGGTGCGCGCGTGTACCCGTCGGGCAATAAGGAGATCGACTGGGCACCGGTCGCGCTGAGCACGGCCGGCCAGGCATCGTGCCTCGCGCCGCTGGCCAACGTGCCGGTGCTGCACTGGCATGGCGACACCTTCGAGCTGCCCGAGGGCGCCGAGCTGCTTGCGAGCACGCCACTCACGCCGCACCAGGCCTTCAGCCATGGCCGCCACGCGCTCGCCTTGCAGTTCCATCCCGAGGCCGATCCCGCGCGCATCGAACCCTGGCTCATCGGCCATGCGTGCGAACTCGCGCAGGCTGGCATCGACATTCCGGCGCTGCGCGCGCAAAGCGCCGCGCAGGGCAATGCGCCGCAAGCGAGCGCCGCGGCGATGCTGCGCGCCTGGCTGGGCCAGCTCGAATGACGCTGGCACCGGTGCGCATCGACGCGTTGCTCGTGGGCCCCGTCGCGCCGCTGGCCGATGGCCGCACGCAAAGCGGCATCGTCAAGTCGCCGAGCGACGATGCGCTGTGGCTCTCGGCCACCGGCCTCGCGGGCGACGCGCAGGCCGACCTGCGCATCCATGGCGGTCCCGAGAAAGCCGTGCACCACTATCCGCGCGAGCACTACGCCACGTGGGCCGCATGGAGCCGCCGCCATGACCTGCTGGCCGCGCCCGGCGCTTTCGGCGAGAACCTCTCGACCGTGGGCTGGGACGAAGCCAGCGTCTGCATCGGCGACGTGCTGCAACTCGGCGAGGCACTGGTGCAGGTGTCGCAGGGCCGCCAGCCCTGCTGGAAGCTCGACGTGCGCTTCGGCGAACCGGGCATGGCGCGCGAGATGCAGGACAGCGGCCGCACCGGCTGGTACTACCGCGTGCTGCAACCTGGCGCGGTGCAATGCGGTGCATCCATCGCGCTGATCGAGCGGCCGCATCCCGAATGGCCGCTGTCGCGCCTGATCGCCCTGCTGTTCGCGCGCGACGAGCGTTTCGCGCCCGATTGGGAACGCGCGGCCGAACTGCCGGCGCTCGCCGAACGCTGGCGCGCCACCTTCCGGCGGCGCGCGGCCTCGCGGCAGGTCGAGGACTGGACACCGCGCCTGTGCGTGCCGAATGCGGACCCGCGCTGATGCAAGGCGGGAATACCCGCAGCCCGTGGACAGCCGACTGACAGCGCCGTCCGCGAACATGTGACATCGACCGCGGGAGACACCCGCGCACAGGAGACACATGCCCTTCCCGACATTCCGGCCGGCTTCCGCCGCCATCGCCGCGTGCATCGCGCTGGCCGCCTGCACGACCGCACCCACACCCACCTCTTTCACGCCCGTCGCGCGTGCCGTGCCGCCCACCGACTGCAAGGCCTGGGTCGGCACCGACCGCAACGCCGAGCTGCCCGGCTACACCCTGCGCCAGGCCGACGGCACCTCGCGCTGCGTGCCCCTGCTGCTCACGGCCGCCCACGCGCCCGCTGGTTACGCGGGCGACTTCCACGTGCAGGAGTTCACCGACGCCAAGCTCAAGGAACGCTGGGCCGCGTGCAAGAGCGATGCGGCCTGCTTCAAGCGCATCAACGACCAGATGCAGCGCTGGCTGCCGCCGAACAAGGAGCGCGCGACGCGCGTCACCGGCATGGTCGATCCGGTCGGCAAGATCGATTCCGACGGGCAGGTGAACCTGCGCGACATCCGCAAGCCGGGCTTCTTCGCGAAAGCGCCCTACAACGAAGCCGTGGCCGAGGCGAACGGCCGCACGCACGTGGTCGAGTTCACCGTGCCGCGCGATCCGCTCGAGCGCCTCAAGCTGAACATGCAGGGCGACATCAAGCTGCGCGGCTGGTACGTGGAAGGCGCGGGCGTCGACGACGGGCGCGGCGGCCGCACGCGCGCGCTGGTGATCATGAGCCCGGGCGGCGGCGGCCAGCTCACGGCCATCGACCATCCCGACGAGGTGTCGGTGCGCGTCGATCCCGCCACGCGCCGCGCGACTTCGGTGCGCTTCCCCAACGCGACCACCGAAGGCCCCGGCATGCGCTTCTGGCGCGACCACCTGCATGCGCTGAACCGCGCGGGCTTCGACGTGCTGGCCTACGACCGGCGCGGCGAAGGCCTATCGGGCGGCTTCAGCGACACCAACACGCTCGAGCAGAGCGAGGACATCTTCCGCGTGCTCGAGCAGATGGACAGCGGGCGCGGCCTGCGCGTGCTGATGGCCTCGGGCCAGGAGCTCGAGGGCGCGCCGGCGGCCGGCAAGCTGATGGCCGGCATGAAGTCGCGCGAGATTCCGCTGCTGCTGCTGGGCTACTCGCGCGGCTCGATGACCACCGGCTGGGCCATGACCAAGAACTACGCCGGCGGCTGCAGCTACGACATGCCGACGGTGCAGTGCAGCGCGCCCAAGGGCTACGCCAACATCAAGGGCGCGATCCTCTACGCCTCGTTCGTGAGCGGCGCGGGCTACCTGCCCGAGGCCCCGGACCTCGCGGACCGCAACCTCTTCCTCGGCGGCATGGCGGCCGACAACTACGTCGCCTTCTACCCCAACTCGGCGGTGCTCGCGAACATGCCGAAGTGGCCCGCCGTGTTCTTCGCCAAGGGTCTGTGGGACCGCGCCGAAAGCCTCGAGGGCACGGTCGCGGCCTACGACCGCGTGCGCGGGCTCAAGGACATCGTCGTCTCGCGCGGCCCGCACTCGATGGAGACCTGGCCCCGGCAGGAACTCGATCGCGTGCGCGGCCGGATGGTCGCGTTCGCGACGGCGGCAGTGCAGGGCCGCACCGCGCTGCCGCAGGCGCAACAATGGACCGACCTCAAGGGCCTCGTCGCAACCACGCCGGACGTGTGGGAGATGTCGTCGAAGCCGCGCTAGCAGCGGTTCATTCGGGCCGGCGCCGCGCGCCGATGCGGCGCGAATCGGCGAGCACGTTGGCCTGGTCGACCAGCAGCGCCGACTGCTCGTAGGTCGAGCTGGCGATCGTGGCATAGAGGATGTCGGCGATCACCAGCTGCGCGATGCGGCCGGTCAGCGAGTCGGCCGAGAAGGCGGTGCGCTTGGCCGCGTAGGCGAGCACGGCATCGCAGTGCTCCGCGAGCGGCGACTGCGGCGCATGCGTGAGCCCGATGGTGCCGGCGCCGCCGAGCCGCGCGCGCCGCACCGCGGCCACCACCGGCTCGGTGCGCCCGGTATGGCTCACGCCGATCGCCACGTCGTCCGCCGACAGCGTGGAGGACGAGATCGCCATGATGTCGACGTCCGAATGCGCGGTGATCGGAATGCCCAGACGCAGCAGCTTGTGGCGGATGTCGAGCGCCACGGCCGCGCTGCCGCCCACGCCGTAGACATCGACGCGCCGCGCCTTCGCGATCGCATTGGCCGCGCGCTGCAGCGCCCGCAGGTCGAGCGTGGTGCAAGTGTCGTTGAGGCTCGCGACCGTGCCGGCGATCACCTTGTCGCGGATCTCCTCGGAGGCGTCGGTGGACTTCAGTTGCCCCACCGCGCGCTGATGGGCCACGGCCTGGTCGCGCGCGAACAGCACGCGAAATTCCGAGAAGCCGAGGTAGCCGACCGCCTGACACAGGCGCGTGACCGTCGCGTCGCTGACGCCGGCCGCCTGCGCGAGTTCGGTGATGGTCATGTGCAGCAGCTGCTCGGGGTGCTGCAGGATGAAGTCGCACAGCTTCTGTCCCGCGGGCGTCAGCGAGCCGTAGACGCCCTCGAGCCGCAGCTGCACGTGCGAACGCGGCACGCCGCTCGATGCATTCGCCGCGTCGTCAGGCGCCGGTGCGGGATGATCGGCAGTGCCGTTCTCGTGGTCCTGCGCGGTGGCGCGCGGGGGTCTCCTTCGGTCGTTCATCGCTGCATCCTAAGACCTCGGCGCCAAGGGATTTCCCTGAGCGTTTTCGGGCACGCCAACGCTTCCTGAAAACGCCTGCGTGCCCTCGGAAAATGGGTTTCTTCCGAAGCCGATTTCTGAAAAGAATTTACTTCTTTGTGCTTCACTTTCGCTGTGCTTTACTCCACGCCCATTCTTGGAGACAGAGACACAGACATGGAAATCGGATTCGTTGGACTCGGCAGGATGGGTGGCGCGATGGTTCATCGCCTGCATGCGGCAGGCCACCGGGTCCTGGCCCACGACGGCCAGGCCGCCGCGCAGGATGCGGCACGCGCCAAGGGGATCGCGGTCGCGGCCGACCTGCCCGCGCTGGTCGCGCAGCTGAAGGCACCGCGCGTGGTGTGGCTGATGACGCCACCGGGCCAGGGCACCTGCGCGCTGATCGAGACGCTCGGCGCGATGCTCGCCGAGGGCGACACCATCGTCGACGGCGGCAACTCCGACTTCCGCGACACGCGCCGCCTCGCGGCCGCGCTGCGCGAGCGCGGCGTGACGTTGGTCGACGCGGGCGTGAGCGGCGGCACGCAGGGCGCGCGCGACGGCTGCGGATTGCTGGTCGGCGCGGAGCCCGCGCTGTTCGAGCGGCTGGTGCCCGTCTTCGAGGCGCTGGCCGCGCCGGGCGCCTATGCACGCGTCGGCGGCAGCGGCGCGGGCCACTTCGCGAAGGCGGTGCACAACGGCGTGGAGTACGCGCTGATGCAGGCCTATGGCGAAGGCTACGAGCTGCTGATGGCCTCCGACATGCAGGTCGACATCAATGCGACGCTGCACGCCTACCAGGGCGGCTGCTCGATCCGCTCGCACCTGCTCGAGAAGCTGTGCCATGCGCTCGACGCAGATCCCGCACTGCCCGGCATCAAGGGCCACGTGGCCGACTCCGGCATGGGCCGCTGGACGCTCGAGGAAGCGATCCGCCTGCGCGTGCCCACGCCGACGATCTCGGCCGCGCTGCAGGCGCGCTTCCGCTCGCAGCAGGAGGACTCGCCCACGATGAAGAGCATCGCGGCGCTGCGCCGCGAGATCGGCGGCCATGCGGTCGTGAAGGCGGCCGCATGAACGGGCTGTCGTCCGCCGCCGCGCTGCGCGCGCGCTATGCCGCGGTGATCGAAGAACACCGGCAGGTGCTCGATGCGCTCGACGACGCGCAGCTCGGCGCGCTGGCCACGGCCGTGCTCGGCGCCCGGCGCGTCTTCTTCAGCGGCCAGGGCCGCTCGGGCAACATGGTGCGCGCGCTCGCCATCCGGCTGATGCACATCGGCGTGCAGGTGCACGTGGCCGGCGAGCCGACCGCGCCCGCGATCGGCGCGGGCGACCTGCTGGTGGCGGTGTCGGCCTCGGCCAGAACCAAGGCCACGCTCGAGCACATCGCCGTCGCGCGCAAGGCCGGCGCCGCCGTGGCGCTCGTCACCACGGTGCGCCAGCCGCCCGAGGGCGCCGACACCGTGCTGTGCCTGCCCGTGCGCCACGGCGTCGGCACGGTGCAGCATGCGGGCTCGCTGTTCGAGCAGGCCATCCTGCTGCTGGGCGACGCGCTGGCCTGGCACGTGCAGCAGCGGCTCGGCGTGGCCGACGCGCAGCTCGATGCGCGCCACGCCAACCTGCAGTGAACGGCGGCACGACATGGCAGGCGTGACACTGAAGAACGTCGTCAAGCGATTCGGGAACACCCAGGTCGTCGACGACCTCTCGCTGCGCATCGAGGAAAAGGAATTCGCCGTGCTGGTGGGCTCCTCGGGCTGCGGCAAGACCACGGCGCTGCGCATGATCGCGGGCCTGGAGAGCGTGACCTCGGGCGACATCTACATCGGCGACACGCGCGTGAACGACATGCCGCCGAAGGACCGCGACATCGCGATGGTGTTCCAGAGCTATGCGCTCTATCCGCACCTGAACATCCGCGACAACATCAGCTTCGGCCTGAAGATCCGGCAGATGCCGAAGAAGGAGATCGACCAGCGCGTCGAAGAGGCGGCCGACGTGCTCGGCCTGGGCGAGATGCTCGAGCGCAAGCCAAAGGAGCTCTCGGGCGGCCAGCGGCAGCGCGTCGCGCTGGGCCGCGCCATCGTGCGCAAGCCCCGGCTCTTCCTGTTCGACGAGCCGCTGTCGAACCTCGACGCCAAGCTGCGCGTGGCCATGCGCGCGGAGATCAGCAAGCTGCATCGCCGCCTGGGCACCACGATCATCTACGTCACGCACGACCAGGTCGAGGCCATGACGATGGCCGACCGCATCTTCATCATGAACAAGGGCGTGCTGCAGCAGAGCGGCACGCCGATGGAGGTGTATTCGCGCCCGGCCAACCGGCTGGTGGCGGGCTTCATCGGCTCGCCGGCGATGAACTTCCTCGAGGCGAAGCTGCAACCCGCCGACGGCCGCCTGTACGTCGAGGCGCCGGGCCTGCGGCTCGCGCTGCCCGAACGCCTGGCGCAGCCGCTGCAGGCGCACGCGGGGCGCGACGTCGTCTTCGGCCTGCGGCCCGAGGACATCTCGCTCGCGCGCGCCGACGCGCCGTTCGACCCGGCCACGGGCTTCGAGGCCCAGGCCGAGGTCGTGGAGACGCTGGGCTCGGAGATCTTCGCCTACCTGCGCTGCAGCGCGCACTCGATCGTCGCGCGCATGGAGACGCCCGACACGCCGCTGCGCGTGGGCGATGTGCTGCGGCTCAAGGTGAAGATGGAGAAATCGCACCTGTTCGACCCGGCCACCGCGCTCGCGATCGGCTGACGCACCCGAGCGCCATTCCAAAAAAGGCGCCCCTTTCCACTGGAGACACCATGAACAAGACCCTCAAGACCACATTGCTCGCCGCGCTCGCGCTCGGCATCGGCGGCCCGGCCCTGGCGCAGACCAAGGAGATCCGCGTGCTGCTCGCCAACCATCCCTACGGCGAGCTGCTCAAAGCCGCGATCCCCGAATTCGAGAAGCAGAGCGGCATCAAGGTCAACGCCGAGAGCCTGCAGGAGAGCCAGCTCTCGACCAAGCTCACGACCGAGTTCGCGACCAAGTCCTCGTCGGTCGACGTGTTCATGACCCGGCCGCTGCAGGAAGGCAAGCTGTTCGCGAAGAACAACTGGTTCGAGCCGCTCGCGGGCTACGACTTCGCCGACTACCCGGCCACCGCGATGAGCGTGTCGACCTACGGCGGCAAGCCGAGCATCGTGCCGCTGGTGACCGAATGGCAGGTGCTGTTCTATCGCAAGGACCTGCTGGCCGCCGCGGGCCTCAAGGTGCCGACCAACTTCGACGAGCTCGCCGCCGCCGCGCAGAAGCTCAACTCCGACAGCGTGGCCGGCCTCGCGGCGCGCGGCAAGGGTGCGGCCGCGGTCACGCAGCTTTCGAGCTACGTCTACAACCACGGCGGCCAGTACCTCGACAAGGGCGTGGCGGCCTTCGATTCCAAGGGCGCGGTCGATGCGATCCGCTACTACGGCAAGGTGGTCGGCAGCTACGGTCCGAAGGGCGTGACCTCGATGTCGTGGGAGAACATCATGCCGCTGTTCCAGGCCGGCCGCGTCGCGATGTGGACCGATGCCTCGGTGTTCTACGGCCAGCTCGTCGATCCCGCGAAGACCTCCATCGGCGCCGACAAGATCGGTATCGCCAACTTCCCGGCCGGACCGGTCACCAACTCGCCGTTCTACGTGACGGCCTGGGGCATGTCGATCGCGAGCCAGTCGAAGAAGAAGGACCTCGCGAAGACCTTCCTCGACTGGGCCACCGGCAAGGACCTGGCGACGCGCGCCATGCTCGCCAACATCACCATGGCGCGCTCCTCGGTGTGGGAGGACAAGGCGGTGCTCGCCAAGGTCAACCCGGGCCTGGTCGAGACGCGCACCTTCGCGGCGAAGAACGGCTACCCGGCCGACAAGCCCTTCATGAGCGCCGTGGGCGAGGCGCGCGACCTGATCGGCGAAGTCATCATCGAGTCGATCAACTCGAAAGGCACCTCGACCAAGATCGAGGCGATGGCCAAGGACCGCGCGGCCAAGGTGAACGACCTGCTGCGCGACACCGGCGAGTACGGCAAGTGAGCGGGGCCACCGGGGCGGCGGCACCCCGGCATCGCCGATCGAACCCAGTCCCGATGGAGGCCGCATGATCCACTCCACCCGCGCCGAGCGCCACCTGCACTGGATCTTTCCGCTGCCGGCGGTGCTCTTCGTCGCGCTGCTGATGGTGTTCCCGGTGCTCTACACCACCTGGCTGAGCTTCACCAACTGGACGCTCACCTCGGGCATGCCGCCTTCTTTCTCGGGCGTGAACAGCTACGTGCGCGTGCTCACCGAGCCGCGCTTCCTGCATGCGCTGTGGCGCACCGTCGCCTTCACTGTGCTCGCGGTGGGCATCGAGGGCGTGCTCGGCGTGGCGGCGGCGCTGCTGCTCAACCGCGCCTTCGTCGGCCGCGCGCTCGCCAAGCTGTTCCTGCTGCTGCCGCTGGTCGCCACGCCGGTCGCGGTGGGCATCGTGTTCAACCTGTTCTACGACCCGACCATCGGCCTGGCCAACTACGTGCTGCAGGCGCTCGGCCTGCCCACGGGTTCGTGGGTGTCGCATGCCGACACCGTGCTGATCTCGCTGGTGCTGGTCGACGTCTGGCAATGGACACCGATGATCACGCTGATCGTGCTCGCGGGCCTGGCCTCGCTGTCCGACGAACCGGTGGAGGCGGCGCGCATCGACGGCGCCAGCGAGTGGCAGATCATCCGGCTCGTGACCCTGCCGATGGTGATGCCGGTGATCCTCACCGCGCTGATCCTGCGGCTGATCGACGCGCTGAAGACCTTCGACATCATCTTCGCGATGACCGGCGGCGGGCCCGGCTACGCCTCCGAGACCCTGAACATCATGGGCTTCAAGTACAGCTTCGAATACTTCCGCATGGGCCAGGCGGCCGTGGTCCTGGTGGTACTGTTCCTCGTGGTCTTCGCCTGCAGCCTCGCGATCACGCGGCTGCGCAAGCTGAGCGAGAACGCATGAGCACACCGTCGAACCGTTCCCTGCTGCCGCGCGTGCTGTTCTACCTGGCGGTGATCGCCATGGTGCTGATCGTGCTGTTTCCCTTCGCCTGGATGCTGGCCTCCTCGTTCAAGACGCAGGTGGACATCGTGGCCTGGCCGCCCAAGCTGGTGTTCAGCCCGACCCTGCAGAACTACCGCAAGGTGTTCGGCGAGCAGGACTTCGTCAAGTACTTCATCAACTCCACCACGGTGGCGCTGCTGGCCGTCGGGTTCTCGCTGCTGCTGGGGCTGCCGGCCGCCTATTCGATCGCGCGCTTCACGCAGCGCCGGCTCGCGATGTTCATCCTGCTGGCGCGGCTGATGCCGGGCATCTCGTTCCTGATGCCCTGGTACATCATCTTCTCGCGCCTCAACCTGATGGACAGCTACACCGCGCTGGTGCTGAGCCACATGCTGATCGCGCTGCCGATCGTGGTGTGGATCATGGCGAGCTACTTCGAGGCGCTGCCGCGCGACCTGGAGGAATCGGCGATGGTGGACGGCGCTTCGCGCCAGTACGCCTTCTTCAAGATCATCCTGCCGCTGTCGGGGCCGGGCGTGATCACCGCCACCACGCTGGCCTTCATCTTCTCGTGGAACAACTTCATGTTCTCGCAGGTGCTCAGCATGGAGAAGACCAAGACCCTGCCGATCGCCGTGTTCAATTTCCTCTCGTACGCCGAGATCGACTGGGGCGGCGTGATGGCGGCCTCGGTCGCGATCATGGCGCCGGCGCTGGTCCTCACGATGATCTTCCAGCGCTATGTGGTGAAGGGGCTGACCATGGGTGCCGTGAAGGGCTGAACTGCGTCCCCCGATGAAGAGCACCGCCACCGTCCTGTCGATCGACATCGGCACCTCCTCCACGCGCGCCGCGCTGTTCGACCTCGCGGGCATGCCCCATGGGCCGGCCTCGCAGCGTGCCAACCTGCTGCGCACCGATGCCGCTGGCATGGCCGAGATCGATCCCGAGGCGCTGGCGCGCGGCGTGATCGAAACCATCGACCAGGTGCTGAAGGCCTCGCCCGACACGCGCATCCTCGGCGTGGGAATCAGCTGCTTCTGGCACAGCCTGCTCGGCCTCGATGCGCACGGCGCGCCGACCACGGCGGTGCTGAGCTGGGCCGACCGCCGCGCGGGCGCCATCGCGGCCGGCCAGCGCGAGCCCGGCCATCGCGCCGCCGCGCTGCGCCCCGACACCGGCTGCCCCGTGCATTCGAGCTACTGGACCGCCAAGCTGCCGTGGCTGCGGCAGTCGCGCCCCGTGGCCTGGGCCGCCACCGCGCATTGGGTGTCGGCGGCCGACCACCTGCTGGCGCGCTTCTTCGGCGATCTCGCCACCTCGGTCTCGATGGCCTCGGGCACCGGCCTGTTCGACCTGTGGACGCTCGGCTGGCATCCCGAGGCCCTCGCGGTCGCGGGCGTGCCCGCGTCGATGCTGCCGCCGGTGACCGACCAGCCGCGCACGCAGCTCGTTTCCGAGTTCGCGCAACGCTGGCCGCGGCTGCAGGGCGTGCCCTGGTTCCCCGTCACCGGCGACGGCGCCTGTTCGAACATCGGTGTCGGCGGCATCGACCGCGACACCCTGGTGCTGATGCTCGGCACCAGCGGCTCGATGCGCGTGGTGTGGGACGCGCACGAGGCGCGCCTCGACGATCCGGGCCTCTGGTGCTATCGCGTCGATGCGCGCCGGCTCGCGGGCGGCATGGCCATGTCAGAGGGCGGCGCCTCGGCTGCGTGGACGCGCGGCCTGTTCGAAGGCGCCGTGCCGGACCTCGATGCCCAGGTGGCCGCGATGGCCCCCGATTCGCACGGCCTCGCGGTGCTTCCCTATGTGCTGGGCGCGCGCAGCCCCGACTGGATCGACGGCCGCACCGCCTGCATCGCGGGCATCACAGCCGCCACGAGCGGCGCCCAGATCCATCGCGCCATGCTCGAGAGCGTCGGCCTGCGCTTCGCCGGCCTGAAGCAGCAGCTCGAAGCGCGCATGCGGCCCGCGCGACGCATCGTCGTCACGGGCGGTGCACTCTCGCGCTCGGCCACCTGGCGCCAGATCGTCGCCGACTGCATCGGGCAGGACGTGCAGGTGTCGGCGATCGACGAGGCCTCGCTGCGCGGGGCTGCGCTGCTCGCGCTGGAAAGCCTTGGCGTCGGCGGGCTGGCGGACTTCGCTTTCGAGTTCACCGAGCATGTGCGCTTCGATGCGGCGGCGCACGAGACCTATCTCGGGGCGCTGGAGCGGCAGCTTCGCTTCGATGCGGCGATGAAGGGCGCGGGGTCCTAACTTTCTGGCACGACCACAGCCGACCTTCTCAGCGGAGAGCGTGTGCGGCGGAATGCGCGAAAGCGGCGCCTCATTTCCAACCATCACCGATCCGCTTTTTTGCTTATCGGTCTGGATTTCCATTTAAAAACTGCCTGCAATCCAGGTTTTCACATACCAGCGGCCAGCTGCCCGCGGCCATCACCGAACCGATATGGGCCAGGCGGGCCTGCACGAGCGCGGCATCGACGGGATCGTGCAGCGGCCACATGTTGAGCGTCTCGCATCGACCAGCACCAGGTCGGCCTGCTTGCCCGGCATCATGGTGCCGATGCGGGCCGACTGCGTCAGCTCGTCGCGCAGCGATAGCTGCTCGCCGCGTTCAGATCGCCGGACCCGTTGTACTTCGGCCAGCTCGGATAGATGCAAAGAGGCCGGCTGCGACCAGCCGTCGCGGGGTTCGCGTCGGTTGCCACCAGTTCCCCCGGCGCCTTGCCCTGCTCCACCCAGGCCTCCAGTGCGTCCAGCACCGGCACGCCGCCGGTCGCATTGAAGTGCCCGGTGCCATGGCCGTATCCCGGCACCTGGTAGAAGCGCAGGAACGCGTCGACCTGCGGCCGGCCCAGCTTCAGCAGCAGCGCGTTGTAGTAGTCGACCGAGCCCTGGAAGGGGATCAGCGGATCGGAGGTGCCGTGCACCAGCAGCCACTTGCCGCCGCGCGCGACGAAGGGCTCGATGTTGGTGCTCGTGGCGTCCATGACCCCGGACAGTTCCTGAATGCGTGGCAGGTAGCTTCCCGGTGACGCGCCATCGAGGCCGATCGACAGACCCAGAGGGTCCATCAACACCGCGTTGCGGATGAAGGCGTCGGGCAACGCCCCCAGGCTGCCCAGCACCAGCGGATTCGGCGGAACCGGAAAGGTCGCGGCCGCACCGAGCACCGAAGCGTAATCCGTGGACGGCAGGAAGCCGGGATTGCTGGTCGCGCCGTTCTTGAACGCATAGGAGAACTTGGTGCGCGATTGCAGCGTGTCGACGGTCTTGATCTGGGCATCGGACAGGCAGTCGTCTCCCGTATCCGCCCCGCCCTTGCAGCGCAGGCTCTGCGGCTTGAACGTGCATGCGGCGACGTTGCCGACGATGCCGTCGACGGCGCCATCGAGCGCATCGCAGGCCGTGAGTTCGGCCGTGCGCAGAGTCTGCAGTTTCTTCGGACTGAGGAAGCCGACGCCGCCATTGCCCCACAACGCACGCGTGCCGACCTGGATGGTCATCATCTGCGGCATGTAGGCATAGGCCGGAAAGTACGTGACCACGCCGTCGTAGTCGGAAGGCCATTTCTGCATCACCTGCATGCCTTCGTGACCGCCCTTCGAGCCGCCCATGAAATAGGTCCTGGCCGGTGCCTTCCCGTAGCGCAGGCCGATCAGCTTCATCGCCACGTCGCGCGTCTTCTTCAAGGCGTCGCCGGCGTAGTTCCGGAGCATCTCGCTGTTCGATGCGAAGGCGGTATAGAAGGGATCGGTCGGCGGTGCCTGATGCCCCGAGTCGTCGGCGAAGATGGCGTATCCGCGCTGCAGCGGACTCGCGCCCGATGTCAGCGGCGTGGTCACGAGATCCGGGACCACGCCGTCGAATCCGCCGCCACCGAAGTGCATCGCGTTGCCGTTCCAGTTCGTGGGGAGCACGAGGGCGAACACGATGTCCTGCGCCCCTTCGGAGACGGAAGCGATGCGGCCCTTGAGCATGCAATGCTCGCCCGTCTGCCCGGAGCTCGGCACGAGGGCCGCTTCGGTGACCGTTGCGCCCTGGGTCGGCAGTCCGATCACGGCACTGTCCACCATGGCACCCCGCAGTGCCGCGCATGCCGTGCCTGCCGAAGGCGGTGGTGGCGGCTGCGTCGTGGCGAGCGCCGACGGATCGATCTGGATGGCGCCACCACCCCCTCCACCGCCGCCGCACGCTTGAAGAAGAAGCAGGACAGCCAGCAATGGCACGACGCGTCGTTTCTTGAATCCCCGCATGGATCTTTGTCTCCGTTGAAGTTGTTGATGCGACCTTGGACCTCGTCGCAACCGGCGCCTTCCACTTGCAAGGCAGTTGCGAAAAATCCGCGGATGCTACGGGGCGGTTTCGCGTCTAGCGATTGCGAAAGGCCGCATCCGCATGGCAAAAACAATCATGTGGCGCGCGGCGCGCAAGCCGATGGAATCGGCGCGGGGATGTGCCGCCCTGCGCGTGAGCGGCGACTTCGCCTCACGAGGCGATGAAGAACGCGGAGCCTGCTAAGCCCCTCGCGCAGCCTTGCCCGCCGCCTTCGGCACGAACAGCATCTTCTCGACCTGCGCCAGCAGCCGCTTCGCGAAATCGGCATCGAGCTCGGCATGCTCGAAGAGCAGGCGATACCAGACCGGCCCGAACAGCAGGTCGAGCACGATGTCGTGGTCGACATCGGCCGCGATCTCGCCGCGCTCCTGCGCCTTGCGCAGCAGGCGCAGGCCCGACTCGCGGCGCGGCAGCACCACCTTGTCGCGCAGCAAGGTGGCGGTGGCCTGGTCGTACTGCGCCTCGGCCACGAGCGAGCTGAGGATGGTGCGCCATTCGCGGTCCTGCACGCGCTCGACCGTCGACACGAGGTAGCGGCGCAGCTCGCTCTTGAGCGAGGCCGCGTCCTCCACGATGGCCGTGTCGGGCAGGCCCTCCATGTAGAGCTCGATCAGCAACGCCCCCTTGCTCGGCCAGCGGCGGTAGATCGAGGTCTTCGAGACGCCGGCCAGCGCCGCGACCTGTTCCATCGCGAAGCGCGCATAGCCATGCACGCGCAGCACCTCGCGCGCGGCTTCGAGGATGGCGTCGTGCGTCTGCTGCCGGCGGCGCCGGGCGCGCGGTCCCTGTTCCACGGGCTCGGAACTCTGGTCGGGGGTGTCCTGCATGGTCATGGCGCGATTCTGACATTCCGATGGCTGTTGACATACGGTACGTACCGTTCTAAAGTTTTAGATACGGTGCGTACCGTTTACTGGAGTCAATCATGCCGCCTCGGGCCCTCCGCCGCTTCGCCGGCCTTCTCGCCCTCGTGCTTTGCTGTTCCGCGCACGCCGTTGCGTTCAAGTGGGCGTCCCAGGACGACGCCGCGACCATGGACCCGGATGCCTTCAACCACGGGCCGACCATGACCGTGCTCGGCCACATCTACGAGGGGCTGGTGCGGCGCGACCGCGAGCAGCGCATCGAGCCCGCGCTCGCGCAGTCGTGGACCCAGCCGGCACCGACCGTCTGGCGCTTCCGGCTGCGCGAGGGCGTGCGCTTCCACGACGGCAGCCTGCTGACGGCGGAGGACGTGGTGTTCTCGCTCCAGCGCGCGATGACGCCCGAATCGGACATGAAGGTATTCGCCGCCTCGATCGCCGACGTGAAGGCGGTGGACGCCACGACCGTCGACGTCGTCACCGAATTCCCCAACGCGGCGCTGCTGCAATCGCTGCCCGAGCTCAAGGTGATGTCCAAGGCCTGGGCCGAGAAGAACGGCGCGCTGCGCCCGGCCGACATGCGGCAGAAGAGCGAGAACTTCGCGACCCGCAACGCCAACGGCACCGGCCCCTTCAAGCTCTCGGTGCGCGAACCCGACGTGCGCACGGTGCTGGTGGCGCACACGGGCTGGTGGGACAAGCCCGTCAGCAACATCACCGAGGCGACGATGGTGAAGATCTCCTCGGCCGCCACCCGCGTGGCGGCGCTGCTGTCGGGCGAGCTCGACTTCGCCTACCCGATCCCGCTGCAGGACATCCCGCGCGTCGAGGCCTCGACCGGCTACAAGGTGCTGCAGGGGCCCGAGATCCGCAACCTGTTCCTCTCGATGGACCAGGCCAGCCCCGAGCTGCGCTACGCGAGCGTCAAGGGCAGGAATCCCTTCGCCGATCGCCGCGTGCGGCTGGCGATCTACCAGGCGATCGACATCGAGGCGATCCGCAAGCGCATCCTGCGCGACTCGGCCGTGCCCACCGGCATCCTCGTGCCGCGCGGCGTGAACTCGGTCGACGCCGCCATGGTGGCGCGGCCCTTCCCCTACGACCTCGCGGCCGCGAAGAAGCTGCTCGCCGAGGCCGGCTATCCGAGCGGCTTCGAGGTCACGCTCGACTGCACCAACGACCGCTACGTCAACGACGAGCAGGTCTGCACCGCGATCGCCGGCATGCTCTCGCGCATCGGCGTGAAGGTGGCGGTCAACGCACTGCCGGGCGCGCGCTTCTTCACCAAGGTGGGCGCGGGCGACTCGAGCTTCAATTTCTTCGGCTACACGCCTGTCAACCTCGACGCCTACAACACCCTCAACGTGATGATGGCAACGCGCGACGGCAAGGCCGGCCAGTGGAACGTCGGGCGCTACAGCAATCCCGAGGTCGACCGGCTGATCGGCCAGGTGCTGACCGAAATGGACCCGCAGGCGCGCACGCGGCTGGTCACGCAGGCGATGACCCTGCACCGCAACGACGTGGGCCACATCCCGCTCTATCAGCAGGGCCTGGCCTGGGGCATGCGCAAGAACGTCGACGCGGCACTGCAGAGCGACAACCGCGTCAACCTGCGCTTCATCAACGTCCGGTAGGCCCGATGCTCGCGTTCTTCATCCGCCGACTGCTGGCGGCCGTCGGGGTGCTGGCCACCGTCGCGTTCATCGCCTTCGGCCTGTTCAAGCACGTGGGCGACCCGGTCACGCAGATGCTGGGGCCCGATGCCAGCGATGCCGACCGCGCGCGTGTGCGCCAGGAGCTGCGGCTGGACGACCCCTTCGTGATGCAGTTCGCGCGCTTCTCGGCGCGGCTCGCGCAAGGCGACCTCGGCGTGTCGCTGCGCCAGGGCCGGCCGGTGCGCGAACTGCTGGCCGAGCGCCTGCCGGCCACGCTCGAGCTCAGCCTGGTCGCCGCCGTGGTCTCGGTGGTGGCCGGCCTGTTCCTGGGCGTCGCGTGCGCGGTGCGCCCGCGGAGCTGGTTCGCGCGCGGGACCATGGCGCTGTCGCTGATCGGCGCTTCGCTGCCCACCTTCCTGATCGGCATCCTGCTGATCCTGGTCTTCTCCGTCACGCTCGGCCTGCTGCCCTCCTACGGCCGCGGCGAGGTGGTGGCCATCGGCTGGTGGAAGAGCGGGCTGCTCACGCGCGACGGCTGGCTGCACCTCGCGATGCCGGCCGTCACGCTCGCGCTGTTCCAGCTCGCCCTGATCGTGCGGCTCGCGCGCGCCGAGATGATGGAGGTGCTGCGCGCCGACTACATCCGCTTCGCCCGCGCGCGCGGCATCCGCGAGCGCGCGATCCTCTACCGCCATGCGCTGCGCAACGCGCTGGTGCCGGTCGTGACGATCGTGGGGCTGCAGCTGGGCGCGGTCATCGCCTTCGCCGTGGTCACCGAAACCGTCTTCCAGTGGCCCGGCCTCGGCGCCCTGTTCGTCGATGCGATCGGCTTCGCCGACACGCCCGTCATCGCCGCGTACCTGTGCTTCGTCGCGGCCATGTACGTGTGCATCAACCTGGTCGTGGACATCCTCTATGTCGCGATCGATCCCCGTCTAGAGACAGCCTGAAAGCGGCCCGCATGAATCCCACGCCTCCCCTGGCGCGCACCGTCGAAGCGGTGCGCGCGTTCCACGACGACCTGACGCGGCTGCGGCAGGACCTCCACGCGCATCCCGAACTCGGCTTCGAGGAGGAACGCACCGCCGCGCGCATCGCCGCCTTCCTGCAGGCGCTCGGCATCGAGGTGCACCGCCATGTGGGCCGCACCGGCGTGGTCGGCGTGCTGTACGGGCGCTCCACGGCCAGCGGCCGCAGCATCGGCCTGCGGGCCGACATGGACGCGCTGCCGATCCAGGAACTCGGCGATCCGGCCTACCGCTCGTGCATCCCGGGCCGCATGCACGGCTGCGGGCACGACGGGCACTGCGCGATCCTGCTGGGCGCCGCGAAGTACCTGGCGCAGACCCGCGACTTCGACGGCACCGTCTACTTCTTCTTCCAGCCGGGCGAGGAAGGACATGCCGGCGCGCGCGAGATGATCCGCGACGGCCTGTTCGAGCGCTTCCCCGCGCAGCAGGTGTTCGCGCTGCACAACTGGCCCTCGCTGCCCGCGGGCACCATCGCGCTGAACCCCGGGCCGATGATGGCGGCGATCGACCGCTTCTCGATCCGCGTGCAGGGTCGCGGCGGGCACGGCGCCCATCCGCAGCAGGCCATCGATCCGATCCTCGTGGCCTCCGGGATCGTCTCGGCGGTGCACACCATCGTGAGCCGCAACGTCAATCCGGTCGATGCGGCGGTCATCAGCTTCCAGTCCTTCCAGTCCGGCGCGCCCGAAGCCCTGTCGGTCATTCCGGACCACGCGCAGCTGCACGGCATGGTCAAGTGGTTCAAGCCCGAGGTGCAGGCCGTGCTGCGCGAACGCCTGATCGAGACCGCGCAGCGCGTGGCACTGGCCTTCGGCGCCCAGGCCGAGGTGCACTACGAGGAGCTCTACCCACCGACCATCAACCACCCCGAGGCGGCCGAAGCGCTCGCGCGCGTCGCCTGCCGGGTGGTCGGCGAGGCCCACGTGGTCCGCGACATGGAGCCCAGCATGGGATCGGAGGATTTCGCCTTCATGCTGCAGCAGCGGCCGGGCGCCTACTTCCGGCTCGGCCAGGGCATGACCGACGGCCGCTTCCTGCATCACCCGCGCTACGACTTCAACGACGCCACCATTCCGGTCGGCAGCGGCGTGTTCGCGGCACTCGCCGAGGACCTGCTCGCGCCATGAAACAGCTCTGGACCCGATGGCTCGACAGCGATGTCGGCCACAGCTTTCGCAGCTCGCCGATCGCCATGGCGGCGGCGGTGGTCGCACTCGCCTGCCTGCTGGCGGCCGTCTTCGCGGGCTGGGTGTCGCCGCACGACCCGTTCGACCTGACCCGGCTCGAGCTGCTCGATGCGCGGCTGCCGCCGGCATGGGCACCGGAAGGCAGTGCCAATTACCCGCTGGGCACCGACGACCAGGGACGCGACATGCTCTCGGCCGTGATCCATGGCCTGCGCATCTCGCTGGTCGTGGGCCTGGCCTCGGTCGCGGCCTCCGCCGTGGTCGGCGTCGCGCTCGGATTGCTGGCCGGCTTCGCGGGCGGCTGGGTCGACGCGCTGCTCATGCGCGTGTGCGACGTCATGCTGTCGTTCCCGCCGATCCTCACCGCACTGCTGATCGCCGGGGTGGCGCGCTCGCTGCTGCCGAACGCGCACGCCTCGGTGGCCTTCGCCGTGCTGGTGCTCGCGATCTCGCTGAGCGGCTGGGTGCAATACGCGCGCACCGTGCGCGGCGCCACCCTGTCCGAGCGCCACAAGGAATACGTGCAGGCCGCGCAGGTCACGGGCGTCGCGCCCTTTCGCATCATGCGGCGCCATGTGCTGCCCAACGTGCTCGGGCCGGTGCTGGTGCTCGCGACCATCCAGGTCTCGACCGCCATCGTGACCGAGGCGACCCTATCCTTCCTCGGCGTCGGCGCGCCGCCCACCTCGCCCTCGCTCGGCACCCTGATCCGCGTGGGCAACAACTACCTGTTCTCGGGCGAATGGTGGATCGCGCTCTTCCCCGGCCTGATGCTGATCGCGGTCGCGCTCAGCGTGAACCTGCTGGGCGACTGGCTGCGCGATGCGCTCAACCCGAGGCTGCGATGAGCACGCCAGGAACGGATTCCATGAACATCCTCGACGTCGAAGACCTGGTGGTCGAATTTCCCGGGCGCCACGGCACCCTGCGCGCGCTCGACGCGGTCAGCTTCTCCATCGCACCGGGCGAGATCCTCGGCGTGGTCGGCGAATCGGGCGCCGGCAAGTCGCTCACGGGCGCCTCGATCATCGGCCTGCTCGAGCCGCCCGGACGCATCGCGGGCGGCCGCATCCGGCTGCAGGGCGAGCGCATCGACCAGCTCGATCACGAGGCCATGCGCCACATTCGCGGCCGGCGCATCGGCTCGATCTTCCAGGATCCGCTGACCTCGCTCAATCCGCTGTTCACCGTCGGCCAGCAACTGACCGAGGCCATCCGCACCCATCTGCGGCTCGATGCCCGAAAGGCCCGTGCCCGCGCGATCGCGCTGCTCGACGAGACCGGCATCCCGGCCGCGGCGCAGCGCATCGATCACTTTCCGCACCAGTTCTCGGGCGGCATGCGCCAGCGGGTCGTGATCGCGCTCGCGCTGGCGGCCGAGCCCGTGCTGATCGTGGCCGACGAGCCGACCACCGCGCTCGACGTGTCGGTGCAGGCGCAGATCGTCGCGCTGCTGCAGCGCATCTGCCGCGAGCGCGGGGCCGCCGTGATGCTGATCACCCACGACATGGGCGTGATCGCCGAGGCCTGCGACCGCGTGGCCGTGCTCTATGCCGGCCGCGTGGCCGAGATCGGGCCGGTGCACGACGTGGTGCGGCACGCCGCCCATCCTTACGCAGCCGGACTGATGGCCTCGATTCCCGACATGGACTCGTCACCCGAACGGCTCGCGCAGATCGATGGCGCGATGCCGCGCCTGAACCGCATTCCTCCCGGCTGCGCCTTCCATCCGCGCTGCGGCCAGGCCTTCGCGCGCTGCACGCAGGAACGGCCCGAGCTGATCGCCGCGGGCGCGACGCATGCCGCCTGCTGGCTGCATGCGCGCACCGCGGCAAGCCCTCTCTTTCCCCACCCTTCCCTCGCCCTCCCATGACAGCCCTCGTCCAAGCCCACGACCTCGCGCGCACCTTCGACGTCTCGCCGCCCTGGCTCAACCGCGTGCTCGAGCGCAAGCCGCGCGTGCTGCTGCACGCGGTCGACGGCGTGAGCTTCTCGATCGAGCGCGGCAAGACGCTCGCGCTGGTCGGCGAATCGGGCTGCGGCAAGAGCACGGTCGCACGATTGCTCGTGGGGCTGTACGCGCCCACGCGCGGCGGGTTGCAGTTCGACGGCCAGGACGCGCACGCGGCCTTCAAGACCGCCGAGGGCCGCAAGCTGCGCCGCCGCATCCAGATGATCTTCCAGGACCCCTAC
>NZ_FOWG01000019.1:0-154832 GCF_900115375.1 Variovorax sp. PDC80 | reverse complement strand
CTGTCTGTGTCCCTCCGCTTCGCTACGGGCAACCTGCGGTGCTCGGAGAAAGCGGGGGTCCGCAGAACTCGCTCCACTTCGTTGCGCTCAGACAGCTGCGGCCCTTATCCCGCTTTCTCCTGCGCTCCTCGGCACAGCCAGAGGGGATTAGGGTCAACGCGCCGTGGCGCGTCCTTGTGTGGGGTGCTGGGATGCGTAGGCCCTGGATCTTTCACCAAGGCCGAGCAACGCGAAGGCCGGTTGGGTCTTGGTGGCCGAGCGCAGCGACGGCCCGAACCACCCCTCTGGCTGCGCCGAGGAGCGCAGCGTTTCGCGGATAAGGGCTCGCAGCTGTTTGAGCGAAGCGAGTTCTGCGAGACCCCGCGAAACGCGAGCACCGCAGGTTGCCCGCAGCTTCGCTGCGGGTCGCAGACAGTGGGTCGCCTTTTCTTTGGTTACTTTCTTTTGGCGAAGCAAAAGAAAGTGACTCGCCCGCCGGGGCGAGACCCGGCCAACAGCCTTCATAAGAAACCAACCTCATGAAGAAGCTAACGATGGCGACATTGCCAAGAGACACAAGAGACACCCTCTTCCTCCTGGCAGTCATCGCCCTCATCATCCTCCCCCAGGTAGACCACCTCCCCTGGTGGTGCACCACCCTCACCACAGCAGTCCTGATCTGGCGCAGCACCCTCGCCGTCCAATCCAAACCCCTCCCCTCCCGCTGGTGGCGCATCGCCCTGCTCGTGGTGACGGTCGCCGCCACCTTCGCCACCCACCGCACCCTGCTGGGCCGCGACGCCGGCGTCACGCTGATCGTGATCCTGCTCGCACTCAAGACGCTCGAACTTCGCGCGCGCCGCGACGCCTTCGTCGTCTTCTTCCTGGGCTTCTTCGCGATGCTCACGAACTTCTTCTATTCGCAGTCGCTCGCCACCGCCATCACGATGCTGCTCGCGCTGCTGGGCCTGCTGACCGCGCTGGTCAACGCCCACATGCCGGTGGGCCGGCCGCCGCTCGCGCAGGCGGCGCGCACCGCGGGGTGGATGGCGCTCGCGGGCGCGCCGATCATGTTCGCGCTGTTCCTGCTGTTCCCGCGCTTCGCGCCGCTGTGGGGCACGCCCAGTGACGCGATGGCCGGACGCAGCGGGCTGTCGAACACGATGCGCGTGGGCACCATCGCAGAACTCGCGCTCGACGAGCGCGTGGCGGCACGCATCAAGTTCGACGGCAACCGCGCGCCGCCGCAGAGCCAGCTCTACTTCCGCGGCCCGGTGCTCGCGCAGTTCGACGGCCGCGAATGGACCGCGCTGCCGTCCTGGCGCCGCGGCGCGGCCGGCTCCGAATTGCGCACCAGCGGCGAGCCGCTGGGCTACGAGGTCACGCTCGAGCCCAGCAACCGTCCCTGGCTCCTCACCCTCGACGCCGCACCACGCGCGCCCGAGCTGCCGGGCTACGAGGTCACGGGCAGTTCGGACCTGCAATGGTTCGTGAACCGGCCGCTGTCGGACCTGGTGCGCTACCGCGCCCAGAGCTACACGCGCTTCGAGAGCGGCCCCGCGAACAGCGCGAACACGCTGCGCGCCTACCTCGCGCTGCCGCCAGCCTCGAACCCGCGCACCGCGGCGCTCGCGCGCGAGATGCTCGCCGACCCGGCGCTGGCCGGCGCCGCCACGCCCGCGCTGGTGCAGGCGGTGCTGCAGCGGCTGCGCACCGGCGGCTACAGCTACACGCTCGAGCCCGGTGTCTACGGCAACGACACCGCCGACGAGTTCTGGTTCGACCGCAAGGAGGGCTTCTGCGAGCACATCGCCTCGGCCTTCGTGGTGCTGATGCGCGGCATGAACGTGCCGGCGCGCATCGTCACCGGCTACCAGGGCGGCGAGCTCAACGGCATCGACGGCTACTGGGTGCTGCGCCAGAGCGATGCCCACGCCTGGGCCGAGGTCTGGGAGGCCGGCAAGGGCTGGGTGCGCGTCGATCCCACCGGCGCGGTGGCACCGGGACGGGTCGGCCAGTCGATGCGCCTCGTGCAGGCGCCGGGGCTGTTCGCGGGCGCCGTCATCGCGATGAGCCCGACCTTCGCGCAGAACCTGCGCGCGACCTGGGAGGCCGTCAACAACGGCTGGAACCAGTGGGTGCTCAACTACACGCAGAGCCGCCAGCTCGACCTGCTGAAGAACATCGGCTTCGAGGCGCCGAGCCTCGAGGACCTGGCCTACGTGCTGCTCTACCTGCTGGTGGGCGCGAGCCTGGCCGGCGCGCTCTGGACGCTGTGGGAACGCAGCCAGCACGATCCCTGGCTGCGCCTGCTCGGCCGTGCGCGCGCGCGGCTCGCGAAGGCCGGCCTCGCGGTGCCCGACACCGCGCCGCCGCGCCAGATGGCGGCGCTGGCCGAAGCCTTCTTCGGCATCGATGAAAGCGCGCCGCTGCGCGACTGGCTGCTGAAGCTCGAGGCCCAGCGCTATGCACCGGCCGGCCCCGGGACGCCGGCCGCGCTGCGCGCCGAGTTCTGCCGCCTGCCATGGCCCGCGCGCAAGGCCGGGCCTGCACTACTGCAGCCCGGCTGAACGCAACCACATGTGTCGCCCGCCGGCCCTCGCGCGGCCGGGCGGCACAATCGGCCGATGCGATCCTCTCTTTCCACGCGGCATCAGCCGGTCCGCGCCGCCGCCCTCGCCCTCTTCGCTGCCTGTGCCGCATGTGCCGCCGGGTTCGCCACGCAGGCCGCGGCCCAGTCCCGCGCGGTCAAGGCCGTGGTCGGCAGCACGCCCTACGCCACGCGCGACGACGCGATGCGCTTCGCCGACGAGGTCGCGGCGCGCCGGGGCCTGGACCGCCAATGGGTGCGCGCCACCATCGGCGGCGCGCGCTTCCTGCCCAACGTGCCGCGGCTGATGCTGCCGGGACCGGTGGGCACGGTGAAGAACTGGCAGGCCTACCGCAGCCGCTTCATCGATGCCACGCGCATCGCCGCGGGCGTGCGCTTCTGGCGCGCCAATGCCGACCTGCTGGCGCGCGCCGAGGCCACCTACGGCGTGCCGCCCGAGATCGTCGTGGGCATCGTGGGCGTGGAGACCATCTACGGCCGCAACATGGGCAACTTCCGCGTCATCGATGCGCTCGCCACGCTGGCCTTCGACTTCCCGCAGGGCCATCCGCGCGCGGCCGAGCGCCAGGCCTTCTTCCGCGGCGAGCTCGAGAGCTTCCTGAGCACCGAGAGCCGCACCGCCGACGACCCGATGGTGCCGCTGGGCAGCTACGCGGGCGCGATGGGCATGCCGCAGTTCATGCCGAGCAGCATCGCCAAGTACGCAGTGGACTTCGACGGCGACGGACGCATCGACCTGGTCAACAACACGGCCGACGTGATCGGCTCGGTGGCCAGCTACTTCAAGGCCTTCGGCTGGCAGCCGGGCATGCCCGCGATCTACCCGGTGCGCTTCGACGAGTCGCGGCTGCGCAAGGACATCCTGCTGGCGCCCGACATCCTGCCGAGCTTCAGCGCCGACAGCTTCGTGGCCGCGGGCGCGGTGCCCGACGGCGAGGGCCAGCGCCATCGCGGCCTGCTCGCGCTGATCGAACTGCAGAACGGCGCCAACGCCGCGCCGACCTACGTGGCGGGCACGCGCAACTTCTACGTGATCACGCGCTACAACTGGAGCAGCTACTACGCGATGTCGGTGCTCGACCTCGGCAACGAGATCAAGGCCGCGATGGGCTATGCGCCGGCGCCGCAGCCGGTGCTCGCGCCGGCGCCCGCACCGCTGCGCTCGCAGCCGAGGCTCGATGCGCAACCGATGCCGCTGCCGCAGTGAGGGCCACGCGATGACGCCCCTGTCGAGCGCGGCCCTGCGGGCGAACTGGCACGCCGCCTGGCGCGCGCTCGGCATCGCGCAACCCGGCACGCCCGAGCGCGATGCGCTGTGCGACGAGCTGCAGCGCCGCTACGCCGAGCCGCAGCGCCACTACCACACGCTGCAGCACCTCGGCGAATGCCTGGCCTGGTTCGAGCGCGAGCAGGCCGCCGCGCAGCGGCCCGGCGAAGTGGCGCTCGCGCTGTGGTTCCATGACGCAATCTACGACGTGCATGGGCACGACAACGAGGCACGCAGCGCCGCCTGGGCGCTCGAGGCGCTGCGCCGCTTCGAGGCCGGCGAGGACGCGGCGCAGCGCGTGCACGAACTCGTGATGGCCACGCGCCACGATGCCGTGCCCGAGGGCCGCGATGCCGAACTGCTGATCGACATCGACCTCTCGATCCTGGGCGCCGAGCGCGCGCGCTTCGATGAGTACGAGGAGCAGGTCGGGCGCGAATACGCCTTCGTGCCGCTCGAGATCCGCCTGCCGCGCCGGCGCGCGATCCTGCAACGCTTCCTCGACCGCGACGCGATCTACGCCACGCCGCGCATGCACGCCCTGCTCGAGGTCTGCGCGCGCGAGAACCTGCGCCGGTCGATCGCGGGCTGAGCGCGCCGCCGATATCTCAGGCCGGCAGCAGCCGCCACCATTCCGAGCGCATCGGCAAGGCGCCACCGGCCTCCTCGACCTGGCCCAGCAGCAGGCCATCGGCCCCCGCGCCATGCACCACCAGTCGCAGCAGTTGCGCCGCATCGCGGTTCAGCACGAAGCTGCCGTCGCCGCGCCAGCCCAGGCAGCGGCCGACCTCGGCCAGCGCCAGCGCGGGCTGGCTCTGCATGAAGGTGAAGGGCATGGTGAGCCCCGCATCGAGCTGCTCGAGCCCGGTGCAGGTCGCGGCCCAGGGCCCGCGCCGGCTGCCGACGCGCAGGCGTGCACCGGCCGGCAGCGCGGCCTCGCCGACCGCGTCGATGCAGCGCAGCGCGCCATGCATCGCGAGCTCGGTCCAGGTACCGACGCGGCGCGGCCGGTAGCCGAGCCGCTGCACCAGCTGCGCGTGCCAGTCGTCCGGTAGGGGATCGGCACCGACATGCGCGACGACGCGCCAGCCCTCGATCATGGCGCGCCCTCCCCCGCATCCTCGAGCACCAGCGCCGCATGGCCGCCGCCGAAGCCCAGCACGTTGAACAGCAGATGCCGCAGCCCGCGCGGCGCCGAGGCACTCAGCGCCAGGCCCAGCGCCGCGTCGGGCGCATGCGTCGCCACCGGCCAGGCGCCGTGCGCGATGCAGCCGGTCAGCAAGGCCAGCTCGGCCGCGCCCGAGGCGCCGAGCGTGTGGCCGATCGCGGTCTTGAACGACACCAGCGGCGGCAGCGGATCGAACAGCGCGCGCAGCGCCTGCGCCTCCACCGCGTCGTTGCCGGGGCTGCCCGCGGCCTGCACCTTGACAAGGCCGATGTCGCGCGGCCGCAGCCCGGCCTGCGCGAGCGCGGCCTCGCACACGGCGCGCACCGCGCCCGCCTCGTTGCCCGCGGGGTTGCTGCCGTCGACCCTGTTCGCGCCGCCCGCGATGCGCCAGCGCGCGGGCCGCGTGCGCAGCTGCAGCGCTGCGAAGGCCTCGCCGAGCACCAGCCCGTCGCGGCCGGCGCCGAAGGGCCGCGCGCCATCGGGCGACAGCAGCTGCATCGCGCCGAAGCCCGCCACGGTGAAGCGGTTGTCGGGCTCGGCGCCGAGCACCAGCGCCTCCTCGGCCCCGCCGCCGCGCAGCAAGTCCGAGGCCGCGAGGATCGCATTGAGCGCCGAGGTACAGGCCGTCGACACGGTGAAGACCGGGCCGCGCCAGGCGAGCGCGCCGGCCACGATCTCGGCGAAGTCGAGCAGGTCGCCACCGAGCCGGCGGTCGTCCTTCTCGTGCTCCATGTGGCCGATGTCGAGCGAGGACGAGGCGACGAACAGCGGCGCGTCGCGCGACACCGCGCCGCCCGCGCGATCGGCCTGCGCCACCACCGCGCGCGCGCGCCGGCGCACGCGTTCGTCCCAACCGCCATCGCTCGCCGACAACTGGTAGACGGGCCATTGCGCCTGCGTCGACACGGCCACCGGCACGGGACGCACGCCGCCCGCGCGCAAGGTGGCGAGCGCCGCGTCCAGGTCGTCGCCCAGCGCGCAGGCCAGTCCCACGCCGCCGAGGTACACCGCCCTCATCGCGCGGTCATGCCTTCTGCTCGCGCAGCAGGTGCTCGGCCAGGTGCGCGACCGAGCTCAGCGCGCGGCGCGTCTCCTTGCTGTCGGGCATGCGCACGCCGAAGGCCTGCTGGATCGCCATCGACACCTGCAGCGCATCGAGCGAGTCGAGGTCCAGCCGCGCCTCGGGGCCGAACAGGGCCTCGTCGTCCGACAGGCCGCCGGGCGGCGGCTCCTTCTCGACGGCCTCGAGCACCAGCGTCTTGAGCCGGGCGATGAATTCGGGAGTGACGGGGTTCATGGCGTGCGCCTGCGAAAGAGAAAGACCGCGAGCACGAACATGGCGGCCGCGAACACCACGAGCCGGCCCACCTGCGGCAGCGTGTCGGCCACGCCGCCGCCGCGCAGCAGCACGGTCAGCAGCGCTTCGAGGCCCCAGTTCATCGGCGAGAGCTCGACCAGCCGCTGCATGAAGCCCGGCATCACGAACTTGGGCACCATGATTCCGCCCGCGGCCGCCATCAGCACGTTGACCATCGGCCCGATGGTGGCGGCCTGCGCATGGCTGCGCACCGCGCAGGCCAGCGCCAGCGAGAGGCTCACGGCCGCCAGGCTCACCGCGCCCAGCGCGACCAGCAGCGCGCCCCAATCGATGCCCGCGAGCGAGAGCGCGTCGCCGCCGATCAGCGGCATCAGCCAGATGCCCGCGGCCAGCATCAGCGCGGCCTGCACCGCATTCACCGCGAGATAGGGCAAGGCCTTCGAGGCCAGCAGCATGGCGCGCGAGACGCCCAGGCTCTGCAGCCGGCCCAGCGCGCCCGAGCCGCGCTCCTGCACCAGCAGGCTCGAGAGCGAGGCCACCACGAAGAACATGCCGAACACCAGCCAGGCCGGCACGTTCTGCTGCACCGAGGTCGGCCGCGGCCCGCTGCTCGCGAAGCGCTCGGCCTGCACCAGCGCCTGGATCGAGGCGCCCTGCGCCGGCCCCGCGGTGCCCGGCACCTGCAGCGCGAGCCGCGCCTTGAGCTCGCCCGAGGCGCCGACCAGCTCGGCGCGCAGCGCGTTGTGCAGGTTGCTGTCGATGCCGGGCTCGGTCAGCAGCTGGACGTAGGGGCGCGTCGAGAGCGCCACCGATTCGAGCTCGTCCGACAACCCCGGCTGCAGCACGATCACGTACTTGAGCTCGCCGCGGCGCAGCCGCGCCTGCCAGTCGGCGCCCAGCGGCTCGGGCGCGCCGTGGGCCTTGCGCCACAGCTGCAGCAGCCACTGCGCGGGCGTGCCGTTGTCGCGCACGTCGACCGCATAGTTCAGCGCGGCCAGCGGCGGGCGGTAGATGTCCTTGAGCGTCAGCGACATCAGCACGATGAAGATCATCGGCATCAGGAACAGCGCGGCCAGGCCGTGCATGTCGCGCCGCAGCGCGAGCAGTTCCTTCTTGATCAGGGCCCCGAGCATCGGTCGTCAGTCCCGCAGCGAACGGTGGGTGAGCGCCATGAACAGCTGCTCGAGGTCGTGGCGGCCGAACTCGGCATGGCGCACCTCGATGCCCGCGGCCTCGAGCGCGGCCAGCACCGGGGCCGGGCCGGTGCCCGGATGCAGGTGGATGCGCCAGTGCACGCCGCCCTGCTCCACCGTGCCGAAGCGCGAAAGCATCCGCGCGTCGAGCCCGTCGGCGGCCAGCGTGAGCAGCATCGCGTTCTTCGACAGCAGCTCCTCGAGCGACCCCTCGCGCAGCACCCGGCCATGGTCGAGGATCGCCACGCGGTCGGCGATGGCCTCGATCTCCTCCATGTAGTGCGAGGCGTAGATCACCGCCGCGCCCGCGCGCGCCAGGCCCTTGATGGCGTCGAGCACGAAGGCGCGCGACTGCGGATCGACGCCGACGGTGGGCTCGTCGAACAGCATCAGCTCGGGCTCGGGCAAGAGTGCGATCGCGAGGTTGAGCCGGCGCTTGAGGCCGCCCGACAGCCGCTCGGCGCGCGTGCCCGCGAAGGCCTCGAGCTGCGCGAACGCGAGGCAGGCCGCGATGCGCTCGCGCTGGCGCGCGCCCGCGAGCCGGCCCGCGGCGGCGAAGCAGGCCAGGTTCTCGGCCACGGTGAGCATCGGGTAGAAGGCATGGTCCTGCGGCGCCACCGCGATGCGCGTGGGCGCCTGCGCGCGCACCTGCGCGAGCGGCACGCCATCGATGCGGATCTGGCCCGACTGCACCGCGAGCGCGCCCGACAGATGCGAGATCAGCGTGGTCTTGCCCGCGCCGTTGGGCCCGAGCAGGCCGAGCACGCAACCGCGCGGCACGGCCAGCGACACCGCGTCGAGCGCGTTCGCCTGGGCGTGCGGGTAGCGGTGGCTCAGCCCCTGCAGTTCGAGCATCAGGACACGGCGGCCTTGAGGTCGCGGAAGAAGCTTTGCTCGCGCTGCGCCTGCTCGCGCAGCAGCGCCGCGAGCTTCGCCGGATCGACCGCCTCGCGCCCCTTGACCATGCGCGCCGCCTTGAGCGCGAAGGCGCGCCAATCGTCGCCGATGGCCGTGAGGCGGTCGGACATCTGCAGCAGCTGCGGCTTGCCGAGCAGCGCGGCCGCCTCCTGCAGGAAGGCCGCGTAGATGAAGCGGAAGCCGGCACCGCCGGTGCCGATCTCCTCCTGCATGCGCACCAGGTGGCCGATGAAGGCCACGGTGCGCGGATCGGCGGGCGCGAGCTTCGCGATGCGGCCGGCCAGGGTGCGCATGCCGCGCACGCCGACGATGGGCACCGGCGCGAGCATGTTGCGCACCGTCTTCAGGATCGCCTTGCGCACCGCGCCCGCGTCGACCGCCTTGCGCTCGATCGCCTGCGGGTAGTACATGAGCCCCTTGGGCGCGAGCACGCCCTTGGCGAAGCGCGCGCGCGCCAGGTCGGCGCTGGCGCAGCGCACCGGCTGCTCGAACACCGGGTCGCTGATCAGGTAGTCGTCGCCCTCCTTGCCGTAGACCAGCAGGTTGTGCGCGTTGAAATGGAAGCGCATGTTGGGCGGGAAATACGGCAGCCAGTAGACCGAGGTCTGCAGACCCACGAGGTGGCCGTCGGCGAGCAGCGCGTCGAGCCGGCGCTGGCCGTCCTCGGGGCTTCTGAAGGTCTCGAAGCGAAAGCGCGCGGCCATCGGCGCGAGCAGGCCCTTGATCATCGCGCGCGGCGGCATGCGGTAGGAGATCAGCGGCAGGCCCGAGAGCTTGATGAACGGCAGGTAGGCGAACGAGAGGCCCGAGGACAGGCCCAGCGCCATGCTCTCGGTCATCGCGGGCACGCCGTGGTGGCGCATCAGGCTCGAGATCACGCCGCTCTCGCAGTGGGCGGCCTGGCTGTGGCGGAAGCCGGCTTCGGCAACCGGTGCGGCGATGGCATTCATGGCAGTTCCTTGAGCGCGGCGACGGACAGGCCCAGCGCCTGCGCATAGCGCGCGAGCTGGTCCCCGGAGAGCGCCGCGAAGTGCCGCGGCTGCAGGTGGCGCCGCACGCGCCATTGCCAGAAGCCGCTGGTCTGCGACAGCAGCGCCACGTCCATGCGGCGGTCGTACATCCAGTATTCGAGCGGCGAGGCCAGGCCCTGCGCCACGCGCTCGCGCGCGGCCGCGGCCTGCGTCACCAGCGCGTCGACCGCGTGGGTGGTGACGATCTCCTCGGCCTCCCAGCCGCGCGAGGTGGTCGTGACCACGCGGCCCTGCGCATCGCGCGCGTACATCAGCTTGGCGTGGCCCGCGAGCGTGGCATTGCCTTCCTGGGGAACTGCGTCGAGGTCCATGTCAGCGTCTCTCCTTCGCCATCGGCTTCGTGTCAGACGGCTTCGAGGTAGATGAAACCGCTCGAGAAGCGGCCGCTCTCGGGCACGAACATCAGCAGCTTGTGGCCGGGCCGGATGCGGCCCGAGCGGAACAGCTCGTCGAGCATGATGTAGGGCGAGGCGGAACCGGTGTTGCCCTTGCTGACCAGGTTGCTGAACCAGCGCTCGCGCGGAATCGCGAAGCCCATCTGTTCGAGGCAGCGCGCCACCGGTTCCACGAAGTAGCTCGACGACAGATGCGGCAGGAACCAGTCCACGTCATCGGGCCGCAGGCCGCGCTTCTCGACGATGGCCGCGAGCGGCTCGCCGAGCGTGGCGCGCACGATGTTCTCGTTGAGCAGCCGCACGTCCTGCTTGATCGCGAAGGTGGAGTCGCGGTGCCAGTCGCGCGGCGCGGTGCGGGCCCAGCCGGTGAGGCTGCCGTCGGCATTGCGGTCGGCGCCGGCATACATGCACACCGGCAGCTCGTGCGCGGCCGACGAGAGATCGATCCATTCGACCTTGAGCGACAGCGGGCCGCGCGGCGCGCGCTCCAGCAGCACGGCGCCCGCGCCATCGGACAGCATCCAGCGCAGGAAATCCTTCTCGAACGCGATCTCGGGATTCGTCTCGAGCAGGTCGATGCGGTGCTCGATCTCGGCCTCGAAGCGCGAGCCGCGCATCAGCGGCGAGGCCAGCTCCGAGCCGGTGGCCACGGCGCGCTCGGCATCGCCCGCGCGCACCGAGAGCCAGGCGTGCTTGAGGGCGGTGGCGCCGGCCAGGCAGATGCCCGCGCAGGCCACCACCTCGAGCCGCGGCCAGCCGAGCTCGCCGTGCACCATCACCGCGTGGTTGGGCATCAGCTGGTCGGGCATCGAGGTGCCGGTGACGAGGCAGTCGATGCGCCCCAGCTCCTCGGGCGTACCCAGGTTGCGGATCGCCGCGGCGGTGAGCTCGGCATTGCTCATGGCCTGCAGCCCGGTCGCGCGGTCGATCGCGTAGTGGCGCGACTGGATGCCGTTGCTGCGCAGGATCAGGCGTCGCGCACGCGACACCCGATCGCCGACGCGGCCCAGGACTTCTTCGATGTCTTCGTTGCTGACCGGAGCAAAAGGCAGGAAGGCGGCGGTACGGGTCAGGAAGACATCAGTCGTCATAGAGATGGGAACGGTCCGTGGCCGAGCCGGAGGGCCACTCGAAATGGGCGGTCATTCTAGTCAGCCACCCTCGCAGCAGAGGGCGCAGCAGCGCCTGCAGCGTGAGGCTCACCGGGACCACGGTGACGATCAGCGCGAGCAGGAACAGCACGTACAGCACCAGCAGCGGCTTGCGCTGCCAGGCCCCGGGACCGCCGGCGGCCATCAGCAGCTTGCCCCAGAGGAAGAAGCTGCGCGTGCCGGCCTTCTCGCTGACCAGCAGCCGCGCGTTGGCGTTGACCGCGCCCAGGCCCGCGAGCAGCGGCGCGGTGCCGCGCTCGAGCCCCTGGTGCAGCGCATCGCGCAGCGCGCGGCCGAAGCGCACGGTGCGCGCGATCTGGCCCGGCTCGAGGCCCGCGTCGGGCATGCCCCAGAAGCCGCGCTTGCGGCCCCAGACCAGCCAGGCCGGGGTGGTGAAGAAGGTCGCGAGCGTGGGGCCCGGATCGGTCAGCACCACGTTGTCGATCAGCCGCGCGTCGATGGCGGCCAGCAGGCCCTTGAGCTTCTCGTGCGCGAGGTGCCACATGTTGCGGCAGGCGATCACCGTGACCACGGGCTTGCCCTCGAGCAGGCGCGCCGCCACCGGGTGCTTGAGGAAGGCCGTGATCGGCTGCGAGGGCGCGAGGAACCACACCTGGTAGGGCAGGATCACGAGGTCGAAGTCCTCCTCGCCCGTGAGCGCCAGCGGCTGCAGCGCGGGCGGCTTCATGTGCGCGGTCTCGGGGAAGGCGTCGAAGAAGCGGATGAAGCCCCAGGGGAACGGAAAGGGCCGCACCGGCCGCAGCGTCTCCACGTGCACCGCGATCGCCGGGTCGTCGCGCAGCGGCGCCACGATCCGCTCGGCGACGCTGCCGAGCTGGCCGGTCTGCGAATAGTGGATCACGAGCACGCGCTTGGCGATGGGGGGCGCGGCGGCCTCGGAAGGGCTGGACAAGCTGGAATTCACGGGTGGGCGGTTCGAAGGGCCGTCGAATGTACGCGATGCCCCGGCATCGCGCATCTGCCATAGGTCATGCATCGAAAGGATGCGGCCCACCGGCGACGCGCGGCGTACGAGGACTCGTAGGTCCCGGGGCCGCATGCCTGGCGCGCATGCAAAAAAGGGGCCGCGCCTCGCGGCGCGGCCCCTGCGGGCAGGGTTCGGGCGATCGTCCCGATCAGCGAACCTTGCCTTCCTTCCAGGCCGTCAGCAGCTTGTTGTAGTCGATGGTCTCGCCCTTGGGCTTCTCGTTGGCCAGCTTCTTCCACGGCGCGTGGTCGTCGCTCAGGTACTTGGCCGGGTCGCCCTTGGGATTGAGCTTGGGCGCGCACTTGGCCATGCCGGCGCGCTCGAGGCGGGCCATCACGTTGTCCATCTCGTCGGCCAGGTTGTCCATCGCCTTCTGCGGGGTCTTCTCGCCGGTCACGGCCTCGGCCACGTTCTTCCACCACAGCTGCGCGAGCTTCGGATAGTCGGGCACGTTGGTGCCGGTCGGGGTCCAGGCCACGCGCGCCGGGCTGCGGTAGAACTCGATCAGGCCGCCGTACTTGTTGGCGTTCTGGGTGAAGTAGTCCGAGCGGATGTCGCTGTCGCGGATGAAGGTCAGGCCGGTGATCGACTTCTTCAACGAGGTGGTCTTGGCGGTGATGAACTGCGCGTAGAGCCAGGCCGCGGCCGTCTTGTTGGCGTCGTGGCCCTTGAAGAAGGTCCACGAGCCCACGTCCTGGTAGCCGTTCTGCATGCCCTGCTTCCAGTACGGGCCGTTCGGGCCGGGGGCCATGCGCCACTTGGGCGAGCCGTCCTCGTTGACCACCGGCAGGCCCTTCTTGGTCATGTCGGCGGTGAAGGCCGTGTACCAGAAGATCTGCTGCGCGATCTGGCCCTGCGCCGGCACCGGACCGGATTCGCCGAAGGTCATGCCCATGGCTTCCTTGGGCGCGTACTTCTTCATCCAGTCGATGTACTTGGTGAGCGCGTAGACGGCGGCCGGCGAATTGGTCGCACCGCCGCGCGAAACGGAGGCACCGGTCGGCGTGCACTTGTCGGCCGCCACGCGGATGCCCCATTCGTCGATCGGCATGCCGTTCGGGATGCCCTTGTCGGCCGCGCCGGCCATCGACAGCCAGGCATCGGTGAAGCGCCAGCCCAGCGACGGGTCCTTCTTGCCGTAGTCCATGTGGCCGTAGATCGGCTTGCCGTCGATGGTCTTCACGTCGGTGCTGAAGAACTCGGCGATGTCCTCGTAAGCGCTCCAGTTCAGCGGCACGCCCAGGTCGTAGCCGTACTTGGCCTTGAACTTGTCCTGCAGGTCCTTTCGCGCGAACAGGTCGGCGCGGAACCAGTAGAGGTTGGCGAACTGCTGATCGGGCAGCTGGTAGAGCTGGCCATCGGGCGCGGTCGTGAAGCTGGTGCCGATGAAGTCCTTGAGGTCGAGGCCGGGGTTGGTGAACTCCTTGCCGGCGCCGCCCATGTACTCGGTCAGCGACATGATCTTGCCGTAGCGGTAGTGGGTGCCGATCAGGTCGGAGTCGGAGACCCAGCCGTCGTAGATCGACTTGCCCGACTGCATCGAGGTCTGCAGCTTCTCGACCACGTCGCCTTCCTGGATCAGGTCGTGCTTGACCTTGATGCCGGTGATCTCCTCGAAGGCCTTGGCCAGCGTCTTCGATTCGTATTCATGGGTGGTCAGCGTTTCGGAAACGACCGACACCTCCTTCACGCCCTTGGCCTGCAGCTTCTTCGCGGCCTCGATGAACCACTTCATTTCCTCCATCTGCTTGTCCTTGGACAAGGTCGAAGGCTGGAACTCGCTGTCGATCCATTTCTTGGCTTCGGCCTCCCCGGCCGACGCACCGTGCGCGGCGAACATCGCAGCCGCCAACGCCAACGCTGTGTAGCGCATCTTCATGAACGTGTCTCCTCGGTTGATTGCTTCCCCGGCTTTGTCGATCGCGGCTCCGGGGAGGCGGAGAGCCGGATTCGTTGTGGAAAGAAGAAGGCGTGCCGCGTTCAGCCCTTGCGCAGGATCAGCGCGAGCAGCGCCATCGACAGCACGAAGCTGATCCAGACCGAGGGCTCGGCCTCGAGGCTGAACCAGGCCTGGAACTTGTCGGCCAGGCCGACGAAGGCCAGGTTGACGTAGGCCGCCGACAGCAGGCCGATGAACAGCCGGTCGCCGCGCGTGGTGGCGATCGGCAGCCAGCCGCGGCGCAGCGTGGTCGGCGACTTGAGCTCCCACACCGTCATGCCGGCCAGCATGAGCACGATGCAGATGAAGAAAACGGCCACCGGGGTGGTCCAGACCATCCAGTCGAACATCTCTGTTGTCTCCTCAGACGCGGCCCATCGCAAAGCCTTTTGCGATGTAGTGGCGCACGAACCAGATCACGATCGCGCCCGGCACGATGGTCAGCACGCCGGCCGCCGCCAGGGTCGCCCAGTCCATGCCCGAGGCGCTCACGGTGCGCGTCATCGTCGCCACGATCGGCTTGGCGTTCACGCTCGTGAGCGTGCGCGCCAGCAGCAGCTCGACCCAGCTGAACATGAAGCAGAAGAAGGCCGCCACGCCCACGCCGGCCTTGATCAGCGGCAGGAAGATGGTGAGGAAGAAACGCGGGAACGAGTAGCCGTCGATGTAGGCCGTCTCGTCGATCTCGCGCGGTATGCCGCTCATGAAGCCTTCGAGGATCCAGACCGCGAGCGGCACGTTGAACAGCAGGTGCGCGAGCGCCACGCCCAGGTGCGTGTCCATCAGGCCGACCGTGCTGTAGAGCTGGAAGAACGGCAGCAGGAACACCGCGGGCGGCGTCATGCGGTTCGTGAGCAGCCAGAAGAACACGTGCTTGTCGCCGAGGAACGAATAGCGCGAGAAGGCATAGGCCGCCGGCAGCGCCACGGTCAGCGAGATCACGGTGTTGATCGCTACGTAGATCAGGCTGTTGATGTAGCCCGAGTACCAGGACTCGTCGGTGAAGATGCGCGCGTAGTTGGCCCAGGTGAGCTGCTGCGGGAAGAAAGAGAAGCTCGAGAGGATCTCCTCGTTCGTCTTGAAGCTCATGTTGATCATCCAGTAGATGGGCAACAGCGCGAACAGGATGTACAGCACCAGGAAGATGCTGCGCTTGTGGAATCTCTTCTCGCTCATCGCTCGACCTCCGCTTCCTGCGTACCCACCCGCTGCATCCAGTTGTAGAGCACGAAGCACAGCAGCAGGATGATGAGGAAATAGATCAGCGAGAACGCCGCCGCCGGCCCCAGGTCGAACTGGCCCACGGCCTTCTGCGTCAGGTACTGGCTCAGGAAGGTGGTGGCATTGCCCGGCCCGCCGCCCGTCAGCACGAAGGGCTCGGTGTAGATCATGAAGCTGTCCATGAAGCGCAGCAGCACCGCGATCATCAGCACGCCGCGCATCTTGGGCAGCTGGATGTAGCGGAACACCGCGAACTTGCTGGCGCCGTCGATGCGCGCGGCCTGGTAGTAGGCGTCGGGGATCGAGCGCAGGCCGGCATAGCACAGCAGCGCAACCAGCGGCGTCCAGTGCCACACGTCCATCACCAGCACCGTGAGCCAGGCGTCGGTGGCGCTGCCGGTGTAGTTGTAGTCCACGCCGAGCTTCTGCAGCGCGTGGCCCAGCAGGCCGATGTCGGCGCGGCCGTAGATCTGCCAGATGGTGCCGACCACGTTCCACGGAATCAGCAGCGAGAGCGCCACCACCACCAGCACGGCCGAGGACTTCCAGCCCTTGGCCGGCATCGACAGCGCGAGCGCGATGCCCAGCGGGATCTCGACCAGCAGCACCGCGAGCGAGAAGCCGAGCTGGCGCCACAGCGCCTGGTGCAGCTCGTCGTCGCGCATCACGGCGGCGAACCATTCGGTGCCGACGAAGACGCGGCGCTCGGGCGAGATGATGTCCTGCACCGAGTAGTTCACCACCGTCATCAGCGGCACGATGGCCGAGAAGGCGACGCAGATCAGCACCGGCAGCACGAGCCACCAGGCCTTCTGGTTGATGGGCTTGTTGGTGGCGTTCATGCGACCAGCTCCTCGTCCTTGTAGTAGCAGGTGTGCGCGTCCAGCACGCGCAGCCACACCGTGTCGCCCACCGCGGGCGGCTGCTCGTCGGGATGCAGGCGCACCTTGAGCGGGCTGCCGTCGCCGCCCTCGGTACGGGCGCTCACCATCGTGTAGGTGCCGACGTCCTGCACCTGCGCCACCGTCGCGGGCACGGCACCGCCGGCACCGGCCGGGGCCAGCCGCAGGTACTCGGGGCGGATGCCGATCTTGAGCTCGCCCGCCGGCAGTTCGCGCGTGGGCACCAGCGGCGTGCCCGCCACCTCGATGGTGCCGTGGGCGCTCTTCGCGGCGAGGAAGTTCATGCCCGGCGAGCCGATGAAGTGGCCGACGAAGGTGTGGGCCGGGCGTTCGAACAGCGCGTCGGCGCTGCCCACCTGCACCGCCTTGCCGCGCGTCATCACCACCACCTCCTCGGCGAAGGTCAGCGCCTCCACCTGGTCGTGCGTGACGTAGATCAGCGTGAGCTTGAGTTCGCGGTGGATCTGCTTGAGCTTGCGCCGCAGCTGCCACTTGAGGTGCGGGTCGATCACGGTCAGCGGCTCGTCGAACAGCACCGCCGAGACGTCGCTGCGCACCAGGCCGCGGCCCAGCGAGATCTTCTGCTTGGCATCGGCCGCGAGGCCCGCGGCGCGCTGGTTGAGCTGGCCGCTCATGTCGAGCATCTCGGCGATCTCGCCGACGCGTTTCTTGATCTGGTCGGCCGGCATCTTGCGGTTGCGCAGCGGGAACGCGAGGTTCTCGGCCACGGTCATCGTGTCGTAGATCACCGGGAACTGGAACACCTGCGCGATGTTGCGTTCCTGCGGCGTGGCCTGCGTCACGTCGCGGCCGTCGAACTTGACCGTGCCCTGCGACGGCACGAGCAGGCCCGAGACGATGTTGAGCATGGTGGTCTTGCCGCAGCCCGAGGGGCCGAGCAAGGCATAGGCGCCGCCGTCGCGAAAGCTCATCTTGAGCGGCAGCAGCGCATAGTCGCTGTCCTGCGTCGGGTTCGGGCGGTAGGCGTGGGCCAGGTCGAGGTCGATGCGGGCCATCTCAGTTTCCTTTGCGCCATGCCGGCGCGCGCGCCAGCTTCTCGCCGGCATCGAACACATAGGCCCGCGCCGCGCTGAAGTACAGCGTGATCGAGGCACCCAGCTCGAAGCGGTGCACGCCGGTGAGCTGCGCCACCAGTTCGCCGACCGCGGTCTCCACGTGCACGAAGGTGTCGGAGCCCGAAATCTCGGCCAGCTCCACGGTGCCAGGCAGCGCGATGTCGCCCTCTCCCGCTTCCACGTCGAGCGCGCTCGCGCGCAGCCCGATGGTGACCGCGCCCGCCACCGACTCGGGCAGCGCGAGCGCCAGCGCCGGCCCGCGCGCCAGCTGCACGCTACCCGCGGCGGCGGTGCCGGCCAGCAGGTTCATCGGCGGATCGCTGAAGGCGCGCGCCACGCGCAGCGACTGCGGCGCATGGAACACCTCGGCGGTCGGGCCGTACTGCAGCAGCTCGCCGGCATCCATCACCGCGGTGTAGCCGCCGAGCAGCAGCGCCTCGCCGGGCTCGGTGGTGGCGTAGATCACGGTCGAGTCGCCGGCGGCGAACAGTTGCGTGAGTTCCTCGCGCAGGCCCTCGCGCAGCTTGTAGTCGAGGTTCACCAGCGGCTCGTCGAGCAGCATCAGCGGCGCGTTCTTGGCCAGCGCGCGCGCCAGCGCCACGCGCTGCTGCTGGCCACCCGAGAGCTCCTGCGGATAGCGGTCGAGGAACATGCCGATGGACAGCTTGTCGGCCAGCGCGCGCACGCGCGCATCGATGTTCGATTCGCCGCGCAGCTTGAGCGGCGAGGCGATGTTGTCGGCCACCTTCAGCGAGGGATAGTTGATGAACTGCTGGTAGACCATCGCCACGTTGCGTTCGCGCACCGGCATGCCGGTGACGTCCTGGCCGTCGACCAGCACGCGGCCCTCGGTGGGCGTGTCGAGGCCGGCCATCAGCCGCATCAGGCTGGTCTTGCCGGCCTGCGTGGCGCCGAGCAGCACGGTCACCGCGCCGCTCTTCGGCGCGATGCTCTGCTCGTAGAGCCAGGTTTGCGCGCCGACTTTCTTGGTCACGCGCTCCAGTGACAGCTGCATCAGCCTTCCCTCCCTTGCATTGCCGGAATCTCCTGCCGCGCGTCCAGCCAGTCGGCCACCTGCCGGCGCTGCTGCGGCGTGTAGCGCAGCCCGAGCTTGGAACGGCGCCACAGCACGTCTTCGGCGCTCACCACCCATTCGTCGCGCTGCAGGAAGCGCAGCTCGCGCTCGTGCAGGCCGGGCGCCACCTCGGCGCCGAGGTCGGCCATCGATGCGGCATCGCCGAGCAGCTCGCCGATGCGCGCGCCGTAGGCACGCGCGAGCCGGCGCGCGAGCTTGGCGTCGAGCCAGCCGTAGCGCTGCTGCACGGCGGCCAGGAAGCGCTCGAAGTCGCCGTCGGGCCGCTGCGCCGCGCCGATCCAGGCCGACAGGTCGCCGCCCGCGAGGAAGGCGCCCTCGGTCCAGGCCGGGCGCTGGCTGTTGGGCTGGCCCAGCATGCGGCCGACCTCGTCGGCGGCGTCCTCGGCCAGCTTGCGGAAGGTGGTGATCTTGCCGCCCCACACCGACAGCAGCGGCGCGGCGGCGGTGTTCGACTCGAGCATGTAGTCGCGCGTGACCGCCGACGGATCGCCCGAGGCATCGTCGAGCAGCGGGCGCACGCCCGAGTAGGTCCACACCACGTCGCTCGGCGCGATCGGCTGCTCGAAGTAACGGCTGGCCTGGGTGCAGAGGTACTCGACCTCCTCGTCGGCGATGCGCGCCGCGCCCGGGTCGTCGCCATGCAGCTCGATGTCGGTGGTGCCGATCAGCGTGAAGTCGTCCTGGTAGGGGATCGCGAAGATGATCCGCTTGTCGGGGTTCTGGAAGATGTAGGCGTGGTCGTGCGCGAACACGCGCGGCACCACGATGTGGCTGCCCTTCACGAGCCGCAGGCTCTTGGTGGCCAGTGCCTCGCCGTTGGCGGGCTTCGCCACGCCGCGCAGGAAGGATTCGGCCCAGGGCCCGGCGGCATTCACGACCGCGCGGGCGCGCACCGTGCGGTGCGTGCCGTCGGGGCCCTCGAGCACCGCGGTCCAGCCGTCGGCCTCGCGCCGCGCATGCACGCAGCGGGTGCGCGTGAGCACCTCGGCGCCGCGTGCGCGCGCATCGAGCGCGTTGAGCACCACCAGCCGCGCGTCGTCGACCCAGCCGTCCGAATAGACGAAGCCGCGCTTGAACTGCGGCTTGAGCGGCGCGCCCGCGGCATGGGTGCGCAGGTCCACGCCGCGCGAGGCCGGCAGCACCTCGCGTTTGGCGAGGTGGTCGTAGAGGAACAGGCCGATGCGGATCATCCAGGCCGGGCGCATCGAGGGGTCGTGCGGCATCACGAAGCGCAGCGGCCACATGATGTGCGGCGCGCTCTTGAGCAGCACCTCGCGCTCCTGCAGCGCCTTGCGCACCAGCGAGAACTCGTAGTACTCGAGGTAGCGCAGCCCGCCGTGGATCAGCTTGGTGGAAGAAGACGAGGTATGGGAAGCGAGATCGTCCTTCTCGCACAGCACCACGCGCCAGCCGCGGCCCGCGAGATCGCGCGCGATGCCGCAGCCATTGATGCCGCCGCCGACGATCAGCACATCGCAGTCGGTGGCCGGTGCCGGCGGATTCTGGGAGAGATCGCTCACTGGAATGCCACCCGTCCTTTCGCCCGTCTCTTGTTGTTTCGATGCGTGACCAGAGTCACCGAAGGCGGCCATTGTATTTTCGGTTTTTTTCATTTGAGTTCCTTATGGCGCGATTTTCCTCCGAGTTTTCCCTTAGAGATGTTCGTTTTTTTTCGTTCTATAAAGTGACGCACCCAACGCCGGGTCACCGGTCACCCCGTGTTTTTTTGCGTACTCTCGGCTTACTTTCATTCGTTTTCGCCCCCACTCAGTGAATTCCAACCCTCGCCAGATCAATCTCCTCGACACCGTGCGCGCGCGCGGCTCGGTCACGGTCGAACAGCTCGCCGACATGCTCGGCGTGACCCTGCAGACCGTGCGGCGCGACGTGCAGCGGCTGGCCGACGAAGGCCTGCTGACCCGCTTCCACGGCGGCGTGCGCGTGCCGAGCTCGACCACCGAGAACATCGGCTACCAGCAGCGCGAGACGCTGCATGCCGACGGCAAGGCGCGCATCGCGCGGCGCGTGGCCGAACTGGTGCCGAACGACTGCTCGCTGATCCTCAACATCGGCACCACGACCGAGGCGATCGCGAAGGCACTGATGCGCCACAGCGGCCTGCGCGTGATCACCAACAACCTGAACGTGGCGACCATCCTGAGCGGCAACAGCCAGTGCGAGGTGATCGTGGCGGGCGGCTCGGTGCGCGCGCGCGATCGCGCCGTCGTGGGCGAGGCCACGATCGATTTCATCCGGCAGTTCAAGGTCGACATCGCGCTGATCGGCGTGTCGAGCATCGAGTCCGACGGCTCGCTGCGCGACTTCGACCTGCGCGAAGTGAAGGTGGCGCAGACCATCATCGCGCAGGCGCGCGAGGTCTGGCTCGCGGCCGACGCGAGCAAGTTCAACCGTCCCGCGATGATCCAGCTCGGTACCCTGTCTCAGATCGACCGCCTCTTCACCGATGCGGAACCGCCCGATCCCTTCCCGACGCTGCTGCGCGACGCGCAGGTGCGGCTCGAGATCGCCCGGCCCCATCAGACCCCGAAGGAATGACTCCCGCATGACGACCACCTACCTGCTCGCCCTCGACCAGGGCACCTCCAGCTCGCGCAGCATCGTGTTCGACCGCGGCGGCCACGTGGTGGCCATCGCGCAGAAGGAACTCAAACAGATCTATCCGCAGCCGGGCTGGGTCGAGCACGATCCGCTCGAGATCTGGGACAGCCAGCTCGCGACCGCGCGCGAGGTCATCGCCAAGGCGAAGCTGCGGCCCGAGGACATCCATGCCATCGGCATCACCAACCAGCGCGAGACCACCGTGCTGTGGAACCGCAAGACGGGCAAGCCGGTGCACCACGCGATCGTGTGGCAGGACCGGCGCGCCGAGCCGCTGTGCGCGCAGCTGCGCGAAGAGGGCCTGGCCGACACCATCCGCGAGAAGACCGGCCTCGTGATCGATGCCTACTTCTCGGGCACCAAGCTGCGCTGGCTGCTCGACAACGTGCCCGGCGCCCGCGAGCAGGCCGAGCGCGGCGAGCTCGCCTTCGGCACCATCGACAGCTGGCTGATGTGGCAGCTCACGGGCGGACGCAAGCACGTGACCGACGTGAGCAATGCCTCGCGCACCATGCTGTTCAACGTGCATCGCAACGAATGGGATGCCGAGCTGCTGGCGGCGCTGCACATCCCCGCCGCGCTGATGCCGGCGGTGCAGCCCTCGGCCTCGCACTTCGTCGACACCGACGCCGCGCTGCTGGGCCGCTCGCTGCCCGTGGGCGGCGTGGCCGGCGACCAGCAGAGCGCGCTGTTCGGCCAGGCCTGCTTCGAGGCCGGCATGGCCAAGAACACCTACGGCACCGGCTGCTTCCTGCTGATGCACACGGGCGAGGCCTTCCAGCCCTCGAGCAACGGCCTGCTCGTGACCAGTGCGGCGCAGACCGGCACGCAGCCGCAGTACGCGATGGAAGGCAGCGTGTTCGTGGGCGGCGCCGTGGTGCAGTGGCTGCGCGACGGCCTCAAGGCGATCAAGGGCAGCGCCGAGGTGCAGTCGCTGGCCGAGAGCGTGCCCGACGCGGGCGGCGTGATGATGGTGCCGGCCTTCACCGGCCTGGGCGCGCCCTACTGGAACGCCGACGCGCGCGGCACCATCACCGGCCTCACGCGCGGCACCACCGTGGCCCACATCGCGCGCGCCGCGCTCGAGAGCATTGCGTACCAAAGCGCCGCGCTGCTGCAGGCCATGAGCCGCGACGCGGTGGCAGCGGGCGGCAAGCCGGTGGCCGAGCTGCGCGTCGATGGCGGCGCCAGCGTGAACGACCTGCTGATGCAGTTCCAGGCCGACCTGCTGGGCATCCCGGTGGTGCGGCCCGAGGTGGTCGAGACCACCGCGCTCGGCGCGGCCTACCTCGCGGGACTGTCGACCGGCGTCTACGGCGACGTCGGCCAGCTCTCCAAGCTGTGGAAGGTGGAGCGCCGCTTCATGCCCACCATGGGCCGCGCGCAGGCCGAGGAATCGATGGCGCGCTGGGAGCGCGCGGTGCGCCAGGCCACGCAGGCCTGAGCGCCTGGGCCGGGCCTACCAGCCCCAGGTGAGGCTGGTCGCGACCCAGCCGACCGCGCCGCCCTCGTGGCGCACCTTGGTCCACTTGCCGCGCCGCTCGAGCGTGCGCAGCACGTCGCCGTAGCCGGCCTTCTTCACGATCGGGCTGCGCGCGCCCGGCGCGCGCCGCAGGTTCGCCACCTGCGCCTTCACCACGCGGTGCGGCACCTTGTTGGTCATCGAGCGGTAGACCCAGGCGCGGTCGCCCTCGAAGTCGCGCACCTGCAGCCAGTCGCCCTTGCGCTGGAGCACCTGGAACGGATAGCCGTGCGTCACGGTCCAGTGCGCGGGGTTGCCCACGCCCGGGCCGCTGCGCAGATTGAGCGTCTTGACCGCGGAGCTGACCATCTCGCGCGCCCATGCGGCCGGGGCCGAGACGAGCAACAGGGTCATGACGAGGAGGAGTGCGGGCAGTCGGCTGAATCCGTTCATGGAGGAGGGTTTCCTTTCTCGAGCGCAAGGGTTTTCCAGAGGGCCGGCGAGGCCGGCGCGAGCCTTTCTGGGCCGCATGCGCCGCAGAAGTTCCGCGACCGATCGATGGCTGATCGATACTTGCGCGATGCCTCCGCCTCCCAGGAATCATCGAAACGACCGTGCGCGGCGAGTGCCGCGCCCCCTTGCATGGGCCGCCACGGCTGCGCTGCTCGCCCTCGGCCTGCTCGTGTCGGGCTGCACCGACGGCTACCCGAGCGAGGATGCGCCGAACGTGCGCCACATGACGGGCGACCAGCACCTGCGCGCCCTCAACAACTACCTCGCGCTCGGCGCGACCGCGAGCGGCACCGTGCACCGCAAGCTCGTGAGCCAGGACGACTGCCACGTGGTGCTCAAGAAGCGCCGCGAGGCCGGCCAGGTCCAGCGCATCGTGATCCCGCTGCTCGAGACCAGCGTGGAGATCGCCACCCAGCCCACCGGCAGCGGCCTGCGCGTGAAGCTCGCGCAGCACCTGGACGACGGCGAGCGCGAGGTCCGGCTCAAGCTCGACCTCGATCGCTGGATCGATGCGGTCGCCTGGCGCTCGCACTTCCAGCAATTGCAGATGAACTGCCGCGAGATCAGCGAGGGCGCCGCGGCCGCGTAGCCTTCCTCGGGGGCCGGCGAAGTCCTCGCGGGCGGCGGGGGCACTGCCGGCGGCGCCGGCCCGGAGCGGCAGAATCCGCCCGCGACCCATCCTTCGTCTGCCCCGCTTGACCCAGCCGCCCGCCCAAGCCCCCGACCTGCTCCAGGCGCCGGCCATTCCCTCCCTCGATACCGCGCGCAGCAACGGCCTGCTCGCCTGCGGCGTGGTGGCGGCCACCCTGCTCGCGGTGATCGTGCTCGGCCACGACGGGCGCCGCATCGCGCAGCTCGCGGTGCTGGCGCTGCCGATGGTGCTGTGGCTGGCCTGGCCGGTGCGCAGTGCGCGCGTGCGCCGCTGGCGCACCGTGCTGGCCTGCGCCTGGACCCTGGCCTTCGCCTTCGACGGCGCCTTGCGCGCCTACCTGCTCGACACCTACCAGGCCGCGCCCGACGGCGCCATGGTGCTGAGCGCCGCGGCCAACACCAATGCGCGCGAGAGCGGCGAATACCTGCAGATGCACTGGCGCTCGGCGCTGCTGTGGAGCGGCGCGGCGGCCGCGGCCGCCCTGCTGGTGGCGGCCTTCGCGCGGCGCGGCGCCACCGCGGCGAACGACGGCCCGCGCACGCGCCCGCCGGCCTGGGCCACGGCGCTGATCGCGTTGCTGCTGCTGGTCGCCTGCGTCGGCTACGCCAGCAAGCCCTGGCGCCGGCTGCACCCGGTGGCCTTCTGGTCGCAGTGGGCGCAGTCGGTGCATGCGCTGCGCGGCCTCTGGGCCGACCAGGAACGCACGCGCAAGCAGATGCTCGCGCGCGCCAAGGCCATCGCGCCCGTGGTCGAGCGCGCGGGTCCGTCGACCGTGGTGCTGGTGATCACCGACAGCATCAACCGCGACAACATGGGGCTCTACGGCTATGGCCGCCCGACCACGCCGCGCCTGCTGGCCCACAAGGCGCAGGCGGGCGCGCACATGGAGGTGCTGCGCAACGCCTGGTCGGTCGATGCCACCACCGTGCCCGCGCTGCGCAACATGTTTCACTTCGGCCTGCCAGAGAGCGAGAACCCGCCGCACCTGATCGCGCTCGCGCGCGCGGCCGGCTACAAGGTCTGGTGGATCAGCAACCACGACGACCTCGCGATCGAGCAGCAGCATGCGCGCTACGCCGACGTGGTCGACATGGTCAACCGCACGCCGGGCCGCGCGAGCGCCTCGCTCGACGGCGAGATCCTCGACTGCATGCAGGAAGCGCTGGCCGACACCAGCGCCGAACGCAAGCTGATCGTGGTGCACCTGATGGGCGCCCATCCGCACTACAGCCTGCGCTTTCCGCCCGACGCCAATCCCTTCGACGACAACATCGACGCGGTCGAGACCGGCCTGGTAAAGAACGGCCGCTCGGCCTGGGTGCGCCACTACCGCCACGAGTACGACGCCGCCCTGCTCTATCACGACTTCGTGGTGTCCGAGCTGCTGCAGCAGATGCGCAGCGCGGGCTTGCCGCAGGAGCACCGCGCCTGGATGTACCTGTCGGACCATGGCCAGGAAGTGGGCCATGGCAGCGACCGCGCGGGCCACAGCCCCGCGACCGCCTCGGGCTACCGCATCCCGACCGTGATCTGGCGCCATCCGCAGACACCGTTCGCGGGCCACGCGCCGCAGCAATCGGCGCAACCGTTCCGCGCCGACTGGGCCGGCTGGACGCTGATGAACCTGCTCGACATCCGCTGGAACGGCCAGCGGCCCGAGCGCGACGTGCTCGGCGCCGGCTACCGTTGGGAGGCGCCCGTGCTGCCGGTGGCGGTGGAGTCGTTCGAGCGTTGAGCTTGAAGCGGTGGCGGCGGCGCGCTCAGGCCGCGCCGTACATCACGTCGGAACGCAGCACGTACTTCGTGCCGGCCTCGATGGCCGCGCCCTCGTGCCAGGTGTCGTGCACGAACAGCAGCGCCGCGCCGGCCTCGGGCTTCACGCGGAAGTCGCGGAAATCGGTGTCGCCGCCCGTGAAGCCGTCGTTGAGATAGACCAGCAGCGTGAGCCGGCTCGTGCGGCCGTCCTCGCGCCAGGGGCCGTCCTTATGCATCTTGAAGCGCTGGCCCGGCAGGTACTTGTAGAAGCGTAGTTCGCGCGGCAGCGCCAGCGCCGATTCTCCCTCGAGCTGCGGCAGCTCGACCTGGCAAAGGCGCTGCCAGATCAGCGCCACCCATTCGGGCGCCGCGAGCATCGCGCGCTCGTTGTTGCGGATCGCGGGCATGGCCTTCGGGCCGTCGGCGGTGCGCACGCCGGCCGCCGCGAAGCCCTCGCGCTCGGCCAGCGCGATCAGCGCCGCGCATTCGTCGACGCAAAGAAATCGCTCGACCGAAAACGCGCGCGGCGAATGGACCACGAGGTTCATTCGCCGCTTTCGCTCCGGGAGGTCGCCGTTCAGTGCGCCGGCACCAGGAAGTCCTGGCTGATGCGCACGCCGAGCTCGTTCACGCGGTCGAGGAACTGCGTGAGGTAGGCATGCAGGCCGGTCGCGAGGATCTCGTCGACGCGCGCGTACTGCAGGTCGGCCAGCAGTTTGCCGGCGCGGCGCTGGGTTTCGGCGCTCTGCTCGTTCTGCACCTTCGCGAGGTTGGCCACCACCTCGGCCAGGCTCGCATGCAGCGAGCGCGGCATGTCGGCGCGCAGGATCAGCAGCTCGGCCACGCGCTCGGGCTTGATCACGTCGCGGTAGACCTTGCGGTAGACCTCGAAGGCCGAGACGCTGCGCAGGATCGCGCTCCAGTGATAGAAGTCGTACTCCTGGTCCTCCTCGGTGGCGGCACCGAAGAACTCGCTGTTGAGCGCGTGGAACTTCACGTCGACCAGCCGCGCCGTGTTGTCGGCGCGTTCGAGGAAGGTGCCCAGGCGCGAGAAGTAGAAGGCCTCGTCCTGCAGCATCGTGCCCAGCGTGACGCCGCGCGAGAGGTGCGAGCGGAACTTGACCCATTCGAAGAACTGGCCGGGATCGCGCTCGAAGTCGCCCGCGCGCAGCATGCGGTTGACCTCGAGCCAGGTGGTGTTCTGCGTTTCCCAGGCCTCGGTGGTCAACGCGCCGCGCACCGCGCGGGCGTTCTCGCGCGCGGCCTTGAGGCAGGAGACGATCGAGGACGGATTGCTCTCGTCCTTGACCATGAACTCCATCACCTCGTTGGGCGCGATCTGGTCGTACTTCTGGTTGTACGAGGGCAGCAGCTCGCTGATCGAGAGCACGCCCTGCCAGCCGTACTTGGCGACCTCGGCCGACTGCGGCAGCAGCGAGGTCTGGTAGTTGACGTCGAGCATGCGTGCGGTGTTCTCGGCGCGCTCGGTGTAGCGGGACATCCAGTAGAGGTGGTCTGCGGTGCGGGACAGCATGTGGTTCTCCGGGCTTCTTGCACTCAGGCCGACTGGCTCTGCGACTGGGACTGCGTCTTCGGCTTGGCCGTGCGGTCGGCCTCGAGGATCCAGGTGTCCTTGGTGCCGCCGCCCTGCGAGGAATTGACCACCAGCGAGCCTTCCTTGAGCGCCACGCGCGTGAGGCCGCCGGGCACCATCTGCACCTCGCTGCCCGAGAGCACGAAGGGCCGCAGGTCGATGTGGCGCGGCGCGATGCCGGCGTCGACGAAGGTCGGCGAGGTCGACAGGCTCAGCGTGGGCTGGGCGATGTAGCCGTCGGGCTTGGCGATCACGGCCTTCTTGAAGTCCTCGATCTCGGCCTGCGTGGCGGCCGGGCCGATCAGCATGCCGTAGCCGCCGGCGCCGTGCACTTCCTTGACCACCAGGTCCTTCATGTTGTCGAGCGTGTACTGCAGCTCGTCCTTGTTGCGGCACATGTAGGTCGGCACGTTCTTGAGGATCGGCTGCTCGCCGAGGTAGAACTCGATCATCTTCGGCACGTACGGATAGATCGACTTGTCGTCGGCCACGCCGGTGCCCACGGCATTGCAGATCACGACGTTGCCGTCGCGGTAGGCGCGCATCAGGCCCGCGCAGCCCAGCGTGGAACTCGGGCGGAACACCTCGGGGTCGAGGAAGTCGTCGTCGACGCGGCGGTAGATCACGTCGACGCGCTTCGGTCCGCGCGTGGTGCGCATGTAGACGAAGTTGTCGCGCACGAACAGGTCCTGCCCCTCGACCAGCTCGACGCCCATCTGCTGCGCGAGGAAGGCGTGCTCGAAGTAGGCGCTGTTGTACATGCCGGGCGTGAGCACCACCACCGTGGGCTCGGCCGTCGCGGCCGGCGCGCTGGCGCGCAGGGTCTCGAGCAGCAGGTCGGGATAGTGCGCCACCGGCGCGATGCGGTTCTGGTTGAACAGCTCGGGGAACAGCCGCATCATCATCTTGCGGTTCTCGAGCATGTAGCTCACGCCGCTGGGCACGCGCAGGTTGTCCTCGAGCACGTAGTACTCGCCGTTGCCGCTGGCGTCGGGCGCGCGCACGATGTCGATGCCCGAGATGTTCGAGTAGACGTTGTGCGGCACGCTCACGCCCATCATCTCGGGGCGGAACTGGGCGTTGTTGAGGATCTGCTCGGCCGGGATGATGCCGGCCTTGATGATTTCCTGGTCGTGGTAGACGTCATGCAGGAAGCGGTTGAGCGCCGTGACGCGCTGCACCAGCCCCTTCTCCATGCTGTCCCACTCGTGCGCCGGAATGATCCGGGGCAGCAGGTCGAACGGGATCAGCCGCTCGGTGCCCGAGCCGTCCTCGTCCTTGGCGCCGTACACGGCGAAGGTGATACCGACCCGGCGGAAGATCATTTCCGCCTCTTCGCGCCGCGAACGCATCACCTCGCCGGGTTGCTTCGCGAGCCATTGGTCGTATCGCTTGTAGTGCTGCCGGATCGCGGCTCCCGCATAGGGGAGCTGCTCATACATCTCGTCGAATTTGTGCATGGAACGACCAATCTCCTTGAGCCATAGCTTAGCAAGTTCGAGGCCAGTAGAACCCCTGATGCCAAGCCCGCCAAGGCGACGGTCGGATTTATTCGCGCACTTCGGGAACAGGTTCCGCGTCGGCCGCGCGTTTCTTGCGCGGCGACAGGAAGGCCTTGATGCGCTCCCCGCTCTCCTCGCCATAGAGGCTGGCGACCGAGGACTCGCGCTCGGCATCGAGCTGCTCGCGCCGGCTGCGCCCGCGCGCCGCGTGCACGAGCTGCTTGGTGCGCGCCTGCGCCTCGAACGGGCCGCGCGCGAGCCGCTGGGCCCATGCGATCGCCTCCGCGCAGGCCTCGCCGGGCGGCACCACCTTGTTGACCACGCCCCAGCCGTGCAGCCGCCGCGCCGTGCAGGGCTCGTCGTCGAGCAGCAGTTCGAGCGCGGCCTGCGGCGGCAGCGCGCGGGCCAGCGAGTCGGTGGCGCCGCCATCGGGCGTCAGGCCCATGCTAACGAAGGAGGTGAAGAACTTCGCGTCCTCGGCCGCCACGACCAGGTCGCAGGCCAGGGCCAGCGAGAAGCCGCCTCCAGCCGCCGCGCCCTCGACCGCGGCGATGACCGGCTGCGGCGCCGCCTCGATCGCGAGGATCCAGTCGTGCAGCGCCGCCAGGTGCTCGTGCTGCTCGGCGGCCGGCAGGCGGCGCTGCCGCGACAGGCGCCGCAGGTCGCCGCCGCCGCTGAAATGTTCGCCCTCGCCGCACAGCACGATGGCGCGCACCGTGCGAAAGCCCGCGGCGTCGCGCATGACCTTGGCCGCGGCGCGGTAGACCGAGGGGCTGAGCGCGTTGCGCGCGCCGGGGTTGCTGAGCGTCAGCACCAGCACCGGGCCGTCGCGGTGCGTCTTGAGCCGCGCGGCGGAGCTGGTGCCGACGTGGCTGCTGGTGATGGCGGGGACGGCGGCGGTCATGGCACGGTGCCCGCGGGCGAGCGCGGGAAGAAAGCCTGGCGGTGGTGCGATTTCATGGGTCCCCTGCGTCGTTGTCTTTCGCTACAACGCATGGGACGCCGCCGCGCCCGACCTGGCAAGGGTTCGTCCGGAAAATTTTTAACAACTAGTTCACAGTTTTAACCTCAACGGCCGGCCGGTGCTGCCAGTAGCGCGGCGAGCGTTCGCGCTCGCAGTCCACCTCGGCCGGGCGGGCGCTGGTCCAGTGCGCGGCGCCGCAGTGCACGTTCTCGACCAGGCGCACGCCACGCCCGGCATGGCGCGCCACCACCTCGGGCACCGGGTGGCCGAAGCGGTTGCGGTAGCCGGCCTGGACCAGGCCGATGCGCGGGCGCACCGCATCGAGGAAAGCCGCGCTCGACGAGGTCTTGCTGCCGTGATGCGGCACCAGCAGCACGTCGGCGCGCAGCCGTTCGGGCACGCGCTCGAGCAGCGCGGCTTCCTGCAGCCGCTCGATGTCGCCGGCCAGCAGCGCGGTCGCGCGGCCATTGCCGATGCGCAGCACGCACGAGACCGCGTTGGGCCGCGTGAAGAACAGGTAGTCGCCGGCCTGCGGATGCAGCAGCTCGAACTCCACGCCATCCCAGGTCCAGCGCCGGCCCGCCTCGCAGCGCCGGGCGGGGCGTTGCGACTGCAGCGGATGTTCGGCCTCGATGGAGCTCAGCAGCTCGGCGCGCGGATGCATCGCGAGCACGGCGCTCGCGCCGCCCGTGTGGTCGCTGTCGCGGTGGCTCAGCACCAGCAGGTCGAGCCGCTCGCCCAGGGCGCGCAGCAGCGGCACCAGCACGCGGTGGCCGGCATCGCTCTCGAGGCTGTAGCGCGGGCCGCTGTCGTAGAGCAGGCTGTGGTTCGCGGTGCGCACCAGCACCGCGTTGCCCTGGCCGACGTCGGCCGCGAGCAGCTCGAACTCGCCGAGGGCGGGACGCGGCGGCTGCCACAGCAGCACCGGCAGCAGCAGCGGCAGGCCCAGCGCGCGCAGCGACCACGGCAGCCGCATCGCGACCAGCACGCCGCCCGCCACGCCGCAGGCGGCCAGCCACGCCGGCGGCGCGGCCATCGAGATGCTGGCGAACGGCAGCGCCGCGAGCCACGACAGCAGCAGCCCGAGCCCCTGCACCGCGCGCGCCGCGAGGTCCCACAGCGGCGCGGCGACGGTGCCGAGCATCGCGAGCGGCGTGATCACCAGCGTGACCCAGGGAATCGCGACCAGGTTGGCCACCAGCCCGACCAGCGACACCTGCTGGAACAGCAGCAGGCTCAAGGGCGTGAGCGCCAGCGTGATCGTCCATTGCTCGCGCAGCAGCCGCCACAGCCGCGCGCGCAGGCCCGGGCGCGTGTCGCCGGGCCAGCCCGCATCGGTGGCGAACAGCACGCCCACCGCCACGAAGCTGAGCCAGAAACCGGCCTGCGTCAGGGCCCAGGGATCGAGCGCGACCACCACCGCCGCGGTCAGCAGCCAGCCGTGCGGCCAGGGCCAGCGCCGCCCCGTGAGGCGCAGCAGCGCGACGGTCGCGAGCATCCAGACCGTGCGCTGCGATGGCACGCCCCAGCCGCTGAACAGCGCATAGAGCGTGGCCAGCAGCACGCCGCCCACGAGTGCCGCGCGCTGTGCCGGCAGGCGCAGCATCAGCCGCGGGCTGCGGCGCCAGAGCGCGCCGACGATGTGCGCGGCGAGCCACGCGAACAAGGTCACGTGCAGGCCCGAGATCGACATCAGGTGGGCCACGCCGGTGGCGCGGAAGACGTCCCAGCCCTCGCGGTCGATCGCGCCCTGGTCGCCCGTGACCAGCGCGGCGATCACGCCCGCGGCAAAGCGCTCGGGCACGCGTTCGAAGACGGCATCGCGCACGGTCTCGCGCGCGCGCTCGATCGGGTGCCGCCCCGTGAGGCCCAGCCGCGCCGGCGCCTCGTCGCGCGCGCCGATGCGCACATGGCCGCTGGCGCGCAGGCCCTGCTCCCACATCCACAGCTCGCTGTCGAAGCCATGCGGATTGCGAAGGCCGTGCGGCGCCTTGAGGCGCACGGTCAGGCGCCAGCGTTCGCCGGCATGCACCGGGCTCTCGGGCAGGAGTGTCGGTGCGGACGCATCGGCCGGGTCGTTCCAGAGGCTGCTGCCCTCGGCATACCAGCCGAGCGCGATGCGGTCGGGCACCGCGGGCGATCCCGTGCTCGATGGGTCGGCCCAGCGCGCGGACTCGACGCTGAAGCGGAAGCGCGTGCCGGCCTCGCCGCGCTGCGGCATCTGCGACACGACACCCACGAGCTGCAGGTCGCGCCCCTCGAGCGCGGGATCGAGCGCGCCGCCTGCGTAGACCGTGGCGCGCGCTCCTGCGAGCCCCGCACCGATTGCGGCACCGGCCAACGCAGCGCAGACCCAGGCAGTCCACGCACGCCGCGGCACGTGCCAGGCCACGCAGAAACCCGCGATGCCAGCGAACAGTCCCCCCACGTAGACCATGCCGTGCCACAACACCGGCTGCCGCAGTTGCAGCGCCACGCCCGCGAGCGCCGCCGCGAGCGCGACGAACGCGCAGCGCGCGCGCAAGACGGCATCGGATGCGTCTCGCACACCCTTGGCGACCATGATGCAAACCCTCCCCCAACGACGCTCCGTGGCGCGCTAATTGCTTTGTCTTCTGGGCTAGTATGCGTCTCACCAGAGACATCTTTTCGATGCAATCTGCCAGTACTGCACACAAAAACGCATGTCCATCCACGCCGCGCTCCACCACGTCACCCACTACAAATACGACCGCCTGGTGCAACTCGGCCCGCAGGTCGTCCGGCTGCGCCCGGCACCGCATTGCCGCAGCAACGTCATCTCGTACTCGCTGCGCGTCGAACCCGCGGATCACTTCGTCAACTGGATGCAGGACCCGTTCGCCAACTACCAGGCGCGGCTCGTGTTCCCCGAGAAGACGCGCGAGTTCAAGGTCACGGTCGACCTCGTGGTCGAGATGGCGGTCTACAACCCCTTCGACTTCTTCCTCGAGCCGCAGGCCGAGAACTTTCCTTTCGCCTACACGCCCTCGCAGGCCGAGGAGCTCGCGCCCTATCTCGTCACCGAGGAACCCACGCCGCTGCTCGCGGCCTACCTCGACAAGATCGACCGCAAGGAACAGCGCACCATCGACTTCCTGGTCGGCATCAACCAGCAGGTGCAGCAGGACGTCAACTACCTGATCCGCATGGAGCCCGGCGTGCAGACGCCGGAAGAAACGCTCACCAACGGCAGCGGCTCCTGCCGCGACTCGGGCTGGCTGCTGGTGCAGCTGCTGCGCCACTGCGGCCTGGCCGCGCGCTTCGTCTCGGGCTACCTGATCCAGCTCACGCCCGACGTGAAGGCGCTCGACGGCCCGAGCGGCACCACGGTCGACTTCACCGACCTGCATGCCTGGTGCGAGGTGTTCCTGCCGGGCGCCGGATGGATCGGCCTCGACGCCACCTCGGGCCTGCTGGCCGGCGAGGGCCACATCCCGCTGGCCTGCACGCCCACGCCCTCGAGCGCCGCGCCCATCGAGGGCGGCGTCGACGAGTCGAAGGTCGAGTTCGGCCATGACATGAAGGTCACGCGCATCTACGAATCGCCGCGCGTGACCAAGCCCTACACCGAGGAGCAGTGGGCCGAGGTGCTGACCCTGGGCGACGCGGTCGACGCGCGGCTGCAGGCCGGCGACGTGCGCCTCACGATGGGCGGCGAGCCCACCTACGTGGCCACCAGCGACCGCGACGCGCCCGAGTGGAACACCGACGCGCTCGGCCCCACCAAGCGCGGCTACGCCACCGAGCTGGTCCACAAGCTGCGCGCCGAGTACGGCCAGGGCGGCTTCCTGCATTTCGGCCAGGGCAAGTGGTACCCGGGCGAGCAGCTGCCGCGCTGGGCGCTGTCGATCTTCTGGCGCGCCGACGGCCAGACGCTGTGGCACGACCCCGAGCTGTTCGCCGACGAACGCTTCCCGACCCACTACACCAGCGAGGACGCGCGCCGCTTCACCAGCCTGCTGGCGCGCAAGCTCGGCCTGACCGACCGCTATGTGCAGCCGGGCTTCGAGGACATCTACTACTACCTGTGGCGCGAACGCCGCCTGCCGGTCAACGTCGACCCCTTCGACTCGAAGCTCGATGACGAACTCGAACGCGTGCGCCTGCGCCGCGTGTTCACGCAGAAGCTCGACGCGGTGATCGGCTACATGCTGCCGATCGAGCCCGGCAACGCGAACCGCGACGCGCCCGCGCTCGAGGGCCCGGCCTGGAAGACCGGCCCCTGGTTCCTGCGCGACGACCGCCTCTACCTGATCCCCGGCGATTCGCCGATGGGCTACCGCCTGCCGCTCGACTCGCAACCCTGGGCCAGCAAGGGCGACTACCCCTACCTGATCGAGCGCGACCCGACCGCGGCACGCGGCGCGCTGCCGAGCGCGGCCGACTATCGCGCGCGCTACACCGTGGGCGCGACTGGCGGCACCGGTGCCGACCTGGGCGCCGTGCCCTATGTCTTCGGCACGCCCGCGGCCGTGCCCGCCGCGCTGCGCATGCAGGGGCCGGGGACCGGCGAAGGGCTCGACGGCAAGCCGGGCCAGGGCGATGCCGGCCACACGGGTGACGGGGCCGATGGCGAGGCCGGCGATCCCGCGCGCGTCTCCGCCACGCGCCAGCCGCTGCGCGGCGAATCGGCCCACTGGGTCACGCGCACCGCGCTGTGCGTCGAGGTGCGCGACCCGCGCCGCGCCAACGGCCCGGCGGCCGAGAAGAAGGGCAGCGCCTCGGGCGTGCTCTACGTCTTCATGCCGCCGCTGGCGCGCCTCGAGGACTACCTCGACCTGGTCGCCGCCGTGGAAGCCACCGCGCGCGAGCTCGGCGTGCGCATCGTGATGGAAGGCTATCCGCCGCCGCGCGATCCGCGCCTGAAGATGCTGCAGGTCACGCCCGACCCCGGCGTGATCGAGGTCAACATCCATCCGGCCCACAACTGGAAGGAACTGGTCGACCACACCGAATTCCTCTACCAGGCCGCGTTCGAGACCCGGCTGTCGGCCGAGAAGTTCATGACCGACGGCCGCCACACCGGCACCGGCGGCGGCAACCACTTCGTGATGGGCGGCGCCACGCCGGCCGACAGCCCCTTCCTGCGCCGGCCCGAGCTGCTGGCCAGCCTGCTGCTCTACTGGCACAACCATCCCTCGCTAAGCTACCTGTTCTCGGGCATGTTCATCGGCCCGACCAGCCAGGCGCCACGCGTGGACGAAGCGCGCAACGACCAGGTCTACGAGCTCGAGATCGCGCTCAAGGAGATCGCGAAGAACCGCGAGCTCTACGGCCAGCACATGCCGGCCTGGCTGGTCGACCGCACCCTGCGCAACATCCTGATCGACGTCTCGGGCAACACGCACCGCAGCGAGTTTTGCATCGACAAGCTCTACTCGCCCGACTCCAGCACCGGCCGCCTCGGCCTGCTCGAGCTGCGCGCCTTCGAGATGCCGCCGCATGCGCGCATGAGCATCGCGCAGCAGCTGCTGATCCGCGCGCTGGTGGCGCGCTTCTGGGACGAGCCCTACAAGGCGCCCGTCACGCGCTGGGGCACCGAGCTGCACGACCGCTTCCTGCTGCCGACCTTCGTCAAGATGGACTTCGACGACGTCATCAGCGAGATGCGCCAGGCCGGCTTCGCCTTCGATCCCGACTGGTTCGCGCCGCACTTCGAGTTCCGCTTCCCGCTCGTGGGCCGGGTGCAGGCGATGGGCGTCGAGCTCTCGCTGCGCAACGCGCTCGAGCCCTGGCACGTGATGGGCGAAGAAGGCTCGGCCGGCGGCACGGTGCGCTACGTCGACTCCTCGCTCGAGCGCATCGAGGTGCGCGTGACCGGCCTCAACGAGAGCCGTCACGTGGTCACCGTCAACGGCCGTGTGCTGCCGCTGCAGCCCACGGGCGTGACCGGCGAGTTCGTGGCCGGCGTGCGCTACAAGGCCTGGAACCCGCCCTCGGCGCTGCATCCGAGCATCAAGGCCCATGCGCCGCTGACCGTCGACCTGGTCGACACCTGGATGAAGCGCTCGCTCGGCGGCTGCCAGTACTTCGTGGCCCATCCGGGCGGACGCAACTACGAGACCTTCCCGGTCAATGCCTACGAGGCCGAGAGCCGGCGCCTGTCGCGCTTCACGCGCACCGGCCACACGCCGGGGCTGATGCGCACGCCGGCCGCCACCATCGAGGTGCCCGGCAGCCGCGAATTCCCGTTCACGCTCGACCTGCGGCGCTGAGCGGCGCCGCGCGCCCGCCGGCCCTTCGGGGTGGCGGGCCGGGCGGCCGGCTGTGTCGTGGCGCCCACACCGATGGCTGCGGCGGGCATTTCGCACGCCATCGCCACCGGGGCCGGTGACGGCAATGTGACAATCCCAACCCTGTGGAACCCCTCAACGAATCCCTGTTCGATGCCCAGGCGCTGGATTTTCCAGCCGCCCTGGCGTCGGCGCTCGCCCCGGCCGCCCTGCCCGGCCACTTCGACGAGCTGCGCGGCACGGCGACGCCCGAGGCCGCGGCACGGCCCGCTGCCGGGCCGGCGGCGCCCGCGGGGCCGCACCTGCACGACGCGACGGCGGGCACGCAGAGCCAGTCCCAGGCCCAGGCCCAGGGCACCGGGTCCGGCCCGACCCAGTCGCAATCGCAGTCGCAATCCGCATCCCCGCCCCCGCGCACGCCCTCCGCCAACCCCGCCTCGTCGGCCGCCGCCCCCGGCGACAAGCCCCCGCTGTTGCCGCCCTGGCACGCCTTCTTCGAACAGCTCGGCCCCGACGGCTTCGGCGACCTGCCGCGGCGCGCGGTCAGCCTGGAGCGCCAGATCCGCGACAACGGCGTCACCTACAACGTCTACGCCGACGCCAACGGCCCGCAGCGGCCCTGGTCGCTCGACCTGTTCCCGCTGATCGTCTCGCCCGAGAGCTGGGCGCAGATCGAGACCGGCGTGCTGCAGCGCATGCGCGTGCTCGACCGCGTGATGGCCGACGTCTACGGCCCGCAGCGCCTGCTTGCCGAAGGCCTGCTGCCGCCCGCGCTGGTGCGCGGCCATCCGGGCTACCTGCGCGCGCTGCACGGCGTGAAGCCGCCGGGCGACACCTGGCTGCACATCGCGGCCTTCGACCTCGCGCGCGGCCCCGACGGCAACTGGTGGGTGGTCTCGCAGCGCACCCAGGCGCCCTCGGGCCTGGGCTACCTGCTCGAGAACCGGCTCGCGATCACGCGCCAGTTCCCGCAGGCCTTCGAGGCGCTGCACGTGCAGCGGCTGGCCGCCACCTACAGCGCCATGATGGACGGCCTGCAGCGCATGTGCCCGGCCGGCGTGCCGCCGCACATCGCGCTGCTCACGCCCGGCCCCTACAACGAGACCTACTTCGAGCACGCCTACCTGGCGCGCTACCTCGGCGTCACGCTGGTCGAGGGCAGCGACCTCACGGTGCGAGACCAGCGCCTGTACCTCAAGACGCTGCAGGGCCTGCGCCCCGTGCACGGGCTCATCAAGCGGCTCGACGACCAGTTCCTCGATCCGCTGGAGCTGCGCCCCGACTCCACGCTCGGCGTGCCGGGCCTGCTGCAGGCGATCCGCGCCGGCAACGTGCTGGTGGCCAACATGCCGGGCTCGGCCTTCCTCGAATCGCCGGCGCTGCTGGGCTTCCTGCCCGGCCTGGCGCGCCACCTGCTCGACGAGAAGCTGCTGCTGCCCGCGCTGCCCACCTGGTGGTGCGGCGAACGCGCGGCGCTCGAAGCCGTACTGCCGCAGCTCGGCGACTGCTTCATCAAGCCCACCTACCCGGGCATCGACGGCCGCGCGAGCTTCGACGCGGTGCTGGGCCGCCAGTTCGGCCGCCGCGAACTCGACGAATGGGCCGGGCGCATCGTGCGCGAGGGCGAGGCCCACACGGTGCAGAGCTACCTGCCGCTGTCGCAGATGCCGACCTGGGCCAGCGACCTCGGGCCCGGCCACATCGCGCCGCGCGCGGTGCTGCTGCGCGTGTTCGCGGTCAGCGACGGCGCGCAGTCGTGGCGCGTGCTGCCCGGCGGGCTGGCGCGGCTCGCGGGGCCCGATGCGCAGATCGCCTCGATGCAGCGCGGCGGCAGCAGCGCCGACGTCTGGGTGCAGACCCATGGCGAGGTCGACCGCACCACGCTGCTGCAGCCGCAGGCCACGCCGGCCTCGCTGGCGCGGCACCGCGCGCCGGTCACCAGCCGCGCGGCCGAGAACATGTTCTGGCTCGGCCGCTACACCGAGCGCGCCGAGAACGCGGTGCGGCTGGCGCGCCTCACGCTCAACATCCTCGGCGGCGAGGACCAGTCCTCGCGCCCGCTGCTCGAATGGCTGCACCGCATGGCGGCGCGCAATGCGCTGGTGCCGGCCGGCGTGCCGAGCGCGCCGCAGTCGCGCCGCGTGTTCGAGCGCGCGCTGATCGCCGAGCTCGGCGACGTGGCCCAGGGCGGCAGCGTGGGCTACAGCCTGCGCAGCATCCGCCAGGCCGCGGCCGCGGTACGCGAGCGGCTCTCGCCCGACCACTGGAACCAGATCGTGCGCGCCGAGGCCGACTTCCTGCGCCGCGCCGCCGAGCAGGCCGGCGAAGGCAGCTTCGCCACCGGCGCGGCGCTGCGCTCGCTCGAATCGGCGAGCTCGGCGCTGTCGGCCATGACCGGCGCGCAGACCGACCGCATGACGCGCGACGATGCCTGGCGGCTGCTGTCGATCGGCCGCCACATCGAGCGCCTGAGCTTCCTCGCCAACGCCCTGCTCGCGGGTTTCCAGAACCACGCGGTGCACGAGGTCAGCGGCTTCGAGGCGATGGTCGCGCTGTTCGACAGCACCATCACCTTCCATGCGCGCTACCAGCAGCGCCGCGACGTCGCCACGCTGGTCGACCTGCTGGTGCTCGACGCCGAGAACCCGCGCTCGCTGGCCTGGGTCACGCAGACCCTGCGCGGGCGCATCGCGCGGCTCGCGGGCAGCGCGCCCGGCAAGCTCACGGCGCTGTCGTACGAGCTGCCCGACCCGGCCACCTGGACGCTCGAGCACCTGTGCGACCCCGGCCCCGCCGACGGCGAGGACGGCCCCTATGCGGCGCTGGCCGCGCTGCTCGCGCACTGCGAGGCCGCGGCCTACCACGTGTCCGATGCCATCGGCATCCGCTACTTCACGCTGACCTCCGAATCGCTGCGCTCCGTGGGCGCCTGAGCCCGCGCTGCGCGCGCCGCGCGACCGACCATCCAGCAACAACGACAACCTCAGGAGGGCTCCCCATGACCATCATCCACCGACGTTTCGCACGGGCCGCCGCCGGCCTCGCCGCGGTCCTCGCGCTCGCCGGCTGCGGCAAGCAGGAAGCCGCCGCGCCCGCCGCCGCTTCGGCAGCGCCACCCGCCGCGCGCGTGCTGGTCGTGGGCACCGATGCCGCCTACACACCCTTCGAATCGCAGAACGAGAAAGGCGAGATCGTGGGCTTCGACATCGACATCGTGAACGCCGTCGCCAAGAAGGCCGGCATCGAGGTGAAGTTCGTCAACACGCCGTGGGAAGGCATCTTCAACACGCTGGACCAGGGCGACCGCGACTTCCTGGTGTCGGCCATCACCATCACGCCCGAGCGCCGCCAGACCATGGACTTCTCGCAGCCCTACTTCGACGCGCGCCAGCTGATCGCGATCAAGAGCGATGCGAGCGTGACCCGCTTCGAGGACCTGAAGACGCTCAAGGTCGGCGTGCAGAACGGCACCACCGGCGACGAGGTGGTCGGCAAGCTGCTGGGCAAATCGAGCGCGAACATCAAGCGCTTCGAATCGACGCCGCTCGCGCTCAAGGAGCTCGAGGCCGGCGGCGTGCAGGCGGTGGTGGCCGACAACGGCGTGGTGGCGCACTACCTCGCGAACAACGCGGGCGCGGGCTTCAAGACCGTGAGCGATGCCGGCTTCGCGACCGAGCAGTACGGCCTCGCGGTGAAGAAAGGCAACGCCGAGCTGCTCGCCAAGCTCGACAAGGGCCTGGCCGAGATCAAGGCCGACGGCAGCTACGACCGCATCTACGCCGCGCACTTCGGCGCCGCGTCGAAGTAACCCACGGCGCACGCCATGCGACTCCACGTCACCCACGAAACCCGCTACGAGTACTCGCCGCCGGTCGAGACCGCGCAGCACCTCGCGCACCTGCGGCCGCTGGTCACGCCCTCGCAGCGCCTGCTGAGCCACCGGCTCGCGATCGAGCCTTCGCCCGCGCAGCGCGTCGAGCAGGCCGACCTCTACGGCAACGTGCGCGCCTTCTTCGCACTCGACACCACGCACGACAGCCTGGTGGTCACGGCCGAGAGCGTGGTCGAGACCTCGGCGCCCGTGCTCTCGAGCGCGGTGGCGCGCGAGCTGCCGTGGGAGTCGGTGCGCGAGCGCTTCCGCTTCCGCAAGGACGCGCTGTTCGACCCGGCCTCGGAGTTCGTCTTCCCCTCGCCCTACGTGCCGCGCCACGACGACTTCGTCGCCTATGCGCGCGCGAGCTTCGCGCCGGGCCGCCCGGCCTTCGACGTGGCGATGGACCTCACCGAGCGCATCCACCGCGACTTCGACTACGACGCCGACAGCACCGAGATCAACACGCCCGCGGCCGAGGCGCTGGCCCAGCGCAAAGGCGTGTGCCAGGACTTCGCGCACATCATGATCGCCTGCTTCCGCGGGATGGGCCTGCCGGCGCGCTACGTCAGCGGCTACCTGCTGACGCAGCCGGCGCCGGGCCAGCCGCGGCTGATCGGCGCCGATGCCTCGCACGCCTGGGTCTCGGTCTACCTGCCCGGCGAAGGCGACGGCCCCGACAGCGCCGGCGACTGGGCCGACTTCGATCCCACCAACGGCCGCCAGCCTGGCGAGGACTACGTGACGCTGGCGATCGGCCGGGACTACTCCGACGTCTCGCCGATGCGCGGCGTGCTGCATGGCGGCGCGCGCCACACGCTGCACGTGGGCGTGACGGTGCAGCCGGTCGACGAGCTCGAGTCGCCGCAAGCCCCCGGCGGCGCAGGGCCTTCGGCCGCGGCGTCGCCTACGATCGCGGCTTCGCCGGTACAAACGTCAGTGCAAACGCCGGTCGATTCCCCGCAGCCGCCCTCCGCGCGGCCGCCTTCACCACCGTCTCACCAGGAGCCTTCTTCATGAGCGTCTACGATAAGCTTTCCAGCCTCGGCATCACCCTCCCGCCGGTCTCGGTTCCGGCCGCCGCCTACGTGCCTTTCGTGCAGACCGGCAACCTCGTGTTCCTGTCGGGCCACATCGCCAAGAAGGACGGCAAGGTCTGGACCGGCCAGCTCGGCGCCGACGTCAGCACCGAACAGGGCAAGCAGGCCGCGCGCGCGGTCGCCATCGACCTGCTGGGCACGCTGCACGCGGCCGTGGGCGACCTCGACAAGGTCAAGCGCATCGTCAAGGTGATGAGCCTGGTCAACTCGGTCGGCAGCTTCACCGAGCAGCACCTCGTGACCAACGGCGCGAGCGAACTGTTCGCCGAGGTCTTCGGTCCCGAGAAGGGCGCGCATGCGCGCAGCGCCTTCGGCGTGGCGCAGATCCCGATGGGCGCCTGCGTCGAGATCGAACTGATCGCGGAGATCGGCTGATTCGCCTGCCGCGGTCCCTGTGGGTGGCACTGCCGCTCGCGGCCATCGCGCCGCTGGCGGCCGCGGCCGACGAGATCCCGGCGCCGCTGCGCGAGCCGGTCGCGCGCTATGCCTGCCTCAGTTGCCACGGCATGGTGCGCAAGCAGGTGGGCCCGGGCTTCGCGCAGATCGCGGCGCGTTACCGCCACGATCCCGAGGCACCGGCCCGGCTGGCCGACAAGCTGCGCGACGGCAGCGTCGGTGCCTGGGGCCGCGTCATCATGCCGCGCCAGCCCCACATGAGCCTCGACGAATCGCGCCGGCTCGCGCAGTGGGTGCTGTCGCAGCCCTCCCCGCCCTGAATGTCTTCGCGACCATGACCGATGCACTGCTGATCTGCGACGTGCTGCCCGAATCCCGCGACGCGGTGAAGTTCGAGGCACCGGGCCGCGGGCCGGCCTTCGTCGTGCGCTGGCAGGGCCGGGTCCATGGCTACCTCAACCAGTGCGCGCACGTGGGCGGACCGATCGATTTCGAGGGCCAGGTGCTCGAGCGCTCGGGCCGCTTCCTGATGTGCGCGCGGCACGGCGCGATCTACGAGCCCGACACGGGTTTGTGCGTGGGCGGCCCCTGCAAGGGAGCGCGCCTGGTGCCCCTGGCGGTGGAGGAATCGGCCGACGGCAAGGTCTGGCTGCGCGCGGCCTGAGCCGGAGCAGGCGCCCCGGCATCGAGGATCTAATGCGCGGCCACGCCGCGTTCAGCCGTGCGCGCCTCGGCGCCGGTCCAGAAGTTCTCGGGCACGCCGCGCGGCTGCCGCTCCTCGATCTCGACCGTGACGCTGACCGAGATGTCGGCCGCCTGCTCGCGGCGCTTCAGAAAGCTTTCGAACTGGTCGAGGTAGTGATGTTCTTCATTCACGGATCGGGCCTCCATTTGGTTTTCGATACCAGAGGTTTTAATCCGTCGCAGCGTGTCGCCAAAGGTTGCGGACGCCGCCGCCGCGTGCAGGACAAGAGGCCATCGCGGCCGCCGTGCCGCGCTGGCAAGGCCTACGACCTTTCGTAGTTGTCAGGCCGCCCTCACCGTGCGCGCGCCGGTCAGCGTCGGCATCTCGGTCGCGCTCGAGTTCACGTTGACGCTGCGGTCGAGCCGCAGATAGCGCGAGGCGAAGCGGCAGGTCACGGTGTCGCGGAAGGCCGATTCGACGAAGGTCCAGCTCATCACGAAGGTGCGCTCGTCGAGCCATTCGCCGCTCGCCACCACGCGCATCACCGCGGGCTGGTACTCGTGGTGCAGGCGGTTGCCGGTCATGGTGGTGTCGCCCTCGATCGGCTTCCTGAGGCCCACCTGCACCGTGTGCGTGCCGCGCTCGTCCTCGAGCGTGAAGCTGCAGGCCTCGGCGCCGAAGTCCAGGCGCGCGGCCTTGATCCGGTCGGGGTTGTCGGGAAACTCGTAGCGCTGGCCCGACACGGCCGCGGCCACCGGCGACGCGGTCGGCCGCACCGGCGGCAGCAGGCGCAGGCCCGCCATGCGGCGGCGCAGCGCGGCGCTGGCCTGGCCGCCGTCGGCCGGTGCGTTCTCGAACGCGGCCGGGAAATGCTTGTAGAGCAGCCCCGCGTTGAAGCCGGCCTTCGGCGGCAGCGCCGCGTTGATCGCAAGCACCGCGTCGTGCGCGGGGAACACCACCGCGTACTGGCCGAACAGCCCGTCGGCGTTGTAGGCGCCGTTCGGGCCCAGCCACCACTGGTAGCCGTACTTGTCCTTGGTGTGCGGCTGGTGCACCGCGTCGACCCATTCCTTCGTGAGCACCTGCCTGCCGTTCCACACGCCGTTCTGCGCATGCAGGATGCCGAGCTTGAGCGAATCGACGGTCTTCCAGCTCAGGCCGTTGGCGCCCGGCGAGATGCCCTCGGGCCCGACCTCCCATTCGTAGCCCGTGATGCCCAGCGGATCGAAGAAGCGCGGCTTCAGGTAGTCGGCCACCGGCTGGCCCGTGGTCTTGGTCACGATGGCCGACAGCATGTAGGTGGCGGCGCTGGTGTAGACGAACTGCGTGCCGGGCGGATTCACCACCGGTATCTTGAAGAACTCGGCGATCCAGCTGGTGCGGATCTGGCGCCACACCGAGCCCGAGGTCATGGCGGCGTGGCCGGTGCGCATGGTCAGCAGGTCGCGCACCGTCATCGCCGCGAGGTTCGGGCTCACCACCGGCGGCAGGTGCTCGGGGAAGAAGGACACCACCTTGTCGTCGAGCCCGAAGCGCCCCTCGGCCACCGCCATGCCGACCGCGCAGACGGTCACGCTCTTGGTCAGCGAATGCGTCATGTGGCGGCGCTGCGGACCGTAGGGCTCCCACCAGCCCTCGGCCAGCACCTGGCCGCGGCGCCACAGCATGAAGCCGTGCAGCTCGAAGGCGCCGCGCTCGGCCTCGTCGAGGAAGGCCAGGATCGCCGCCGACGACACGCCCTGCGCCTCGGGCCGCCCGCGCGGCAGGCCGTCGGCGGGCACCGGCGCGGCCAGCCCGGTGGCGGCCCAGCCGAGGCCGGGCACCGAGGCCATCGCCATGCCGCCGAGCGACAGGCGCAGCGCGCCGCGGCGCGAGAGCGCGGGGAAGGAAGAAGAGGAGGAGGAAGAAGAAAGTGGCGGCATGGCGGCGGTCTCCGGGAGCTGTCGTTGTTCTTCGCCGAGTGTGGACCGCGCAACTGTCATTCGCCTGTCGGCCCCGCCAGGGGAAACCCCGTCGGAGGTTCCTATTACACGCGTCGCGCACGCGACAGTGCCACTTTGGTCCGACGGGAAAACGCTAGGCGCCCCGCCCCGTTTCGTTCCTACAGTCCACGGGCCGGCATCGGCGCAATCGAAGAAGAAGCAGGAAAGGACGCGGGGCGATGGAGTTCGACTACGTGATCGTCGGTGGCGGCTCCGGGGGCGCCACGCTCGCCGCGCGGCTCAGCGAGGACGCGCGCGTGCGCGTGTGCCTGATCGAGGCCGGCGGCGACGGCCGCGGCATCCTGGTGCGCGCGCCGGCCGCCACGGTGGCGATGCTGCCGGGCCGCCCGCCGATCAACAACTACGCGCTGCGCACCGAGCCGCAGCCGGGCCTGGACGGCCGCCGCGGCTACCAGCCGCGCGGGCGCTGCCTCGGCGGCTCGAGCGCGATCAACGCCATGCTCTACGTGCGCGGCCACCGCGAGGACTACGACGACTGGGAGCGCGCCGGCTGCAGCGGCTGGTCCTTCGGCGACGTGCTGCCCTGGTTCCGCCGCGCCGAGGGCAACCAGCGCGGCGCGAGCCCGCTGCACGGCGCCGACGGTCCGCTGCAGGTGGCCGACCAGCAGACGCCGCGCGCCATCAGCGAGGACTTCGTGCGCGCCGCGGTGCAGTCCGGCGTGCCCTTCAACGACGACTTCAACGGCATCGAGCAGGAAGGCGCGGGCCTCTACCAGGTCACGCAGTTCCATGGCGGCGCGAGGAACGGCGAGCGCTGCTCGGCCGCGGCCGCCTACCTGCACCCGGCGATGACGCGCCCCAACCTCGCGGTGCTCACGCACACGCAGGCGCTGCGCGTGGTGATCGAGCATGGCCGCGCCGTGGGCGTGGAGGTGCGCCGCGGCGGCAACGTCGAGCGCATCCATGCGCGGCGCGAGGTGGCGCTGTGCGGCGGCGCCTTCCATTCGCCGCAGCTGCTGATGCTCTCGGGCATCGGCGATCCCGCGCAGCTGCAGCAGCACGGCATCGCGGTGCAGCAGGCGCTGCCCGGCGTGGGGCGCAACCTGCAGGACCACCTCGACTTCATCCTCGCCTACCGCTCGAAGCACCGCGACCTGTTCGGCATCGGCCTCGGCGCGAGCTGGACCCTGCTGCGCCAGGCGCTCTTGTGGCGCAGGACCGGCACCGGCCTGATCGCCACGCCCTTCGCCGAGGGCGGCGCCTTCGTCAAGTCCTCGCCCGAGCTGCGCCGGCCCGACCTGCAGCTGCACTTCGTGATCGCCATCACCGACGACCATGCGCGCAAGCTGCATGCGGGCTACGGCTTCTCGTGCCATGTCTGCGTGCTGCGGCCGAAGAGCCGCGGCGAGGTCCGGCTGGCCGACGCCAACCCGGCCTCGGCGCCGCGCATCGATCCGCGCTTCCTGTCCGACCCCGAGGACCTCGCGCTGCTGCTGCAGGGCGTGAAGAAGACGCGCGAGATCATGGAGGCGGCGCCGCTCGCGAAGTACCGCCAGCGTGAGCTCTACACGGCCGATGCGCGCAGCGACGAGGACCTGGTGCGCCAGATCCGCGCGCGCGCCGACACCATCTACCACCCGGTCGGCACCTGCCGCATGGGCGCGCCCAACGACGCGGGGGCGGTGGTCGATCCGCGGCTGCGCGTGCGCGGCATCGAGGGCCTGCGCGTGGTCGATGCCTCGGTGATGCCGACCTTGATCGGCGGCAACACCAACGCACCCACGGTGATGATCGCCGAGCGCGCGGCCGACTGGATGCGCGGGCCTGCGCGCTTCGCAGCCGAAGCCGATCCGGCTACGCGGGGACAGGCGCCTTCGACGAGCCCCGCACCTGCAACTGCCCCGGCAGCAGCAACTGCCGCGGCGGGCTTTCGAGCCCCCGCAGCCGGTCGATCAGGCAGCTAGCGGCGGCACGGCCGATGTCGTCGGTGGGCTGGGCCACGGTGCTCAAGCCCGGGCCGATCAGCGAGGCCCATTCGGGATCGTCGAAGCCGACGAAGCCGAGGTCGGCGCCGAACTGCCAGCCCAGCCGCGCCATCGCCTGCGCCACGCGCAGCGTGACGACCGCATTGCCCGCCACCACGGCCGCGCGCCGGCCGCGCTTGGCGCGCTTGCGCAGCGCCGCCAGCGCATCGTCGAGCGCCTGCTGTTCGCCCTCCACGCTCTCGAACACCTCGCCGGCCATGCGCGGCCCGTTCGCGGTCACGCAGGCGCCGAAGGCCGCGGTCCGCTCGCGCCGCGAGCTCACGCCCGCGAGCGGCTCGGTCACGTAGAGCAGCTCGCGAAAGCCGCCCTCGACCAGGTGGTCGCAGGTGGCCTTCATCGCGGCCTCGTTGTCGAGCGAGACGAAGTCGGTGTGCATGCCCGCGTGGCGCCGGTCGACCAGCACCGCGGGCTTGCCGTGCAGCGCGACCGCGTCGAACACGCCGCTGCCGCGGCCCAGGGTGTTGAGGATGAAGCCGTCGACCTGGTAGCCCGCGAGCGCGTCGATGGCCTCGCGCTCGCGTTCGCTCTCGTTGCCGAGGTTGAACAGCATCACGAGGTAGCCGGCGTCCTGGCAGGCCTTCTCGGCGCCGCGCAGCACCGCCACCGAATAGGGGTTGGTGATGTCGGCCACGATCAGGCCGATGAGCCGCGAGCGGCCGTGGCTCAGCGCCTGCGCCATCGGGCTCGGCGAATAGGCGAGCTGGGCGATCGCGGCCTCGACGCGCGCGGCGATGTCGGGGCTCAGCAGCCGCTCGCGGTGGTTGAGGAAACGCGAGACCGTGGCCTTGGAGACGCCCGCGGCCTGCGCCACGTCGGCGATGGTGGCGCGCCCGGTGGCTTTCATGGTCTTCCTCCTTCCCCCTCTGGGGGAAGGCCGGGATGGGGGCATGCGGCCACCGACGCGCTGCTGCCGGTGCAAAGGCCCGGAGCCCCCACCCCTGCCCTCCCCCAGCGGGGGAGGGAGAAATACCTGGGTTCGGTCATGCGCTGGCCGTGTCGTAGGGCGCGGTCGGCGTCTCCCCGGCCAGCACCTGCAGCAGGTTGGTGGTCGCGAGCTCGGCCATCGCATGCCGGGTCTCGTGCGTGGCCGAGCCGATGTGCGGCAGCGGTGTCACGCGCGGATGGGTGCGCAGCGGCGAATCGGCCGGCAGCGGCTCCTTGGCGAACACGTCGAGGCCGGCCGCGCGCAGCGTGCCCTTGTCGAGCGCGTCGAGCAGCGCCTGCTCGTTCACGGTCGCGCCGCGGCCGCCGTTGATGAAGGCGGCGCCGCGCTTCATGCGCGCGAAGAAGGCGGCGTCGGCCATGCCGCGCGTGGCCTCGGTCAGCGGCAGCATCGCGAGCACGATGTCGGCGCGCGCGAGCAGCTCGTCGAGCGGCGTGTGCGTGGCCCGGCCCTGCAGCTCGGGCGCCTGCGCGGCCAGGTCGACCGCGCGGCGCGCGTGGTAGAGCACCGGCATGCCGAAGCCCAAAGCGGCGCGGCGCGCCACCGCCTGGCCGATGCGGCCGAAGCCGAGGATGCCGAGCGTCTTGCCGTGCACGTCGGTGCCGAACAGGTCCTCGCCGATGTTCTTCGTCCAGCGGCCTTCGCGCACCAGGGTCGAGAGCTCGACCACGCGGCGCTGCGTGGCCATGAGGATCGCGAACATGGTGTCGGCCACGGTCTCGGTCAGCACGTCGGGCGTGTGGCACAGCACGATGTTGCGGCGGCGCAGCTCGGTCAGCGGGTAGTTGTCGACACCGACCGAGACGCTCGAGATCACCTCGAGCCGGGGCGCCGCGTCGAGCATCGAGGCATTGAAGTTGACGCTCGAGCCGATCAGGCCCTGCGCCGCGGGCAGCGCGGCCGCGAAGGCCTCGGGCGACTGGCGCGCATCGGCCACGACGACCTCGTGCGCAGCCTGCAGGCGCGCGAGCTGGTCCTCGGGCAGGGTGCGGAAGACGAGGACGTTCTTGCGGGTGGAAGGCGAGGAAGAAGCCATGGCGTTCAGAGCCCCGCCGCTTCGAGTTCGGCCCGCGTGGGCAGGCCCTCGGTGTCGCCGAGCACCTGCACCGCGCGCGCGCCGATCCAGGCGCCGCGGCGCACCGCCTCGGGCACGCTGCGGCCCTCGAGCAGCGCGCTGACCACGCCGGCCGCGAAGCCGTCGCCCGCGCCCACGGTGTCGATCACTTCCTTCACCGGGAAGCCCTCGACGCGGCCGGTGCCGGCCACGTCGCTGTCGTAGTAGGCGCCCTCGGCGCCGAGCTTCACCACCACCAGCTTCGCGCCGCGCTCGCGGTAGAAGCGCGCCACGTCCTCGGGCTGGTCGTGGCCGGTGAGCAGCAGGCCCTCCTCGATGCCGGGCAGCACCCAGTCGGCGCGCGCTGCCAGCTCGTTGATCCAGTGGCGCATGGTCTCCTTCGAGGACCACAGCGTCGGGCGCAGGTTGGTGTCGAAGGAGATGGTGCGGCCCGCGGCGCGCATCACGTCCATCGAACGCAGCGCGGCCTGCAGGCTGGTCTCGGAGATGGCCGCGAACACGCCGGTGGCATGCAGGTGGCGCGCCGAGCGCAGCCAGGGCTCGTCGATGTCGGCCGGGCCCATGTGGCTCGCGGCCGAGCCCTTGCGGTGGTATTCGATCGGCGGGTCGCTGCCGTCGGTGACGCGGCCCTTGAACTGGAAGCCGGTGCGCTGGGTGGCGTCGGCGATCACGTGCGAGCAGTCGATGCCCTCGGCGCGCATCGCGTTGAGCAGCGCGCGGCCCATCGAGTCGGTGCCGAGCCGGCTGGCCCAGCCCACCTTCAGGCCCAGGCGCGACAGGCCGATGGCCACGTTGGTCTCGGCGCCGGCGGTGCGCTTGTGGAAGGACTGCGCATCCTCGATCGGCCCCGGCCGGTCGGCCACGAGCAGCAGCATGGCCTCGCCGAACAGGGCGACGTCGAAGGCGGTGGGTTCTGTCATCGGTGTGAGTGGTTTCGCTACGCGCGCGCGGCGCGGATGAAGTCGATCTGCGTGCGGACGACGGCCTCGAGGTCGTCGCCCACGAGCGGGTATTCGATGGCGTGCGGCACGTCGGCCGGTAGCGCGCGCAGCACGGCGCGCCAGGGTGCCACCGAGTCGCCCAGCGGCACCGCCACCCACTTGTGCGGCAGGCGCTGCGCGCCCTTGCAATGCACGTAGCGCACGCGCTGGCCGAGCGCCTGCGCGGCCAGCAGCGGGCATTCGCCGACCCAGTGCCAGTTGCCCATGTCGAAGGTCATGCCCAGCGACACGCCCGCGCGGTCGGCGGCTTCGAAGAAGGCCTGCAGCGCGGGCACGGTGCCTGCGCGCACGCTCTGGTCGTTCTCGATCACGAGCTCGACGCGGGTCTCGGCCAGCTCGACCTTGAGGCCCCACAGCGAGCCGTGCGAGGACGGCTGGAAGTCGCCGATCGACATCTTCAGCCGCTTCGCACCCACGCGCGTGGCGGCCGCGATGCCGCGCTTGAGCGCGGCACTGTCGAGCCAGCCGCCCTGGGCCCACAGGCCCTCGGGGCTGGAGTAGACCGAGGCCAGGCCGTTGAGCGCCGGCAGTTCGGCCTCGGCGTCGCGCAGCATCTCGCCGCGCACCTCCACCGAATCGGCGCCCGCGCGCTTCGACAGCTGCGAGCACCAGAGCTGGCCATGGCGTCCCACCTCGGCCGCGCCGAAGGAGGACAAGGAAATCAGGACCTCGAAGGACATCAGTGGGCCTGGTGCGAGCTGAGGATCTGGCCCAGGAACTGCCGGGTCTTCTCGTTCTGGGGATTGCCGAAGAACTCCTCGGGCGGCGCCTGCTCCACGATCCTGCCCTCGGCCATGAAGATCACTCGGTCGGCCACGCTGCGCGCGAAGCCCATCTCGTGCGTCACGCACAGCATGGTCATGCCGTCCTCGGCCAGGCCGATCATGGTGTCGAGCACTTCCTTGACCATCTCGGGGTCGAGCGCGGAGGTGGGCTCGTCGAACAGCATGATCTTGGGCGTCATGCACAGCGCGCGCGCGATCGCCACGCGCTGCTGCTGGCCGCCCGAGAGCTGGCTCGGGTACTTGTGGGCCTGCTCGGGAATGCGCACGCGCGTGAGGTACTTCATCGCCACTTCCTCGGCCTGCGCCTGCGTCATGCCGCGCGAGCGCATCGGCGCCAGCGTGCAGTTCTGCAGGATCGTGAGGTGCGGGAACAGGTTGAACTGCTGGAACACCATGCCGACCTCGGCCCGCACCGCGTCGACGTTCTTGCCGCCGGCCGTGAGATCGATGCCGTCGACCTCGATGCGGCCCTTCTGCACCGTCTCGAGCCGGTTGATGCAGCGGATCAGCGTCGACTTGCCCGAGCCCGAGGGCCCGCAGATCACGATGCGCTCGCCCGCGCGCACGCTGAGGTCGATGCCGGTCAGCACCTGGAAGTCGCCGTACCACTTGTTGACGGCTTCCATGCGGATGATGGGGTCGGTCATGGGGTGTTCCGCTCCCGGCTTACTGCATCTTCGGCAGGTCGGCCTGCAGCCACTTCTGGTAGAGCTTGTTGAGCTCGCCGTTGGCGGTGTTCTTCGCCACGAAGTCGTTGACGGCCTTGGTCAGCTCGTCCTGGCCCGGGCGCAGCGCGATGCCCATCGACTGCTGCACCAGCGTGAACTTGTTTTCGTAGGTGCCGGCGGGCACGCGCTTGGCGATCTGGGCGGCCACGGTCACCGAGCAGCCGATGGCGTCGACCTGGCCCGAGATCAGGGCCTGCATGGCCGAGGCGTCGTCGTCGAAGCGGCGGATCTCGGTGCCTTCGGGCGCGGCCTTGGTCACGGCCACGTCCTGGGTCGAGGCACGGGCCACGCCCACGCGCAGGCCCTTGAGGTCGCCGGCGGCCTTGATCGGGGTCTTGGTCGCGCCGTACAGCACGATGGTGGCGGCCGCGTAGGGCTGCGAGAACTGCACCTGCTTCGCGCGCTCGGGCGTGATGGCCAGCGAGGCGACCAGCAGGTCGACCTTGTTGGTCAGCAGGAAGGGAATGCGGTTCGGGCCGGTCACCGGCACGATGTTGGCCTTCACGCCCCAGTCCTTGGCCAAGAGCTTGGCCACGTCGGCGTCGTAGCCGTCGGGCTGGTTCTTCGCGTCGGTGGTGCCGTAGGGCGGGAAGTCGACCAGCATGCCGATGGTGATCTCGCCCTTCTTCTTGATGTCGGCCACGCTCTGCGCCGAGGCGAAGGGGGCGAACACGGTGAGGGCGGCGCCGAGGCCGAGGGCTGCGATCGCTGCGCGGCGGGTGGTGGTGCGGGTCATGGGATGTGTCTCCTGAAAAAGAAAGGAAGCGACGGAAAAAACGAAAGCAACGGGGAAGATGGCGAACGGGGAAATCAGCGGGCCAGCGCGCGTGCGCGCTTGCGTTCCATGCGCGCGGCCAGCAGCGACAGCGGCCAGCAGATGACGAAGTAGATGGCGGCCACCACCGAGAACACGACCAGCGGCTGGAAGGTGGCGTTGTTGACGATCTGGCCGGCGCGCGTGACCTCGACGAAGCCGATGATGGCCGCGAGCGACGTGCCCTTGATGATCTGCACCAGGTAGCCCACGGTGGGCGCGAGCGCGATCCTGAAGGCCTGCGGCAGCACCACGTCGCGCATGCGCGCGCTGTAGCTCAGGCTCAGCGCCTGCGCCGCCTCCCACTGGCCGCGCGGGATGGCCTCGATGCAGCCGCGCCAGATCTCGCCGAGGAAGGCCGCGCTGTTGAGCACCAGCGCCACGCCCGCGGCGACCCACGGGTTGATGTCCAGCCCCAGCACCGGCGCGCCGAAGAACACCAGGAACAGCTGCAGCAGCAGCGGCGTGCCCTGGAAGATCTGGATGAAGGTGGTCGAGACGCCGCGTGCCCACGCCGATTCGGACGTGCGCATGAGCGCGATCGCGAGCCCCAGGATCGCGCCGCCCACGAAGGCGATGGCCGACAGCGCGAGCGTCCACTGGGCCGCTTCGAGGATGAAGAGGAATTCGGGAAAGCCGAAGGTGCGCATGGTGTGGTGGTCTCCGTCGGTCGACGCTTACCGGCGGTCCGGGTAGTTGAGCGTGCGCTTGTAGATCAGCTTGAACATCGCCGAGAAGGCGAGCGCCAGCGCGAGGTAGATGGCCGCGACCACGATGTAGATCTCGAAGCTGCGGAAGGTCTGCGACTGCAGGTTGGCGGCCACCGAGGTCAGGTCGTCGGCCGAGATCACCGAGACCACCGCCGAGCTCAGCATCAGCAGGATGAACTGGCTGGTGAGCGCGGGATAGATGGCCTTGAGCGCGGGCTTGATGATGATGAAGCGGAAGATCTCCCAGGACTTGAGGTTGAGCGCGCGGCCCGCCTCGATCTGGCCCTTGGGAATGGATTCGATGCCGGCGCGGATGATCTCGGTGGCATAGGCGCCGAGGTTCACCACCATCGCCACCAGCGCGGCCGTCTGCGGCGACCAGCGCAGCCCGATGGCCGGCAGCGCGAAGAAGAAGAAGAACAGCTGCACCAGGAACGGCGTGTTGCGGATCACCTCGATGTAGGCGTTGATCACGAAGCGCAGCCAGCCCGGCCCCGAGGTCTTGCCCCAGGCGCAGAAGATGGCCACCACCAGCCCGAGCACGGTGGCGACCAGCGACAGCTGGACGGTGATCCACGTGCCCTTGAGCAGCAGCGGCCAGGCGGCGAAGACGGCGTCGAATTGAAACTGGTAGTTCATGGTCCGGCTGCGGCGCGGGTGCACGCGCACAGTGGAAAAGCAATGCTTGCAGCTTATATGAAACCGGTTTCACGATGACCGAGGGATTACCCTAGTCGGTCTTTGCGGGGGGCCGCTGCCTACACTCCCGCGATGCTCACACCCCTGGCCGACCCCACGACCGCGCAGCTGGACGACATGGCCGCAGACCCCGGCGCCATGCTTGCCGAGACCTCCGCCCATGCCCCCGCCGTGAAGCACCTGCGCCAGGCCCTGCTGTGGCCCGTGCGGCTGATGCCGGTGCGCGATGCCAAGTCCGCGCACCAGGCGCCGTGGCACCTGCTGCGCGAGATGGGCGAGGCCTCGCCCTGGCGCGAGGAGATCGACGAATACACGGGCGACAGCAGCCGCTTCCACCAGCGCCACTACAACGAGTTCGTGAGCTTCCTGCCCTACGTGCAGCGCTTTCTTTACGGCGAGGGCCGCTCGCGCGCGCAGGCCGGCGGGCCTGAATCGGGCAGCGACGGCGACTCGCCGATGCGCATCTTCCGCCGCCACGACATCGCCGCGGTGCGCGTGGTCACGCGCGCCGGCGAGGCACCGATCACGCTCGAGGTGGTGCACTGCGACCTCTACTTCTTCTTCGACGTCGACGTGGTGCTGCTGAATCTCGAGGTCGGCGTGAACGACCTGAGCCTGGCGCAGGCGCAGGAGCTGCTCTACCGCTTCGGCCGCGCCTATCCCGCGGGCTGGGATGCCGAGGGCGGCGCGCTGCACTGCATGGCCAGCGTCGAATGGCTGGCCGCCGACGGCCGCGTGCTCGCCAGCTCCGACGCGCAGCACAGCGAGGCCTTCATCTCGCACGTGGCGCAGCACCGCGCGCCGCGCATCGCCGCCCACTGGGCCTACCTGATGCAGCCGCTGGTGAGCGACCATTCGGAGGACAAGGGCTCGCTGCGCTACCGGCAGATCGAGTACTACCGCATGCCGGTGATGGCCTACCTGTCGCTCGACGATCCGAAGCGGCTCACGCGCAACGACTTCATCCGCCTCGGCCTGGTCACGGGCGCGGGCGAGGCCGAGGCGGCGCTCGCGGGACGCCAGGACCACCTGCCCTATGCCGACCACCACCTGGCCGACTTCGAGAGCCGCTACTGCTACGACCGCTTCTGGGTCGATGCCGGCGCGGCCCCCCACACGCGCTACCTGTGCAACGGCCATGCGCTGATCGTGGTGGGCGATGCGCGCTCCGAGTTCTTCTGCTGCCGCGACCGCGGCGTGCTGGCGCAGTTCCGCCACCAGCACTTCCTGCTGTTCCTGATCGCGCACTTCCAGAAGGCCTCGCTGCTGATGTTCTCGGACCAGCTGGTGGAGGCGCTCAAGCGGCTGGACATCCGCAGCACGCCGAGCGTGAAGCGCTTCAAGCGCGCGATCCGCGCGAGCTTCGAGCGCTTCCTGCGCTTCACGCACCGCTACTGGTTCCACGAGATCTCCGAGCAGGCGCAGGTGCGCGCGCTGTCGCACCTGTGCGCCACCCACCTCGGGCTCGATCCGCTCTACGACGAGGTCAAGGAGCGCATCGCCGACATGAACACCTACCTCGACGCAGACAGCCTGCGGCGCCAGGCCAACACCGTGGTGCGGCTCACGGTCGTGACCCTGTTCGGCCTGATCGGCACCATCACCACCGGCTTCCTCGGCATGAACCTGCTGGCCGAAGCCGAGGCGCCGCTGTGGCGCAAGGCGATCTGGTTCGGCGTGGTGCTGGTGTTCACGACCTGGCTCACGGTCTACACCATGGTCAAGTCGCAGCGGCTGTCGGACTTCATCGACGTGCTGTCGAACGACCGCATGAGCTTCCGGGAGAAGCTCGGGGCGCTGGTGCGGGTGTGGCGGCCGGGAGCGGACTGAAGCCCCGCGCCGGCTTCAACCGCCGAACGACACCTGCGCGCTGTCGACCGCGCGGATCGGCACGCCGAAGCTCGTGATGTCCGCGAGCGTGGCGTTGTGGTGGGCGCGGATCCGTGCGCCCGTGGCATGCGGCTTGTCGTGCGAGGTGTGGGCGTCGGCCGCGAGCGTCACCGCGTAGCCGAGCCCGGCCGCGCGGCGCACCGTGGTGTCGACGCAGAACTCCGACGAATAGCCGCAGACCACCACGCGCTTCACGCCGCGCTCCGAGAGCCAGGCATCGAGCGACGTGCGCAGGAAGGAATCGGGCGTGGTCTTGCGCAGCCGCGCGTCGCGCGTGTCGGTGTTGAGCGCGCCGGCGAGCTGCCAGCGCTCGGAGTCGAACACCAGGTCGACCTCGTTCTCGTGCTGGATGAAGGCCACCGGCACGCCGGCCGCGCGGGCACGCTCGGTGAGCGCGTTGATGCGCTCGATCACCGCGGCGGCTTCGTGCGGACGCGGGGCGTCGTCGACGAGGCCGCGCTGCATGTCGATGACGAGGACGGCGAGTGTCATGGGAACCCTTTCTGGTGCGCGGGACGGCAGGGCCGAAGGATCGCACAGGACGCACCAATGCCCCTGCCCGGCGAATGTTTCTGACGTTGAAACCATTGCCCGCGCACCCGCCGCTAAGCTCGCGCCGCCCGCAGAACCACACAACACCTGCCATGACCGACCCCAACGCTCCTTCCCTTTCGCAGCGCCTGCGCAGGCGCGCCACCGCCGCCTTCGCGGCCGCCTGCGCGCTGCTGGCCGGCTGCAGCAGCAACAGCGGCTGCGAGGTCCGCTACGACGCCTCGCCGCAGTTCAAGGGCTGCACCTTCGAGAACATGGACAACCCCGACGTGCTGCCCAACCAGAGCACGTGGAAGATCTGGACCCGCTTCTTCTTCGAGACCAAGACCGACTCGGTGCCCACCGATGCGATCCCCGTGAAGCCGCTGACGCCGGCCGCGCTGGCGGCGCTCGATGCGCAGGCCAACCACGTGGTGCGCCTGGGCCATTCCTCGCACCTGCTCAAGCTGCGCGGCAAGTACTGGCTGATCGACCCGGTGTTCGGCGAGCGCGTGTCGCCGTTCTCGTTCGCGGGGCCCAAGCGCTTCCATCAGCCGCCGATCGCGCTGCAGGACCTGCCGCCGATCGAGGGCCTGATCCTCTCGCACGACCACTACGACCACCTCGACGTCTACACCATCGAGTACCTCGCGAAGCGGGTGCAGCACTACTTCGTGCCGCTGGGCGTGAAGGCGCGGCTGGTCGCGATGGGCGTGCCGCCCGAGCGCATCAGCGAGCTCGACTGGTGGCAGGGCGGCGAGCACGACGGCGTGAAGCTCACGGCCACGCCGGCGCAGCATTTCTCGGGCCGCTCGCTGACCGACCGCGGCCGCACGCTGTGGGCCTCGTGGGTGGTGCAAAGCGGCGAGCAGCGCATCTTCTACAGCGGCGACTCGGGCTACTTCCCGGGCTTCAAGCAGATCGGCGAGCGCTTCGGCGGCTTCGACCTCGCGCTGATGGAGAACGGCGCCTACGACGCCTACTGGCCCGCGGTCCACATGACGCCCGAGCAGAGCGTGCAGGCCTTCGAGGACCTGCGCGGCAAGGTGCTGTACTCGGTGCACAACAGCACCTTCGACCTCGCCTTCCACAGCTGGCACGACCCGCTGGACCGCATCGCGAAGCTCACGCAGGAGCGCAAGATCGAACTGGCCACGCCGGTGATCGGCGAGGTGCTGACGGTGGGCCAGGCGCGCACCAACGTGCGCTGGTGGGAAGGCTTGAAGTAAAGCGTAGCGAGCGGCTAGCCGCGCTCGCGCCGCTCGCGCGCGCGGCGCTGCTGGCGCGTCTCGAGCGCCTGCGCCGCCACGCGGTCCTTCGCGCGCTTCTTCTCGGCGCGCTTGCCGCGGAAGTGCCGGCCCACGAGAAAGCTCCCGATGCCGGTCACGATCGCGATGACGAAGCCGATGGTGCTGATGTCGAGGCCGCCCATCAGAGCACCCGCACGATGCTGGTCGGCTTGAAGCCCAGGTCGGCCGCCTTGCCCTTGCGCGCGCGGGCGCCGCGTGCGTTGTTGAGGGTGCGGATCTCGAGCGTCTCGTCGCGCTCCTTGCCGCCGCGGCCGATGCCCTCGATCTTCACGCTGCGCGTGTAGGCCGCGGCACCCGCGAGGGTGTCCTTGGGCTCGAGGTCGATCAGCGTGAGGCCGCGGCCGCCCTTGGGCAGGCTCTTGAGCTCGGCGATCTCGAAGGTCAGGATGCGCCCGCCCGTGGAGGCGCAGGCCACGTGCGTGGCCATGGGCATCGGCTCGGCGCCGCCGGCACCGCCCACCAGCGAGGGCCGGCACAGCTGCTCGCCCTCGCCCACGTCGATGAAGGCCTTGCCGCCGCGCTGGCGCGACATCATGTTCTCGACCGTGGCGATGAAGCCGTAGCCGCCCGAGTTGGCCAGCAGCAGGCTGGCCGCGACCGGGCCCGCGAAGTAGTGCGTGACATGCGTGCCCGCATCGAGCTCGATCAGCGTGGTGACCGGCTGGCCGTCGCCGCGCGCGCCCGGCAGCGAGGCCACGGGCACGGTGTAGACGCGCACGCTCTTGTCCTTGGCGCTGCCGAACACCAGCAGCGTGTCGACGCTGCGGCATTCGAAGGCGCCGTAGAGCGAGTCGCCCGACTTGAAGCTGTACTCGGGCGCCGCGGCGCCGTTGCCCGCGGCCTTCTCGCTGGCCCAGCCCTTCTGCGCGCGCACCCAGCCCTTCTGCGAGACGATCACTGTGACCGGTTCGTCGACCACCTTGACCTCGGCCACGGCGCGCTTCTCGGCCTGGATCAGCGTGCGGCGCGGGTCTTCGAAGGTCTTGGCATCGGCCTCGATCTCCTTGACCAGCAGGCGGCGCAGCGCCGCGGGGTTGCCGAGAATGTCCTCGAGCTTCTTCTGGTCCTCGCGCAGGTTCTTGAGCTCCTGCTCGATCTTGATGGCTTCGAGCCGCGCCAGCTGGCGCAGGCGGATTTCGAGAATGTCCTCGGCCTGGCGATCGCTGAGGTTGAAACGCGCGATGAGCGCGGCCTTCGGTTCCTCGGCGGCGCGGATGATCGCGATCACCTCGTCGATGTTGAGCAGCACCAGCTGCCGCCCCTCGAGGATGTGGATGCGGTCCAGCACCTTGTCGAGCCGGTGCCGCGAGCGCTTCTCGACGGTGATCTCGCGGAACGCGATCCACTCGTTGAGCATCTGCCGCAGCGACTTCTGCGTCGGCTTGCCGTCGATGCCCACCATCGTGAGGTTGATCGACGACGAGGTTTCGAGCGAGGTCTGCGCCAGCAGCGTGGTGATGAACTCCTCCTGGCTGATGCGCGAGGTCTTGGGCTCGAACACCAGGCGCACGGCGGCATCCTTGCTCGACTCGTCGCGCACCACGTCGAGCACCGAGAGCATCGCGGCCTTGACCTGGGTCTGCTCGGTGCTCAGCGCCTTCTTGCCGGCCTTGACCTTGGGGTTGGTGATCTCCTCGATCTCCTCGAGCACCTTCTGCGTGCTCACGCCCGGCGGCAGCTCGTTGACCACCAGCTGCCACTGGCCGCGCGCGAGGTCCTCGATCTTCCAGCGCGCGCGCACCTTGAGCGAGCCGCGGCCGCTGCGGTAGGCATCGGCGATGTCGCCCGCGCTGCTGATGATCTGCGCGCCGCCCGGATAGTCGGGGCCGGGCACGATGGCGAACAGCTCTTCCTCGCTGAGCTTGCCGTTCGACTTGATCAGCGCCACGCAGGCATCGGCGATCTCGCGCAGGTTGTGGCTCGGGATCTCGGTGGCCAGGCCGACCGCGATGCCGCTGGCGCCGTTGAGCAGCGTGAACGGCAGCCGCGCGGGCAGGAGGCGCGGCTCCTCGGTGCTGCCGTCGTAGTTGGGGATGAAGTCGACCGTGCCCTCGTCGATCTCGTCGAGCAGCAGGCTGGTGATGCGCGCGAGGCGCGCCTCGGTGTAGCGCATGGCCGCGGCACCGTCGCCGTCGCGGCTGCCGAAGTTGCCCTGGCCGTCGACCAGCGGATAGCGCTGCGAGAAGTCCTGCGCCATGCGCACCAGCGCGTCGTAGGCGGCTTGGTCGCTGTGCGGATGGAAGCGGCCGAGCACGTCGCCGACCACGCGCGCGCTCTTCACGGGCTTGGCACCCACGGTGCCGTTGGTGCCGCCGAAGCCCAGGCCCATGCGCGACATCGAATACAGGATGCGCCGCTGCACCGGCTTCTGGCCGTCCGACACGTCGGGCAGCGCGCGGCCCTTGACCACGCTCAGCGCGTATTCGAGGTAGGCGGTCTGGGCATAGTCGGCGAGCGTGAGCGAGGTGCCGTCGCCGCCGTTGTTGTCGTCGCCGGGAGGCAGGAGATCGAGCGGGGGTTGGGAGTCCATGAAAGAGCGGGTGAGAAAACGAAAAAAGAAGGGGCGACGAAAGCGCTCAGCCCAGCGTGAAGGCCTCGTGCACCGCCGACTGCACCGAGCCGCCGAGCACGGCGCCACCGCCGGCCACGTAGATCCAGTCGCCGATGACGGCGGCACCGACGGCATGGCGCGGCGTGGTCATGGGCGCATGGCGCTGCCAGCTGTCGGCCACCGGATCGTAGCTTTCCATCTGGCCGAAGACCTTGGCCTGGCGCGGCACGCCGCCGACGAGGAAACCGCCCTCGCCGCCCATGGCGAAGAAGCGGTCGCGATAGACCACCAGGCCATGGCCCGAGCGCGCGGTGGGCAGCGGCGAACGCGGCTCCCAGGTGTCGCGCGCGGGAAGGTAGACGTGGTGCAGGTCGGTGTTGTATTCGAAGGTGTTGAAGCGCCCGCCGACCACGTGGATCAGGCCGCCGTGCGCCACGCAGCCCACGTGGTCGCGCGCACCGGGCAGCGGCTTGCGCGCGCTCCAGCGGTCGGCCTTCGGGTCGTAGACCTCGTGCCAGCCCACGCTGGCGCGTTCGGCCGCGGGCTCGGAGGCGCCGCCGATCAGGTGCAGCTGCCCGTCGAGCACCACGGCGGCTGCCGCGCCGCGCGGGCGCGGCAGCGGCGCGATGGCGGTCCAGCGATTGGCCGCGATCTCGTAGACGTAGGCATTCGTGTCGGAGCGCCGGTTCTGCTCGACGAAGCCGCCGAGCGCATAGACCCGGCCGCCGTCGGCCGCCACGGCCACGTGGTTGGCGCCGCGCGGCAGCGGTGCGCCGTCGAGCCAGCGGTCGGCCTGCGGATCGTAGATGTGGTGGTAGTCGCGGTTGACCGCGCCCTCGCCGTAACCGCCCACCACGTGCATGCGGCCCTGCGCGGCCGTGGCCCAGGCCATCTCGCTGCGCGGGATCGGCAGCGCCGCGCGCGCCGCCCAGCGCCCCTGCGGGCCGCGCGGCGCGGGGCTGTCGGTGACGCGCTGCGCCTCCTGCTCGGGCGTCATGTGATGCGGCACGCCGCCCTGCAGCCGCGCATAGGGCTCGGCCGAGGACGGCACGGGCTGCGGCGCCGCGTGCGAAGCCGGATGCTGGGCGCGCGCGGCGCCGCTCAGCGCGGCGGCGCCGGCCAGGACGAAATCTCGGCGTTGCATCGCGGTCTCCTCGTTCTTGGGATGGTCGGGGCGGGCGAAGGCGCTCGCTCGCGGGACGCCGTGCTCACGAGAGCGGCGCGGCGGATCGCTCGCCGGCATCGGCCGCGGGCGGCGCGGCCGACTCGGGCACGGCCGGCATCGCCGGCAGGCTGCGCGGCGAATCCGAGGGCATGTTGCCGCGGCCGATCGCGCCGCCGGCGGGCACCGTCATCTCCATGCGGATGCGCCCCGGCGTCTTGCCGCCGCGCAGGCTGCCGCCCCGGGCCACCGAGGGCTTGAGGTAGGCATAGAGCTGCAGCACCGTCTGCACGTAGTTCTGCGTTTCCTTGTAGTTCGGGATCTTGTTGCCCGCGCGCTGCACCGCGCCCTCGCCCGCGTTGTAGGCCGCCAGCGCCAGCTCGATCTGGCCCGGGAACATCGCGATCAGGTCGCGCAGGTAGTGCGAGCCGGCGGCGATGTTGATGCGCGGGTCGAACAGCTTCTTCTCGAGGCTCGCGCGCTGGTCGCCCGCCACGCCGTAGCGCTGCGCGGTGCCGGGCATCAGCTGCATCAGCCCGCGCGCGCCCTTGGGCGAGACGGCCTGCGCGTCGAAGCCCGACTCGGTGGCGATCAGCGCCTGCAGCAGCTCGTAGTCGATCGCATGCTTGTTCGAGGCATCGCGCAGCGCGCTCTTGGCGATCTTGTAGCTCGGCGAGGCCTCGAACATGGCCAGCAGCGTCTGCGAGGCCGGCGACACCTTGCCATCGAGCTTGCGGTCGCCGCGGCCCAACCGGCTCAACGGCGAGATGCCCTGCGTGGTGTCGAAGCTCTGGCCGTCGCGGAAGAACACCTGGTAGCGCTCGTCGACCTTCTCGGCCGCGAAGTGCGCCACGCCGTTGGCGTCGATGTAGCCGTAGACGTCAGCGGCGCGCGCCGGCCCCTGCAGCGCGAGCAGCAGGAAGGCCAGGAGCAACGAAGGCTTGAGGAGAGACATGCGGGGTGGAATCAAACATCGATGTCGACGTCGTCGGCGCGCAGTTCCATCAGTTCGCGCCGCGCCGCCGCTTCGCCCTTGCCCATGAGCTTGGTGATCTCGCCCTGGGTGGCGCTGAAGTCGAAACGGCCCAATTGGACCTGCATCAGGCGCCGGGTGTCCGGATTGAGCGTGGTTTCCCACAATTGTTCCGCGCTCATTTCGCCCAGGCCCTTGAAGCGGCTGATGCTCCAGGCGCCTTCGCGCACGCCGTCCTTGCGCAGCTTGTCGAGCGTGGCGGTCAGTTCGCCCTCGTCGAGCGCATAGACCTTGGAGGCCGGCTTCTTGCCGCGCGCGGGCGCGTCGACCCGGAACAATGGCGGCTTCGCGACATACACGTGGCCGGTTTCGATCAGCTTCGGGAAGTGGCGGAAGAACAGCGTGAGCAGCAGCACCTGGATGTGCGAGCCGTCCACGTCGGCATCGGAGAGGATGCAGATCTTGCCGTAGCGCAGGCCGCTCAGGTCGGGCGTGTCGTCGGGGCCGTGCGGATCGACGCCCACGGCCACCGAGATGTCGTGGATTTCGGTGTTGGCGAACAGCCGGTCGCGCTCGACCTCCCAGGTGTTGAGCACCTTGCCGCGCAGCGGCAGGATGGCCTGGCTTTCCTTGTCGCGGCCCATCTTGGCGCTGCCGCCGGCCGAGTCGCCCTCGACCAGGAAGACTTCGTTGTGGCTGATGTCCTTGCTCTCGCAGTCGGTCAGCTTGCCGGGCAGCACGGCCACGCCCGAACCCTTGCGCTTCTCGACCTTCTGGCCGGCGCGCTGGCGCGTCTGCGCGGCCTTGATCGCCAGCTCGGCGAGCTTGCGGCCGTAGTCGACGTGCTGGTTGAGCCACAGCTCGAGCGCCGGGCGCACGAAGCTCGACACCAGCCGCACCGCGTCGCGCGAGTTCAGGCGTTCCTTGATCTGGCCCTGGAACTGCGGATCGAGCACCTTGGCGCTCAGCACGTAGGAGGCGCGCGCGAACACGTCCTCGGGCAGCAGCTTCACGCCCTTGGGCAGCAGCGAGTGCAGCTCGATGAAGCCCTTGACCGCCGTGAACAGGCCGTCGCGCAGGCCGCTCTCGTGCGTGCCGCCGGCACTGGTGGGAATCAGGTTGACGTAGCTCTCGCGCACCGGCTGGCCGTCCTCGGTGAAGGCCACGCACCAGTCGGCGCCCTCGCCCTCGGCGAAGTTGTCGGCGTTCTTGTCGGCATGGCCGCTGCCTTCGAACAGAGGGATCACCGGGTCGCCGTTGAGCGTCTGCATCAGGTAGTCGCTGAGGCCGCCCTTGTAGAGCCACTGCTGCGTTTCCTTGGTCTTCTCGTTGACCAGCGTGACGCTCACGCCGGGCATCAGCACCGCCTTGCTGCGCAGCAGGTGGGTGATCTCGCCCATCGGCAGCGCGACGGTCTCGAAGTACTTGGCGTCGGGCCAGGCGCGCACCGTGGTGCCCTGCTTGCGCTCGCCGGCCTCGAGCTTGCGGACCTCGAGCGCCTCGATCACGTCGCCGCCGCTGAAGGCCAGCTTCGCCACCGAGCCTTCGCGGTGCGTCGCCACCTCGAGCCGCTTCGACAGCGCATTGGTCACCGACACGCCCACGCCGTGCAGGCCGCCCGAGAAGCTGTAGGCGCCGCCCGAGCCCTTGTCGAACTTGCCGCCCGCGTGCAGCCGGGTATAGACCAGCTCGATCACGGGCGCCTTCTCTTCGGGATGCAGGCCGAACGGGATGCCGCGGCCGTCGTCCTCGATGCTGACCGAGCCGTCGGCGTGCAGCGTGACCTTGATCTTCTTGCCGTGGCCCGCGAGCGCTTCGTCGGCCGCGTTGTCGAGCACTTCCTGGATGATGTGCAGCGGGTTGTCCGTGCGGGTGTACATGCCCGGGCGCTGCTTGACGGGCTCGAGGCCCTTGAGCACGCGGATCGAGCCTTCGGAGTAGCCGGAGGCGTCGGAGGAACTGGTTGGAGTCTTGGGGGGAGTCGCCATGGGGGCGGATTGTAGTCAGTCGCCGCCAAACAACTGGATGCCCGTACAGGACAGCCCTCGTGCGCGGCGGCAGGCTCGGGGAGCGCCAGCGCGCGAGGCGGGTCCGGCATGGGGCGCGATGCCCGCCGGACCCGGGAAAATGCAGGCCTTACTTGGCGGCTGCGACCGTGCCGGTGTAGCTCAGCGATTGCAGCTCGGCCTTGGCCTTGTCGGCCGACTCGAGCTCGACGACGATGCGACCGACCATCAGGCCCATGCTCGGCGAGGTGCGCAGGTACTTGATCTCGTTGGGCGCGAGCGTGAAGCTGGCGGTCTTCTCGGTCTCGGTCGCGGCCGCCGCCACGTAGTTGCCGGCCGGCCGGTCGACGTAGAAGAAACCGCCCGGCTTGGAGGTGCCGACCACCGTGTCGTTGAGACGGATGTCGGGCTGGATCGCGGCGCCGAACATCGAGGACGAACGGAAGAAGTAGATGCGGCCCTCGCCGGCCTTGACGCTGGGCATCGAGGCGGCCATGTCCTGGTACTTGACGCCGCTGGCGCAGCCTGCGGCGAGCACGACGACGGCCGCGAGCGCGGCGAATTTCAGAACGGTTCTTCTCACGGTTGAGTTCCTTTTGGAAGTTGTACTGGGGGATCGAGCAGGGAGAAGCGCGCCTCGGCAGGCAGGTAGAAGCCTTGCAGCACGCCATTGCGAACGACCAGCCAGGCCTCGTGGACCTGCTGGCCTTCGATGCTGAACACGAGATCGACGGGTCGGTACACGGAGCCTTCGCTCAGGCGCCCGGCCGGCACCCAGCGGCTGCTGGCGGGGATCTGGCGTCCGTAGCCGGTCGGCAGGCGAATCTCCAGCGGCGCGGTGAAACGCAGGTCCACCGGTTTGCTCGATGGATCCACCGCCGAGAGCTGGGTCGGCACGCTGCGCACCGCGGGTGCGCAGGCGGGAAGCAGGCTCGCCGCCGCGGCGGTGGCAAGGATGGCCAGCAACGCGCGCAGGGCGCGGCGGTTCGTTCGCTCCATGGGAATCCCTCCCCTCGTCTTTTTGTGTTGCCCGCAAATGTAATCAATTGCGACCAAAAATTTCTACCCGGCAGCATGAAATATTTCCGCTTTGATGCCATTCCGGCATTGAAACGCCGCCGATAAATCATCAATGGCTGTCGCCGACGGCGCGCATGCCAAAGCCGGCTCTTGGCTACAGTCGCCGCATGCAATCGCCTTCCACTCCCTCCCTCTCGATCAGGCAGGTGCTGTTCTGCGGCGCCATGATCGTCACGCTCTCGATGGGCATCCGCCATGGCTTCGGGCTCTGGCTGCAGCCGATCACGCAGGCGCAGGACTGGAGCCGGCAGACCTTCTCGTTCGCGCTGGCGATACAGAACCTCTCGTGGGGCATCTTCGGGGTGTTCGCGGGCATGCTGGCCGACCGCTTCGGCGCGTTCCGGGTGCTGATCGGCGGCGCGGTGTTCTATGCGCTGGGCCTGCTGGGCATGGCGCATTCGCCGACGCCGCTGCTGTTCACCTTGAGCGCCGGCCTGCTGATCGGCGCGGCCCAGGCCGGCACCACCTACGCGGTGATCTACGGCGTGATCGGGCGGCAGATCCCGGCCGAGCGGCGCTCGTGGGCGATGGGCGTGGCGGCCGCGGCCGGCTCCTTCGGCCAGTTCCTGATGGCGCCGGTCGAGGGCCGGCTGATCGGCCAGTTCGGCTGGCAGACCGCGCTGGCGGTGGTCGCCGTGCTGGTGCTGGTGATCGTGCCGCTGGCCTTCGGCCTGCGCGAGCCGCGGCGCGAAGCGGCGGCCGCGCAGCGCGAGCAGTCGGTGCTGCAGGCCGTGGGCGAGGCCTTCCGCTATCCGAGCTTCGGCCTGCTGATGGCCGGCTATTTCGTCTGCGGCTTCCAGCTCGCGTTCATCGGCATCCACATGCCGACCTACCTGCGCGACAAGAGCCTGCCGGCCGACGTGGCCGGCTACGCGCTGGCGCTGATCGGCCTGTTCAACGTGTTCGGCACCTACACGGTGGGGCTGCTGGGCCAGAAGCTCGCCAAGCGCAAGATCCTGGCCGCGATCTACTTCGCGCGGGCGGTGTCGATCGCGCTGTTCCTCGTGGTGCCGACCTCGCCGCTGAGCGTCTATCTGTTCTCGGCCGCGATGGGCTTCCTCTGGCTCTCGACGGTGCCGGCCACCAACGCGATCGTGGCGGGCATCTTCGGCGTGGCCCACCTCTCGATGCTCAGCGGCTTCGTGTTCCTGAGCCACCAGGTCGGCTCCTTCCTCGGCGTCTGGCTCGGCGGCTACCTCTACGACACCACGGGCAGCTACGACGTGGTCTGGTATCTCGCGATCGCGCTCGGCGTGTTCGCGGCGCTGGTCAACCTGCCGGTGCGCGAGAGCGCGATCGCGCGCCCGGTGGGCCGGCCCGCCGCGCACGCGGGCTGATACGCGGGCTGATGCCGGGCTCACAATGGCGGCCATGACACCCCTCTCGCGCCAACGGCTCGCGCGCACCGGCTGGTTCGCCGCCGCGGCGCTGGCGCTGGCGGGCGTGTTCAGCCTCTACACCCACCCCGAATTCGCGGTGATGCTGGTCGACCAGATCTGGTCGTGCTTCTGACCGATCGCGCGCCCCGCGGGCGCAAGGCGCCATGAAAGATGTAACCAATCCCCCTTCCCCGGTCCACGGCCTGTCTGCGCCCTCGGAATGGATCGTGCGCTGGAGCCACCTGCTCGCGCCGGGCGCCACCGTGCTCGACGTGGCCTGCGGCGCCGGGCGCCACATGTACTGGTTCGCGCAGCGCGGGCACCCGGTCACGGGCGTCGACCGCTCGCCCGAGGCCACCGCCGCGGCAGCCGCCTTCGGCGCGGTCGTCACCGCCGACATCGAGGACGGCCCCTGGCCCTTCGCCGGCCGGGGCTTCGGCGCGGTCGTCGTCACCAACTACCTGTGGCGGGCGCGGCTGCCCGACATCGTCGCGGCCGTCGCGCCCGGCGGCGTGCTGCTCTACGAGACCTTCGCGGCGGGCAACGAGAGCGTGGGCAAGCCCTCGCGGCCCGACTTCCTGCTGCGCCCGGGCGAACTGCTGGCCGCCTGCGACGGGCTGCGCGTGGTGGCCTACGAGGACGGCTTCCTGAGCGAGCCGGCGCGCTTCGTGCAGCGCATCGCGGCGGTCCGGGCGCCCGCCGCCGCGGCGGACCTGCCGGCGCGCCATCCGCTGAAGGCCGCCTGACCACCCCCTCGGGACCCGGGGCCGCCCGGGTGGCGGGCAGGGGGTGCGCTATTAGAATGCGTGCTTTCGTCCACGACAAAGAGATTCCCCCTTGGAGCAACTCACAGGCAGCATCGTCGCGCTGGCCACGCCGATGCACGACGACGGCAGCGTTGACTATCCCGCGCTGCGCCGGCTGATCGACTGGCACATCGACGAAGGCACCGACTGCCTCGGCGTCGTCGGCACCACCGGCGAATCGCCCACGGTCGACGTGGAAGAGCACTGCGAAATCATCCGCGTGTCGGTCGAACAGGCCCGGGGCCGCGTGCCCGTCATGGCCGGCTGCGGCGCCAACTCGACCAAGGAAGCGATCGAGCTCGCCAAGTTCGCCAAGGGCGTGGGCGCCAATTCCCAGCTCCAGGTCGTCCCCTACTACAACAAGCCCACGCAAGAGGGCCAGTACCAGCATTTCAAGGCCATCGCCGAAGCCGTGGGCGACCTGCCCACCGTGCTGTACAACGTGCCCGGCCGCACCGTCGCCGATATGGCGCACGACACCGTGCTGCGCCTGGCCCAGGTGCCCGGCATCATCGGCATCAAGGAAGCCACCGGCAACATCGAACGCGCCCAGTGGCTGATCCGCGACCTGCCCGAGCGCTTCGCCGTCTACTCGGGCGACGACCCGACCGCCGTGGCGCTCATGCTGTGCGGCGGCAAGGGCAACATCAGCGTCACGGCCAACGTGGCGCCGCGCAAGATGCACGAGCTGTGCGTGGCCGCGCTCGCGGGCGACGTGAAGCGCGCGATGCAGATCCAGTTCGAACTGATGCCGCTGCACCGCAACCTGTTCGTCGAACCCAATCCGATTCCGCTCAAGTGGGCCATGTCCCGCCTCGGCCTCTGCGGCGGTGCGCTGCGGCTGCCGCTGACCGAGCTCTCCGAGGCCAGCCGTCCAGCGGTCGAGGCCGCGCTGCGCGCGACCGGGCTGCTCAAGGACTGATGCGCGCCACCGCGCCCTCGCCACCTCCACATTCCCTCCACGATCTTCTTTTACCCTGCCGCGTCCGAGGTTAAGCAACCTTTTGCCTGAACCGAGCTCAGAACGGGCGGGCACAGCGGCCCATCGATTGACCGAACCATTCCAACAAGGAAGACGACGTTGAAGTACCTCTCGCGATTCGCACTCCTGGCCCTCGTCGCCAGCCTCGCCGCCTGCTCCGTTCTCGAGAGCGACAAGATCGACTACAAGAGCGCCGGCAAGGCCCCGACGCTCGAAGTGCCGCCCGACCTGTCGCAGCTCTCGCGTGACAACCGCTACAACATCCCCGGCGGTGCCGTGACCGCCAATGCCTACCAGACCGGCGTCGCCAACGCGCCGGGCGTGCCCACCGCCGTCTCGAACCTCGGCGACGTGCGCCTGGAACGCACCGGCACGCAGCGCTGGCTGGTCGTCAACCGCTCGCCCGACCAGCTCTGGGAGCCGGTCAAGGACTTCTGGCAGGAAAGCGGCTTCCTGCTGACCACCGAGCAGCGCAACCTCGGCATCATGGAAACCGACTGGGCCGAGAACCGCGCCAAGCTGCCGCAGGACATCATCCGCGGCACGCTGGGCAAGCTGGTCGACTCGATCTACTCCACCGGCGAACTCGACCGCTTCCGCACCCGCATGGAGCGCACGGCGAACGGCACCGAGATCTACATCAGCCACCGCGGCATGCAGGAGGTCTACACCAACACGCGCCAGGACCAGACCGTCTGGCAGCCGCGTCCGTCCGACCCCGAGCTCGAAGCCGAATTCCTGCGCCGCCTGATGGTCAAGCTCGGCGTCTCGCAGGAGCAGGCCAAGCAGGTCGCGGCCACCGCCGCCGCGGCACCGGTGCAGACCGCGCGCGTGGCCAACGTCGGCGGCCAGCCGATCGTGCAGCTCAGCGACGGCTTCGACCGCGCATGGCGCCGCGTCGGCCTCGCGCTCGACCGCACCGGCTTCACGGTGGAAGACCGCGACCGCAGCGCCGGTGTCTACTTCGTGCGCTACGTGCCGCCGAACCCCGACAAGAAGGAGCCCGGCTTCTTCGGCAAGCTGTTCAGCTCGAGCAAGACCGAGTCGCCGCTCAAGTTCCGCATCCTGATCAAGAGCCAGGGCGAGAGCAGCACGGTGTCGGTGCAGAACGAAGCCGGCGCGCCCGAGACCTCGGCCAATGCCGAGCGCATCGTCAAGGTCATCGCCGACGACCTGAAGTAAGTCCCATGCTCCGCTTCCGAAGCCTCGGCAGCGGCAGCACGGGCAATGCCGCGCTGGTCGAGGCGACCAGCGGCGGCCGCACCTCCCGGCTCCTGATCGACTGCGGCTTCGGCATCCGCCAGCTCGATCAGCGGCTGGCCCGCGCCGGGCTCGCCGCGAGCGACATCGATGCCATCTTCGTCACGCACGAACACGGCGATCACATCGGCTGCGCCCACACCCTCTCGCGGCGCAACCGCATTCCCGTCTGGATGAGCGAAGGCACCTGGCTGGCCACGGGCGGGCGCGACTTCGAAGGGCAGCTGCACATCGCGCGCGACGACGAGGATTTTGCGGTCGGCGAGCTCTCGGTGCATCCCTTCACCGTGCCGCACGATGCGCGCGAGCCGCTGCAGCTGCGCTGCACCGACGGCAACCGCACGCTCGGCGTGCTGACCGATCTCGGCCATGCCACCGCCCACGTGCTCGCGCGCCTGAGCGGCGCGCATTCGCTGCTGCTGGAGTTCAACCACGACAGCGAGCTGCTGGCCAACTCGGCCTATCCGCCGTTCCTGAAGATGCGCGTGGGCGGCAACTACGGCCACCTCTCGAACCAGGCCGCCGCGGAGATCGCGCGCGCGGTGCTACACGACGGGCTGCGCCACGTGGTCGCGGCGCACCTGAGCGAGCAGAACAACCGGCCCGAGATCGTGCGCCAGCTGATGGCGCAGGCACTCGGCGGCAACGAGGCCGAGATGCTCACCGCGAGCGCGGCCGAAGGCTCGCCCTGGCTCGACGTCTGAGAGCGCGTGCCGCGCGATCGGCAGCCGATTGAAAGGCGATTGAAAGCCCCATGAAGAAAGCCGCCCTGGAGGCGGCTTTGCTTCGTGTGCGGCGACGGCTTACTTGCTCGGCGCTTCGCCCTTCTTCGCGGCTTCGGTCGCGGCATTGGCCGCATCGAGTGCCGACGATGCGGCGGCCGATGGTGCCGAGGCGCCCATCGACGGCGCCGATGCGGCAGGTGCGGGCGCGGGGGCCGGTGCGGGCTCGGTCACGGGCGCGGGCGGCGGCGTGGTCACGGCGGGCGCCGCATCCTCCTTCTTGCCGCAAGCCACCAGGGCGGAAGCGGCGAGCAGCGAGGCGAGCAGGACGGACGTTGTCTTCTTCATGAAAAGGCTCCTTTGGCAATGAAGGTCTTGAGGGACGAAAAAAATTCTAGACCCGCATGCTGTCGCTCTTATGTCTGGCCGCGGGATTCGCGGCATTGGCTTACAAGCCCAGCGTGCTCGCGGGAAAGGCGGGCCGGGCCTGGCGCCAGCATTCCTCGATCGATTCGCGCAGCGCGCTGCGCGTGCGCGCATCGGCACTGGCGAGACCGCGGCCGCGCTCGACGTCGATGCGATGGAGGAACCACGACGGTGTCCACAGCGCGCTCGGCACCCCGCTGCCAGCCTGTGCCGGCGACACGCGCAACGCGCGGCATTCGACGATGTGGTCCCAGCTGCGGCGCCAGCCGACGAAGCGCGCATGCCGGCGCTCCACGCCATCGAAGCGCTCGGCCAGCAGCACCAGCCTGCGGCCGCTGGCCGACCAGGCCTGCAGCGCCTCGATGCTCGCGCGCTCGCCCAGCGGCCAGTCGGCGAAGTCGGGGTCGCTGAAGATCAGTTCCTTCCAGCCCTGCTGCGCGGCAGACGCGAGCGCGGTGCGCAGCAGGCGGTCGAAGTCCTCGCGGCCATCGAAGCGGCCCTCGGGCAGCGACGACGGCAACGCGGTGTCACTCGGCATGCAGCCAGCCCGCCTCGCACCATTCGGCCAGCAGCGACAGCGCATCGTCGCTGGCCTTCGCGAGCTCGCGCGGCCCGAGCGCGCGCCGGTCGGCGAGGCGCCGCATCAGCGTGGCATCGGCCCCGCCCGCGCGGAAGCTCTCGCCGTTGATGTAGAGATGGCGCGCGTCGTAGAGCATGCGCGTGCGGCGGTCCAGCCGCACCGCGCGCAGCGCATCGGGCGCCTCCCCGCCTTCGTCGAACCAGGTGCTGGCCTTGAGCTCGGTCAGCGATTCGCCGAGCGCGCGGTCGATCGCGTCGGGGTCGCGCAGCGCCATCTCGACCGCCTTGCGCGCGAAGGCCTGCAGCGCGGCGGGCATGGCACCGGGCGCCTCGACCGCGGGCTGCGCGGGGTCGCGGTAGCGCACGGCGGCGGACGGACCCGCGTCCTCGAGTTCGTCGGCATGGGCCTGCGCGATGCGCGCCAGCAGGTCGGCACCGAGCTCGCCCGCGGACGGCGAACGCAGCCCGATCGAGAAGGTCATGCAGTCGCCGCCGACCGCCACGCCGTCGTGCGCATAGCGCGGCGGCAGGTAGAGCATGTCGCCGGGCTCGAGCACGAAGCTCTGCTCGGGCTCGAAGCGCTCGAGGATCTTGAGCGGCACGTCGGGCTGCAGCCGCAGGTCGCCCTGCTTGCCGATGGACCAGCGGCGCCGGCCCTGCGCCTGCAGCAGGAACACGTCGTAGCTGTCGAAATGCGCGCCCACGCCGCCGCCGTCGCTCGCGTAGCTGATCATCAGGTCGTCGAGCCGCGCGTCGGGCAGGAAGCTGAACTGCCGCAGCAGCGCATGGATGCCCTCGTGGTGCAGGTCCACGCCCTGCACCAGCAGGGTCCAGGCGGCCTGCTTCAGCGAGGGCAGCGAACGGCGCGGCAGCGGGCCGTGCTTCAGGCTCCAGCCGGTCTTGCCATGGCGGATCAGCCGGGATTCGACCTCCTCGCGTTCGGCCAGCGCGAACAGCGCGGAACGGTCGATGGGTGGCACCATGTCGGGTACCGCCTGTCGCACCAGCAGCGGTTTCTTCTGCCAGTGCCGCCGCATGAACTGCGCGGCGCTCAGGCCGCCCAGCAGGGGCAGCGGTGTTGTGATCTCCATGGGAGAATTCTGCAATGGAAATCTCTGAACAATGCGTGGTCGGCCTGACCTGGACCCTGAAAGACACGCTCGGCGATGTGCTGGACGTGCTCGACGAACCGGTCGAATTCCTGATCGGTGGCGACGATCTGTTCGACGTGATCGAGGCAGCCCTGCAGGGCCATGAGCCTGGCGACCGCATCCAGCTGCAGGTCGAGCCCGAACAAGGCTTCGGCGACTTCAACGACCAGTTGCTCTTCCTCGAGCCGCGCGCCCTGTTCCCCGAGGGCACCGAGGAAGGCATGAGCTTCGAGGGCAGCGCGCTGCCCGCGGGCGTGAGCGAGAACATCCCGAAGGATGCGATGTACACGGTGTCCGAGATCTACCCCGAGCACCTCGTGCTCGACGGCAACCATCCGCTGGCGGGCATCGCGATCCGGCTCGACATCCTCGTGCGCTCGGTGCGCGAAGCCACCGAGGAAGAGATCGGCCGCGGCACCGCGGGCACGGCCTTCTTCAAGGTGCAGCCGGTCTCGCCGGGCAACGACACGCTGCACTGAGTCCCTCGGCGCATCAACGACAAAGCCGGGCAGTGCCCGGCTTTTCCTTGGCTGGCGCGACGTGACGCCGATGCCGACCTACATGCGCGAGAGCTGGCCGTTGTCGATGCGCACGCGGTCGCCGATGCGCAGGTCGCCCGGGTGCTGCACGTCGAAGGCACGGTAACCGCCGCGGTCGGTCTGCACCGAGATGCGATAGCTCTCGTAGGCACGCGGACCGTTCTGCTGCGCCTCGATGGTGTTGCCCAGCAGCGCGCCGCCGATCACGCCGAGCGCGGTGGCCGCCGCACGGCCGTTGCCACGGCCGAACTGGTTGCCCACCACGCCGCCGATGACGCCGCCGGCCACGGCACCGCCACCGGTGGTACCGGTGCCGGCGGTCTCGCTGCGCAGCACCTCGATGTTCGCCACGTGGCCGTACTCGACGTAGGCGGCCTCGCGGTAGGGCACGGCCTGCGGCGGCGGCTGGTAGGGATAGCGGGAGGTCTGGTAGACCGGTGCGGGTGCCACGCAGGCGGTGAGCGTGGCCAGGGCCAGCACGGATGCGGTGACGGAAACGAAGCGCATTGAGATCTTCATGTTGAAAGGCTCCTCGGAAAGAACGGTGCGCCACGCGATGGAGCGGCGCACCCGCCTGTGTGTTCAACGCCGCAGTGGCCACGGCGATGACGCAAGGACACAAGCTGAAACCTGTGAGCCCCGCCCCGCTTCCGAGGTTCCTTTCTTTACCGCCGCGATACGCGCCGTTGCGCGCGGTTGCGCATCGCTGCAGTCAGCTGCCGGTCAGTGCTTGCCGGTTGAACCGTAGCCGCCCTCGCCGCGCTGCGTGGGCGCGAACTCGGTGACGACATGGAACTTCGCCTGCACCACCGGCACGATGACCAGCTGCGCGAGCCGCTCCATCGGCTGCAGCACGAAGGGCGTGTCGCTGCGGTTCCAGGCGCTGATCTTGAGTTCGCCCTGGTAGTCGCTGTCGATCAGTCCGACCAGGTTGCCCAGCACGATGCCGTGCTTGTGGCCCAGGCCCGAGCGCGGCAGGATCATCGCCGCATAGGCCGGGTCGCCGAGATGGATCGCGATGCCGGTGCCCACCAGTTGCCAGGCATTGGGCTCCAGCGTGACGGGCGCATCGATGCAGGCCCTGAGATCGAGCCCCGCGCTGCCGGGTGTGGCGTAGGTGGGCAACTGCTCCACCATGCGGGGATCGAGGATGCGGACGTCGACTTTCACTTGCTTGCTTTTCCTTGTTGAGATTCTGTCTCGCGGCGGTTCGCCTGCTCGAGCACCTGCTGCCACTTGGCCGCGCCCGGGAAGGCCAGCGTCTTGAGCTTGCCGGCGAACCAGAAGGCCAGGCCGGCCAGCACCACCAGCACGTAGATCGGCACGCCGACCGACCACAGGATCACGAAAGCCACGCCGGCCGCGCCGAGCACGGGCTTGGTGAGCGCGCCGAAGGGCCCGCCCTGCGCGGATTCGGACTTGGCGGCATTGGTGGCCGCGGCGCGCGCGCGGGCCTGCGCCGGCGGCACCACCGCGCCCGGTCCCGCGCTCGGCGTCATGCCGACGTCGAGCCCGTGTTCGCCGGTCACGTCCGTCTGGCCGCGCCCGAGGTTCCTCGCGGCCTGGGCCGTCAGCCCCTCGACATAGCGCACGAAGTCGCCATTGGGCGGGGTGTTCCATTCAGCCTTCATCAGACCCTCCAGTCGGGCAGTCGCGCCGCGATCTCCGTCATGAGCTCGCGCGCCAGCGTGAGCTTGGGTGCGCGAGGCAGTTCGCGCACGCCATCGGCGTCCACGAGCAGCAGCGCATTGTCGTCCTGGCCGAAGGTCAGCGGGCCGATATTGCCCACCAGCAAGGGGATGCCCTTGCGCTCGCGCTTGGCCTTGGCATGCGCGACGAGGTTCTCGCTCTCGGCCGCGAAGCCCACGCAGAACAGCTTCTTCGCCTGCGCGCGCTCGCTGCGCGCCACGGTCAGCAGGATGTCGGGGTTCTCGACGAACTCGAGCACCGGCGTCTTGCCGCTGCCGTCCTTCTTGATCTTCTGGTCGCTCTGGGTCGCGGGGCGCCAGTCGGCGACCGCCGCCGTTGCTACGAAAACGCTAGCACGCGAGGATGCACCGACGGTCGCCGCGAGCATCTCCTGCGCCGAGCGCACGTCGATACGGGTGACGCCGCGCGGCGTCGGCAGGTGCACCGGCCCGGCCACCAGCGTGACCTCGGCGCCGGCTTCGCGCGCGGCGCGGGCGATGGCGAAACCCATCTTGCCCGACGAGTGGTTGGTGATGCCGCGGATCGGGTCGAGCGCCTCGAAGGTCGGTCCGGCCGTCACCAGCAGGTGCTGGCCCGCGAGCAGCTTGGGATGGAAGAAGGCGGTGATGTCTTCCAGCAGCTGGGCCGGCTCGAGCATGCGGCCGTCGCCGGTCTCGCCGCAGGCCTGCCAGCCGTTGCCCACGCCGAGCACGGTGGCGCCGTCGGCCGCCACCTGCGCCAGGTTGCGCTGGGTCGCGGGATGCATCCACATCTCGCGGTTCATGGCGGGCGCGAGAAGCAGCGGCACGCGGTCGCGCGGCCGCGCCAAGCACAGCAGGCTCAGCAGCTCGTCGGAGCGGCCCTGCACCAGGCGCGCGATGAAGTCGGCGCTGCAGGGCGCGAGCACGATCGCGTCGGCCTCGCGGCTCAGGTTGATGTGCGGCATGTTGTTGGGCTCGCGCGCGTCCCACTGCGAGGTGTAGACGAGGCGGCCCGACAGCGCCTGCATCGTGACCGGCGTCATGAACTGCTCGGCCGATTCGGTCATGACGACCTGGACCGTGGCCCCCGCCTTCACGAACAGCCGGCACAGCTCGGCCGATTTGTAGCAGGCGATGCCGCCCGTGAGTCCCAGAACGATGTGTTTGCCGGCGAGGTCTTGCATGGTGGGGCGGAGTGTAATGACCCGCGCATCCCCGCCGCGCCCTGGGGCGAACGGTCGTTCGCGGCGGCCCCGATGTCCCGCGCCGGGCGAGGTAACAGTGTCCACCCGCGCCGGGTGTCGCCGGGGGCACACCTATAATCTCAATTTCCCACTGCCCGGTCCTCGCGTCCGGAACTGGCATGACCAAATTTGTCTTCGTCACCGGTGGTGTGGTGTCTTCCCTCGGCAAGGGAATCGCCTCCGCCTCGCTGGCCGCGATCCTCGAATCGCGCGGCCTCAAAGTCACCCTCATCAAGCTCGATCCCTACATCAACGTCGACCCCGGCACGATGTCGCCGTTCCAGCACGGCGAGGTGTTCGTCACCGACGACGGTGCGGAAACCGACCTCGACCTCGGCCACTACGAGCGCTTCATCACGACGCGCATGCGCAAGGCCAACAACTTCACGACCGGCCAGATCTACAAGACCGTGCTCGAGAAGGAACGCCGCGGCGACTACCTCGGCAAGACGGTGCAGGTGATCCCGCACATCACCAACGAGATCCAGGAATACGTCAAGCGCGGCGCCGGCATCGGCACCGCGCACGAGGTCGACGTGGCCATCGTCGAGATCGGCGGCACCGTGGGCGACATCGAGTCGCTGCCCTTCCTCGAGGCCGTGCGCCAGATGAGCCTGCGCATGGGCCCGAACAACTCGGCCTTCGTGCACCTGAGCTACGTGCCCTGGATCGCCGCCGCCGGCGAGCTCAAGACCAAGCCCACGCAGCACACGGCGCAGAAGCTGCGCGAGATCGGCATTCAGGCCGACGCCCTGCTGTGCCGCGCCGACCGCCCGATCCCCGACGACGAGCGCGCCAAGATCTCGCTGTTCTCGAACGTGCCCGAATGGGGCGTGATCTCGATGTGGGACGTGGACACCATCTACAAGGTGCCGCGCATGCTGCACGAGCAGGGCCTCGACGGCCTGATCTGCGACAAGCTGCGCATCAACACGCCGCCGGCCAAGCTCTCGCGCTGGGACGAACTGGTCTACGAGGTCGAGCATCCGCAGCAGGAAGTGGCGATCGCCATGGTCGGCAAGTACGTCGACCTGTCGGACAGCTACAAGTCGCTCAACGAGGCGCTGCGCCACGCCGGCATGAAGAACCATGCACGCGTGAAGATCGACTACGTCGACTCCGAGACCATCACCGCGCAGGACGTCTCGCGCCTGGCCAAGTACGACGCCATCCTCGTGCCCGGCGGCTTCGGCCAGCGCGGCGTCGAGGGCAAGATCCTCGCGGCCCGCTTCGCGCGCGAAGGCAAGGTGCCCTACCTCGGCATCTGCCTGGGCATGCAGGTCGCCACCATCGAGTACGCGCGCCACGTCGCCGGCCTGCCCGATGCCAACAGCACCGAGTTCGACCCCGAGACCTCCTGCCCCGTGATCGCGCTGATCACCGAGTGGAAGGACGCCGACGGCACGATCAAGGTGCGCAACGAGAAGTCCGACCTCGGCGGCACCATGCGCCTGGGCGCGCAGAGTTCCGACGTGACCGACGGCACGCTGGCCCACAGCATCTACGGCGACGTGGTCACCGAGCGCCATCGCCACCGCTACGAAGCCAACGTCAACTACCTCGACCAGCTGCGCAGGGCCGGCCTCGTGATCTCCGCGCTCACGCAGCGCGAGCAGCTCACCGAGATCGTCGAGCTGCCGCAGGACGTGCACCCGTGGTTCATGGGCGTGCAGTTCCACCCCGAGTTCAAGTCGACGCCGTGGAGCGGCCATCCGCTGTTCAACGCCTTCATTAAGGCCGCGCTCGACCACAAGGGCCAGGGCGCCGGCAATGCGGGCAAGACGCTGAAGGCGGTTGCGTGACCAGCGCCTACATCATCGCCAACGTCGAAGTCACGAACCCGACCCAGTACGAGGAGTACAAGAAGTGGTCGACCGCCGCCATGCAGGCGCATGGCGCCGAGGTCTGCGTGCGTGGCGGCAAGGTCGAGGTGCTCGAGGGTGACTGGGCGCCGCAGCGCATCGTGATCCTCAAGTTCCCGAGCGTCGAGGCCGCGAAGCAGTTCAACAGTTCGCCCGAATACGGCAAGGCGCGCGAGTCGCGCCAGGGCGCCGCGATCATGCGCATGATCGTCGTCGAAGGTCTGTGATCCGTTTTTACTGGAGAAAGAAAAGAAGATGAGTGCAATCGTTGACATCGTCGGCCGCGAGATCCTCGACAGCCGCGGCAATCCCACCGTCGAGTGCGACGTGCTGCTCGAATCGGGCACCATGGGCCGCGCGGCCGTGCCCTCGGGCGCATCCACCGGTTCGCGCGAAGCCATCGAGTTGCGCGACGGCGACAAGAAGCGCTACCTCGGCAAGGGCGTGCTCAAGGCGGTGGAGAACATCAACACCGAGATCTCCGAAGCCGTGCTCGGCCTCGATGCCAGCGAACAGGCCTTCCTCGACCGCACGATGATCGACCTCGACGGCACCGACAACAAGGGCCGCCTGGGCGCCAACGCCACGCTGGCCGTGTCGATGGCCGTGGCCCGCGCGGCCGCCGAGGAATCGGGCCTGCCGCTGTACCGCTACTTCGGCGGCATGGGCGGCATGCAGATGCCGGTGCCGATGATGAACGTCATCAACGGCGGCGCGCACGCCAACAACAGCCTGGACCTGCAGGAGTTCATGATCATCCCCGTGGGCGCACCGAGCTTCCGCGAAGCCGTGCGCTACGGCGCCGAGGTGTTCCATGCGCTCAAGAAGATCCTGGGCGACCGCGGCATCAGCACCGCCGTGGGCGACGAAGGCGGTTTCGCGCCGAGCGTCGAGAGCCATGAAGCGGCGATCCAGCTGATCCTCGAAGCCATCGACAAGGCCGGCTACGTGGCCGGCGAGCAGATCGCGCTGGGCCTGGACTGCGCCGCGAGCGAGTTCTACAAGGACGGCAAGTACGTGCTGGCTGGCGAGAACCTCTCGCTGTCGGCCGAGAACTGGACCGACATGCTGGCGACCTGGGTCGACAAGTACCCGATCATCAGCATCGAGGACGGCATGCACGAAGGCGACTGGGACGGCTGGAAGCACCTGACCGAACGCCTGGGCAAGCGCGTGCAGCTGGTGGGCGACGACCTGTTCGTCACCAACACCAAGATCCTGCAGGAAGGCATCGAGAAGGGCATCGCCAACTCGATCCTGATCAAGATCAACCAGATCGGCACCCTGACCGAGACCTTCGCCGCGATCGAGATGGCCAAGCGCGCCGGCTACACCGCCGTGATCTCGCACCGCTCGGGCGAAACCGAGGACAGCACCATCGCCGACATCGCCGTGGGCACCAACGCCGGCCAGATCAAGACCGGCTCGCTCTCGCGTTCGGACCGCATCGCCAAGTACAACCAGCTGCTGCGCATCGAGGAAGACCTCGGCGACATCGCCGTCTACCCGGGCCGCGGCGCGTTCTACAACCTCAAGTGATGCCCCCTCCCCGGCCCGAAGAGCCGCGCGCATTGCCGCTTTTTCCGCATTTCGCGGATCGGCGATGCGCCGTCCCTGGCGGGCCGTGCGGGGAGCGCGGGTAAAGTCCGCGGACCATGCGCGCGCGATTCATTCCTCCCATCGTTCTGCTCGTGCTGCTGGCCATCCTCCAGTGGCAGCTGTGGAACGGGCGCGGCAGCGTGCGCGACGTGGCACAGCTGCAGGCCAAGCTGGCCTCGCAGAAGGAGTCGAACGCGAAGGCCGCCATCACCAACGAGCGGTTGGCCTCCGAGGTCAACGACCTCAAGGACGGCCTCGAGATGGTCGAGGAACGTGCCCGCCAGGAGCTGGGCATGGTCAAGCCCAACGAGGTCTTCGTCCAGATCGCCCACTGATCCACGCGGGCCGCTCTCGCCGAGCCCTCGGCGCGCCGTGCACGCCGCCCAGCCGATGCCCGAACTCCTCTCCGCCCCCGCCTTCGCGCTCTGGGGCTCTCCCGTCACCTGGCTCGAATGCGTGGCCGCCGTGCTGGCATTGGCCATGGTCGGCTGCAACATGCGCGAGATCCACTGGGGCTGGCCGCTGGCGATCGTCAGCTCGCTGCTCTACGTGGGCGTGTTCGCGCAGGCGAAGATCTATGGCGACGCCTCGCTGCAGGTCTTCTTCGCGGTCGTCGCCTTCTGGGGCTGGCTGCAATGGCTGCGCGGCCACCGGGCCGACGGCTCGGCGCTGCGCGTGAGCCGTCTCTCGCGCCGCGGCCTCGCGCTCGCGCTGCTGGCCTGCGCGCTGGCCTGGCCCGCGGTCGCCCTCTTCCTGCGCCGCTTCACCGACACCGACGTGCCCTGGTGGGACGGCTTCGCCACCGGCCTGAGCCTGGTCGGGCAGTTCCTGCTCGGGCGCAAGTTCATCGAGAACTGGGTCGTGTGGCTGGCCGTCAACCTGGTCAGCATCGGCCTCTTCGTCCACAAGGGCCTGTGGCTCACGGTCGGGCTGTACGCCGTGTTCGCGGCGCTCAGCGTGGCCGGCTACCTGGCCTGGCGCCAGCGGCTGCCGAGGGCGGCCGCCGCATGACGCCCGTGCTGCCCACCGGCTGCATCGTCGCGCTGCTCGGCGCCGAGAGCACCGGCAAGACCGAGCTCGCGCGCGCCCTCGTGCAGCGCATGAACGAGCGCGGCATCCACGCCACCTTCGTCGGCGAGTACCTGCGCGAATGGTGCGAGCGCGAAGGCCGCACGCCGCGTGCCGACGAGCAGCAGGCCATCGCCGAGGAGCAGACCCGCCGCATCGATGCCGCGGCCGCGCTCGGCGTGGCGGTGGCCGACACCACGGCCGTCATGACCGCCGTCTACAGCGAGCTGCTGTTCGCCGACACCACGCTCTACCCCGATGCGCTCGCGGCCCAGCAGCGCTGCGCGATCACCCTGCTGACCGCGCTCGACCTGCCCTGGGTGGCCGACGAGATGCGCGATGGCCCGCACGTGCGCGAGCCGGTCGACGCGATGGTGCGCCGCGCGCTCGCCAGCGCGGGCGTGGCTTACACCGTGGTGCATGGCAGCGGCAGCGAACGGCTGGCCAGCGCCTGGCGCGCGATCCAGAGCGTGGCCGACCGCGGCGGCCTGTCGCGTGACGGCGGACGCGATGCCGTAGCGCCCGATCGCGGTGCCGCCACGGCGAGCGAAGGCTGGACCTGGTCCTGCGACAAGTGCTCCGATCCCGAGTGCGAGCACCGCCTGTTCACCGACCTGCTCGCGCGCCGCGAGTGAGGCCGCCGCGCCCGCGCGGTGCCCTCCGACATGGCGCCGGCCGGCGCTGCGCCATCCTCTAAGCTTCGGCGTCCGTTGCCTGTTGCCGTTGTTTCCCCTCTTCCTCTTGCCTGGAGACCCGATGCCTCTTCGCCGCCGCTTCCGCACCGCCGCCCTCCTCGCCGCCGCCCTCGCGGCCTCGGTGCTGGTCGGCGCCGCCGCCAGCGCGGCCCCGTTGCGCGCCGCGGTCGAGAACGGCACCACGCCCACCGCCTGCGCCGAGGAAGACAACGTCTCGCTGGTGCTGCGCGGCGAAGGCATCCGGCGGCTGCGCATCGAGGCACTGCAGCCGTCCTACCTCGACAGCATCGGCAACGACGTCACCGCGCCCGACTTCTCGGGCTGCAACTTCGACGGCGGCGAGCATCCCACCGACCCCGCGCACCGCTTCGAGCCGCGCACCGTGGTGCTGCTCGACAACGCGCAGTGGCGCATCGTCGGCATGACGCTCGCGAGCTTCTGGCGGCCGCAGCGCGTGCCGGTGCGCGTAGGCACCGTCAGCGACCGCGGCTTCCACCTGCTGCAGGTGTTCCGCAAGGAAAACGGCAAGGCGCTCGAGGCGCTGGTGCTCTATCCCTCCGACGGCTACTGGCGCATCAAGCCCCTGCCCGAGGCGCGCTTCGGCGACGGCGTCTACGGCTCCTCGTTCCTGCTCGGCCCGGTCGAGCAGGCCGGCCGGCCGGTGGTCGACATCGCCTCGATCCGCATCGTGCCGAAGCCGCTGTCGATCCACCTGCGCTTCGCGCGCGGCGGCAGCGCCGTCGCCAACGTCGAGGAGATCAGCCGCGAACGCACCGCGCTCGACGTGCGCTTCTCGGCCCCCACGCGCGAGGCACGGCCCTTCGCGGTGCTGCGCTCGATGTACGTGACGCCCGACAACGCCGACGTCAGCGAGGTGCGCTGGCAGGCCACGCCCGATGCGCCGCCGGTCGCGACGCCGCTGCCCGAGGTGAAGACGCTCGAGGGCACGCAGTTCCGCTTCGGCCGCAGCCTGCCGTCGAAGCACAACACGAGCGCGCCGGACATCTTTTTCGGCGGTTTCGACAACAGCCTTCGCTAGCGACGCGCCGCGCCCGTCACCACCAGAGCGACACCGCTCATCACGAGACCGATTCCCGCCAACGTGAGCCAGGCCGGCACTTCCCCGAGGAACAGCGCGCCGATCAGCACGGCCAGCGCGGGCGCGAGCGCACCGAAGATGGCGGCCCTGGGCGCCCCCAATCGACGCACGGCCTCCGTGTAGAAATACATCCCGAGGATCGCGACCAGGATCCCTTGCGCGACCACCTGGAAACCCACGGCCGATAACGGGGCCGTGAAGAGCTTCGGTGTGAACCCGAAGAAGTAGATCGGCGTGAACAGCACGGCGGAGCACACATTGACGAGCGCCGTCGCGTGCCAGGGGCTGATGCCCGAACGGCGCTGCGCGACGGTGAAACTCGCGAAGCAAAGGCCCGCGAGCAGGAACAGCAGGTCTCCTCGCCACTCTCCCGCGGCGCGATCGGCCAGCAGTGCATAGCCGCCGATGCACAACACACCGGCGACGACGACGGCCATCCCGCCCAGTTGCCGCCGTGTGAATCGCTCGCCGAACAGCAGGCCCGACAGCACCGCCACCCAGATCGGCATCGTTCCGATCATGAGCGTGGCGACATGCGAGGCCGGTGCGAACTGCATGCCCACCGAACCCAGCAGCATGAAGGGCACGCCCGCGCCGAGGACCATGATCGACAGGCGAACCATGCCGATCTGCGCAACGCCCAACCCCTTGCGGGCGAGCACCGGCCACAGGAAAAGCGCCGAGACGCCGAAGCGCAGGAAGGTCACGTCGTGCGGCCCGAGGCTGGTGGTCACGGCGAACCGCGTGGCGACCGACCAGCTCGACCAGATCAGCGCCACCGCGAGGCCGCAGAACACGCCGATGACCAGCGATCGGCGCGCCGCCGGCGCACCGGCCTCTTCCACGACTCCCATTTTCATGACGCTCCCTGGTGCCTGGTTCAGGCCCGTGCCTTGTTGAAGTTGCAGAGAACTCTAAAGAGAATGGCGCTCGCAAGAAAACGACAAATAGAGAACGAACCGTTCAGGGAAGGCGATGTATGGAGTTCTCGGATCTGCAGATTTTCAGGACCGTGGTCCGCACCGGTGGGGTGGTGCGGGCGGCGGAAACCCTTCACCGCGCACAGTCGAGCGTGACCGCGCGCATCCAGGTGCTCGAAGAAAAACTCGGCGTGCAGCTGTTCCTGCGCGAAGGGCGCCGCCTCCAGCTTTCGCCCGCGGGCAAGATACTGGTCGGCTACGCGGACCGCATGCTCGACCTCGCGAAGGAAGCGGTCCAGGCGATCCAGTCCGATCGCCCGAGCGGCGTGCTGCGCCTGGGCGCGATGGAAAGCACGGCCGCTGCCCGCCTGCCGGAGCCGCTGGGGCGCTTCCACGATCGCTATCCGGACGTGGCCCTCGAACTCTATTCGGGCGATCCGCGCGAGCTGATCAAGCAGGTCCTCCGTGCGGACCTCGACGCCGCCCTCATCACCGATCCGATCCCGGACCGCAGGCTGGAAACCCTCGCGATCTATGACGAGGAACTGGTGATCGTCGCCGAAGCAAAGCACGGCAGCATCGCATCGCCGAAGGACCTGTCGTCGAAGACGATCCTCGCCTTCCACCCCGGCTGCCCGCACCGCAAGCGGCTCGAGGACTGGTTCCTGCGCGGCCGCGTCACGCCGGGCCGGATCGTGGAGGCGGGCTCCTACCACCTGATCCTGGGCTGCGTCGCGGTCGGCATGGGCATCGCGCTGATTCCGCACAGCGTGCTCGACAGCTACGCCGAGCGCGACCGGCTCAGCGTCCATCCGCTGCCAGCGAAGTTCGGCCGTGCCAAGACGAGGCTGGTCTGGTTGCGCGACGCGCCCCAGACCAAGATCCTCGCGCTGTCTTCCGTGCTGCTGGAAAGCAACGAGACGAAAAACGCCCCGTTGGACGACGCCTAGCCGGCGCGCCGCACCTCGCCCGGCGTCACGCCGAGCACGCGCCGCATGCAGCGCGCCATGTGGCTCTGGTGCGAGAAGCCGCTCTCCAGCGCCACCTGGCTCGCGGGCAGGTCGCTGCGCAGCAGCAGGCCGCGCGCGCGGTCGACGCGGCGGTGCACCACGTACTCGTGCACCGGCAGGCCGGTCGAGCGCTTGAACAGGGTCTTGAGGTGCGAGGCGCTGAGGCCCGCCACGTCGGCCAGCGAGGACAGCGAAAGGTCGCCGTCGAGGTGGGCCTCGATGTGCTCGGTCACGCGGCGCAGCTGCGGCCGCGTGAGGCCGCGCGCGGGCACGGGCTCGGGGCGGCGCTGGCCGCTCAGCAGGTGCACGGCGAGCGCGGTGCCGAGGCTGTCGGCATACAGGGTGCCGTTGGGAAAGCCCGCGCGGCGTTCGGCGTCGAGGGCCCAGGCGATGTGCTCGATGTGGGCATCGCGGAACTGGTGGCGCTGCGCGAGCGTGGCGCACTCGGCGGGCAATCCCATCTCGTCGGCGGTGCGGCGCAGCAGCGCGGTCGACACGCGCAGCATCAGCGAGGTGCTCGCGGCCTCCTCGTGCCACACGTCGCTCACGCCTGCGGGCACGATGTCGAGGTCGCCGCGCGTGTAGAGGAAGCGGTGGAACTGGCAGGCGCCGGCCACCGGCGCGCCCACGTGGAGCTTGATGCGGTGCTCGGGCAGCGGCTCGTAGCCGACGATGCCGGCGGGCGTCTGCCGCAGTTCGATGCGCAGGTCGGTGTCGCTCATCGGGCCATTATCGGCCGCGCGCCGTCGTCCGTTCGTGCTCGGGGCTGCCCGATCGTGCGCGACCGCGCGCGATGCGCGCGGAATCATCGCGGCCATGAACACCTCTCTCCACCAAGACAGCAACACCCGCTACCGCGGCAAAACCGCCGTCATCACCGGCGGCACCATCGGCATGGGCCTGGCCACGGCCCAGGCGCTGCTCGCGGGCGGCGCCCGCGTGATCCTGACCGGGCGCAATCCGAAGAACCTCGAGGCCGCGCGGCACGCGCTCGGCCCGCAGGCGCAGGTGCTGGCGAGCGACGCCGCCTCGCTGGCCGACATCGATGCACTCGCGGCCACCGCGCACGAGACGCTGGGCCACGTCGACCTGCTGCACATCAACGCCGGCATCGCCACGCTCGAGCCCTTCGAGCAGGTCACCGAGGCCGGCTACGACCGCGCCTTCGCGATCAACACCAAGGGCGCCTTCTTCACTGTGCAGAAGCTCGCGCCGCTGATGAAGCCCGGCGCATCCATCGTCTTCACCTCGTCGATCGCCGACGAGGGCGGCATGCACGGCATGGGCGTCTACAGCGCGACCAAGGCCGCGCTGCGCTCCTTCGCCTCGGGCTTCGCTGCCGAGCTGGTCGGACGCGGCATCCGCGTCAACGTGGTGAGCCCGGGCTTCATCGACACGCCCACGCTCGGCGTGGCCGATGCCACGCCCGCCGAGCGCGCGGAGTTCGTGCGCCTGGGCGACCAGATCACGCCGATGCGGCGCCACGGCAGCGCCGAGGAAGTGGCGCGCGCGGTGCTGTTCCTGGCCTTCGACGCCACCTTCACCACCGGCGCGCGGCTCACGGTCGACGGCGGCCTGGGCCAGAACCTCAGCCCGGCGCACGACTGAATGCATCCCCGATCCATGCAGGAAGCAACCATGACCCCTACCGACGTCTCCCTCATCGGCCTCGGCCCGATGGGCATCGCGCTCGCGCGCGCCCTGCAGCGTGGCCACACGCTCACGCTGTGGAACCGCACGCCGAGCCGCGCCGAAGCGCTGCTCGGCCAGGGCAGCGTGCTCGCCGCCGATGCACGCGCGGCCGTCGCCGCCAGCCCCATCGTGCTGGTCTGCGTGGCGGACTACGCGGCCTGGCGCGCGATCCTCGCGCAGCCGGGCGTGGCCGAGGCGCTGCGCGGCAAGGTGCTGGTGCAGCTGAGCACCGGCACGCCGCAGGATGCGCGCGACGACTGGGCGCGGCTCGACGGCGTGGCCTACCTCGACGGCGCGCTGCTCGCCACGCCCTCGCAGATCGGCCGGCCCGACACGCCGCTGTTCATCTCCGGCGAGGAGCGCGCGCTCGCGGCCTGCCGGCCGGTGCTCGAGGCCATCGCGGGCCACATCGCCTACCTGGGCGAGCCGATCGGCAACGCCGCCGCCTGGGACCTGGCCACGCTCTCGTGCATGTTCGGCGCGATGACCGGCTTCTTCCACGGCGTGCGCATCTTCGAATCGGAACAGCTGCCGGTGCGGGACTTCGCGCAAATGATCGGCACCATCTCGCCCGTGCTCGGCGAGATGATCCGCGCCGAGGGCGAGAGCATCCACGACCGGAGCTATGGCGAACCCGAGAGCTCGATGGCGACTTGCGCGGGCTCGGGCCGGCTGTTCGTGCGGCAGGCGCGCGAGGCGCGGCTCGACACGGGCTTTCCCGATTTCCTGATGGGCTGGTTCGACCGCGCGCTCGCGGCCGGCTATGCGAACGAGCGGCTCGCGGCGATGGTCAAGGTGCTGCGGCAGCCGGGCTGAGCGCCCGGCACCGACTTACTGCACCACCGGCGTGCCGGGAATCTGGTCGCCCGGCGGGCGGAAGATCTGCGCCGCATCGACCGCGTCGAAGCGGTACTGCTTGCCGCAGAAGTCGCAGCCCACCTCGATGTCGCCGCGCTCGGCGAGGATGCTCTCGGCCTCCTCGGCGCCGAGGCCGCGGATCATCTGCGCGACGCGCTCGCGGCCGCAGGTGCAGGCGAAGTGCGGGCCCAGCATGCCGCGCTGCGGCTCGAAGCGCAGCAGCTTCTCTTCCCAGAACAGGCGCCGCAGGATGGTCTCGACGTCGAGCGTAAGCAGTTCCTCGCGCGTGAGCGTCGAGGCTAGGATCGAGATCCGGTTGTAGTCCTCGTTGCGGCCGATCTGGTCCTCGTTCGCCTGGTCGCGATCGGCCGGCGAGGTGCCCTCGAGGTTGCCCTCGCCCTTGACCGGCAGGCGCTGGATCAGCAGGCCCGCGGCCACCTTGTCGTCGGCCGCCAGCACCAACGTGGTGTCGAGCTGCTCGCTCTGCAGCATGTAGTGCTGCAGCACCTCGCTGAGCTTGCCGAGCTTCTCGCCCTCGTCGCCGAACAGCGGCACCACGCCCTGGTAGGGCTGCTGGCCCGGCAGCTTGTCCTTGGGGTCGAGCGTGATCGCGCAGCGGCCCTTGTTGTTCACGTTGACCATGTCGGGCAGCCGCGCATCGGCCGGCAGCTCGCCGATGGTCTTGGCGGTGGCGCGCAGGCTCAGGTCGGGCTTGACCTCGGCCACGGCCACCTTCACCGGGCCGTCGCCGAAGATCTGCAGGATCAGCGCGCCGTTGAACTTGATGTTGGCCTGCATCAGCGTGGCCGCGGCCGTCATCTCGCCGAGCAGCTCGACCACCGGCGGCGGATAGGCGCCGGTGGCGGTGTTGGAGGCGCGCCGCGCGAGGATCTCCTGCCAGGCGTCCGTCAGGCGCACGATCATGCCGCGCACCGGCAGGCCATCGAACAGGAATTTATGCAGCTCGCTCACAACGGGGTTCTTTCTTCGGGTGCCCTCGCGCGCAGGCTCAGGCGATCTTCTTCAGGCCGGCCGCAAAGCGGCGGGCGTTCTTGACGTAGTGCTCCGCACCCTGGCGCAGCTTGGCGGCGGCCGCTTCGTCGAGCGTGCGCACCACCTTGGCGGGCGATCCCAGGATCATCGAGTTGTCGGGGAATTCCGAACCCTCGGTCACGAGCGCACCGGCGCCGACGATCGAGTTGCGGCCGATCTTCGCGTTATTCAAGACCACCGCCTGCATGCCGATCAGCGTGTTGTCGCCGATGGTGCAGCCGTGCAGCATGACCTGGTGGCCCACGGTGACGTTCTCGCCCACGGTCAGCGGGCAGCCGATGTCGCAATGGAGCACCGACAGGTCCTGGATGTTGCTGTTGCGCCCGATGGTCATGGCCTCGGTGTCGCCGCGCAGCACGGCGCCGAACCAGACGTTCGCGTTCTCGGCCAGCGTCACGCGCCCCATCACCTCGGCGCTGTCGGCGACCCAGGCGCCGTCGCCGAGTTGCGGCGCCACGCCGTCGAGTTCATAGAGGGCCATCGTGGGAGTCTCCGGAAAGGGAAAGAGGGGTGAAACCTAGAATTGTAGGGATGCACCCCCGATTGAGCGCCCTGGCCGCGCTGCGCCTCACCGACCCCGAAGAGAAAGTGGCGGCAACCCGCGCGCTGGCAACGCACATCGCTAGCGAAACCATAGCAGACGACCCCGTGCGCGTGCCCGGCGACGAGCTCGGCGTACCGGGCCGGCCCGAGCGCCCGCTGCGCGTGTCGGCCATGGCGGTGGGCAAGCGCTCGCCGTTCAACACCGAGGGCCGCGCGGCGCTGGTCCATTCGATCTGCCACATCGAGTTCAACGCCATCAACCTCGCCCTCGACGCCGCCTGGCGCTACGACGGCATGCCCGCGCGCTACTACCAGGACTGGCTGCGCGTGGCCGACGAGGAGGCGCAGCACTTCACGCTGCTGCATGCGCACCTGCAGACCATGGGCTGGCGCTATGGCGACTTCACCGGCCACGACGGCCTGTGGAGCATGTGCGAGAAGACGCGCGACGACGTGCTCGCGCGCATGGCGCTGGTGCCGCGCACGCTCGAGGCGCGCGGGCTCGATGCCACGCCGCTGATCCAGGCCAAGCTCAAGCGCGTGAACACGCCCGATGCGCTGCGTGCGGTCGAGATCCTCGACATCATCCTGCGCGACGAGGTGGGCCACGTGGCGATCGGCAACCACTGGTACCGCTGGCTCTGCGAGCGCGCGGGCATCGACGCCGAGGCCGCCTACCCCGGGCTCGTGGCGCGCTACGAGGCGCCGCGGCTCAAGCCGCCGTTCAACCTCGAGGCGCGCACGCGCGCGGGCTTCAGCGACGAGGAGCTGAAGGCGCTGGGCGGCGGCAACGCTGCCTAGGAGTCAATCGGGCTTCTTCATCACCACCAGCTTGGGCGAGAAGTGCTGCAGCACCTCGCCGCGCTGGTTGCGCGTCTCGCAGCGCACGCGGACCATCGCGCGGCCCGGCTTGGAACGCGAGGGCACGATCTCGACGATCTCGCTGACCACGTGCAGCACGTCGCCGGGCCGCGTGGGCTGCGGCCAGCGGATCTCGTCGCCGCCCGAACCGATGATGCCGTCGGCCAGCGGGATGCCGCTGTCGACCAGCAGGCGCATGGTCACGGCCGCCGTGTGCCAGCCGCTCGCGGCCAGGCCGCCGAAGAAGGTGCGCTTGGCGGCCTCCTCGTCGGTGTGGAAGGGCTGCGGATCGAACTGCAACGCGAAGGCCTTGATCTTCTCGGCGTCGAGCGCGTATTCGCCGCTGGTGAAGCGGTCGCCCACCGCGAGGTCGTCGAGGTAGAGCTTGGCGCGGGGGGTGGCGGTGGTGTCGGTCATGGTGCGTTCCTCCTTCGCTGATGGCACGGCGGCATTGTCGCCACCGTGCCGCGTCGTGTCGCGCCGGCGCTCAGACGCGCTCGAGGATGGTCGCGATGCCCTGCCCGCCGCCAATGCACTGCGTGGCCAGCGCATAGCGGCCGTTCTCGCGCGCCAGCAGCGAGGCCGCCTTGCCCGTGATGCGCGCGCCGGTCGCGCCCAGCGGATGGCCGATAGCGAGGCCGCCGCCGTCGAGGTTGACCGTGGCCGGGTCGAGCCCGAGGTCGCGGATGCAGGCCAGCGCCTGCGAGGAGAAGGCCTCGTTGATCTCGACCACGTCAAGGTCGGCCACCGTCAGGCCCGCGCGCGCCAGCGCCTTGCGCGTGGCGGGGATCGGGCCGATGCCCATGATGGCCGGGTCGACGCCCACGGTGGCGAAGGACTTGATGCGCGCCAGCGCCTTCAGGCCATGGCGCGCGGCGAAGGCATCGCTGGTCACCAGCACCGCGGCCGCGCCGTCGGTCAGCGGCGACGAGGTGCCGGCCGTCACCACGCCATCGGGACGGAAGGCCGGCTTGAGGTTGGCCAGCGCCTCGGCCGAGGTGGTGGGACGGATGCAGCCATCGGCCTCGACCAGTTCGCCCGAGGCCAGGCGCACCGGCACGATCTCGCCGGCCAGGCGGCCCTGCTCGCGCGCGGCCGCGGCCTTGCGGTGCGACTCCACCGCCAGCGCCTCCTGGTCGGCGCGGCTCACGTTCCAGCGCTGCGCCACGTTCTCGGCGGTCTCGCCCATCGAGATGTAGGCATCGGTGTCGGCCAGCAGCTCCGGGCTCGGCGAGAAGTTGAAGCCGCCCTGCGGCACCATGCTCATCGACTCGACGCCCACGCAGAGGAAGACCTCGCCCATGCCGGCCTCGATCTGCGCAGCCGCGATGTGCACCGCCTGCATCGACGAGCCGCAGAAGCGGTTGACCGTCATGCCGCCCACCTCGTGCGGCAGGCCGGCCAGCAGGCCGACGATGCGCGCGAGGTTGTTGCCCTGCGAGGCCTCGGGGTAGGCGCAGCCCAGGACGATGTCCTCGAGCAGCGCGGGATCGAGGTCGGTGCGCTGCAGCAGGCCCCGGACCACGCCGGCGGCCAGCGTGTCGGGACGCACCTCGGCCAGCGCGCCCTTCTTCGCGAAATGGAACGGCGAACGGGCATAGGCGGAAATGACGGCTTTCATGATGTGCTCCTAAAAACTACCATCCAATCGGTAGGCTGACAGGTCAAAAAAGAGGCACGCAGGGCGTGCCTTCGGGTGGATGCCGGGGCGTCAGACGGGCAGCGAACTCCTCAGTTGCGCGACCGCGTCGTCGAAATCCTCCACGCGGCCGGTCATGCGCGCCGCGATCAGCGCGCCCTGGCAGACCGCGAACACATAGGCCGCGAGCGCCGCGGGGCCCGCGCCGCCGGCGCCCTGGGCGCGCTCGGACACCAGCGCGCCGAGCACGCCGGTCAGCCACAGCACCTGCATCTGGCGCAGCTCCTGCACCGTGCGGCGCAACTCGTCGTTGATGCAGTCCCAGCCCGGCGCCAGCGCGCCCGCGGGACAGACCGCCGAGCCGGCGCGCAGGCCGTTGCGGTACATGCGGAAATAGGCGTCGAGCGACTCGCGCGGCGTGCGGGCCTTGGCCTCGTCCCAGCGGCGGAAGCCCTGGATCGCGTCGCGCAGCACGGCCACGCCCAGCGCCTCCTTGGACGGGAAGTGGTGGTAGAGGCTGGCCTTGCGCACGCCGACCGCGTCGGCCACGTCCTGGAAGCTGAAGCCCAGGTAGGAGCGCGTGGCGATGAGCTCGCGCGCCGCGCCCAGGATCTGGTCGCGCGTGCTGCCGGTGGCGAGGGCTGCTGAGGAAACGCTGCTCATGGCTACCTACTATAAGGTAGGGAAATCGGAGTGGCTATCGCGCGGGCGACAAGCCCGCGCGGCCGGTGGGGTTCTCAGTCGGCCTTGATGCCGGCCGCCTTCACGATCCTGCCATTGCTCTCGAACTCGCTGGCGATCTCTTTCGCGAAGTCGGCCGCGGGGCCGCCCGTGGGCACGTTGTCGGTGGCCGTGAGCTTCGCGCGCAGCTCGGGGCTGGCCAGCGCCTTGTTGATCTCGGCGTTGTAGCGCGCGAGCAGCGCCGGCGGGGTGGCGGCCGGCGCGAACACGCCGAACAGCGAGTTGATGTTGGCCGCCTTGTAGCCCAGCTCGCCCAGCGTGGGCACCTGCGGCAGGCTCTCGAGCCGCGCCGGCGCGCCCACCGCGAGCGGCCGCAGCTTGCCCGACTGGATGTGCGCGCCCAGCGTGGGGCTGGCGTTGGTCGAGAGGATCTCGAACTGCCCGCCCAGCGCATCGTTGAGCTGCTGGCCGCCGCCCTTGTAGGGCACGTGCGTGATGTCGACGTTGGCCGCCGAGCGCAGCTGCTCGAGCACGATGTGGCCCAGCGAGGCCGGCCCCGAGGTGGCCCAGCGCACCGCGCCCGGATGAGCCCTGGCATCGTCGAGCAGCGCGCGGAAGTCCTTCGCCTTGCTCGCGGGCGTGGCGATCAGCAGCACCGGCGAATACATCACGCTGGCCACCGGCGCCACGTCCTTCAGCGGATCGAAGGGCAGCTTGCCCAGGTGCGGGCTCAGCACCAGCGGGCTGATCGCCGAGAAGCCCAGGGTCGCGCCGTCGGGCGCGGCCTTGGCCACCGCGTCCATGCCGATCGCGCCGCTGGCGCCCGCGCGGTTCTCGACCACCACCGTGGTGCCGAGTTGCGCCGCGAGCCGGTCGCCGAGGGCGCGCGCGACCACGTCGCTGACGCCGCCGGCCGGATAGGCCACGATCAGCCGCAGGGTCCTGGGCACGGCCGGGGTCTGGGCCGCCGCGGCGCCGCAGAGGAAGGCGCCGGCCGCGGCCAGCGAGGCGAGCACCGCGGTGCGGCGCGTCGGGAAGAAGAAGGAATGCATCGGATTCGTCATGGCCCTCGAGTCTGCCTCCATCAGTCGAGCTGCAGCTTGCGCTCGCGGATCAGCTTCGACCATTTCTCGTTGTCGGCCTTCACGAAGGCCGCGAACTCGGTCGGACCCAGCGAATGGACCTCGGCGCCCGCGGCGGCGAACTTGGCGCGGATCGCCGGCTGCGCGAGCGCCTTGGCGAGTTCGCCCGACAGGCGGTCCACCACCTCCTTGGGCATGCCCGCCGGTCCCACCAGGCCCTGGAAGCCCACCGACTCCATGCCTGCGAGGCCCAGCTCCTTCACGGTCGGCACGTCGGGCAGCTGCGGATCGCGCTGCGGCCCGGTCACGGCCAGCGCCTTGAGCTTGCCGCCCTTCACCTGCGGCAGCAGCACGCTGCCCGCGTCGATCAGGATCTGCGTCTGCCCGCCGATCAGGTCCTGCACCGCGGGCGCGCTGCCCTTGTAGGGCACGTGCGTCATGTCCAGGCCCGTGACCTGGTTCATCAGCTCGCCGTTGAGGTGCGTCGAGGTGCCGTTGCCGCCCGAGGCGAAGTTGACCTTGCCGGGCTGGCCCTTGGCCCAGGCCACGAAGGCCTTGAGGTCCTTGGCCGGATGGTCGGGCCGCGTCACCGCGATGTAGCTGCCCTGGCTGATCTGGCCGATGTAGGTGAACTGCTTGATGGGGTCGTAGGGCGGCTTGCTCTGCAGGTACGGCGCGATCGCGAACGGCCCGGTGTTGGCCAGCAGCAGCGTGTAGCCGTCGGCCGGCTGGCGCGTGAGCTCGGTGGCCGCGATCATGCCGCTCGCGCCGGGCTTGTAGTCGACCACCAGCTGCTGCTTGAGCGCCTCCTGCAGCGGCACCTGCACCGTGCGCGCCGCGAAGTCGATGCCGCCGCCGGGCGGATAGCCGACGATCAGGCGGATGGGCTTGGCCGACGGGTAGCCCTGGGCCAGGGCGGGGCCGATGGTGGCGGCGGTCGCGGCCAGCGCGAGGCCGGCGAGGAAGACGCGGGGGATCCTCATGTCGATGTCTCTCGTGTTCGAAAGCCGCCGATTCTGCGGCAAGCCGCGAGCGACCCGGGATTCGCCGCGCCCCGCCCGCTCAGGCGGTGTCCTGCGCGATCGCGCCGCCGATGAAGTTGCGCCCGCGCGCGCCGCTCAGGGCCTGCAGCAGCATCCGCCGCGCCTCGTCCTCGCCCACACCGTAGTCGGCGAAGCGGGTCTTCACGCCCAGCGATTCGATGAAGGCCGCGAGCCGGCGCGGCGCCTCCGCGAGCGGCAGGCCCAGCGCCTGCGCCAGCACCGCGTCGCGATCGGCGCGCCGGCCGATCGCGCGCTCGAGCACCAGCGGCAGCGGGAACGAACAGGCGATGCCGTGCGGCAGGCCGTAGCGCAGCGTCATCTCGTAGGAGATCGAGTGCGCCAGCGCGGTCTTGGTGTTGGAGAAGGCCATGCCCGCCTTCAGCGCGGCCAGTGCCATGCGCCCGCGCAGCGCCACGTCGTCGAGCCGCCCCATCAGCTGCGGCAGCACCTCGAGCGTGTCGCGCACCGCGGTCACCGCGAAGGTGTCCGACACCGGGTTGGCATTCACGTTCCAGATCGACTCGAGCGCATGCGAGAGCGCATCGAGCCCGCTCTGCAGCGTGACCGCCGCGGGCAGCGACAGCATCAGCTCGGGATCGATCAGCGCATGGCGCGGCCAGGTCTGCGCCAGGTGCAGCGAATACTTGCGTTGCCGGCCGCGGTCCCAGATCGTGGCCCAGGGCGTGACCTCGCTGCCCGTGCCCGCGGTGGTCGGCACGGCGATCAGCATCTTGGCGTGCACCGGCACGAAGGGCCGCTCGCCGGCCAGGCCGGCCACCAGGTCGTCGAAGCGCGCGCCCTCGCCCGCCACCATCAGCGCCTTCGCGGTGTCGATGACGCTGCCGCCGCCGACCGCCACGATCGCCTCCACCTGCGGATGCGCGCGCCAGAACTGCGCGTAGGTCGCGGCCAGCTCGGCCACGTCGGGGTTGGGCCGCACGTTGTCGATCACGCAGGCCAGCGCGTCGCCGAGCACCGCCTCGAGCCGGCCCAGCAGCCCGATCGCGCGGGCCTCCTGGAAGGTCACCAGCGCGGCGCGGCGGCCCGCGAGCAGCTTCGGCAGGGACGACAAGGCCCCGGCCCCGTACGTGCTCTGCACGGGGTTGAAGTAGTGGAAGGTCATGGTCGGGGTCGGTCGTCGGCGCGCGGCCTCAGGAACGGCTGCCCTGCTGGATCCAGGCGCGCAGCCGGGTCGAGAGGTAGTCGGCGGTCATCACCATGACCACGATGACCAGGATGCAGGTCGCCGTGTCCTGGTACTGGAACAGCTTCATGCTGCCCACCAGCTCGAAGCCGATGCCGCCCGCGCCCACCATGCCCAGCACGGTGGCCTGGCGCAGGTTGGTCTCGAAGCGGTAGACGATGACGCCGATCCATGCCGTCACGACCTGCGGGATCACGCCGAAGACGATGGTCTGGATCGGGCCCGCGCCCGTGGAGCGCAGCGCCTCGATCGGCCCCTGGTCGATCTCCTCGATCGACTCGGCGAAGAACTTGCCGAGCATGCCCGCGCCATGCAGCGCCAGCGCCAGCACGCCGGGAAAGGGCCCGAGGCCGACGGCCGCCACGAAGATCAGCGCGAGGATGATCTCGTTGATGCCGCGCGTGATGTTGAGCACCTGCCGCATCGCATGGAACACCGCCGGGTTCGGCGAGATGTTGCGCGCCGCGAAGAAGCACAGCGGCACCGCGAGCACCACCGCCAGCAGCGTGCCCCAGAGCGCGATCTGCACCGTCTCGATGGCGGGCTTCACCAGCTTGCCCATGAACTCCCAGTTGGGCGGCAGCATGCGGCCGAGGAAGTCGGCGATCCAGGGCATGCCCTTGGCGAGTTCGCCGAAGCTCACCTGCGCGCCGATCGCGGCCCACCAGAGCACGCCGAGCCCGGCCGCCGCGGCGACCAGGTACTTCCACCAGCCGGGGTTGCCGCCGCTGCGGGCGATCAACAGGTTGTAGCGTCCGATCGCGATCATGGCTGCTCCAGGGCGAGTTGCTGGACCGGCGGCAGCGCCGGCGCGTGCGCCGCGGCCACGGCCGCGTCTTCCTTCGGTTCCCCGGGGTCGGGCTCGAGGCCGCCCGGATAGATGCGCTGCAGCACCTCGTCCGTGAGCTCATCGGGCCGGCCCTCGAACACCACGCGCCCGCCCGCCACGCCGATCACACGCTGCGCGAACTCGCGCGCGTAGTCGACCTGGTGCAGGTTGCAGATCACGGTGATGCCGTCCTCGCGGCTGGCCTGCCGCAGGTAGTTCAGCACCTTGCGCGAGGTCTTCGGATCGAGGCTGGCCACGGGCTCGTCGGCCAGGATCACCTTGGGCCGCTGCGCCAGCGCCCGCGCGATGCCCACGCGCTGCTTCTGGCCGCCCGAGAGCGTGTCGGTGCGCAGGTCGGCCTTGTGGTCGAGCTCGACGCGGCGCAGGCATTCGCGCGCGATCGCGATGTCGCGCGCCGGAAAGACCTGGAACCACGAGGCCAGCGCCGGCATCGAGCCCAGGCGCCCGGTCAGCACGTTCTTCAGCACCGACAGGCGCGGCACCACGTTGTAGTGCTGGAAGATCATCGCCACGTCGCGGCGTACGCGGCGCAGCCCCGCGCGATCGCGCCGCACGGGCGCGCCGTCCACCCGCACCTCGCCCTGCGTGGGCTCGGCGAGCTGGTTGATGCAGCGAAGCAGGGTGGACTTGCCGGCGCCCGAGGCACCGAGGATGACGACGAACTCGCCCTTGCCGACCGCGAGGTCGACCTGGTTGAGCGCGGTGAAGTCGCCGTAGCGCTTGCAAAGGCCGCGGATCTCGATCATTTCATCTTCCCCAGGTCGAGCTTCAGGATCTTGGCCGTGTCGCGGATCACGTTGTAGGCCGCGTCGTTGGTCGGATGGAAGCCGTTGAGCAGGCCCTGGTCGGACCAGGGGATGTCCTTCACCTGCAGGAAGGCCGCCTGCACGCGCTGCTTGAGATCCGCGCCGAGGTCCTTGCGCCAGACCGTGGGCGATTCGGGGATCGGATCCGAGCGCCAGACCTCGACCAGGTCCTCGCGCTTGACCAGCCCCTTCGCCACCGCGGCGTCGAGGATGCGGTCGGCGATGGCGGCCGCGTCGACCTTGCGGTTCTGCACCGCGATCGCGCTCGAGTCGTGCGAGCCCGAGAAGATCACGCGGCCGAAGTCCTTGTCGGGATCGAAGCCGGCCTTCATCAGCCCGGCCTTGGGGAACAGGTGGCCCGAGGTGGAGCTGGGGTCGACGAAGGCGAAGGTGCGGCCCTTCAGGTCCTTCACGCTCTTGATGCCGCTGTCCTTGTGGGCCACCACCTGGCTGTAATAGAAGGTGCGGCCGGCCTTCTTGGTCTCGGCGACCGCGAAGGCCTCGATGTCGGCCACCGTGGTGCCCAGCACGTACGAGAACGGGCCGAGGTAGGCCACGTCGAGCCGCTTGGAGCGCAGCGCCTCGATCACGCCGTTGTAGTCGGCCGCCACGAAGGGCTTGACCGGCATGCCGAGGCCCTGGGCCAGCATGTCCATCATGCGCTGGCTGTTGGCGATCATCGCGCGCGAATCCTCGGAAGGAATCAGCCCGACCGTGAGCGCCTGCTGCGCCCGCGCCGGTGAAAGGAAGGCCGCGCCCACGCCGGCGGCAGCTCCGAACAGCAAGCTTCTGCGTTTCATCATCTGTGTCTCCAGTCTTCTGCGGTTCCGGTCCCCCGCGCCGCCGTCGTGGCGGCCCGGGGATTCGTGGCATTCCGGTCGTCTTTTGGGTGCCGACCTGGAGCGCCTGGCGGCGAGTACATCACCGGCCCATTCATCGATCCAATTCAAATTTTTTCGTCGATGTATTCAATGAACCTATAGTCGGATTCATCGAGAATTCCGCTTTTTCCGGAGCCACCGCATGCGCCTGACCCAGCTTCGTTCCTTCTTCGCAGTGGCCCGCGAAGGCAGCTTCACGCGCGCCGCCGAGAGCCTGCACGTGAGCCAGCCCACCATCACGACGCAGGTGCGCTTTCTCGAGGAGGCCTACAAGGTCGAGCTGTTCCACCGCCGCGGCCGGCGCGTGCAGCTCACGGTGATGGGCGAGCAGCTGATGCAGCTCGCGCAGCAGATCTTCAGCCTCGAGGCCGACGCCGTGAACCTGCTGGGCGACGCAGGCGAGCTGCGCACCGGCCACCTGCGCGTGGCGGCCGTCGGGCCCTATCACGTGACGAAGATGCTGGTCGACTTCAACCAGCGCTATCCCGGCATCAAGGTGACGGTGAGCACCGGCAACTCGCAGGACGTGCTGAACCAGCTGCTCGACTACAGCGCCGACGTGGGCGTGCTCGCGCAGATGGTGCGCGACGAGCGCTTCCTCGCTGTGCCCTTCATGAAGCAGCCGGTGGTGGTCTTCGTGCCCTCCTCGCACCGCTTCGCGCGCCGCCGCGCGATCCGGCTGGCCGAGCTCGAGGGCGAACGGCTGATCATGCGCGAGCAGGGCTCGACCACGCGCAAGGCGCTCGAGCTCGCGCTCGACAAGGCGCGCATCCGGACCGACGTGGTGATGGAGATCGGCAGCCGCGAGGTGATCCGCGAAGCCGTGCTGCAGGGCCTGGGCATCGCCGCGGTGTCGGAGGTCGAGTACGTGCCCGCGCCCGACCTGCACCGCGTGGCGATCAGCGACACCGAGATCTTCACCTCGGCCCATGCGCTGTGCCTGGCCGAGCGGCGCGACATGCGCATGGTCAGCGCCTTCTTCGACACGCTCTCGCCCGCTCTGTCGGCCGCGCCCGAGGGCCGGCGCCGCAGGAGCCACTGACCGGCGGACTCAGCCGCGCGGGTGGTGCTGCGCGTGCAGCTGCTTGAGCCGCTCGCGCGCCACGTGGGTGTAGATGGTGGTGGTCGAGATGTCGGCGTGGCCCAGCAGCATCTGCACCGCGCGCAGGTCGGCGCCGTGGTTCAGCAGGTGGGTCGCGAAGGCATGGCGCAGCGTGTGCGGCGACAGCGGCACGTGGATACCGGCCGCGGCCGCCTGCTTCTTCACGATGACCCAGAACATCACGCGCGTCATGCCCGCGCCGCGCGCGGTCACGAACAGGTCGGGCGTCTGCTGGCCGTCGAGGATCACGGGGCGCGACTCCTCGATGTAGCGCTCGATCCAGCGCCGCGCCTCGCCGCCGAAGGGCACGAGGCGCTCCTTGCTGCCCTTGCCGAGCACGCGCAGCACGCCGTCGTTGAGGCTGATGTCGATCACCTTGAGCGACACCAGCTCGCTCACGCGCAGCCCGCTCGCATACATCAGCTCGAGCATCGCGCGGTCGCGCAGGCCCAGCGGCGTGTCGACGTCCGGCGCGCCGAGCAGGTCGTCGACCTGCTTCTCCGACAGCAGCTTGATCGCGCGCGGCATCTGGCGCGCCGGCATCAGCCGCAGGCTGGGGTCGGCCACGATGCGGCGCTCGCGCAGCGCCCAGCGGTAGTAGCGCTTGAACACCGTGAGCCGCCGGTTGGCCGAGGTCGCCTTGCCCTTGGCCGACAGCCGCACGCCCATGTAGGCCTGCAGGTCGGCCTCCTGCGCCGCGCCGAGCTTCATGCCGCCGCGTTGCTGGTCGAGCCAGTGCGCGAACAGCGCGAGGTCGCGCCGGTAGGCGGCGAGCGTGTTCTTCGACAGGCCGTCCTCGAGCCAGAGGGCGTCGATGAATTCGTCGATGTCGGGGGTGGGTGCGGCGGCGGCCTCGGTCATGGGTGGGCAAGATAGCAAAAAGCGCGGGCCCCACGCCGAGCCTGGGCGACAACCATGGCGATGGCCATGAAAAAAGGCCGCTCCCTCTGCAGGGAACGGCCCCTTCGGGATCGGGCAGGATCAGTCGAGCTTGAGCTTCTGCTTGGCCACGACATCCTTGTAGACCTCGTACTCGGCCTTGATCTGGGCCGAGAACTGCTCGGGCGTGTTGGCCACGATCAGCGAGCCGGTGTCCTCGATGCGCTTCTTCACGGCCGGATCTTCCACCGCCTTCTTCACGCCGGCGCTGATCTTGTCGACCACTTCCTTCGGCAGGCCCTTCGGGCCCAGGATGCCGTAGTAGGCCATGCGGTTGACCGGCTCGAGGCCGACTTCCTTGAAGGTCGGCACGTTCGGCAGCGCGGCCAGGCGCTGCGGCGCCGACACCACGATCGGGATCAGGCGGCCGCTCTGGATGAAGGGCATGGCCGAGGGGATGTTGTCGAACATGATCGGCACCTGGCCGGCCACCACGTCGTTGAGCGCCGGGCCCGCGCCGCGGTACGGGATGTGCGTGACGAAGGTGTTGGTGAGGCTCTTGTAGAGCTCCATCAGCAGGTGGCCGATGCCGCCCGTGCCCGACGAGGCGTACGAGTACTTGCCGGGGTTCTTCTTGAGTTCGGCCACGAACTCGGCGTAGTTCTTCGCCGGGAAGCTCGGGTTGACCGCGATGATGTTCGGCGTGGCCGCGATGTTGATGATCGGCGTGAAGTCGTTGATCGGGTCGTACGGCGTCTTCGGGTTGATGGCCGGGTTGGCCGCGGTGCTCGACACCGTGGCCACGCCGAGCTTGTAGCCGTCGGGCGCCGAGCGCGCCGTTTCGGCCGCGCCCACGATGCCGCCGCCGCCGGCCCGGTTGATCACCACCACCGGCTGGCCCAGCACCTTGCCCAGCGGATCGGCCACCACGCGCGCCACGATGTCCGTCGTGCCACCCGGGGCGAAGGGAACGCTCAGTTCGACCGGCTTGTTGGGATAGCCCTGGGCGAAGGCCGGGCCCGCGACCGCGACCAGCGCGGCGGCACCGACGAAGGCACTCCATTGACGACGTTGCATCGATTACTCCTTGAACGATGGGGACGAAAATTGCGAAAGCAGCGATGCTAGCGGCTCGTCGCTGCGACCCGGGCTGTGGAATACCCATGGTTTGGGCGGTTTATGCTCGGCGCGGTGAACTACGCGCAGCTGCTTTTCCCCGACTTCTCCCTGATCGCCATCGGCTGGCTCCTGTGCCGCTACACCGCGCTGGACCGCAAGGTCTGGGACCAGGTCGAGAGCCTCGTCTACTACTTTCTTTTTCCCACGCTGCTGTTCCATTCGATCGTACGCAGCCCGCTCGATTTCGGTGCGACCTCGAGCCTGCTGATGGCCGGTGTGGGCGTGAGCCTCTGCGGCGTGGCGCTGGCCTATGCCCTGCCCTGGGTGCCGGGCATCGGCTCGCACCTCGACCGGCGCGACCATGCGGCGAGCGTGCAGGTCGCGTTTCGCTTCAACTCCTTCATCTGCCTCGCGATGGCCGAGCGGCTCGCGGGACCCGAAGGCCTGCTGCTGATCGCGGTGCTGATCGGGGTGTGCGTGCCGATGATGAACATCGCGGCGGTGTGGCCGATGACGCGGCATGCGCAGACCGGGTTCGCGCGGCAGCTGGTGCGCAATCCGCTGATCGTGGCGACGGTGGCGGGGTTGCTGGCGAATGTGCTGGGGTTCACGGTCCCTGGCTGGCTCACGCCGACCTTGTCGCGGATCGGGGCGGCTTCGTTGGCGCTCGGGCTGCTGGCGGCAGGGGCGGGGATGCAGTTTGCTACGTTGGGGCGGGGGAAGGTGCTGGCCGCTTCGGTGCTTTCGATTCGGCACTTCATCTTGCCGCTGGTGGCTTGGGGGCTGGCGCGGTGGTTGCGGCTGGATGCGGCGCAGGCTTCGGTGTTGATGGCTTTTTCTGCGGTTCCTACGGCTTCGAGTGCTTATGTGTTGGCGCAGAGGATGGGGTACAACGGGGCGTTTGTGGCGGGGTTGGTGACTATGTCTACGGTGTTGGGGGTGGTTAGTTTGCCGTTTGCTTTGGCGCTGCCTCGTTGAATGCTTCGACCGGTGTTTTCTTGATTTTTTTATTGGTCGTGCGGAGGCCGTTGGCCGGGTCTCGCCCCGGCGGGCGAGTCACTTTCTCTTGTCTCGCCAAGAGAAAGTAACCAAAGAGAAGGCGACCCCGCTGTCTGTGTCCCTCCGCTTCGCTACGGGCAACCTGCGGTGCTCGGAGAAAGCGGGGGTCCGCAGAACTCGCTTCGCTCAGACAGCTGCGGCCCTGATCCCGCTTTCTCCTGCGCTCCTCGGCACAGCCAGAGGGGATGAGGGTCAACGCGCCGTGGCGCGTCCTCGTGTGGGGTGTCGTTGTGTGGCGCGTCCTGCTGTTCGGTGTTACGCCGTGGCTAGCCGCTCCTTGGCCAGCTTGGTGCCTTCTGCGAGGGCTTTGAGCTTGCGCCATGCGACGTCCCTGCCCATCGGGGCCAGGCCGCAGTTCGTGCACGGGAACAGGCGCTCCTTCGGAACGAACTCCAGGGCGCGGCCGATGGTGTCGGCCACTTCCTCGGGGGTCTCGATCGCTTCGCTGGCCACATCGATCACGCCGACCATCACGTCCTTGCCGGCCAACAGGCTCATCAGGTCGGGCGGCACATGGGAGTGGATGCATTCCAGGCTCACCTGATCGATTCGGCTCTTGGCGAGGGCGGGGAACACCAGCTCGTACTGGCGCCATTCTTCGCCCAGGGTGCTCTTCCAGTCCGTGTTGGCCTTGATGCCATAGCCGTAGCAGATATGCACGGCCGTCGTACAGGTCAGGCCCTGCGCCGCGCGCTCTAGCGCCTGCACGCCCCAGTCGGCGGCCTCCTTCATGTAGACATTGAAGGCGGGCTCGTCGAACTGGATGATGTCCACGCCATCGGCCTGCAGCGCCAGGGCCTCCTGGTTGAGCAACTCGGCGAAGGCGAAGGCCATCTTGACCTTGTCGCCGTAGAAACGATCGGCGACGGTGTCGACGATGGTCATCGGGCCCGGCAGGGTGAACTTGAGCTTCTTCTTCGTGTGCGCACGCGCCAGCTGCGCCTCGAAGGCATGCACGCGGCCCTTCAGGCGCAGGGCGGAGACCACCTGCGGCACCATCGCGTCGTAGCGGTTGTCGCGGATGCCCATCTTCACCTTGTGCTCGAAGTCGATGCCCTCGACCTGCTCGAGGAAGCCGTGCACGAAGTGCTGGCGCGATTGCTCGCCGTCGCACACGATGTCCAGGCCCGCGTCCTCCTGGGCCTTGATCCACAGCAGGGTCGCGTCGGCCTTGGCTTGGCGCAGCGCATCGCCTTCGGCCGCCCATTGAGGCCACAGCTTGTTGGTTTCAGCCAGCCAGGCTGGCTTCGGCAGGCTGCCGGCGATGGAGGTTTCGAACATCTGGATTTTCCTTTTCAAGCGAAGACGGGATGGCGAGCGTACTGCGGGGCCTGTCGGGCCGCGCAGCCGCTCGATGGCATGGGGATGGGGGTCAGACAACGCAATCGGCAACCCACTGCGCGAGAACGTTCCTGTAGGGCTTGATGAAATGCTCCTCCGCGAACTTCCCCTGCTTGACCGCCAGCTGGCTGCGTTCTTCCCGGTCGTAGACGATCTGCGTCAACGAGTAGTCCTGGTTCTTCAGGCTCGGGCTGTAGATTGTTCCGGCCGAGGAATTGGCGTTGTAGATCTCGGGGCGATAGATCTTCTGGAAGGTTTCCATCGTGCTGATGGTGCCGATCAGCTCGAGGCTCGTGTAGTCGCCCAGCAGGTCGCCATGGAAGTAGAAAGCCAGGGGCGCCACGCCATTGGGCGGCATGAAGAAGCGAACCTGCATCCCCATCTTGGCGAAGTACTGGTCGGTCGAGGACAGCTCGTTCTGCTGGTACTCGGCACCCAGTACCGGATGCTGGTTTCCGGTCCTTTGATAGGTCTTGCTGGTCGAGGCGCTGATGCAGATGACAGGCGGCTTGCCGAAACGCTCCTTGTAGATGCGCGAGTTGGCGAACTGCTGGAACAGCTTTCCGTGCAGGTCGCCGAAATCCTCCGGCGTGCCGAATTCAGCCCGATGGGCGTTGTATTCCGGAAGCAGCACGCTGAAGTCGTAGTCGCGCACGTAGGAAGAAAAATTGTTCCCCGCGATGCCGTCGATGCGCTTGTTCGTCTTCTTGTCGAGGATGCAGGTCTTCAGTATCTCGATCAGCGGGAACGAGGCATTGCCGCTCTCGGCATCCAGGCTCATCTCCACGGAGATGATCTCGAGCTCGACGGTGTAGCGATCTCCCGTCGGGTTGTCCCAGTGCGCCAGGTCGTTGAAGCGGTTGTCGATCATCCTCAAGGTGTTGCGCAGGTTCTGCTGCCGGCTCGTTCCCCGGGCCAGGTTGGCGAAGTTGGTGGTGATGCGCGTGCTGTCCGATGGCTGGTAGTTCTCATCGAAACGGATGCTCTTGAGGTTGAAGGTGAGTTCTTTGTTCATTGGAATTCAGCGATCTGGTTTTTTTGAGAGAGAAGACGAATTCCGGCTTCAGGCCAGAGCCGCTTCCTCAACCGCGAGGGGAGAGGTGAGGCGCGGCAATTCGAGCAATGGCAAGGCCCGCTGGACCGCCAGCCTCGCCCGCTCGATGAGGGCCTGGCTCCGCAGGCGGTGGTCGACGAAATCGTTGTCGGTCGCGTAGACACCCAGGGGCAATGTGCGCGCCTGAAAGAAGCTGAACAACGGTCGCAGCTGGTGGTCGATCACCAGCGCATGGCGCTCGCTGCCGCCGGTGGCGGCCAACAGCACGGGCTTGTCGATCAGGGCGTCCTGATCGACGAAGTCGAAGAAGTGCTTGAACAGTCCCGTGTACGAGCCGCGATAGACCGGCGTTGCAACCACCAGCACGTCGGCCTGCTCGATCGCCGCCAGTTCTCGCTCCACCGTTTCGGGCAGTTGGGAGCGCCAGACCGCACCGGCGCACTGCGGTGCGAGGGGGCCGAGTTCGATCAGGCGCTGTTCGCAAGGGAACGCGTCGGCGATCAGGTCCAGCAGGTGCTCCGCCAGCGCGGCGGACTTCGATGGGCGTTGCAGTCCGCCGGAAACAGCGACGAGACGGAGTGGACGTGTCATTTCTTCTTTCATCTGGCTGGATGCTAGCCAGGGGAATCGATGACGTAAAATGGTTTTATTTCAACAATCCATGAGCGGGAGTCATGTGAATGCTTGAACGCCTCCACCTCAGCATCGTTCGGCAGGTCGAACAGCAAGGCTCGCTGACGGCCGCCGCGGGCGTGCTGAACCTGACCCAGTCGGCCTTGAGCCACAGCATGAAGAAGCTGGAGCAGCAACTGGGTACCGACATCTGGCTGCGCGAAGGCCGAAGCCTGCGCCTGACGCAGGCCGGCCAGTACCTGCTGGCGGTGGCGAACCGCGTGCTGCCGCAACTGGACCTGGCCGAGGAGCGCCTGGGCCAGTTCGCGCAGGGCGAGCGCGGCGCGCTGCGCATCGGCATGGAATGCCACCCCTGCTACCAGTGGCTGCTCAAGGTGGTGTCACCCTATCTGGCCGCATGGCCCGACGTGGACGTGGACGTGAAGCAGAAATTCCAGTTCGGCGGGATCGGCGCGCTCTTCGGCTACGAGATCGACCTGCTGGTCACGCCCGACCCGCTCTACAAGCCGGGCCTGAAGTTCGAGCCCGTGTTCGACTACGAGCAGGTGCTGGTCGTGGCCAGGGGCCATGCGCTGGCTTCGGCGCCTTACGTGAAGCCCCGGCAACTGACCGAGGAGGTGCTCATCAGCTATCCCGTGGACGTCGAGCGCCTGGACATCTACAACCACTTCCTGTTGCCGGCCGGTGTCACGCCCAAGCGCCACAAGGCCATCGAAACCACCGACATCATGCTGCAGATGGTGGCCAGCGGCCGCGGCGTGGCAGCGCTGCCGCGCTGGCTGGTCGAGGAATACGCGCAGAAGATGGACGTGGTGCCGGTGCGGCTCGGCCCGCGCGGCATCGCCAAGCAGATCTTCCTCGGGGCACGCGAGGCGGACACCGCCATCGACTACGTGCGGGCCTTCATCGAGCTGGCCCGACAGCCTGCCATCGCCGTTGCGCGCGAAGCCGACTGACGGACACCGAGGTCGAGCGCAGCCGGCCAATCTCCAAAAAAACTATTCGGGAGCAACGGCCCCCAAGGCCCACTCCACGTGCTCCCGAACCAGGGCACTGGCGTCGTCCTTGCGGGACACCAGGGCCTCGCGAGCCCCCTCCTCGCCAGCCCTCAGCGCATTCCCCAGGGCCACCGCGATGTTCCGCAGCCACCGCTCGTGGCCGATCCGCCGGATCGGACTCCCCTCGGTCCTGCGCAGGAACTCTTCCTCGGTCCAGGCAAACAACTCGGCCAGGCCGCGCCCCGTCAACCCTTCCCTCGCATCGAAGTCCGGCAACGAACTCTTCTTCGCGAACTTGTTCCACGGACAGATCAGCTGGCAGTCATCGCAGCCATAGATCCGGTTGCCCATCAACGCCCGCAGCTCGATCGGGATCGCTCCCCCATGCTCGATCGTGAGGTAGGAGATGCACCGCCGCGCATCGAGCCGCCGCGGCGCCACGATCGCCTGCGTCGGGCACACGTCGATGCAGGCGCTGCAGCTGCCGCAGTGCGAGCTCACCGGCTCGCTCTCGGGCAGGACCATGTCGACATAGATCTCGCCGAGAAAGAACATCGAGCCCGCGTTGCGATCGAGCACCAGCGTGTGCTTGCCGCGCCAGCCCTGCCCGCTGCGCGAGGCCAGCTCGGCCTCGAGCACCGGCGCCGAATCGGTGAAGGCCCGATGCCCGAAAGGCCCGACCTCCTGCGCGATGCGCTCGGCCAGTTTCGCGAGCCGGTTGCGCAGCACCTTGTGATAGTCGCGGCCGCGCGCATACACCGAGACGATCGCTTCGCCGGGCCGGCGCAGGCGTTCGAACTCGATCGCCTGCCAGTCGGGATCGGTGTCGCGCGGCAGGTAGTCCATGCGCGCGGTGATCACGCTCACGGTGCCGGGCACCAGCTCGGCGGGCCGCGCGCGCCGCGTGCCGTGCGCGGCCATGTAATCCATCTCGCCATGGAACCCATGGGCCAGCCATTGCATCAGACCGTCCTCGGCGCTCGACAGATCGACGCCCGCGATTCCGATTTGGGAGAATCCGAGTTCCCGGGCCAAGGCCTGAATACGCACAACGAGTGGATGGCTGCTGACGATCACTTGCCGATTGTAGAAATGCGCTGGCGCGACGAGGCCGACACCGAGGCCTTCGCTCGCTCGCTCGCGGCCTCCCCCGCCCTGCGCGATGCCTTCGTCGAACTGCGCGGCGACCTCGGGGCCGGCAAGACCACCTTCGTGCGGCACCTGCTGCGCGCGCTCGGCATCACGGGGCGCATCAAGAGCCCGACCTATGCAGTGGTCGAGCCGCACGAGGCGCCCGACGGCCTCGCGATCTTCCACTTCGACTTCTACCGCTTCAGCGATCCGCGCGAATGGGAGGACGCGGGCTTCCGTGACATCTTCGCGGGCCCGGGCCTCAAGCTGGCGGAATGGCCCGAAAACGCGGCGGGGCGCACTCCAATTGCGGACCTAGCTATTAAAATCGAAGCAATGACCGACGACACACGCAGCGTGACACTCCTGGCGAACACACCTCGCGGCGGCGACCTGCTGTCCCACGCCGCCGCATGAAGGCGGGCGGCCTCAAGCGGCGCGTGCTGCTGCAGGGCGGCAGCCTCGCGCTGGTGCTCGGCGTCCATCAGATCGCGCGCGGCGCCAGCATCCTCGCGGTGCGCGTCTGGCCCGCGGCCGACTACACGCGCGTGACCATCGAGTCCGACGTGCGCCTGCATTCGCAGCAGCTCGTGGTCGGCAACCCGCCACGGCTCGCGGTCGACATCGAGGGCATCGACCTCAGCAGCGAGCTGCGCGAGCTGGTCGGCAAGATCAAGCCCGGCGACCCCTACATCAACGGCCTGCGCGTGGGACAGAACGCACCGAAGGTGGTGCGCATCGTGTTCGACCTCAAGCAGACCGTGGCGCCGCAGGTGTTCTCGCTGGCGCCCATCGCCGCCTACAAGCACCGGCTGGTGCTCGACCTCTATCCCGAGAAGGCCATCGACCCGATGGAGGCGCTGATCACCGAGCGCCTGCGCGACGCCCCGCGCACCAGCGGCAGCAACGACACCTCGGTGGCCAGCGCCCCCGCGGTGCCGCCGCCCGCGACGCCACCCTCGGGCCTGGCACCCGATGGCGGCCCGCCGATCCTCGTGCGGCCCTCGCCCAACGTGCCGGCCCCGCGCCCAGCGCCCACGCCGGTCGCGCCGCCCGCGCGCCCGCCCGTCGTCGCGACCGCGCCGCCTCCCGTACAGGATCCGCTGGGCGATCTCATGGCGCAGCAGTCGATGCGGCCCGGCCCCGCGACGCCGCCGCCGGTAGTCGCGGAGAACCGCCCGCTGCCGATGCCGCCGAGCCCGCCCGCGGCCGCGCCCCGCCCCGTGACTCCGCCGCCGCCGGTGGCGGTCGCGCGCGGCGGCGCCACCACCAGCCGCACCGACCGCATCATCATCGTCGCGCTCGATCCCGGCCATGGCGGCGAGGACCCCGGCGCCATCGGCCCGGCCGGCACGCGCGAAAAAGACATCGTGTTGCAGGTCGCGTTCCGCCTGCGCGACCGCATCAACGCCAGCAGCATCAACGGCAACCCGATGCGCGCCTTCCTCACGCGCGATGCCGACTTCTTCGTGCCGCTGGGCGTGCGCGTGCAGAAGGCGCGGCGCGTGCAGGCCGACCTGTTCGTGAGCATCCATGCCGATGCCTTCACCACGCCGGCCGCGCGCGGCGCCAGCGTGTTCGCGCTGAGCCAGAGTGGGGCCTCGAGCAGCGCCGCGCGCTGGCTCGCCAACAAGGAGAACGACGCCGACAAGGTCGGCGGCGTGAACGTCGGCAACCACGAGGCGCAGGTGCAGCGCGCGCTGCTCGACATGAGCACCACCGCGCAGATCAACGACAGCCTCAAGCTCGGCGGCGCGATGCTCGGCGAGATCAAGGGCATCGGCGCGCGGTTGCACAAGGGCCAGGTCGAGCAGGCCGGCTTCGCGGTGCTGAAGGCACCCGACATCCCGAGCGTGCTGGTCGAGACCGCCTTCATCAGCAACCCCGAGGAAGAAGCCAACCTGCGCCGCGTGCAGTACCAGGAAGACCTGGCCGATGCGCTGATGCGCGGCATCCAGCGCTATTTCGCGCAGAACCCGCCGCTGGCGCGCAGCCGGCAGCTCTGAGCGGTCTGCGGGCCCTGTTTTCAGAGGGCGGCGTGGGCAGCGCCGACCCCGCGCAGGCTCCCCTTCCCACGCTGCGGCCCGGCGCCCCGCACAGGCAGGCGCGGCGGGCTCCTACACAGGATGGAACGCCGTTTTGCAGAAGATCACTCCATCGATTTTTTAAACAGAAAGGTGGACATCATGAAAGCACGCATCTGGATTGCCGCTGCGGCGGCCACCTCCGTGATGGCGCTGGCAGGCTGCGCGTCGGGCCCGAACCAGAACCTGGGCACGGGCGTCGGCGCGGTCGGTGGCGCGCTGGTCGGCAATGCGATCGGCGGCAACACCGCCAGCACCGTGGGTGGTGCCGCCATCGGCGGGATCATCGGCAACCAGGTCGGCCGCAATGCCGACGAACGCAACTACTACAACCAGCAGCGCTACCCGCAGGGCAACTACTACCCGCGCAACGGCCCGAACTACTGATCGGCCGGGTGCTTGCCACCCGCACTGCCTGAACGAAAAGAGCGCCCCGCGGGGCGCTCTTTTTTCGTGGGCGGGCGGCCTCAGGCGCCCTGCTGCGCACGCGCCTTCTCGGCCCGCGCCGCGCGCCAGGCGCCGAAGATCGCAAGCAGGCCCGGCACGAAGATCAGTGCCCAGATGATCTTGTCGAGATGCTGGCGCACCAGCGGCAGGTTGCCGAAGAAGTAGCCCGCGGTCGCGATGCCCAGCACCCACAGCAGCGCACCGCCGACGTTGAACATGCTGAACTTGGCGCGGCTCATCTCGGCCACGCCGGCCACGAATGGAGCGAAGGTGCGGATGAAGGGCATGAAGCGCGCCAGCACGATGGTGATGCCGCCGTAGCGTTCGTAGAAGGCATGGGCCTGGTCGAAGGCCTTGCGGTTGAAGAAGCGCGAACTCTCCCACTGGAACACCTTGGGCCCGAAGTAGCGGCCGATGCTGTAGTTGCACTGGTCGCCGAGGATGGCCGCGATCACCAGCAAGGTGCAGGCGATCGGAAAGCTCATCAGCCCCACGCCGCACAGCGCACCCACGATGAACAGCAGCGAATCGCCGGGCAGGAAGGGCATCACCACCACCCCCGTCTCGACGAACACGATCAGGAACAGGAGCGCGTAGACCCAGGGGCCGTAGGCGATGACGAAGGCCTCGAGGTGCTTGTCGACATGCAGGATGAAGTCGACGAGAAAGCTGATGATTTCCATGGGGGCGGATTATCCTTGCAGCGTCCGCCCCCTGATCGAAGACCCCATGCTGCAACTGCGCCTCGCCGAAACCGCCGACTGGCCCGCGATCTGGTCGGTGCTCGAGCCCACCTTCCGCCGCGGCGACACCTACACCTTCGCGACCGACATTCCCGAGGACGAGGCGCGCTCGCTGTGGCTCAATCCGCGCCTGGCCACCTACGTGGCCTGCGACACGCAGGGCGCGGTGCTCGGCACCTACGTGCTCAAGGCCAACCAGCCGGGCCAGGGCGCGCACGTGGCCAACTGCGGCTACGTGGTGTCCGACGCGGCGCGCGGGCTGGGCGTTGCCTCGGCGATGTGCGAGCACTCGCAGCGCGAGGCCGTCGCACGCGGCTTCCTCGCGATGCAGTTCAACTTCGTGGTCTCGGCCAACGCGCCTGCGGTCCATCTCTGGCAGAAGCTGGGCTTCGCCATCGTCGGCACTCTGCCCGGTGCGTTCCGGCATCCGCGGCAAGGTTTCGTCGACGCCTTCGTCATGTACAAGCAGTTGCAGCCGGCCTGAGCCTTCGGGCCCGGGCGCGCGGCATGCAGCGCCACTCACCCACCCCCACCTTGGAGACACCCATGACAGGTCAATACATCCAGCTCGCCGCCAAAGACGGCAGCGGCAGCTTCCGCGGCTACCTCGCCGTGCCGGCCTCGGGCCACGGGCCCGGCCTGGTGATCGCGCAGGAGATCTTCGGCGTGAACAAGACCATGCGCGACGTGGCCGACTACTACGCCGAAGAAGGCTACGTGGCGCTGGTGCCCGACCTGTTCTGGCGCCAGCAGCCCGACGTGGAACTGGGCTACAGCGAGGCCGACTGGCAGCAGGCCTTCAAGTTTTACGGCGGCTTCGACGAGGCCAAGGGCATGCAGGACATCCAGGCCGCGCTCGACGTGCTGCGCGACCGGCCCGAGGTGGTCGAGCGCCAGGCTGGCGTGCTGGGCTTCTGCCTCGGCGGCAAGCTGGCCTACCTCGCGGCCTGCCGCACCGATGCCGACGTGTCGGTGGGCTACTACGGCGTGGGCATCGACGCGGCGCTCGAGGAAGCGAAGAACATCCGCAAGCCGCTGCTGCTGCACGTGGCCGAGCTCGACAAGTTCTGCCCGCCCGAGGCGCGCGAGCGCATCGTGCAGGCGCTCAAGGGCCATCCGAAGGTGGCGCTGCATGTCTATCCGGGCGTGGACCACGCCTTCGCGCGCGCGGGGGGCGACCACTTCCACAAGCCCTCGGCGCTGATGGCGCACGAGCGCAGCATCGCCGCGCTCAAGGCCGCGATCGGCCCGCACTACGACCTCTCGGCGCTGTGGGACAAGCACTGCGAGTACGAGTTCGGCACCCGCAACGTCGACGACACCATGTCGACCATGGTGGCCGAGCCCTACGTCAACCACATCCCGACCATGACCGGCGGCGTGGGCTACAAAAACCTGCACGCCTTCTATACCAACCACTTCGTCAACAGCAATCCGCCCGACACCGCGCTGACCTCGATCTCGCGCACCGTCGGCGCGACGCAGGTGGTCGACGAGCTGTTGTTCTCGTTCACCCACACCACCGAGATCCCGTGGATGCTGCCGGGCGTGGCGCCCACGGGCCGGCGCGTGGAGGTGCCGCTGCTCGCGGTCATCAAGTTCCGCGGCGACAAGCTCTACCACGAGCACATCTACTGGGACCAGGCCAGCGTGCTGGTGCAGGTGGGGCTGCTCGACCCGAAGCTGCTGCCCGTGGCCGGCATCGAGACGGCACGCAAGCTGCTCGACGAGACCCTGCCGTCGAACACGCTGATGCCCTGAACACCGCATGAAGAAGATCGACCCGCGGCTGCTGCAGGCCTTCGTGGCCGTCGCGCGCGAGGGATCGGTGTCCAGGGGCGCGCAGCGCCTCTTCCTCACGCAGCCGGCGGTCAGCCTGCAGCTCAAGGAGCTCGGCGCGCTGGTCGAGCTCGAGCTGTTCCAGCGCACGCCCACCGGCCTGCTGCTGACGCGCGACGGCGCGGCGCTGCTGAACCATGCGGAACACGCGCTCGAGGGCCTCAACGATTTCGCGATCGCCGCCGAGCGCATGAAGGGCGGCGTGCGCGGCGCGCTGCGCATCGGCACCATCCTCGACCCCGAGTTCACGCGCCTGAGCGGCCTGCTCAAGGAACTGGTGACGCTGGCGCCCGAGCTCGAGACCGAGCTGCACCACGGCACCAGCGGCGAGGTGCTGGCCAAGCTGCTGAACAAGGAGGTCGACGTCGGCTTCTACCTCGGCGATCCCGATGCGAGCGACCTGCCGCAGGCCAGCTCGGCCTCGCGCCGCAGCGAGGGCAAGGCCTTCCATTCGACCGTGCTCACGCGCTTCAGCTACCAGGTGATCGGTCCGCCGGGCTGGGGACCGCAGGTGATGGGCCGCGACTGGCCCGACCTGAGCTGCCTGCCCTGGGTGCTGGCACCGGCGACCTCCTCGCACTCGCGGCTGCTGGCGCCGGTGCTGCAGGCACGCGGGCTGGTGCTGAAGAAGGCGGCGCAGGCCGACCAGGAGTCGTCGATGCTGGCGCTGGTGCGCGCGGGCGTGGGCATCTCGCTGGCGCGCGACGCGGTGGCGCTGCGCGCCAGCCAGCGCGACGGGCTGGTGATCGCCGACCAGGTCGGCATCGAGAGCGACCTGCGCTTCGTCTGCCTCGCGGGTGCGCTGCGGCGCCCCGAGGTCGACTGCGCGATGCAGGCGCTCGCGCGCGCCTGGCGGCTGTCGCTCTGAACCGGCCTCAGGCGCGCGGCAGCGCCGAGCCTTCGAGCGCCGCGCCGGGCCGCGAGGCCTCGCGCGGCGCGGCGATCACCGTGCGCCAGCCCCGGGGCATCAGCGTCAGCATCAAGGCCGCGAGCAGCGCCGCGCCGCCCAGCGTGTAGAGGCCGGCGGCCGAGCCGCCGTGGTTCTGTTCGACATAGGTGCGCAGGCTCGGCGCCACGAAGCCGCCGAGGTTGCCGATGGAATTCACCAGCGCGATGCCGGTGGCGATGCCCAGGCCCGAGAGGCGCTCCGACAGGAAAGCATAGAAGATCGGCGTGCCCGACAGGTAGGTCGAGGCACCGATCGACAAGGCCGCGATCGCGAAGATCGGCGAACCATGCGCCGACAGGCAGACGCACACGCCGAACACCGTGTAGAGCGAGGCCACCGTGAGGCGCCGCCGCTCGTGGTGCCGGTCCGACCAGCGCGTGACGAAATAGACGACGAACAGCGCCAGCAGCCACGGGATGCTGGTGACGAAGCCCACCATCAGCCCGATCTTCTGGCCGAGGATCTGCGACACCTGGCTCGGCAGGTAGAAGATCAGGCCGTAGGCCGCGATCTGCACGATGAAGAAGTTCAGCGCGAAGAACATCACCTTCGGGTTGCGCAAGGTCTGCATCACGGTGTGCGGGCTGCCGGCCGCCTTCTGCGCCGCCTCCTGGTCGAGCACGGCCTGCAGCGCATCCTGCTCCGCGGGCGCGAGCCACTTCGCGGCATGCGGCCGGTCGACGATCACGAAGAAGGCCGCGATGCCGACCACCACCGCCATCGCGCCCTCGATCAGGAACATCCACTCCCAGCCCTTGAGCCCGCCGATGCCGTGCATCTCGAGCAGCGCGCCCGAGACCGGCCCGCCGATCACCAGCGCGCCCGCGAAGCCGAACAGCAGGATGCCGTTGGCCTGCGCCCGCACCTTGGCCGGGAACCAGTAGGTCAGCGTGAGCAGCACGCCCGGGTAGAAGCCGGCCTCGGCGATGCCGAGCAGGAAGCGCAGCAGGTAGAAGGAGGTCTCGGTGGTCGCGAACATCATGGCCGAGGCCACCAGGCCCCAGCTCACCATGATCCGGCTGAGCCAGATGCGCGGGCCGACGCGCGTCATGATCACGTTGCTCGGCACCTCGAAGATGGCGTAGCTCACGAAGAAGATGCCGGCGCCGAGCGCGAAGGCGCCGTCGCTGAGGCCGGTGTCGATCTGCAGCGCGTGCTTCGCGAAGCCGACGTTGACGCGGTCGAGGATCGACATGATGTACATGAGGATCAGCATCGGCAGCAGGCGCCAGCGCGCCTTGTGGACGGCGGCGCCGACCAGGGGGCTGTAGGGATTCATCGTTGTTGTCTCCTGAAAAATTCTCGGGATGAAGCACGTTCGGGCTAGTGGTTGCGGCGCGGAATCCCTGCGGTCTGCGCCACGCGCTGGTACTTGACGGCCGGCTTGAGCACCATGCCCTCGGACAGCGTGTCGACCATCGCGCGCTGGATCTCCTGCCACGGCGTCTGGCTCGCGGGGATCGGGTAGCCGCCCGCGGCCTCGAGCTGGCGCGCGCGGGAGCGCAGTTCCTCCTCGTCCACGAGCATGTCGACGCGGCGCGCCTTCAGGTCCACGCGCACGCGGTCGCCGGTGCGCAGCAGCGCCAGGCCCGCGCCCGCCGCGGCCTCGGGCGAGGCATTGAGGATCGAGGGCGAGCCCGAGGTGCCCGACTGCCGGCCGTCGCCGATGCAGGGCAGCGCCGAGACGCCGCTCTTGAGCAGGTGCGCGGGCGCGCGCATGTTCACCACCTCCGACGAGCCCGGGTGCCCGATCGGTCCCACGCCGCGCATGAAGAGGATGCAGGAGGCGTCGATGTCGAGCGCCGGGTCCTCGATGCGGCGCTCGTAGTCCTCGGGGCCGTCGAACACGATGGCGCGGCCGACGAAGGCATCGGGGTCGCCGGGCGCGCTCAGGTAGCGCGCCCTGAACTCGTCCGAGATCACGCTGGTCTTCATGATCGCGCTGTCGAACAGGTTGCCCGACATCACGAGGAAGCCGGCGTTCTGTCGCAGCGGCGCCTCGAAGGGGCGGATCACGTCGGCGTCCTTCACCGGCGCCTGCGCGCAGTTCTGCGCCAGCGTGCGGCCCGTGACCGTGAGCGCGCCCTCGCGGATCAGGCCGTGGCGATGCAGCTCGGCCACCACGGCCGGCACGCCGCCGGCGCGGTAGAACTCCTCGCCCAGGTACTTGCCGGCCGGCTGCATGTCGAGCAGCAGCGGCACGTCGAGCCCCACGCTCTCCCAGTCCTGGATGACCAGGTCCACGCCCGCATGCTTGGCGATCGCGATCAGGTGGATCGGCGCGTTGGTCGAGCCGCCGATCGCCGAGTTGACGACGATCGCGTTCTCGAAGGCCGCGCGCGTGAGGATGTCCGAGGGCTTGAGGTCCTCGCGCACCATCTGCACGATGCGCCGCCCGGTCTCGTAGGCCATCTGCCCGCGCTCGCGGTACGGCGCCGGAATGGCGGCGCAGCCCGGCAGGCTCATGCCCAGCGCCTCGGCCAGCGCGTTCATGGTCGAGGCCGTGCCCATCACGTTGCAGTGGCCGATCGAGGGCACGGTGGAGCCGACCAGGTCGATGTAGCCCGGAAAGTCGATGCTGCCCTTGGCGAACAGCTCGCGCGCCTTGAACAGCGTGGTGCCAGTGCCGGTGCGCTGCCCGTCGTGCCAGCCGTTGAGCATCGGCCCGCCCGACAGCACGATGGCCGGGATGTTCGCGGTGGCCGCGGCCATCAGCGCGGCCGGGGTGGTCTTGTCGCAGCCGGTGGTCAGCACCACGCCGTCGATCGGGTAGCCGGTCAGCGTCTCGACCAGGCCCAGGTAGGCCAGGTTGCGGTCGAGCGCGGCCGTGGGCCGGCGGCCGTTCTCCTGGATCGGGTGCATCGGGAATTCCATCGCGATGCCGCCCATCTCGCGGATGCCGTCGCGCACCCGCTGCGCGAGCTCGCGGTGGTGCCGGTTGCACGGCGTCAGGTCGGAGCCGCTCTGCGCGATCGCGATGATGGGGCGGCCGGACTGCAGCTCCTCGCGCGTCAGGCCGTAGTTGAGGTACCAGGCCAGGTGGAGCACCGAGAGTTCGCTGTGCTCGGGGTTGTCGAACCAGGCGGCGGAACGGAGGGGGCGGGAGGTCATTGGGGGTCTTTCTCGAAGGGCGTTCTCGTGGAGCGGCCGGAGCTTAGGGAGAGCGCCGCGCGAGCGCCAATGAGATCGGTTGCGAGGCCGTATAAGCGCTGCAAATACAGCCGATGCCCCGCCCGCCGGTCCGGTCCGGGCCAGCTTCTAGAATGGTTCGGTGAGCGCCCTTCCCACCTCCTCCCTCCCCCCCGCCGAACGCCGCCCGATCCGCGAACTGCCCGACGAGCTGATCAGCCAGATCGCCGCGGGCGAGGTGGTCGAGCGCCCGGCCTCGGTGGTGCGCGAGCTGCTCGACAACGCGCTCGACGCGGGCGCGACGCAGGTCACGGTGCGGCTGGCGGCCGGCGGCGTGCGGCTGATCTCGATCGAGGACGACGGCCTGGGCATCCCGCGCGAGGAACTCGTGGTGGCGCTGCGGCGCCATGCCACCAGCAAGATCGCGAGCCTCAACGACCTCGAGACGGTCGGCACGATGGGCTTTCGCGGCGAGGCGCTGGCCGCCATCAACGCGATCGCCGAGCTGAGCCTGCAGTCGCGCGCGGTGGGTGCCGACGGCGCCTGGTCGCTCGACGGCCGCACCGGCGAGTTGCGCCCGGTGGCACGTTCGCGCGGCACCACGGTCGAGGTGCGCGAGCTGTTCTTCGCGACCCCGGCGCGGCGCAAGTTCCTCAAGACCGATGCCACCGAGCTCGCCCACTGCATCGAGGCGGTGCGCCGCCATGCGCTGGCACGGCCCGACGTGGGCTTCTCGGTCTGGCACGACGGCAAGCTGGTCGAGCAGTGGCGCGCCAGCGAGCAGCGCGAACAGCGCCTGGGCGATGCGCTCAGCGAGGATTTCGTGGCGCAGAGTGTGGTCGTCGAGCACGTCGGCGGCCCGGTGCGCGTGGTCGGCCGCGCCGGCATTCCCGATGCCGCACGCTCGCGCGCCGACCACCAGTTCTTCTACGTCAACGGCCGCTTCGTGCGCGACAAGGTGCTGTCGCACGCGGTGCGCAGCGCCTACGAGGACGTGCTGCACGGCCAGCGCCAGCCGGTCTATGTGCTCTACCTCGAGATCGACCCCGCGCGCGTCGACGTGAACGTGCACCCGACCAAGATCGAGGTGCGCTTCCGCGACGGCCGTGAGGTGCACCAGGCGGTGCGCCATGCGGTCGAGAACGCGCTGGCCGCGCCGCGCGCCGGCGACGCCACGCAGGCGGCCCAGGCGCAGCAGCCCTTCTTCAAGCCGGTGTCGCCGGTCACGACCGGCTCGTGGTCGCAGCCCGCCATCAATTTCAGGGCCGCCGAGCGCGGCGCCGGCGATTTCGAGGCCATGTGGCCGCGGCGCGCCAGCGAAACCCTGCTGGCGCCCGAAGCCTCGTCGACCCACTGGCCCGTGCTGTCCGACTCCGGCGTCGGCGCGGCGCCCGCCGCCGCCTTCGGCACCCAGGCCCCGGCCGCCCCCTTCCAGGCCCCCGCGGGCCTGGCGGCCGAGCCCCGGACGCTGGCCCACAACGACGAAGCCTGGCCGCTGGGCCGGGCGCTGGCCCAGCTGCAGGGCATCTACATCCTGGCCGAGAACAGCCAGGGCCTGATCGTGGTCGACATGCATGCGGCCCACGAGCGCATCGTCTACGAGCGCCTGAAGACCCAGCTCGACGGCGCCGCCATCTCGAGCCAGCCGCTGCTGATCCCCGCCACCTTCGCCGCCACGCCGCAGGAAGTGGCCACGGCCGAGGCCTGTACCGCCGTGCTCGCCACGCTGGGCCTGGAGATCACGCCCTTCTCGCCGCGCACCTTGGCGGTGCGCGCGGTGCCCGGCACACTGGCCGACGGCGACCCGGTCGAGCTGGCGCGCAGCGTGCTGGCCGAGCTGTCGCAACACGACGCGAGCACCGTGGTGCAGCGGGCCCAGAACGAGCTGCTGTCGACCATGGCCTGCCACGGCGCGGTGCGCGCCAACCGCAAGCTCACGATCGACGAGATGAACGCCCTGTTACGTCAGATGGAGGCGACCGAGCGTTCGGACCAGTGCAACCACGGCCGTCCGACCTGGCGCCAGCTCTCGATCCGGGAGCTCGACGCCCTGTTCATGCGCGGGCGCTGAGCCAAATTCGCACCAAAATCCGTCCCAAAAGCCGCCAACTGGCGGCTTTTTGAGGGTTTTTCCGGGTTTCGGGCCGTCATCCGCATGGCGGGCACGCACGTTGCATGGTGAGTTCGCCAAAGACGCCATGACGCGCTGGCCAGGGAGGTGTCGAAATGCACGTCGGCGTGTTTCGGCAGAAAGCAGATGAACTTTTTCGCCGGCTTCGCTGTCCCTCATTCCCATGATGAAACGCTGGACCCTCCTCGCGTCAGTCCTATCGCTTTGCGCCATTCTTGCCGCCGGCTGCTCGACCTTCGACGAGCAGCAGCGTGAATGGATCTTTCAGCCCAGCGACCGCAGCTGGGGCAACACCGCCACCATGGCCCAGGGCATGCAGGACGTGTGGATCGACTTCCAGTCCTCCATCACGGGCGAGCCCGCGCGCCTGCACGGCCTGTGGCTCGGCGGCGAGCCCGAGACCACCGACACCCCGGTGCTGCTGTACCTGCACGGCGCGCGCTACAACGTGGCCGGCTCGGCCCCGCGCATCCAGCGCATGCACGAGCTGGGCTTCTCGGTGCTGGCCATCGACTATCGCGGCTTCGGCAAGAGCTCCAAGGGCCTGCCCTCGGAGGAATCGGCGCGCGAGGACGCCCGCGCCGCCTGGACCTGGCTGGCCGCGCGCCATCCGCGCCAGCACCGCTACATCTTCGGCCACTCGCTGGGCGGCGCCATCGGCATCGACCTGGCCGCGCGCGTGAACGACGAGAGCGGCACCATCGTCGAGAGCACCTTCACCTCGATCGCCGACGTGGTCGGCAGCTTCAAGTGGGGCTGGCTGCCCTTCCGTCCCTTCATCACCCAGCGCTTCGAGGCCATCGACAAGGTCAAGGACATCGGCGCGCCGCTGCTGGTGGTGCACGGCACCGCCGACAGCCTGATCAACCCGACCCTGGGCCGCAAGCTCTACGACGCGGCCACCGTGCCCAAGCTCTTCGTGCTGGTGGAAGGCGGCTCGCACCACAACACCAACTCGGTCGGCGAGGCCCAGTACCGCGCGGCGCTCACGCAGCTGTTCCGCATGAAGCCCGACAACATGGTGGCGCGCAACCAGCCCAAGCTGTCGCCGCCCTCGCCGGCGCTGCCGCCCGCGGTGTCGCCGCAGGACGTGCGCGGCGAAGCGCGCGCGAGCACCGCGCCCGCGGCGATCTAGCAGCGTCGCCGGTCCGTGCCCGAGGGCACGGACCTTCCTCACCGCCCCGTTTTCAGGCCAGCTCGAACGGCAGCTGCCGCAGCGGCTTGCCCGTCAGCTGCGCCACGGCATTGGCGAACGCGGGCGCCAGCGGCGGCAGGCCCGGCTCTCCCATCCCCTTGGGCGCATCGGCGCTCGGCACGATGTGGATGTCGAACTCCGGCACCTGCGTGATGCGCGCCACCGTGAAGTCGCCGAAGTTGCCCTGCTGCACCACGCCGTCCTTCAGGGTGATCGCGCTGCCCGGCAGGCAGGTCGACAGCCCCATCACGGCCGCGCCCTGCACCTGGGCTTCCACGCTGCGCGGATTGACGGCCAGGTTGCAGTGCACGCCGCTGGTCACGCGGTGCAGCACCGGCTGGCCGTCCTTGACCGAGGCTTCCACCACGTAGGCCACCACCGATTCGAAGGACTCGTGCACCGCCACGCCCCAGGCGCGGCCGTCCGCGAGCTTCTTCTTGCCGTAGCCGCTCTTGTCGACGGCCAGCTGCAGCGCGGCGCGATGGCGCGGATGCTTGTCGCCGAACAGCTGCATGCGGTAGGCCACCGGGTCCTGCTTCGTGCTGCGCGCGATCTCGTCGATCAGCGTCTCCATCACGAAGGCGGTGTGGGTCGAACCCACGCTGCGCCACCACAGCACCGGCACGTTGAGCTGCGGATGGTGCACCGTCAGGCGCATCGGCAGCGGATAGGGATCGCGCATGCCCTCGACCGCCGTGGCGTCGATGCCGTCCTTCACCATGGCGCCCGCGAACACCGTGCCCGCGGTGATGGACTGGCCGACGATGACGTGGTCCCAGGCGAGGATCTTGCCGCGCTCGTCGAAGCCGATGCGCGCGCGATGCAGGTGCATCGGCCGGTAGTAGCCGCCCTTGATGTCGTCCTCGCGGCTCCACAGCAGGCGCACCGGCATGTCGAGGCCGGCCGCGCGCGTGGCCTTGGCGATCTCGCAGGCCTCGACCACGAAGTCGCTGGTGCTCACGAAGCGCCGGCCGAAACCGCCGCCCGCCACCTGCACGTTGACCTTCACCTGCGCGGGCTCGAGCTTCAGCGCGCGCGCCGCGGCGAAGCCGTCGAGGTCGGCGGACTGCGTGCCAACCCACAGCTCGGCGCGTCCGTCCGACAGCTTCACGGTGCAGTTCAGCGGCTCCATCGGCGCGTGCGCCAGGTAGGGAAACACGAACTCGGCCTCGAGCTTGCGCGGCGCATTGGCCAGCGGCGCCATGTCGGCGTCGAACTTGCGCGGGCCGGGGCGGCCTGCCAGTTCGCGGTACTGGGCCAGCTGCTTGTCGGAGTCGACCTTCTCGACGGCCGCCGTGTCCCATTGCAGCTTGAGCGCGTCGCGGCCCAGCTTGGCGGGCCAGTAGCCGTCGGCCACCACGGCCACGCCCTCGGCGCCGCGGTCGAGCGGAATGCGCACGACGGCCTTCACGCCCTTGACGGCGCGCGCGGCGCTGTCGTCGACCGAAGCCAGGCGGGCGCCGAACACCGGCGGATGGGCCACCACCGCCGTGAGCTGGCCCGGATGCTTGACGTCGATGCCGAAGTCCTGCCGGCCGCTGCTCTTGGCGGCCGCATCCAGGCGCTGGGTCGGGCGGCCGATGATGCGAAAGTCCTTCGGGTCCTTGAGCACCACCTTCTCGGGCACCGGCAGCGCCATCGCCGCCTCGGCCAGTTCGCCATAGCTCGCCTTGCGCCCGCCCGGGCCGAGCACCGTGCCGGCCTGCGTGCGCAGGGTGGAGGGGTCGACCTTCCAGCGCGCCGCCGCGGCCGACAGCAGCATGGCGCGCGCGCGCGCGCCGAGCTCGCGGTACTGCACGAAGCTGTTCTTGATCGTGTTCGAGCCACCGGTCAGGTGCATGCCGAAGAAGGGGTCGGCATAGGCGGCGTCGTTGGTGCCGCTGCGGCTGCGCACCAGGGCCCAGTCGGCGTCGAGCTCCTCGGCCAGGATCATCGGCAGGCCGGTCTGCACGCCCTGGCCGAACTCGAGCCGGTTGATGGTCACCATGACCTCGCCGTTGGGCGCGATCTGCACGAAGGCCAGCGGCTGTTGCGTCGGCTTGAGGCCGCCGGCCGCCGGGGCCGCGCCGCCGGCCTGCGCCAGGGCCAGGTGCGGGAAGGTGCCGAGCGCGAAACCGCTCGCGCCGACGATCTTGAGGAAGCTGCGGCGCGGCAGCGCGGCGGGCTCGTCGGCCGCGGGGCGGGCCATCAGGCGTTGCAGCGAACGCGGCAGGTCGTGGTAGTCGATGTGGGGCAGCATGGCTTTTCCTTCAGGCGAGGTTGCGGGCTGCGTCGGCCACGGCCGCGCGGATGCGCGCATAGGTGCCGCATCGACAGATGTTGCCGGCCATGGCCGAGTCGATCTCGTCGGCGCTGGGCTGCTTGCCCGCGGGCAGCGACTGCAGGAAGGCGGTCGCGCTCATGATCTGGCCGCTCTGGCAGTAGCCGCACTGCGCGACGTCGTGCCGCACCCAGGCGGCATGCACGGCCGCGCCGACGCGGTCGCTGCCGTCGGTCATGCGTTCGATGGTGGTGATCTTCTTGCCGTCGGCGGCGGCGATCGGCGTGATGCACGAGCGGATCGCCTGGCCGTCGAGGTGCACGGTGCAGGCGCCGCACAGCGCGGCGCCGCAGCCGAACTTGGTGCCGGTCATGCCCAGCGTGTCGCGCAGGGCCCAGAGGATGGGCGTGCCGGGATCGGCATCGACCGTGTGGTCACGGCCATTGACGTGGAGCGCAGTCATTGCTTGTTTTCTCCGTGGGTGGGTGGGGGAACGGGATTCACTTGGCGCCGTCGAGCAGCCATTGCGCGAGCGCCTGCAGGTCGGCATCGGGCACCTGGGCCTGCGGCGGCATCGGCATCGGGCCCCATTTGCCCGAGCTGCCGGCCTTGATGCTGGCCGCGAGCTGCGCGGCCGTGCCCTTGCCGTCGCCGTACTTCGCGCCGATGTCCTTCCAGGACGGGCCCACCACCTTGGTGGCGGGTTGATGGCAGGCGACGCAGGCGTACTTCTGGGCCAGCGCGAGGCTGGCGTCGGCCTGCAGCGGCCACAGCGCGCCGGCGCCGACGGCCAGGGCCAGCACGAGCGGTGCTGCGATGGAGGTGATTTTTTCTGTGTTCATCGTGGAAAGGAAGGTTGCCTGATTCGACGGCGGGCCCGTGGCGCATGACGCCGCATGACCGCGGGCCCACCGCCGGCGAGTGTGGGGCGAAGACCGGCCGCGCGTTTGCCTGATTCGCGCGCGTTCTTGCCTGAAACACCGAGACTGCGACGGAAATGCGCGCCGCGCGAAAGCGGCGGGCTAGACTTTTCGCGACCTGTACTTCGAAAGGATCCAGATGGACCTCGCCGAGCCCGCGCGGCTGGATTCCCCGGCCGTGCTCGACGACCTGCAGCGCGCCGTGGCGCGCATCGCGAATACCGACGGCGACCACCTCACGGCCATTCCCGCGCTCTCGCTGCACCGCCGCAGCGCCGCGACCGCGCCGCTGCACTGCCTCTACGGCTTCGGCCTCGGCATCACGGTCAGCGGGCAGAAGCGGGTGGCGCTCGGCGGCGAGGTGTTCGATTACGCGGCGGGCCAGTCGCTGCTGACCACGGCCGACCTGCCCGTCGTCTCGCACATCACCCGCGCCAGCACGGCGCAGCCCTTCGTCGGCCTGGCGCTGCAGCTCGATCCGCGCGCGGTCGTGCAACTGGCCGCCGAGATGGCGCTGTCCCCGCCGACCCGGGACGGCAACCAGCGCGCCATGTCGCTCGGCGACCTCGACCCCACGCTGCTCGGCGCGGTGACGCGGCTGGTCGACCTGCTCGCCGAGCCGCGGCTGATCCCGCAGCTCGCGCCGCTGCTGCAGCGCGAGATCATGGTGCGGCTGCTCGCGGGCCGCCACGGACCGCAGCTGCAGCGCCTGGTGGCGATCGGCTCGCCGAGCCAGCAGGTGGCGCAGAGCATGGCCTGGCTCAAGCTCAACTTCACGCGCAACGTGCTGGCCGACGAACTGGCGGCCTCCGCGAACATGAGCCCCTCGACCTTCCGCCAGCACTTCCGCGCCGTGGCGGGCATGAGCCCGATGCAGTACCTCAAGCAGCTGCGGCTGCAGGAAGCGCGGCAGCTGATGCTGAACCAGGGCATCGACGCCGGCACCGCGGGCGTGCGCGTGGGCTACGAGAGCGCCTCGCAGTTCAGCCGTGAATATGCGCGGCTGTTCGGGGCGCCGCCGCTGCGCGACATACGGCGCATGCGCGAGACGAGCTGACACGGAACCAGGGCCGGGCCATTTGCTACGCTCGACCCCTCATGGGTTCTTCTTCCTCGCCTCCCGGTCCTCCGCGCTTCATCGCACTCGCCGGCCCCACCGCCTCTGGCAAGACCGCCGTCGCGCTGGCGCTCGCGCGCGAACACCCGGTGGAGATCGTCAGCGTCGATTCGGCGCTGGTCTACCGCGGCATGGACATCGGCACCGCCAAGCCCAGCGCCGACGAACTGCGCGCGGTGCCGCACCACCTGATCGACATCCTCGATGCGCGCGAGAGCTACAGCGCCGCGGCCTTCGTGGCCGATGCGGCGCGGCTGATCGACGAGATCCGCGCGCGCGGCGCAATGCCGCTGCTGGTCGGCGGCACGATGCTGTACTTCAAGGCGCTGCTCGACGGCATCGACGCGATGCCCGCAGCCGATGCCGCGGTGCGCGCGCGCATCGATGCCGAGGCCGCCGAACTCGGCTGGCCCGCGATGCATGCGCGGCTCGCGCAGGTCGATCCGGTCACGGCCGCACGGCTCGCGCCGCAGGACAGCCAGCGCATCCAGCGCGCGCTCGAGGTCTACGAGAGCAGCGGCCAGCCGCTGTCGCACTTCCATGGCAGCGGCAGCAAGTCCACGCGCGGCGTCGAGGGCGGCCGGCTGTTCTCGCTCGAGCCCGCCGACCGCGCCTGGCTGCATGCGCGCATCGCGCAGCGCTTCGACGCCATGCTGGCCGCGGGCCTGCTCGACGAGGTGCGTGCGCTGCGCGCGCGCGGCGACCTCTCGCCCGAGCTGCCCTCGATGCGCTGCGTGGGCTACCGGCAGGCCTGGGAGACCCTGGACGCCGCCGACCCGCCCGATGCCGCCGCCCTTCAAGACCTGCGCGAACGCGGCATCGCCGCCACGCGCCAGCTCGCCAAGCGCCAGGTCACCTGGCTGCGCGGCATGCCCCACCGCACCGTGATCGCCTGCGACGCGCCCGACGCGCGGCAGGCCGCGGTGCGCCTCATCGCGCCCACGCTCCTCCCATGACCCTGCGCATCTCCGATCTGGGCAAGCACTACGGCCAGGCGCCGGTGTTCGAGCACGTCAGCCTCGCGATCGAACCCGGCGAGTTCGTCGCCATCGTCGGCGAATCGGGCGTCGGCAAGTCCACGCTGCTCAACTGCATGGCCGGCCTCGACCGCTGGGACACCGGCAGCGTGGTGCACGACGACACCGACATCGGCGCGCTCGGCGCCGAGGCATGCGCGCTCTGGCGCCGGCGCCACGTGGGCTTCGTGTTCCAGGCCTTCCACGTGCTGCCGCACCTCGACGTGGCGCAGAACGTCGCGCTGCCGCTGATGCTGCTCGGCGAGCGCCGTGACGATTCACGCATCGCGCGCATGCTCGAGGCCGTGGGCCTGCCGGGCATGGGCGCGCGGCTGCCGCAGACGCTCTCGGGCGGCCAGCTGCAGCGCGTGGCGATCGCGCGCGCGCTGGTGCACCGGCCCGCGCTGCTGCTGGCCGACGAACCCACGGGCAACCTCGATCCCTCGACCGCCGCCAAGGTCATGGACCTGCTGATCGCGCAGACGCGCGAGCATGGCGCCTCGCTGGTGCTGGTCACGCATTCGGAGAGCGCGGCCGCGCGCGCCGACCGGCTGCTGCACCTCACGGCCGCGGGCATCCGCGTCGGCTGATGGCGCGCGCGCCCTGGCCGCTGGCCGCGATCGCGGCGATCTATGTCGCCACCGAACTGTGGCAGGTGGCCGCGCGGCCCAGTTCGATGATCGGCATCCGGCTGGCCGTCTATGCGTTGGTGTTCCTGGCCGCGCTGCGCGGCAGCCGCGCGGCGGCCTGGCTCTGGGGCGCGATCAGCGCGGTCGCGGCCGTCGCCAGCGCCTTCGCGCTCTGGACCTTGATTTCCACGCGCAACGCCCATGGCGTGGGCCCGGCGACGATCGCCTTCATCGGCTTCCAGGCCGTCTTCTATGCGGTGGGCACGGCCTACATCTTCGGCAGCCGCTCGCTGCGCGCGTTCCAGCAGGCGCGTGGCGCGCTGCGCGGCAAGGGGCCGGCCGCTCCGTCGCAATCGCCCTATGACGGCGCGCGCATCGCGCTCGGCAGCGATGCGCTGATGCTGGTGCGCCAGGGCAGCGTGCAGACCCGTGTCGAGCTCGCGGCCATCGATGCCATCGCGGTGCGCTCGCAGACGATGGCCGAGGGCCTGCCGCGCGTGTGGATCGAGCCCTGTGCGCAGCGCGACGGCACGCAGCCTCTGATGGCGGTCACCACGCTGGCCGGTGGCTTCGCGCGCTTCGAGGCCTGGCTGTTCGAACTGCCGGGCTTCGATGCGACGGCCTACCGGCAGTTGCTCGAGTGCGGCGAGAACGCGCGCCGCATCGTCTGGCGCAGGCCTCACAAGGTGTGAAGAAACCGTAGCGAGCGCCCCGAGGTCGCGCCGAGGACCGGAGCCGTACCTTGTACGGTGAGGACCGCAGGTGCGAGATCGGGGCGCGCAGTAGGTTTATTCACACCTTGTCAGGCCGTGCCGCCGAGCAGCGCCGCGTAGCGCCCCAGGTCCACGTTGCCGCCGCTGATCAGCACGCCCACACGCTGGCCCGCGATCAGCGGACCCGCCGCGCAGGCGGCCGCGAACGCGAGGCAGCCCGTGGGCTCGACCACCATCTTCATGCGCTCGGCGAAGAAGCGCATCGCCTCCACCAGCTGCGCATCGCTCACCGTGAAGATGTCGTCGACGTCGCGCCGGATGATGCCGAAGGTGTATTCGCCCAGGTGCTGCGTCTGCGCGCCGTCGGCGATGGTCTTGGGCGTGTCGATGTGCACGATGCTGCCCGCGCGGAACGACTGCTGGCCGTCGTTGCCGGCCTCGGGCTCGACACCGTAGACCTTGCAGCCGGGCGCGAGCGCGCGTGCCGACAGGGCCGAGCCCGACAGCAGGCCGCCGCCGCCGAGGCAGACGAACAGGTGGTCGAGCGGGCCCGTCTCCTCGATCAGTTCCTTCACGGCCGTGCCCTGGCCGCTGAGCACGTCGGGATGGTCGTAGGGCGGGATCAGCGTCATGCCGCGCTCGGTGGCGAGCCGGCGCGTCAGCGCCTCGCGGTCCTCGGTGAAGCGGTCGTACTGCACCACCTCGGCGCCGTAGCCGCGCGTGGCCGCGAGCTTGGCGGCCGGCGCGTCCTTGGGCATCACGATCACCGCGGGCATGGCCAGCAGGCGCGCGGCGAGCGCGATGGCCTGCGCATGGTTGCCCGACGAGAAGGCGATCACGCCGCCCTTGCGCTGCTCGGCGTCGAACTTCGACAAGGCATTGAAGGCGCCGCGAAACTTGAAGGCGCCCATGCGCTGGAAGTTCTCGCACTTGAAGAAGAACTGGGCGCCCCAGCGGGCATCGGCGGTGCTGGATCGCAGCACCGGCGTGCGGTGGGCATGGCCTTCGAGCCGCGCGGCCGCGGCGGTGACGTCGTCGTAGGTGGGGAGTTGCATGGGCCTAGTGTCGCGCAGTTGAAAGCGCGCGGGCAAGGCTGTCGGAGGCGGGAAGGCAGCCCCCCAAAAAGAAACCCGCGGTCGTCACGACCGCGGGCGCTTCATCGCAGGGGCGCGAGGCTCAGGCCTCGGGTGCCACCCGCCCCTGCGGCGCGACGACGTCGGCCTGGCTCGTTTCTTCCTTCTCGTGCCGCGCCGCGATGAACAGGTACATCGCCGGCACCACGAACAGCGTAAACAGCGTGCCGATCGACAGCCCGCTGAAGATCACGATGCCCATCGCCTTGCGGCCCGCCGCGCCCGCGCCCGAGGCGATGACCAGCGGCAGCACGCCGAACACCATGGCGGCCGTCGTCATCAGGATCGGGCGCAGCCGCGTGCCCGAGGCCTCGACGATGGCGTCGAGCTTGCTCAGGCCCTGCTTCTGCAGCCGGTTCGCCACCTCCACGATCAGGATGCCGTGCTTGCTGATCAGGCCCATCAGCGTGACCAGCCCGACCTGCGTGTAGATGTTCATCGAGGCGAAGCCCCAGAAGATGAAGATCATGGCGCCGAACAGCGCCAGCGGCACCGACACCAGGATCACGATCGGATCGCGGAAGCTCTCGAACTGCGCCGCCAGCGCCAGGAACACGATGATCAGCGCGAACACGAAGGTGATCGCGAAGTTGCCCGACTCCTGCACGAACTGGCGCGACTGGCCCGCGTAGTCGACCGTGTAGCCGCTGGGCGCGAGTTGCTGCACCACGCCGCGCAGGTACTCGAGCGTCTCGCCCTGCGTGCCGCTGGGCACGCCCTGGATGGTCACCGAGTTGAGCTGCTGGAAGTGGTTCACCGTCTCGGGCTGCACGCTGTACTTCAGGCTCGCGACCGTGCTGGCCGGCACCACGCCGTTGGGCGTCTTGATGTAGAAGTTCAGCACGTCCGAGGGGTTGAGCCGGTCCACCTGCTGCACCTGCGGGATCACCTTGTAGGAGCGGCCCGAGATCGAGAAGTAGTTGACGTAGCCGCCGCCGAGCGCCGCGCCCAGCGCGTTGCCCACGTCCTGCTGCGTGATGCCGAGCGAGGCGATCTTGTCGCGGTCGACCACCACGGTGGCCTGCGGCAGGTCGATCTTCAGGTCGGCGTCGATGTAGTAGAACTTTCCTTCGGCGCGCGCCTTGTCCATGATCTGTTGCGCGAGCGTGTTGAGGTTCTCGAACGGTTCGGTGGTCTTGATCACGAACTGCACCGGCAGCCCCGAGGCGCCCGGCAGCGCCGGGAACTGGAAGGCCACCACCTTGGCGCCGGCGATGCCGTTCCAGCGCCGCTGCAGGTCGGCCTGGATGTCGTGCGCGCTGCGCGTGCGCTCGTCCCAGGGCTTGAGCAGCACGCCGGCGATGCCCGCGTTGGTGCTCGGCACGCCGGTCAGCTGGAACAGCTGCGCGTACTCGGGCGTGTCGTGCGCGACCTTGAAGATCTGGTCGGCATAGGTCTGCATCTGCGTGATGGTGGCCGTGGGCGCGCCCACCACCTGCGACAGCACGATGCCCTGGTCCTCCTCGGGCGCCAGCTCGGACTTCGACATCTTGAACATCACGAACAGGAGGCCGATGAGGATCCCCCCCATCACGATCATCACCGGCCAGGTGCGCAGCACGCCGCGCAGGATCAGCTCGTAGCGGTGGTGCACGCGCTCGAAGACGTGCTCGATCTTCGACGCGAACTTGCCGCTGTCCTGCTCGGGCTTGAAGATGCGCGAGCACATCATCGGCGACAGCGTGAGCGCGACCACGCCCGACACCACCACGGCGCCCGCGAGCGTGAAGGCGAACTCGGTGAACAGCGAGCCGGTCAGCCCGCCCTGGAAGCCGATGGGCACGTACACCGCCACCAGCACCACGGTCATCGCGAGGATGGGCCCGCCGAGCTCGCGCGCCGCGAGCAGCGCGGCCTGCATCGGCGTCTTGCCCTCGCGCATGTGGCGGTCGACGTTCTCCACCACGATGATGGCGTCGTCCACCACCAGCCCGATCGCCAGCACCAGCGCGAGCAAGGTGAGCAGGTTGATCGAGTAGCCGAGCACCAGCATCACGAAGAAGGTGCCGATCAGCGACAGCGGCATCGCGATCACCGGCACCAGCACCGCGCGCAGGCTGCCCAGGAACAGGTAGATCACCACGGTCACGATCAGCAGCGCCTCGACCAGCGTCTTGATCACCTCGCTGATCGAGGTGTTGATGAAGTCGGTCGAGTCGTAGACGATCTTGCCGGTCAGCCCGCTGGGCAGTTGGGCCTGCAGCTCGGGGAAGGTCGTGCGCACCTGCTTGGCCACGTCGAGGATGTTGGCCTCGGGCGCGACCTTGATGCCGATGAACACCGAGCGCACGCCGTTGAAGGCGACGTTGAAGTCGTAGTTCTCGGAACCCAGCGTCACGTTGGCCACGTCCTGCAGCCGCACGATGGCGCCGTTGCTGCTCTTGATGGACAGCTGCTTGAACTCGTCCACGCTGTGCAGCGAGGTGCCCGCGGTGAGCGGCACGCTCACCATCTGGCCCTTGCTCTGGCCGACGGCGGCGAGGTAGTTGTTGGCGGCCAGCGCGGCGCTCACGTCGGTGGCGGTCACGCCGTAGGCGGCCATCTTCTGCGCGTCGAGCCAGGCACGCAGCGCGAAGGTGCGCGCGCCCAGGATCTCGGCGGTCTGCACGCCGGGAATCGCATTGAGCTTGGGCTGCACCACGCGCACCAGGAAGTCGGTGACGTTGTTGTTGGGCAGCGTGTCGCTGTAGAAGCCAATGTACATGGCATCGGTGGTCTGGCCGGTGGCCACGGTCAGCACCGGCTGCTGCGCCTGCGGCGGCAGCTGGTTGCGCACCGAGTTGACCTGCGTGTTGATCTCGGTCAGCGCGCGGTTCGAGTCGTAGTTCAGCCGCAGGGTGGCGGTGATGGTCGACACGCCCAGGCTGCTCGAGGACGACAGGTAGTCGATGCCCTGGGCCTGCGACACGGCGGCCTCGAGCGGCTGCGTGATGAAGCCCGCGACCGTGGCGGCGTCGGCACCGTAGTAGGCGGTGCTGATGGTGACCACGCCGTTCTCGGTCTTCGGGTACTGGTTGACCGGCAGGCCGGACAGCGCGCGCAGCCCCAGCACCACGATCAGCAGGCTCACCACCATCGCCAGCACGGGCCGGCGGATGAAGATGTCGGTGAAGTTCATGCGTGCGACCTCATTTTTCCTGCGGCGTCGGGTTCGGGCTGTTGGTCGGCTGGACGCTGTTGTCGACCGTGACCGGCGTGCCGTTCTTCAGCTTGTTCTGTCCGCTGCTCACCACCACCTGGCCGGCCTCCAGGCCCTTGACGATGGCGATCTGGTCGCCGCGCGTCGGGCCGGTCTCGACGAAGACCTGCTGCGCGACGAGCTGCTGTCCGCTCGGCGCATTGGCGTTGGCCGCGGCCGCCGGCGCGGCCGGTGCGGCGCCCGATGCCGAGGCGGCGGGCGCGGTCGCGGCCTTGAAGGCATCGGCCGTCTTCACGACGAACACCGTCGAGCCGTAGGGGTTGTAGGTGACGGCGGTGGACGGCAGCGTGAGCTGCTCGCGCGCGCCGCCGATGTCGATCTTCACGGTGGCGAACATGCCCGGCAGCAGCTGCTGCTTCGGGTTCGAGACGGTGGCCTGCACCTGCACGTTGCGCGTGGTGGCATCCACCTTGGGGCTGATCGCGTTGATCTTGCCGCTGAAGGCCTGGCCGGTGAAGGCATCGACCCCGAGGTTCACCATCTGGCCGACCGCCAGCCCGGCGAGCTGCTGCTGCGGCAGCGTGAAGTCGACGTAGATCGGGTCCAGCGTCTGCAAGGTGACCAGCTTGTCGCCCGCGTTCACGTACTGGCCCGGGTTCAGCGTGGTGATGCCCAGGCGGCCCGCGAACGGCGCGCGGATCGACTTCTTCGCCACCACGGCGGCCTGCTGCTCGACCTGCGCGCGCTTGGCCTTGAGGTCGTTGGTGTCGGCATCGATCTGCGCCTGGCTCACGGCCTGCACCGCGAGCTGCGCCTGGTCGCGCTTGAGCACGGTGGCGGCCTGCGCGGCGGCGGCTTCGGCGGCATGCAGCAGCGCGATGTCGGAGTCGGCGTTGAGCTCGACCAGCAGTGCACCGGCCTTCACGTCCTGCCCGGACTTGAAGTGCACCTGGCGCACCAGCCCGGCCACCTCGGTGCTGAGGTCGGCGCCGCGCACCGGGTTCAGCGTGCCGACCGCGGAGAACTGCGATTGCCACTGCAGCTTCTGCACCTCGACCGTCGACACGGTCTGCGGGCCCGGCTTGGGCACGGCGGCAATCAACGCGCGGATCTGCAGGAACTTGCCGAGCGCCAGGGCGGCGACCAGCAGCAGCACGCAGCCGATCATGATGATCATTCTCCGGGTCATGGGTAGGCTTCTCTTCGAGTTATGGATGAGGGGGTGAGGTGCCGCGGCAGGATGACGTCGTGCCGCGGCGGGGTTCAGTTCTGCGCCGGCGCCGCTGCGGGCGTGGCATCGGCGGCCGGGGCGATGGTGGCGTCGGCGAGTTCGCCGCGGTTCCACCAGCCGCCGCCCAGCGCCTGGAACAGGGCCGCCGTGTCGGCATAGCGCGCGGCCTGGGCCTGCACCAGCGCAGTGTGCGTCTGCAGCCAGGCCTGCTGCGCGGTCAGCAGCTGCACGTAGCTGACGGCGCCGGCGCGGAACTGCGTCGTCGTCAGGTCGAGCGACTGCCGCGCGAGCGACTCGGCCGTGGCCTGGGTCTGCAGCGCGGTGGCGTCGATCTCGAGCGCGCGCAAGGCATCGGCCACGTTCTGGAAGGCACCGAGCACGGTGTCGCGGTACTGCCCCGCCGCCGCGTCGTAGGCCGCGACCGCCGCGCGCTTCTGCGCGCGCAGCGAGCCGCCGTCGAAGATCGGCTGCGCGAGCGCCGCGCCCACGCTCCAGAAGTCGCTGGCCGAGCGGAACAGCTCGCGCGTGCGCGTGGCGCTGCTGCCGTAGCTGCCGGTCAGGTTGAACTTCGGATAGAGGTTGGCGGTGGCCACGCCGATCTCGGCGCTGGCCGCGTGCAGCCGGGCCTCGCTGGCGCGCACGTCGGGCCGCTGGCGCGCGAGCTCGGAGGGCAGCGACAGCGGCAGCTCGGCGGGCAGGCTCAGGCTCGCCAGATCGAATTCGGGCAGGCCGGCCTCGCTCGGCAGCCGGCCCGCGTAGACCGCGAGCTGGTGGCGCGTTTGCGCGAGCGACTTCTCGATCGCGGGAATCGTGGCCAGCGTCTGCGCGAGCTGGGTGCGCTGCTGCAGCACGGTCGACTTGGGGATCGCGCCGGTGTCGAACTGCTTTTCGATCACGTCGAGCTGCTGCTGCTGCGCCTGCAGCACCTCGCGCGTGGCCTGCAGCTGCGCGCGCAGCGCGGCCTCGCGGATCGCGGTGGTCACGAGGTTGCCGGTCAGCGTCAGGTAGACCGCCTCGACCTGGTAGCGCTGCGCCTCGAGCGTGGCCTGCGCACCCTCGAGCGCGCGGCGGTTGCCGCCGAAGACGTCGAGCGCATAGCTGACGTTGACCTGCGCGTTGTAGAGCGTGAGCAGCTGGCCGCCCGGCACCTGCGTCGTCACCTGCGAGGCGCGCTGGCGCGTGCCGCCCAGCGTGCCGTTGACCTGCGGCCACAGCAGGCTGCCCGACTGCGCCTCGTAGTTGGCCTGCGCCTCGCGCAAGGTGGCCTGGGCCGAGGCCAGCGTGGGGCTCTGCGCGAGCGCGTCGCGGATCAGGCGGTCGAGCGGCTCGGAACGGAACACGGCCCACCACTGCGCGGGGATGTCCTGGCCCGGCAGCAGTTGCTGCGACTGCCCACCCGGAACCGGCGCCTGCGCGGTGCGCGCCGGCACCGGCGAGGGCGTGTAGTCGGCGCCCTGCGCGGCGGCCGGCAGGCCCGGTGTCTTGAAGTCGGGGCCGAGCGTGCAGGCGCTCAGCAGCAAGGCAGCCCCGAGAACGGCGCCCTGGCGGGGCCAGCCTGCGCGCCTGCGCACCGGGTCGGCCAGCCAGCGGCGGGGGGGAGGATCCTGCGGTGCGTTGTTTTCTTGGTTTTGCATTGGGCGAGGGTTGTACACCCGGAACGTCACGAAAAGCTGACCTGAAAAGAAAGAAAGGCCGGCCGGAAACGGGGCGGAACCGGGCCGGATTGTCTGGCCCGGCGTTACGCGAGCATTGCGAACGCTGCCGGCCGTTCCGGTGAAAACCCTAGCTGCGCAGCCGCTCCGGATTTCGTACTCTGTATACAGAGTTCAGAAACGGAGTCCTTCCATGCCCGCCCAGCTCGTCAGCATCGAGGTCGCGCCCGACCTCGTCGACCAGGTCTACCGCGCCCTGCTCGGCGCGATCAGCAGCGGCGAGCTCGCGCCCGGCGAGCGGCTCACGCAGGAGGACATCGCGCAGCGGCTTTCGGTGTCGCGCCAGCCGGTGCTGCAGGCGCTGCGGTTGCTCAAGAAGGACGGCTTCGTGCACGACGCGCCGGGCCGCGGCGTGCTGGTGGCGCCGCTCGACGCCGACTGGATGCGCAAGGTCTACCAGGTGCGCGGCGCGCTCGACGTGCTGGCCGCGCGGCTCGCGGCGGCCGAGCGCTTTCGCATCGATCCCAAGCTGATGGAGCGCGGACGCCGTGCCGCGCGCGGGCGCAACGTCGAGGCCATGATCGATGCCGACATGGCCTTCCACCAGGCCATCTACGCGGCCTCGGGCAATCCGCTGATCGCGCAGAGCGCCGACCAGCACTGGCGCCACCTGCGCCGCGCGATGGGCGCGGTGCTGCAGGCCGAGCCGCAGCGCGAATCGCTGTGGGACGAACACGAGGCCATCGCGGCCACCATCGCCGCGGGCGACGCCGAGCAGGCCGCGCGCCTGAGCGAGGAGCACGTGGCGCAGGCCAGCGAAGCGCTCGGCCGGCGCCTGGCCGCGCAGCTCGCGCGCGCAGCCTCACCCGCATCGGCCCCCTCTTCCCCTTCCCACCCCCGCACGACCCAAGGAGACACCGCATGAAGCTGACCCCCGAGCAACGCGCGCAGTTCGAGCGCGACGGCTACCTGTTCTTTCCCGGCCATTTCTCCCCCGAGGAGACCCGCGTGCTGACCGACGCGGTGCCCGAGCTCTACGGCCGCCGCGAGGCCTTCAACGTGCGCGAGAAGGGATCGGACGCGGTGCGCACGAACTTCGCGGCCCACCTCTACAGCGAGCCCTTCGCGAAGCTCGCGCGCCATCCGCGCATGGTGGGCCCGGTACGCGACCTCTTCGAGGAGGAGGTCTACATGCACCAGTTCAAGATCAACGGCAAGATGGCCTTCGAAGGCGACGTCTGGCAGTGGCACCAGGACTACGGCACCTGGCTCAACGACGACCTGATGCCGACCGAGCGCGCGATGAACGTCGCGATCTTTCTCGACGACGTGAACGAGCACAACGGCCCGCTGATGTTCATTCCGGGCAGCCACCGCAAGGGCGTGGTCGATGCCAAGCACGACCTCACGACCACCAGCTACCCGCTGTGGACGGTCGACAACGCGCTGATCCGCCAGCTGGTGGATCGCGCCGGCGGCAAGGACGGCGGCATCGTCTCGCCCAAGGGGCCGGCCGGTTCGATGATCCTGTTTCACAGCTGCCTGGTGCATGCCTCGGGCAGCAACCTGTCGCCGTTCAACCGCGTGGCCGTGTACCTGAGCCTGTGCGCGGTCAGCAACCACATCCGCCGCCACAAGCGCCCCGAGTACATCGCGCACCGCGACTTCGCGCCGATCGAGATGCTGCCCGACGACTGCCTGCTGCGGCCCTACCCGGTCGACCTGCCGTGGAAGAACGGCCTGCCCGAGAGCGCGCTGCGCACCTCGACCGAGACGCTAGAGGCCGTCGCCTGAGCCCCCGAAGAAGAACCACCGAGACCACCCCCCTTCCATGAGCCTCCACCAGAAACTCCAGCAGCGCGCCGCCGAAGGCCGCCCGATCCGCATCGGCCTGATCGGCGCCGGCAAGTTCGGTTCGATGTACCTCGCGCAGATCCCGCGCACGCCGGGCGTGCAGCTGGTCGCGATCGCCGACCTCTCGCCCGCGGCCGCGCGCGCCAACCTCGAGCGCGTGGGCTGGGAGGCCGCGCGCGCCAACGCAACTTCGGTGCAGGAAGCGCTGAAGTCCGGCGCCACCTGGATCACCGAGGACTGGCAGGCCGTGACGCGCGAGCCTTCGATCGACATCGTGGTCGAGTGCACCGGCAACCCCGTGGCCGCGGTCGACCACTGCCTCGACGCCTTCGCGCACGGCAAGCACGTGGTCAACGTGACGGTCGAGGCCGATGCCTTCTGCGGCCCGCTGCTGGCGCGCCGCGCGCAGCAGGCCGGCGTGGTCTATTCGCTGGCCTTCGGCGACCAGCCCGCGCTGATCTGCGACCTGGTGGACTGGGCCCGCACCTGCGGCTTTCCGGTGGTGGCGGCCGGGCGCGGCCACAAGTGGCTGCCGCATTTCAGCGAATCGACGCCCGAGACCGTCTGGGGCAACTACGGCCTCACGCCCGAGCAGGCGCAGCGCGGCGGGCTCAACCCGAAGATGTTCAACAGCTTCCTCGACGGTTCCAAGCCCTCGATCGAGAGCTCGGCCGTGGCCAATGCCACCGGGCTGGGCGTGCCCTCCGACGGCCTGCTCTATCCGCCGGCCAGCGTGGAGGACATCCCGTTCGTGACCCGCCCGCGCAGCGAGGGCGGCGTGCTCGAGCGCAAGGGCATGGTCGAGGTGGTCTCCTCGCTCGAGGCCGACGGCCGGAAGATCCCCTACGACATCCGCATGGGCGTGTGGGTCACGGTCGAGGCCGAGACCGACTACATCAAGAACTGCTTCGAGGAATACAACGCCCACACCGACCCGAGCGGGCGCTACTTCACGCTCTACAAGCGCTGGCACCTGATCGGGCTCGAGGTCGGCCTGTCGGTCGCGAGCGTGGCGCTGCGCGGCGAACCCACGGGCGTGGCCACCTGCTGGAACGCCGACGTGGTCGCCACCGCCAAGCGCGACCTCGCGCCCGGCGAGCTGCTCGACGGCGAAGGCGGCTACACGGTCTGGGGCAAGCTGCTGCCGGCCGAGCGCTCGCTGCGCATCGGCGGCCTGCCGCTGGGGCTGGCGCACGGCATCAAGCTGGTGCGCCCGGTGCGCAAGGGCCAGAGCCTGACCTGGGCCGACGTGGCGATGGACACCGGCACCCACGCCTTCAAGCTGCGCAGCGAACTCGAGGCGATGTTCGCGCCGAAGGAACAGGCCCGGGCGGCCTGAGCCCGAGCGACGCGGCTCAGGCCGCGTCCGCCACCGGCAGGCAGACCTCGTGCCACGGCACGAGCCTGCCGAGCGCGCCGAAGCGCAGCAGCAACAGCAACTTCGCGTCGAAGATCTATTCGGCCGGCCGCATCGCGCCCAGGCTGAAGGTACGGGCGACCGGCATTGCGCTGCCGGCCGGGTCGTAAAAGAATATGCAACTCGCTGTCGAAATGCCGGTTGGCCGGCCGTCATTGGTGTGAGCGATCTTGCTCGGTCCGCTTTTCATGACGGAGTTGCACCATGCAGTACATGCTTTTGTTCTATCAGACGCCTGCCGAATTCGAGCAGCGCGACGATGCGTCCGCCCAGGCCCGGCGCGCGAGCTGGGTGGCCTACGCCGACGCGGTGCGCCAGTCGGGCCTCGCGCTCGGCGGCCACGGCCTGATGCCGCCGATGACCGGCACCACCCTGCGCATCCGCGGCGACAAGCGCCAGGTGCAGGACGGCCCCTTCGCCGACACCAAGGAGCAGCTCGGCGGCTACTTCGTGATCGACGTCCCCGACCTCGACGCCGCGCTCGAATGGGCCGCGCGCGCGCCCTGCGCCGCCACCGGCGGCGTGGAAGTCCGTCCGGCCTTCACCGCCAGCGCCCAGGGCGGTTGAGGCCGCCGAGGCACGCGCCATGAACGACACGGCCGCCCGCGAGGCTGCCGAGCGAGCGGCCCGCCAGTCCTATGGCCGGCTGCTCGCGATCCTCTCGGCACGCACGCACGACATCGCCGGCTCGGAGGACGCGCTGGCCGATGCCTTCGCGCGCGCGCTCGAGCGCTGGCCGGCCGACGGCGTGCCCGAACGGCCCGACGCCTGGCTGCTGAGCGTCGCGCGCAACCGCCGGCTCGATGCCTGGCGACACACCCGCGTGCAGGACGACGCCACCCAGACCCTGCTGCTGCTGGCCGGCGAGATGGACACCGCCGAGGCCGAGGGCCATGCGGTGCCCGACGACCGGCTGCGCCTGTTCTTCGTCTGCGCCCATCCGGCCATCGACGCCGCCGCGCGCACGCCGCTGATGCTGCAGACCGTGCTGGGCCTCGATGCCGCGCGCATGGCCGGCGCCTTCCTCACCTCGCCCGCCACCTTGAGCCAGCGGCTGGTGCGCGCCAAGACGCGCATCCGCAGCGCCCGCGTGCCCTTCGAATACCCGCAGCAGCGCGAGCTGCCGCAGCGGCTGCAGGACGTGCTCGACGGCATCTATGCCGCCTACGGCACCGGCTGGGACGACGTCGACGGCGCCGACGCGCGGCCCGACGGCCTGACCACCGAGGCCATCGACCTCGGCCGCATCCTCTGCGCGCTGATGCCCGAGGAGCCGGAGCCGCTGGGGCTGCTCGCGCTGATGTTGTTCTGCGAGAGCCGCGCCGAGGCGCGCCGCAGCGACACCGGCGCCTATGTGCCGCTCGACCAGCAGGACACCGCGCGCTGGGACCCCGACCTGCTCGCCGAGGCCGAGGCCTGCCTGCGCCGCGCCTCGGCCATGCAGCGCCTGGGCGCCTACCAACTCGAGGCCGCGATCCAGTCGGCGCACTGCGAGCGCCGCGTCGGCGCGCCGGTGCCGCCTGAAGCGCTGGTGTCGCTCTACGAGGGCCTGCTGGCGCTGCGGCCGAGCATCGGCGCGCAGGTGAGCCTGGCCTGCGCGCTGGCCAACGCGCGCGGACCCGACGCGGGCCTGCGCACGCTCGATGCGATCCCCGCCGAGGACGTCGCGAACTACCAGCCCTTCTGGGCCGCGCGCGCGCACCTGCTGGCGGCCGGCGGCGCGCGTGCCGCGGCACGCCAGGCCTACGAGCGCGCGATCGGCCTCGCGAGCAGCGCGGCGGTGCGCACCTACCTCGGCGCGATGATGCTGCGCCTGTGAGGCGCGGCGCGCTCAGCCCGCGTCGGGCCGGGCATTGAAGGTACGCGGAAACAGTGCCGCCTGCGAGCGGTCGCGCAGCCGGTAGCTCATCGCCGGGCGACCCGGCCCGCCCGCGAGCATGCCGGCCTCCTCCATGAAGCCGCCGTCGAGCATGCGCTTGCGGAACGCGCTCTTGTCGACCGGGCGCCCGAGCACGACCTCGTAGGTGTGCTGCAGCGCCGGCAACGTGAACGGCTCCTCGAGCAGGAAGGCCGGCAGCGAGGTGTATTCGACCTTGCTGCGCAGCCGCGCCACCGCCGCCGCGAGCAGCTCGCCATGGTCGAAGGCCAGCCGCTTGCGCAGCGCCGCCTCGACCTCGAACCACGCCACCTCGGCCGCGTTGGCGCCGCCGCGCAGCTGCATCGCCTGCGCCGGGATCAGCGCATAGAAGCAATGCGTGGCCGACCAGCCGCGCGGATCGCGCTTCGCCCCACCCCAGCTGCCGAGCTGCTCGAGGTAGGGCGTGACCACGCCGGTCTTCTCGCGCAGCTTGCGCAGCGCGCAGTCGAGCAGCGTGGCGTCCTCGTCGACATTCACGAAGCCGCCCGGCAGCGCCCAGCGTCCCGGATAGGGCTCGGCGCTGTCGGCGGGGCGGCGCACCAGCAGCACCTGCAGCGCGTCGTCGAGCACGGTGAACATGGCCACGTCGACGGTGACGAGGGGGCGGGGGAAAGTCAGCGCGGGGAATGTGGACGGGGATGTGGACACGGGTGGCTTGACTCGAGATCGATTAGTTGTACTATACAACCCTCAATTAGTTGTACAGAGCAACCATCAGAACAACAACAAGGGAAATCAAGAATGAACGACATCCGCATCACTCCGCTGCCCGTGCAGCGACACCTCGAACAATGCGAACGCTGGCCCCGCAACGGCCGCGTCATCCTCGCCCACCACGACGCGCGATCGGTCGTCGTCTACCAGGCCTACCGGCCCGCGATCGGCGAGTACGCGATCGCGCACGGCCGGCTCGACGGCCCCGACTTCAGCCTCGCGCGCATGAGCTGGATCAAGCCGAACTTCCTCTGGATGATGTACCGCTCGGGCTGGGGCACGAAGCCGGGCCAGGAAGTCACGCTCGGCCTGCGGCTGCGACGCGCGTTCTTCGAACGGGTGGTGCGCGAGGCCGTGCCCTCGATCTTCGATCCCGCGCGCTTCGCCGACCGCGATGCCTGGCAGGCCGCGGTGGGACGTTCGGAGGTGCGGCTGCAATGGGATCCCGACCATGCGCCCAACGGCGCGAAGCTCGAACGCCGCGCGATCCAGTTGGGCTTGCGCGGGCGCACGCTCGCGGCCTTCGCGCACGAGGAACTGCTCGAGGTGATCGACATGCGCGCCTTCGTGGACGCGCAGCGGCCGCATGCACAACACAACCAGGACCCCGAACTGCGGACACCCGAGGAGCACCCCCTCGACCTCCTGCCCGACGACGACCGGAGCCTGCAGAAAGCCACCGACGAGGAAACACGATGAGCAACGAGACCATCCACCGCCACACCCGCACCGCTTTGATCGACCGCATCGCCCAAGGCTTCGACCCCCGCTACCTGCTGTTCTGGGGCCACCAGCCCGAGAAGGACGGCAGCGCCGGCAAGGGCTGCTTCAGCCAATGGTTCGAGGCGCCGTTCGAGACCGAGGGCGTGCGCTACGCGACGGCCGAGCACTTCATGATGGCCGGCAAGGCGCGGCTGTTCGGCGACACCGAGGTCCTGGGTCAGGTGCTCGCCGCGCGCACGCCGGCCGAGGCCAAGAAGCTGGGCCGCGCGGTGCGCGGCTTCGACGACACGGCCTGGAAGCACGCGGCCTTCGACCTGGTCATGCAGGGCAACCTCGCGAAGTTCTCGCAGCACGCGGCGATGGGCGAATACCTGTTGCGCACGGGCGAGCAGGTGCTGGTGGAGGCCAGTCCCTACGACGCGATCTGGGGCATCGGCATGGCCGCGAGCCATGCGGATGCGCGCGAGCCGGCGCGCTGGCGCGGCCAGAACCTGCTGGGCTTCGCGCTCATGGCCGTGCGCGACCAGCTACGGGCGGGTTGAGGCCATGGCTGTCTCGACCGAAGACCGCTTCCGCGGCGCCCTGCTCGGCCTGGCCTGCGGCGATGCCGTGGGCACGCGCGTGGAATTCAGCCCGCGCGGCAGCTTCGTGCCCGTCACCGGCATGCAGGGCGGCGGGCCCTTCGGCCTCGCGCCCGGCGAATGGACCGACGACACCTCGATGGCGCTGTGCCTCGCGGCCAGCCTGATCCATTGCCGCGGCTTCGATGCCGTCGACCAGATGAACCGCTACTGCAACTGGCGCAGCGTGGGCTACATGAGCAGCAACGGCCGCTGCTTCGACATCGGCATCACGGTGTCGAAGGCGCTGTCGCGCTACCTCGCGAACGGCGATCCCTTCGCGGGCGATCCCGATCCGCGCACCGCCGGCAACGGCGCGCTGATGCGGCTCGCGCCGGTCGCGATGTTCGCGATGTTCGGCGTGGCCGATACGCCCGCACTGCTGCGGCTTGCCGCCGACAGCACGCGCACCACGCACGGCGCGGCCGAGGCCATCGCCTGCTCGCGCCTGTTCGCGCTGCAGCTGCAGGCCGCGCTGCGCGGCGAGGACAAGGCGTCGATCCTCGCGCCGCGCGACCTCGGCGAAGCACCGAGCCCCGGCGCGGCCGCGCTCGCGGCGGGCCGCTGGCGCGACAAGCCGCGCGATGCGATCAAGGGCTCGGGCTATTGCGTGGAATCGCTCGAGGCGGCGCTGTGGTGCTTCGCGCAGGCCGACTCCTTCGAGGAGGCGATCCTCGCGGCCGCCAACCTCGGCGACGACGCCGACACCACGGCCGCGATCTGCGGCCAGCTCGCGGGCGCCTTCCACGGCGTGGCGGGCATTCCGGTGCCATGGCTGGCCACGCTCACGATGCGCGACGAGATCGACGCGATGGCGCGCGCGCTGTTCGCGCTCGCCCATCCGGCCTGATCCTTTTGGCTACTGCGCGTACGACAGCGGCAGCGCGGTCGTGAACTTGATCTCCTCCATCGCGAAGCTGGAGCTGACGTCGAACAGCTCGGTGTCGGCGATCAGCCGCTTGTAGACCTTGTCGTAGGCCGCGATGTCGGGCACCACCACGCGCAGCAGGTAGTCGATCTCGCCGCTCATACGATAGAACTCGACGATCTCGGGGATCACGTCGACCACGGCCTTGAAGCGATCGAACCAGGCCTGCGTGTGGGTGCTGGTGCGCACGGCGACGAACACCGTCACGCCCACGTTGACCTTCTGCGGATCGACCAGCATCACGTTGCGCGTGATCACGCCGGCCTCCTTGAGCCGCTGGATGCGGCGCCAGCACGGCGTCTGAGACAGGCCGACCTGGCTCGCGAGATCGGCGATCTGGCGCCCGGCGTCGAGCTGCAGCAGCTCGAGAATCTTCCTGTCTATGGCGTCCAGTTTTATCTTTTCCATGAAAAATAGAATCTGATTCTCAAAACCCAGGGAAATCGAGTCTACAACGCAAGCCTTTTCCTGTCGCGGCTTCGCAGAATCGAGGCATGGACATCTACCTCGACGCCAACGCCACCACCCCCGTTCTGCCCCAGGCCCGCGACGCCGCGCTGGCCGCCATGGCCGGCGATTTCGGCAACCCCAGCAGCATCCACAACACCGGCCTCAAGGCCCGGGCGCTGATGGACGCGGTGCGCGAGCGCGCCCGCCGCGCGATCGGCGCGCCCACGGGGCGGCTGCTGTTCCTCAGCGGCGCGACCGAGGGCATCCAGACCGCCGTGCTGTCGGCCCTGAACGCGCTGCGCGCGCGGCGCCAGGCCGGAGAGAGCGTGCCCGAGCTGCTGCTCTACGGCGCCACCGAGCACAAGGCCGTGCCCGAGGCGCTGCGCCACTGGAACGCGCTGCTGGGCCTCGACCTCGAGGTGCTGGCGATTCCCGTGGGCCGCAACGGCCGCCACGACCTGGACTGGCTGCGCGCGCACGCGCCGCGCGCCGGCATGGTCTGCACCATGGCCGCCAACAACGAGACCGGCGTGGTCAGCGACCTCGACGGCATCGCGGCCGCGCTGGTCTGCAGCCCGGCGCTGTGGATGGTCGACAGCGTGCAGGCGCTCGGCAAGCTGCCGCTGCGCCTGGGCGAGCGACCGATCGATTACGCGCCCTTCTCGGGCCACAAGCTCTATGCGCCCAAGGGCATCGGCCTGCTCTACGTGCGCGAGGGCGCGCCGTTCACGCCGCTGATGGCCGGCGGCGGCCAGGAGAATTCGCTGCGCTCGGGCACCGAGAACATGTCGGGCATCGCCGCGCTCGGCGCGGTGCTGGCCGCGCTGGAAGAAGGCTTCACCTTCCGCCGCGCCGACGCGCTCGCGGCCTGCCGCGATCGCCTGGCCGCCGCGCTGGCCGAGGCTTTCCCGGGCCTGGTCTTCAATGCGCCGAGCGCGCTGTGCCTGCCGACCACGCTGAACTTCTCGGTGCCGGGCCTGAGCTCCAAGCTGCTGCTGGACCTGTTCGACGCGGCCGACATGCGCGTGAGCGGCGGCTCGGCCTGCGGCGCCGCCAAGGCCCGGCCCAGCTACGTGCTCGAGGCGATGGGGCTGCCCGCCTGGCAGACCGCGTCGGCGGTGCGGCTGTCCTTCGGTCCGGCCAGCGACGATGCCTTCATCGACGAGGCCTGCGCACGCATCCGCGCCTGCGGCGAGTCGCTGCGCCAGAGCTGCCTGGGCCAGGTGCCGCAGAACGAGGCGCAGCCACCCGAGCGCCTGACCCGCTTCGTGGTGGACGGCGCCTGCTGCTACCTGCTGGCCGATGACCAGAGCCGGCGCTGCGTGGTCATCGATCCGCTGCCCGAACTGAACGCGCAGTTGACCCAATGGCTGGGCTGCCACGGCTACACGCTGGCGGCCGTGCTCGACACCCACAGCCATGGCGACCATGCCTCCTCGGGGCCCGAACTGCGCGCCGCCGTGCCGGCGCGGCAGCTGGCACCGGGCGCGGTGGATGCGCTCGGCTGGCCCGAAGGCGCGACGCAGATCGCGCTCGGCGCGCTGCGCCTCACGCGGCTGGCCGTGCCGGGCCACACCGCCGACTCCACCGTCTACCTGCTGCGCGACGCCAAGGGGCTGCGCCTGGCCTTCGTCGGCGACACCGTGATGCCCGGCGCGCTGGGCCGCAGCGATTTCGCGCAAAGCCGGCCGCTGGCCTTCGGCCCGTCGCTGCTGAAGCTGCAGCGCGCCCTCAAGCCCGACACGCTGCTGCTGCCGGGCCACGACTACGACGACCGCTTCGCGAGCACGCTGGTCACCGAGCGCATGGCCCAGCCGCTGCTCGACGACGTGCTCGACGGCCACCTCGACGCGGAGGGCTTCGCGAGCGCGAAGGCGGCGCTCGAGCGCGACCTCGGGCTCACCGAGTACCGGACCATGGCCTGCGGCGCGCGGGTCGACCGCTGTGCCGGCAGCGGCACGCCCGAGCTGTCGCCCGAGGCCTCGGCCGCGCTGCTGCGCAAGCATCCGGGCCTGCTGCTGGTCGACGTGCGCGAGCCCTACGAGCAGCGGCTCGGCCAGCCCGGCGTGCTCGATGCCGCGCGACGCCAGGCCGTGCCGCTCTCGCGGCTGCTCAACGCCCTGCCCGACTGGCTGGCGCTGCCGGGCGAAACGCCGATCCTGTTCTTCTGCCGCAGCGGCAACCGCAGCGCGCAGGCGGCACACGCGCTGCGCCGCCTCGGCCATGCGCAGGCCTGGAGCCTCGCGGGCGGTCTCGCGCTGTGGCCGCGCCATGCCGCGGACGAAATGCGCACCTTGCACGACGCAGTGCATTGATGCGCACGCGGTCCGGGAACCTTCGCCGCGCGCCCGAACCGCATCCACGCTTACAACGATGTCAGGGACCGTCTCGATGAACCTCCGCCGCCGCCTTCTGCTCGCCACCTGCACCTGGAGCGCCACCGCCACCATTGGCCATGCCCAGACCCGACGCGACGATGTCACGGGCCGCTTCAAGAAGGTCGAGGGCTTCGACTTCGACAAGCTGCCGCTCCAGGACGCGATCACGCTGGTCCATGGCAACGGCAAGCGCCGCATCGCGGTGTTCTCCGATCCGCGCTGCGGCCACTGCCAGCGCGTCGACAAGGACCTGAAGGCGATCGGCAACGTCACCGTCCATGTCTTCCTCTATCCGGTGCTCGGCGAGGAATCGGTGGCCAAGGCGCGCAACATCCTGTGCAGCGCCCGACCGGCCATGAACTGGGAGCAGTGGATCGAGAAGAGCATCGACCCCGGCACGCCCGCGGGCCGCTGCGATGCCTCGGCGCTGCAGCGCAACGCGGCACTGGGCAAGCGCTACGACGTGAGCGGCACGCCCACGCTGATCTTCGGCGACGGCACGCGCGTGCCGGGCGCGATACGGACAGCGTGGATCGAGCAGTTGCTCGACGCCGCCGAGCGTCGCTGAGGCCCTAGTCCACCAGCGCGCCTTCGCGCGCCCTGCGCCCGACGACCTGCGCGCCGCCCTGCGACAGCGTCACGCCCACCACCTGCCCGCCCTCGCGCTGGAACACGACCTGCGCGCCGATCTCGCCCACCGTGAAGCGATCGGTGCCGATCGGCTTGAGCGGGTTGTAGCCACGGCCGCTCTCGCGCACCAGCAGGCGGCCGCCGCGCACGGTGAAGTCGAGCGACTTGGACTTGGTGACGCGGTACTCGCCGCGGTACTCGGCCAGTTTGTCGGCATCGACCGGCACCTCGACCGTGGGCACCGGGTAGCGGCTCTTGCCGATCGCCAGCATCACGCGCTGCAGCGGCGCGCGCGTGTTGCTGCTCAGGAGGATCATGGCCTCGCCGGTGTCGGGCGCGAGCAGCCACAGGGTGCGGTAGCCCTCGGTGACGCCCGCGTGGTAGTAGGTGCGACGAGCGCCCTCGGCGCCGCGCACCATCACCGCATAGCCGATCTCGGCGCCCTCGTAGTTGGCCAGCGGCGTGAGCAGCCGCACCGCGGCCGGCCCGAACGGACCGCTGGCGCCGGCGAGGATGGCGCGGCTGAAGACCATCATGTCGGCCGCGGTGGAACGCAGCGCGGCGATCGGCGCATAGGCCTTCATGTCGAGCAGCGACTGGCGCCGGTCGCCCGCGAAGGCCGGCGCCATGCGCGAGGCCTTGTCGCCGAGCAGGATCACGGTGTCGTTCATGCCCAGCGGCTCGGTGATGCGCGCGCGCACCAGCTCGCTCCAGGTCGTGTTGTAGCGGTCGGCCACCAGCAGGCCGACCAGCGCCATGCCGTAGTTGCTGTACGCGCCCGCGCAGGGCGGCGCGGCGCCCAGCAGCTTGATGCGCGGCAGCGCGTCGTAGAGCTCCTGGCGTTCGAAGGCGCGCATCTGCGAGGCCAGCGCCGGGCCGCCGGTCACGCCGTCGGCCATCACCGGCATGCAGCCGGTGTGGGTCACCAGCTGCCGCAGCGTGACCGAGGCCACCGCCGGCGACAGCGGCGCCTTGATCTTGCCGGCCATCAGCTGGCCCAGGTTGTCGTCGAGCTTCATGTCGCCGCGCTCCACCGCCTGCGCGAGCAGCAGGCCGGTGAAGACCTTGGTGACCGAGCCGATCTCGAACATCGGCTGCTCGGCGCTCTCGGAAGACAGCGCGCGCGGCGGCGTCGGCGGCTCGGGGTTGTAGGCCGCGCCGTAGCTGGCCTTGCCGCCGCGCAGCAGGCCCACCACCACGGTGCCGCGCTCGGCGTCGAGCGCGGTGCGCGCGATCAGGGCCGGGTCGCTCGCGAGCGAGAGCGCGGCGCCGGGCGGCGACTGCGCGGCGGCGGGGCCGGCCAGCAGCAGCGCCAGCGCCGAGGCCATGGACAGCAGCGCCAGGCGCCGGAGCGAGGCTTGGGGGCCGCGGGAGAGAAGCCGCATCGTCGATTCCTCGGGCAGGGACACAGGCCCGGATGGTGCCACGCCGCGAAGGCCTTGCCCCGCCCCGCCACAATCGCCCCATGCGTGCATTGCTCACCACCTTCTCCTGGCAGGAACTGCGCCACCATCCCTGGCGCAACGCGGCGGCGGTGCTGGCCGTGATGCTGGGCGTGGCGCTCGCGTTCTCGGTGCAGCTCATCAACGCCTCCGCGCTCGACGAGTTCTCGAGCGCGGTGCGCTCGGTCAACGGCCAGCCCGACCTCGAACTGCGCGCGCCGCAGGGCGGCTTCGACGAGGCGGTGTTCGAGACGCTGGCGCGCCATCCGCAGGTGACGCTCGCGAGCCCGGTGCTCGAGTTCCAGGCGCTCGCGCTGGTCGCCGCAACGCCCGATGGCGAGGAACGGCAGGTGCCGCTGCGCGCGATCGGCGTCGACGCGCTCGCGCTGCCCGCGATCGCGCCCGCGCTGATGCCGCAGCCCGATGCGAACGCCGAACGCTTCGCGCTGTTCGCGCCGGGGCTGGTGTTCCTCAACGCCGCCGCGCGCAGCGCGCTCGGCCTGCCCGCGCAGGCGCCGGCCGGTGCCGAGGAGAGCGTGCAGCTGCGCAGCGGCGCCGACTGGCAGCGGCTGCGCGTGGCCGGCCACGTGGCGGCCGGCGGCGGCGCGATCGCGGTGATGGACATCGCCACCGCGCAGGAACGCTTCGACCGCCTCGGCCAGCTCAGCCGCATCGACCTGCGGCTGGCCGCCGGCACCGACCGCGCGGCCTTCATCGCGGCGCTGCAGGCCACGCCCGGCTGGCCCACCGGCCTGCAGTTCGCCGAGCCCGGCGATTCGGCCGAGCGCGTGAGCAACCTCTCGCGCGCCTACCGCGTCAACCTCACGGTGCTGGCGCTGGTGGCGCTGTTCACCGGCGCCTTCCTGGTGTTCTCGGTGCTCGCGCTCAGCGTCGCCAAGCGCGCGCAGCAGTTCGCGCTGCTCGGCGTGCTGGGCCTCACGCCGCGCCAGCGGCTGCGGCTGGTGCTGGCCGAGTCGCTGGTGCTCGGGCTGATCGGCAGCGTGGCCGGGCTCGCGCTCGGCACCGCGCTGGCCGACGTCGCGCTGCGCGTGCTCGGCGGCGACCTGGGCGGCGGCTACTTCGAGGGCGTGGCGCCCACCTTGCACTGGAGCAGCGCCTCGGCCCTGCTCTACGGCGCGCTCGGCGTGGCGGCCGCGCTGGTGGGCGGCTGGTGGCCGGCGCGCGCAGCGCAGGCGCTGCCCGAGGCGCAGACGCTCAAGGGCCTGGGCGCGCCGCCCGCGCAGGGCCGCAGCCACTGGCTGGCGCTGGGCCTGATCGCGCTGGGCGTGGCGCTCGCCAACCTGCCCGCGATCCGCGGCGTGCCGGTGGCGGCCTACCTGTCGGTGGCCTGCCTGCTGGTCGGCGGCATCACCGCGCTGCCCTGGCTGATCGCGCTGCTCTACGACCGCATCGCACCGCTGCTGTCGCGCCGCGTGCTGCCGATGCTCGCGATCGAGCGCGCGCGCCGCATGCGCGGCACCGCGGCGGTGGCGGTCAGCGGCGTGGTCGCGAGCCTGAGCCTCGCGGTCGCGCTCACGGTGATGGTCGCGAGCTTCCGCGACTCGGTCACGCACTGGCTCGACATCGTGCTGCCGGCCGACCTCTACGTGCGCGCCACCTCGAGCGGGCGCGGCGGCAACAGCGGCGCCGAGAGCAGCACCGACACCGCGACCTTCGCGCCCGAGCTCGTGCAGGCGCTGTCGCGGCTGCCCGGCGTGGAACGCAGCGGCACGCTGCGCACGCGCTCGCTGCAGCTCGATACGGCGCAGCCCGCGGTGACCCTGATCTCGCGCCACCTCGAAGGCGGCGTGGCGCAGGCGCTGCCGCTGGTGGGCCGCGCGCTGCCGGTGCCCGAGGGACAGATCGGCATCTACGTGAGCGAGCCGATGGTCGAGCTCTACGGCGCCAGGCCCGGCAGCGTCTTCGCGCTGCTGTCGAACGCGCTGGCGCCCGCAGTGGGCGGCGCACCGGCCACCTTCTTCGTGGCCGGCGTGTGGCGCGACTATGCGCGGCAGTTCGGCGCCATCGCGATCGAGGCACGCGACTTCGAGCGCCTGACCGGCGATCGCGACGTCAGCGACGTCGCGCTGTGGCTCGCGCCCGGCGCCTCGGAAGGCGCGGTGCAGGAAGCGGTGCGCGCACTGGCGGCGCAACGCGGGGGTTCGGACGTGGAGATCGCATCCGTGGGGCAGATCCGCGCGGTCTCGCTGCGCATCTTCGACCGCAGCTTCGCCGTGACCTACTGGCTGCAGGCGGTGGCGATCGCGATCGGGCTGTTCGGCATCGCCGCGAGCTTCAGCGCGCAGGTGCTCGCGCGGCGCAAGGAATTCGGCCTGCTCGCGCACCTGGGCTTCACGCGCGCGCAGGTGCTCGCGGTGGTGGCCGGCGAAGGCGCCGCCTGGACCGCCATCGGCGCGGTGGCCGGACTGGGCCTGGGCCTCGCGGTGTCGGTGGTGCTGGTGAAGGTGGTCAATCCGCAAAGCTTCCACTGGACCATGGACCTGCTGCTGCCCTGGGGCCGGCTGCTCGCGCTGTGCGCGGCCGTGGTGGCCGCGGGCACCGTCACCGCGTGGATGGCGGGGCGCGCCGCGGCCGGCAAGGATGCGGTGCTGGCGGTGAAGGAAGACTGGTAGGCGCCGCTTCGCGCGGGCAAAAAAAAGCAGGCACGCGACCTGCGGATGTCCGCGGTCCCGTGCCTGCCGGCGCTTTGTCTGCGCGCCTTTTCCCCCTGCTCCCTTTTCTTTTTATCGGCTGAAGACGACCGGCTCGCGCCGGCCCTCCTTCATGCCGCTCAGTTGCAGTACTGGGCGTTCGCGTCGGTGTTGATTTCCGGCGGCTTGTTGGCCAGGAACTTCTGGACCGGCACGACCGTGGCGTTGCAGTTGTCGTCGGTGCGCAGGTCGAAGACGTGCCAGTAGCGCGTCGAATCCGTCACCTCGCCTGCCGGCGGCGAGAAGACCGACTGGGCGCCGCGGTTGCTCAGTTCCACGCGCGCGGGCGATCCGGTCTGACCTGGGTCGTAGGTGTCGGAGAAGTTGTAGACGAAGAAGCGGTAGGTGCGATTGCGCGCGAGCTTCGCGAAGGTCGTGTACTCGGGACCGAAGCTGTCCACGTCGTCCACGTCAAGGCCGATGAACGGCGCGGCCGCGAGCGAGCCCTTGTTGGCGTAGTAGACCTCTTCACCGACATTCGCGCCCATCGTGTGGGAATCGAGGTCGTAGGGCCGTTCACCCCAGGTCAGCTTGATCGACATGGCCGAGCTCGTCAGCGTGAGGCACCCACCGAGCGTGATGTCCTGGTCGCCCAGCGTCGCATTCGCCGCATTGGAGAGTTCGGCATTCTTGCTCGCCACCACGAAGGCTTCACTGCTGCGCTTGGCCGGCACCGAGAACTCGCCGTTGGCATTGGTGACGGCCGAGCCGACACCGCTGTACGACTTGCCTTCCGATGCCACGACCGCCCCGGCGACGCGTTCGCCCGCCGCGTTCTGCACGCAGCCGTTGACGCGCACCGTGTTGTAGATCTGGTCGGCATTCCAGGTCGTGAAGTGCGTGACCGTGCCTTCGTAGTACTGGTTGGGCGCGGTGCCCTGCAGGCTCGCGCTGCCCTCTTCCACCCACAGGCCCGTGGCCGTGTTGTAGAAGAACAGCGGCACCGTCGGCGGCAGCGCGGCGCTGCGCGACGACGGCGCGATGCGCACGGTGGCGCTCACGCCCTGCGCGAGCTGCAGCGGTGCGCCGTCCGCATCGACGAAGCTGGCGTCGAGCGCGCCGAAGCTCTCCATCGCCGCGGGCTCGCCGCTGGTGGCCGCGAGGTAGTTGCCGGGCATCAGGTTGACGTTGGTCGCGGGTGCGATCGGCGTGAGGCGGCCGGTGACCTGGCCGGTGGGCGTGCTGCCGTCGGCGCGGCGCAGCGCGTTGGCGGGCAGGCGCACCATGGCGGTCGAGCCCGGCACCGCGAGGTCGCGCGCGGCGCCCGGGTTGAAGGTGTCGCTGAACGCCACCGGCAGCATCGGGATGTTGATGACGGTGCTGGCCTCGGCCGGCGCGAGCGCGGCGGTCGAACGGCTCTGCGGTGCGAAGCCGTTCTTCTCGTAGCTCAGCAGCACCGAGGCGCCGTTGGTGATGCCCTCGAGCGTGTAGGAGCCATCGTCCGCGGTCGTGGCGCTGACGCCGCCGGCCGTGACCTTGACCTGCGCGATGCCGGCGCCGTCGAGCGCATTGGTCACGCGGCCCGTGACCTTCGCATCCTTGCGTGCGGGCGTGCCGGGACCGCCAGGGCCGCCCGGGTCACCGGGGTCACCGCCGTTCTGGCCGGGCGGCAGGAACCCGAAGCCCGAGCCTCCGCCCCCGCCGCCGCACGCGGCAACAGCCAATGCGACCGCCACGGCGGCCACTGCAAATTTGAATCTCATGGGTTCTCTCCCCCTCTGTAGCAACTGGTCGATGAATGCGGCTGCAATGCAGCGGCGTCGGATTCCGATGCGCGGCATCGCAGGCCATGCATCGAAGGGGACCGAGCGTATGCATCGCGCATCGCATCCAACAGTGCCAAAAGTCATGCGCATGCAACGGCCGTTGCATGCGACAAGGGGAAGTGAATACGGAAGACTTCGCGGCATGCGTGCATCGCCGCGCGCGGGCAATGCAACCCGATTGCGCTAAGCGTTCCAGTCGATCAGGCCGGTGCCGCTCCAATGGCCGAACGACGTGAGATCGAGCTTGGGCCGTGCGATGCGCCGCCAGGTCGCGACCATGTTCATCACGCGGATGTCGTCGAACACGACCAGCGCATGCGCGGGCAATCTCAGCGTGGCGAGGTTGTCGAGCATCCTCGTCTCGGTGTGGCCGTCCTTGGGTCCGTCGACGAAGACCAGGTCGGCCGCCTCGAACAGCGCGCGATGCGCCTCGATGCCGCCGGGCGCGGAGATGTCGTGCAGCACCTGGCGCACGCGCCCCTGCTCGAAATCGCCGGGCGCGAGCCAGGTCTGTTCGAAGCCGTGCCAGGGATGCAGGTCGAAGGTGGTCACGCTGCCGCCCGCGGGCAATTCCTGCGCAAGCGCGAGCGTGCCCATGCCGGTGAAGGTGCCGATCTCGACGACGCGCATCGGCTTCAGCGTGCGCACCAGCGCGGCGAGCAGGCGGTAGTGCTCGCCGGGCCAGGTGTCGAACCAGTGCGGCTCGCTCGAGGGGCGGCCATCGTAGACGCTCAGCGCGATCTCGCGCGCGGCCGAGGCGGCGCGCAGCGCGATGTCGAGCAGGCGCGCGCTGGGCCGCGCGGGCTCGTCGTCGAGGCTCGCGATGACCGAGATCTCCTTGTGGCGCGCCGGTACCTCGGCGAGTCGGCGCTGGAGTTCGTCGAAGGTCATGGTGCGGGCCCGATGCAAAAAAAGCGCAGTCTAGGCCCCGCTGCGCGGTTTCACGGCGCGGGCGTCAAACGAATCCGCTCCACCGTTTCCTTTTCCACGGCCGCGCGGCTGTAGACCAGCGGCACGTACTTGCCTTCGAGCCACAGCGGCGCGAGGTCGCGGTAGTTGGGGCTGTCGGGGTTGCCCGACTGGCCCGGCGTGTTGATGACGCGCGAGGCATCCCAGTTGCCCACGTCCAGCACCATGCGGAAGGACGCACCCGAGGTCAGCCGATAGTCGCTCGCGCGGTAGCTCGCGGCCATCGGCGTGAAGGCCGAGCCCGACATCGGCCAGTCGCCCACGTCGAGCTTCCTGCGCGTGGCCGCATCGACGATGCCGCCGAGCGGATGACGGAACTCGGCGCGGTGCAGCGCGCCCCACTTCCAGGCCGCGGGATCGGGGCCGAGCTTGTTGCTCAGTTCCTGCATGGCGGGCGCGATGGTCTGCACCAGCATCGCATCGCGCTGCGCGTTGCTGACCCAGCCGAAGGGGTTCTCGAGCAGCAGGACCATGCGCGTGTTGTCGCCCGGCAGCGCGTACTGCACGGCCGATTCGCCCGCGCCGGCCTTGAGCACGGCCTGGCGCAGCGGCTTGCTGCTCCAGACCTCGTAGAGCGCGGCGGCCGCGCTGTCGCGGTCCATGGTGCCGTCCCAGCCCTGCAGCAGCGCGAGGCCGGCCGCGGTCTGCGCATCGCTGCTGCCCAGGCCCGCGAGCAGCTTGAGCAGGCGCTGCGCCGGCGTGGCGACGATGTCGTTCTGCATGCGCTGCGAATCCTCGAGCGTGAAGCGCTGGCCCGCGGCCACCTTGCCCGCGAACAGCTCCTTCAGGCGCCGTGCGCGCGCCGCGTCGCTCCATTCGTAGCCGATGCCCTTCTTCGCGGCCGGATGCTCGCTCGGGATGTTGTTCTCGTTCGCGGTCACGACGTAGCCGCGCGCGGGATTGAACTCGGAGGGCAGCTCGTCGCCATTGCGGAAGCCCGACCACTCGTAGCGGCCGTCGCCCGGCACCGGCATCAGGCCGTCCCAGTTCGGACGGATCGGCGTGAGGCCGCCGGGGATCCAGCCGATGTTGCCGTTGCGGTCGGCATAGACCTGGTTCTCGCCGGGCGCGCCCCAGCGGTTCATGGCGGCGCGGAACTGGTCCCAGTTCTGCGCGCGCATCAGGGCCTGTTAACGCTATGCAAGGGGTCGCGTTGCCCCGCAAAGGGGCTGGATGCAAGGCGCCCGCGCGCAGCAAGGCTGGCGCCTTGCAAGCGCGGGCAACGCCGCAGACGGCCCCTTTGCGGGGCAACCCGGAGGGAAGCTCGCCAAGGCCCGCCCCTCCGCGTTGCGCTCCTTGCGTGTGCGGACGCACACGCGGCGTCACGCGCCTTGATGGGCGGGCCTTGGCGAGCTTCGCGACCCCTTGCATAGCGTTAACAGGCCCTGGTCCATCGAACCGAAGTACGGCGCCATGCCCGGCTCGAGCCAGGCCGCGCGCAGCGCATAGGCGCGGCGCTTGCCGGGCTCCGACAGCAGCACCGGCCCATGGCGCGTGAAGCTGTTGACCAGCTCGCGCGGCACGCGCTCGCCCTTGACCGCGATGCGCTCGGTCACGCGCAGCATCGGCTCCCAGCGGCCCTGGTAGCGGTACTCGTTGGGATTGCGCGGGTTGAGCTGGTAAACGTAGAGGTCCTCCTGGTCCATGTAGAAGCGCGTGAGGCCGAAGGCGATGGTGCCGTTGTGGCCGATCGACAGGCCCGGCAGGAAGGGCTCGCCGGCACCGATGGCATCCATGCCCGGCGCGCTCAGGTGCGTCATGTAGCGCAGGCTCGGCGCGCCGTGCGCGCGATGCGGATCGTTCGCGAGGATTGGCCGGCCGGTGGCGCTGAGCTTGGGCGCGATCACCCAGTTGTTGCTGCCGTAGGCGGCGGTGGGGTCACCCTGCTCGGCCTGTGCCTCGTCGCCTGCCTGCGACACCGCGAAGCTGCCGGGGCCCGCGCCCTGCTGCGGCAACGGCGTGTTGGCCTTGGTGAACTGCGGTGCCTCGGTGGCGCGCAGATAGGCCGCGCGCAGCTCGGCGGCGGGCACGGTGCAGGGATCGAGCCCGGGCGGTACGCGCGGGTTGACGGGCGGGTCGAGCTCGCGCCGCAGCCAGTCGGCCTTGATGCCGGGCCCGCCCGCGCAGTAGGCGCGCGCGCGTTCGATCTCGGACGTGAGGTTGAGCGTGAGGCCATGGTGGCGGATGCGCACCACGTCCTCGGGCGATAGGGCCTGTTAACGCCATGCAAGGGGTCGCGAAGCTCACCAGAGCCCGCCCATCAAGGCGCGTGACGACGCGTGTGCGTCCGCACACGCTAGGAGCGCAACGCCGAGGGGCGGGCTCTGGTGAGCTTCCCTCCGGGCTGCTTCGCAAAGGGGCCGTCTGCGGCGTTGCCCGCGCTTGCAAGGCGGACGCCTTGCTGCGCGCAGGCGCCTTGCACCCAGCCCCTTTGCGAAGCAGCGCGACCCCTTGCATGGCGTTAACAGGCCCTTGGTCGCGGGCTGGTAACCGAGCAGCTTGAACTCCTGCGGCAGCAGGTCGGGCTGCGCGCGCACCTGCGCCACGTAGGCATTGACGCCGGCCGTGAAAGCCTCGGCCACGCGCTTGGCGTCGGAGCCGTAGGCCAGCCACTCGCGGTACATGTCGCCGCGATAGAGCACGGCACGCGCGGCGCGGTCGCTCTCGACCCAGGCGGGACCGAAGTCCTGCGCCATCTCGCCGAGGCCGCGCTTGCGCCACAGGTCCATCTGCCAGAGCCGATCGCGCGCCGCGATGAAGCCCTGCGCGACGAAGGCGTCGTAGAGCGTGCCCGCATAGAGGTGCGGCACGCCCCAGCGGTCGACGAGCACCTCGGCCGGCTTCTCGAGGCCGGGCACGGCGAAGGACGAGGGCGCGCGCGACGGTGTACTCGTCGATTGCGGTGTTTCGGCGGGCGGTCCCGAGGCGCAGCCCGCGAGCGCGAGCAGCGCGGCCAGCGGCACAAGCCGCATGGCGAGGGAACCGGAACGGGGGGATGCGATGCGCCGCGCGACAGGGCGCGGGCTGGGCGTGCGCTTCATGGATCTCGTCTCCTTCTTTTTATGGGCCGGCCCACGGTAATCGCTTTCGCCCGCGCGCGGGTTACAACGCGTGACGAGGGCGCTTGTAGACTCGTGCGGCCATGCCACCCGCCCTCCTGTCGCGCCGCGACCTCCTGCTCGCGGCGCTCGCCGCCTCTTCAGGCCTCGCGCCCGCCTGGGCCCTGCCGCCGCGCACGCTGCAGTTCCCGCGCGACTTCGGCAGCCATCCCGAACTGCGCACCGAGTGGTGGTACATCACGGGCCATGCGCAGGCCGAGGGCGGCCGCGGCTTCGGCTTCCAGGTCACCTTCTTCCGCTCGCGCGTCGATGCCACGCAGGGCATGCGCTCGAAGTTCGCGGCGCAGCAGCTGGTGTTCGCGCACGCGGCCGTCACCGACCTCGAGGGCCGCGCGCTACGGCACGACCAGCGCATCGCGCGCGCGGGCCTCGGCGGGGCTTCGGCCAGCGAAACCGACACCGCGCTGCGTTTGCGCGACTGGTCGCTGCTGCGCGCCGCGGACGGCTACACGGCGCGCATTCCCGCCAGCGGCTTCACGCTCGAGCTGCGCTTCGCGCCCACCCAGCCGGTGCTGCTGCAGGGCCGTGCGGGCCTGTCACGCAAGGGGCCCGACGAGGCCCAGGCCAGCTACTACTACAGCGAACCGCAGCTCGCGGCACAGGGCCGCATCGTGCTCGACGGCCGGCCCTTCGCGGTGCGCGGCAAGGCCTGGCTCGACCACGAGTGGAGCGAGGCGCTGCTGCATCCCGAGGCCGTGGGCTGGGACTGGATAGGCATGAACCTCGACGACGGCGGCGCGCTCACGGCCTTCCACCTGCGCCGCGCCGACGGCAGCGCGCTGTGGTCGGGCGGTTCGTTCCGCGCGGGCGACGGCACGCTGCGCGTGTTCGGACCCGACGAAGTGCGCTTCGAGGCCGGCCGCTCCTGGAACAGCCCGCGCACGCAGGCGCGCTACCCCGTGCAATGGCGCGTGCGCACGCCCGCGGGCGAGTTCGAGGTGCGCGCGCTGCTCGACGACCAGGAGCTCGACAGCCGCGGCTCGACCGGCGGCGTGTACTGGGAAGGCCTGAGCGACCTGCTCGATGGCCAGGGCCGGCGCCTGGGGCGCGGCTACCTGGAGATGACGGGGTATGTGGCGCCTCTGAAACTCTAGAAAGCGGACAGCCGTACGCAGAGGGCGCGAAGGTTTCGCGAAGAGCGCAAAAGGAGAACCGAAAAAAGTGGGCTGCTGGAGCGCTACCGTTGCGCCCGGAAGTCCTCCCATGGGACACGACCTCCACCAAGGCGCGGCCCACATAGTTTTGGCTGTTCTTCTGCGACTTCTGCGAAACCTTCGCGCCCTCTGCGTACGGCTGTCCGATCCCGATTTCTACCGCGCCTTACGCCGATCGATGAAGGCGATGATCTCGCCCATGATTCCCTTGCGGAAGGCGAGCACGCAGATCACGAAGATCAGGCCCGTGACCATGGTCACCGACTCGCCCAGCGTGTTGAACCAGTCGATGGTGGTGATGCGCGCGAGCAGGTTGCCCAGTTCGC
>NZ_FOWG01000009.1:0-425991 GCF_900115375.1 Variovorax sp. PDC80 | reverse complement strand
GTACATCGCGCGCGTGACGCTGCCGATGTTCTTCCTGATGGTGGCCGCGGTGCTGCTCATCTACTTCGTGCCGCAGCTCGTGACCTGGCTGCCGCAACAGATGGCGCCCTGAGCTGCCTCCCGCCGGCCCGACAATCGCCGCATGCTCGTTCCGATTCTCGCGATCTGCATCGGCGCCTCCATCGGCGCCCTGTCCCGCTGGGGCCTCGCGCTCTGGTTCGGCGCCGGCGGCCTCATGCCCTGGGGCACGCTGGCCGCCAACCTGATCGGTGGCTACCTCATCGGCCTGGCCATCGCCACCTTCCAGTTGCTGCCGGACCTCGATCCGGTCTGGCGGCTCGCGCTGGTGACCGGTTTCCTCGGCGGCCTCACCACCTTCTCGAGCTTCTCGGCCGAAGTCACGACCATGCTGCTCGAAGGCCGGCTCGGCGTGGCCCTGGTCACGGCCGCCGCGCACCTGGGCGGATCGCTGTGCCTGACCTGGCTGGGCATCCGCACCGTGCAGGCCTTGTCGGCCTGATCGACCACGAAAAAACCGCCTTATGTCCTGCGGTTATAGATAGGGTCCGCCATAGAGGCGGCCGATAGAATCGACCGCAATGCCCCTCGTCCTGCTCGTCGCACTCCCGTTCCTTGCCAGCGTGCTGGCGGCCTTGATGCCGTCGAACGCGCGCAACCGGGAGTCCACGCTCGCGGGGCTGGTCGCGCTGGGCTGCGCGGTGCAGACGGCGTGGCTGTTCCCCCGGCTCGCCAACGGCAACGTGCTGCGCCACGAGATCGAATGGCTGCCCGCGCTGGGCCTGAACCTCGTGTTCCGCATGGACGGCTTCGCCTGGCTGTTCTGCATGCTGGTGCTGGGCATCGGCACGCTGGTGGTGCTCTACGCGCGCTACTACATGTCGGCCTCCGACCCGGTGCCGCGCTTCTTCTCGTTCTTCCTCGCGTTCATGGGCGCGATGATGGGCGTGGTGCTCTCGGGCAACCTGATCCAGATGGTGCTGTTCTGGGAGCTCACCAGCCTGTTCTCTTTCCTCCTCATCGGCTACTGGCACCACCGGCGCGATGCCCGGCGCGGCGCGCGCATGGCGCTCACGGTCACCGGTGCGGGCGGGCTGTGCCTGCTGGCCGGCGTGCTGGTGCTGGGCCGCATCGTCGGCAGCTACGAGCTCGACGTGGTGCTGGCCTCGGGTGACGTGATCCGCGCCCACGCGCTCTACCCGGCGGCGCTGGTGCTGATCCTGCTGGGCGCCTTCACCAAGAGCGCGCAGTTCCCGTTCCACTTCTGGCTGCCACGCGCCATGGCCGCGCCCACGCCGGTGTCGGCCTACCTGCACTCGGCCACCATGGTGAAGCTCGGCGTGTTCCTGATGGCGCGGCTGTGGCCCGTGCTCTCGGGCACCGAGCAGTGGTTCTGGCTGGTGGGCGGCGCGGGCGCGATCACGCTGCTGCTCGGCGGCTTCATCGCGATGTTCCAGCGCGACCTGAAGGCGCTGCTGGCCTACTCGACCATCTCGCACCTCGGCCTCATCACCCTGCTGCTGGGCCTCAACAGCCCGCTCGCGGCGGTGGCGGCGGTGTTCCACGTCATGAACCACGCGACCTTCAAGGCCTCGCTGTTCATGGCCGCCGGCATCATCGACCACGAGACCGGCACGCGCGACATCCGCAAGCTCAGCGGCCTGATGAAGCTGATGCCGATCACGGGCACGCTGGCCATCATCGCCAGCGCCTCGATGGCCGGCGTGCCGCTGCTCAACGGCTTTCTCTCCAAGGAGATGTTCTTCGCCGAGACGGTGTTCATCCAGGCCACGCCCTGGGTCGACTTCAGCCTGCCGCTGATCGCCACGCTGGCCGGCATCTTCAGCGTGGCCTATTCGGCGCGCTTCGTGTTCGACGTGTTCTTCGGCGCGCCCTGCGGCAACGAGGTGCCCAAGCCGCCGCACGAGCCGCCGCACTGGATGCGCGTGCCGGTCGAGCTGCTGGTGCTGATCTGCCTGGTGGTGGGCGTGGCGCCGGCCTGGTCGGTCGGCCCGATGCTGGCCGCCGCGGCCGCGCCCGTGGTCGGCGGCATCCTGCCCGAGTACAGCCTGGCCGTGTGGCACGGCTTCAACCTGCCGCTCCTGATGAGCTTCGTCGCCCTGGCGGGCGGCGCGGGACTCTACCTGCTGCAGCGCCGCCAGCGCGCGGCCGGCGGCCTCGAGCACACGCCGCTCTTGCACCGCTTCGACGGCCAGGTGATCTTCGAGCACCTGATCGCGTTGCTGAGCGAGGCCGGCCGGCGCAGCCGGCGCCTGTTCGGAACGCGCCGCATGCAGACCCAGCTGCTGCTGCTCGTGGTGGTGGCCGTGGCCGGCGCCTTCGCGGCGCTCAAGCAGACGCCCGCGGCCGCCGGCACGCGCGAGCTGCTGCCCTTCTCGCCGATGTTCGCCATGACCTGGCTGATCGGCGGCGTCTGCGCGCTGGCCGCCGCCTGGCAGGCCAAGTTCCACCGGCTCGCGGCGCTGATGCTGGCCGCGGGCGCGGGCCTGGTCTCGTGCGTCACCTACATCTGGTTCTCGGCGCCCGACCTCGCGCTCACGCAACTGGTGGTCGAGGCCGTGACCACGGTGCTGATCCTGCTGGGCCTGCGCTGGCTGCCGATGCGCAGCAAGGACGCGGTGCAGACCGCGAGCGCGCGCCTGCGCCCCTGGGGCCGGCGCGGCCGCGACCTGCTGGTGGCCACCGTCGCGGGCTGCGGCATGGCGGCGCTGGCCTGGGCCATGATGACGCGCACCTTCCCGCAAAGCATCTCGCCCTTCTTCCTCGAGCGCGCGCTCAGCGAGGGCGGCGGCACCAACGTGGTCAACGTGATGCTGGTCGACTTCCGCGGCTTCGACACCTTCGGCGAGATCACCGTGCTCGGCGTGGTGGCGCTCACCGTCTATGCGCTGCTGCGCCGCTTCCGGCCCGCGGTCGAGTCGATGGCGCTGCCGCCGCAGCAGCGCGCCCAGGCCGACGACGGCAGCAGCGACCTGCTGAACCCGCGCCGCGCCAAGGACACCGCCGTCGGCTACCTGATGGTGCCCGCGGTGCTGGTGCGCCTGCTGCTGCCGCTGTCGGTGCTGGTGGCGGTCTATCTCTTCATGCGCGGCCACAACGCGCCCGGCGGCGGCTTCGTCGCGGGGCTGGTGATGTCGGTGGCGCTGGTGCTGCAGTTCATCGTCTCGGGCACCGAGTGGGTGGAGGAGCACCTGCGCATCTACCCGCGCCGCTGGATCGCCATCGGCCTGCTGTTCGCGCTCGGTACCGGCAGCGGCGCGGTCTTCTTCGGCTACCCCTTCCTGACCACGCACACCGCCCACCTGCACCTGCCGGTGCTCGGCGACATCCACGTGCCCAGTGCCCTGTTCTTCGACATTGGCGTGTTCGCGCTGGTGCTCGGTGCCACCATGCTGATCCTCACCGCGCTCGCGCACCAGTCGGTGCGCAGCCATCGCTGGGCCGACGAGCAGGCCGAGAAGGAGGCGCAGGCCGAAGCAGATGCCCTGGCGGCCGGCGCCACGCCGGCGGGAGCGCGCTGATGGAAATCGTGCTCGCCCTCGCCATTGGCGTGCTGACCGGCTCGGGTGTCTACCTGCTGCTGCGTCCGCGCACCTTCCAGGTCATCATGGGCCTGACCCTGATCTCGTACGCGGTCAACCTCTTCATCTTCAGCATGGGCCGGCTCAAGGTCGACAGCGAGCCGGTGCTGATCCCCGGCTTCGCGGCCACGCTGGCCAACACGGCCGACCCGATGCCGCAGGCGCTGGTGCTCACCGCGATCGTGATCGGCTTCGCGATGACCGCGCTGTTCCTGGTGGTGCTGCTGGCCTCGCGCGGCCTGACCGGCACCGACCACGTGGACGGCGAGGAACGCCAGGAACAGGAAGAGGCGCGCGAATGACCGAGCTCTTCCGCCTGCTCGACCAGTTGCTCGAGATCAGCATGCCGCACCTGGTGGCGGTGCCGATCCTGGTGCCGATGCTCACGGCCGCGCTGATGCTGCTGCTGGGCGAGCAGCGCCGCCGCACCAAGTCCTTCCTCAGCGTGGTCTCGGGCCTGGTGGGCCTCATGGCCGCACTCGCGCTGCTGCGCTGGGTCAACGCGGCCGACACCGGCGGCGGCCCGGGCTCGATCGGCGTCTATCTGCCGGGAAACTGGCGCGCGCCCTTCGGCATCGTGCTGGTGGCGGACCGGCTCTCGACCATGATGGTGGCGCTGACCGGCGTGATCGCCTTCGCCGCCTCGATCTACTCCACCTCGCGCTGGGACCGCGCGGGCGTGCACTTCCATCCGCTGCTGCAGCTGCAGCTCATGGGCCTGAACGGCGCCTTCCTCACCGGCGACCTGTTCAACCTGTTCGTGTTCTTCGAGGTCATGCTGGCCGCCTCCTACGGCCTGCTGCTGCACGGCTCGGGCCGGCTGCGGGTGCAGGCCGGGCTGCACTACATCGCGATCAACCTCGCCGCCTCCTCGCTGTTCCTGATCGGCGCGGCCATGCTGTATGGCGCCACCGGCACGCTCAACATGGCCGACCTGGGGCTGCGCATCGCCCAGCTCGCGCCCGGCGACCGCGGCCTGGTGCACGCGGCCGCTGCCATCCTGTTCACCGCCTTCTTCGCCAAGGCCGGGGCCTGGCCGCTCAACTTCTGGCTGGTGCCGGCCTACAGCGCGGCGGTGTCGCCGGTGGGCGCGGTGTTCGCGCTGCTCACCAAGCTCGGCGTCTACACCGTGCTGCGGCTGTGGACCGTGCTGTTCGCACCCGACACCGGCGCCTCGGCCGAGTTCGGCCAGGTGGTGCTGATCGGCGCCGGCCTCGCCACCCTGTTCGTCGCGGCCATCGGCATCGTCGGCACGCAGCGGCTGTCGAACCTCGCGGGCTTCAGCGTGCTGATCTCGGCCGGCACGCTGCTCACCGCGGTCGGTCTGGGCCAGCCCGATGTCTGGGCCGGCGCACTGTTCTACCTGCTGAGCTCCACCCTCGCGGTGGCCGCCTTCTTCCTCTTGATCGACATGATCGAGCGCTGGCGCAACGCCGGCATGAGCGTGGCGCCGCACGAGGCCGCGGGCAACGCGCCCTTCCTGGCCGAGGACCTGCGCGCGCTCGACGACGTGAACCTCGACGACAACGCGCAGGCGCTCTACGGCCGCGCCATCCCGGCCGGCGTGGCCTTCCTCGGCCTGAGCTTCATGATCTGCACGCTGCTGCTCACGGGCCTGCCGCCGCTGTCGGGCTTCGTCGGCAAGTTCGCGATGCTGTCGGGGCTGATGGGCAGCGCCAGCGCGCTCACCACCGCCGACTGGACCTTCCTCGTGCTGCTGATCGCCTCGGGCTTCCTCGCGCTGATCGCGCTGACGCGCACCGGCATCCGCCATTTCTGGACCCAGCCGCATGCCAATCTGCCCTCGCTGCCCGCGCTCGAGGTGCTGCCGGTGGCCGGGCTGATCGCGGCCTGCATCGCGCTCACCGTCTGGTCCGAGCCGGTGCTGCGCCACGCGATGGCCACCGCCGAGGGCCTGCGCACGCCGAGCGCCTACCGCGAGGCGGTGATGGGCGCGCGGCAGGTGCCGAACCCGGTGCCCGCTGCTGCCAAGGGCGATACGAAGGCCGGCACGCCATGAAGCGCCTGATCCCCTCCCCGCCGCTGTCGGTCGCGCTGCTCGTCGTCTGGCTGCTGCTCAACCAGTCGCTCGAGGCCAGCACGCTGGTGTCGGGCCTGCTGCTGGCCGTCGCCGTGCCGCTGCTGACCAAAGGCCTGCGGCCCGCCACCGTGCGCATGCGCCGGCCCGGCGTGGCGCTGCGGCTGGCCGGCGTCGTGCTCTACGACATGTCGCTGTCGGTGTTCGCGGTGGCGCGCGCGCTGCTCACGCGCCGCAGCGACCAGATCCATTCGAACTTCCTGCGCATACCGCTGGACCTGCGCGACCCCAACGGCCTCGCGGTGCTCGCGATGATCATGTGCCTCACGCCCGGCACCGCCTGGGGCGAGGTGGCCTTCGACCGCAGCACCCTGCTGATCCACGTCTTCGACCTCGACGACGAGGCGGCCTTCATCGCCCAGATCAAGAGCCGCTACGAACGTCCGCTGATGGAGATCTTCGAATCATGACGCCCATCCTCTTCTGGTCGCTCAAGTTCGCGCTGTTCCTGCTCGCGGTGGCGATGCTGTGCGCCGTCGCGCGCCTGCTGATCGGCCCCACCGCGCAGGACCGCGTGATGGCGCTCGACTGCCTCTACATCAACGGCATGTTGATGATGCTGGTGCTGGGCATCGTCTACGCGAGCGACGTGTACTTCGGCGCCGCGATGCTGATCGCGCTGTTCGGCTTCGTCAGTTCGACGGCGATGGCCAAATTCCTGCTGCGCGGGGAGGTGATCGAATGAGCGACTTCGTCGTGGGCCCGCTGCCGCTGTGGGCCGAGATCGCCACCGGCGTGTTCGCAGTGCTGGGCGCGGCCTTCGCCGCCATCGGCTCCTTCGGCCTGGTGCGGTTGCCGAGCTTCTTCCGCCGCATCCACGCGCCCACCCTGGGCGCCACCGGCGGCGTGTGGTCGATGATGGTCGCGACCATCGTCTACTTCTCGGTGCAGAGCCACAGCCTGTTCCTGCACGCGACCCTGATCGCGCTGTTCGTGGCGCTCACCACGCCCGTCACCACCATCTTCCTGATGCGCGCCGCGCTGTTCCGCGAGCGGCAGAAGCACGGCGACGTGCCGCCGCCCGCGCCCTCGGACCAGGGGCCGATTCCGCCCTACCAGGGCTGAAGGCCCGCGGCGCGCAAGGCGCTCAGGGCGCCATGCGCACGCTCTTGTCGAGGAAGTCGTTGCTGAACAGCAGCGCGGGGTCGTAGGGCTTCTCGATGCCGATCAGCGACGAGACCAGCTCGTAGTCGGCCTTCACGCGCGCGCCGTCGAAGGCACCGAGCGCCACCTTGGTGGTGGTGTCGTCGCGCATCAGCTGCTTGATGCGTTCCCACTGGTCGCGCTGGTTGTCGGGCGACAGCCCGCTCACGCTCGCGGTCAGCGCCTGCAGGCAGGGCGCGAAGTCCTTCACGCAGGCCTCATAGGCGCGCTGCGTGACGGCGACGAACTTCTTCACCTGCTCGGGCTTCTTCGCGAGGTAGGCGCCGTTGACGATCAGCGAGTTGCCGTAGACGTTCACGCCCGCGCCGCGCCAGGGCTGGAAGCCGAGGTCGTCGCCGAACTCGCGCACCTTGAGGTCGTGCTCGTTGTAGAAGTCGCTGATGATGTCGACCGACTTGCTCTTGAGCGCCGCCACCTTGGCCTGCGGGCTCACGTTGACGAAGCTCACGCTGGCCGGGTCGAGGCCGGTCTTCTTGGCGAAGGCCGGCCACATCAGGCGCGCGGCGTCGCCCGGCGGGTTGCCGATCTTGCGGCCCGCGAAGTCCTTCGGCCCCTGGATGCCCGAGGACTTGAGCCAGTAGAAGCCCTGCGGGCTGTTGGCGTAGATCACCATCAGCGCCTTCACGTCGGCGCCCTTGCCGCGGGCCTGGATGGTGGTCGGCAGGTCGGAGATGCCGAGCTCGCTGCCGCCCGTGCCCACGCGCTGCGCCGACACGGCCGAGCCCTTGCCGGCCTCGATGTTGAGGTCGATGCCGGCCTCCGAGTACCAGCCCTTGGACTTGGCGTAGTAGAGCGGCGCATGGTCCGCCGTGGGCGTCCAGTTGAGCATCAGGCTCATGGAATCGGCGGCGAATGCCGCGGGGCCCTGCAGCGCGAGAACGGCGGCGGCACCAGCCACCGACAACAGCTTTTTCATGCAGCTCACTCCAAAAGAAGGTACAAACAGATCCTGAAATTCATATTACCAACTGTTTGGTTGACAGGCAATCGAAGCCTTCCCGCCCTGGAGACAGAATCCGACCATGCCTTCCGCCACCTCCCGCAAGTCCGCCACCGGACCCGCCACCGGACCCGCCGCCGCGCCCGCCGCCACACCGGTGGCCGCAGCCCCCGTCGCCACGCGCCGCGAGCGCGACCCCGTCGCCGCCAAGCAGGCGCTGATCGCCGCCGCGGTCGCCGAGTTCGCGACCAAGGGCTTCGCGGGCGCGCGCGTCGACGAGATCGCCTCCGCCGCGGGCGTGAACAAGCAGCTCGTCTACCACTACTTCGAGAGCAAGCAGGGGCTGTACCTGGTGGCGCTCGAATCGGTCTATGCCGAGATCCGCGAGAAGGAACAGAAGCTCGAGCTCGGCGCGCTCGAGCCGCGCGAGGCGATGGCGCAGCTGGTGGCCTTCTCCTTCGACTACCTGGCCGAGCACCCCGAGTTCATCGCCATGCTGGCCGACGAGAACCGCAACCGCGGCGAGCACCTGCACGAGTCGGAGCGCCTGCAGAAGATGCACTCGCCCTTCATCGAGATGCTCGAGGCCACGCTCGAGCGCGGCGTGGCCGCGGGCGTGTTCCGCGCCGACTTCGACGCGATCAACCTCTACATCTCGATCGCCGGCATCTCCTACTTCTTCTTCTCGAACAACCACACGCTGTCGGCCATCTTCGGCACGCCGCTCGACGCGCGCGGCGCGCTGCTCAAGCGCCGCCGCCACGTGATCGAGTTCGCGCTCAACGCGCTGCGGCCCTGAGCGCCCGCGGTCCTCGCGCCGCCTTTTATCAACTGGTTGGTTGACTCGATCGGCCAGCCTCCCTATGATCCGCCGCATTGTTTCCTTCCACAGGAATTGAGATGACGGCATCCGACGGCGCCTCCCCGCCCACCGCAAGCTCCGCGCCGCTGTCCGGCGAACGCCCCGCCTGGCAGCGCTGGGCCGTGGTGGTCGCGGTGCACGTCGCGGCCGTGCTGCTGTGGGAGTTCGCGGTGCGCGCTTTCCAGATCCAGCCCTTCGTGCTGCCGGCGCCGTCGAAGGTGCTCGCCACGCTGGCGAATCCGCAGCACGCCTGGCTCATGAACACCGGCGTCACCGCGCTCGAGGTGTTCGGCGGCTACGTGCTGGGCCTGGTGCTCGGCATCCTCTGCGCGCTGCTGTTCGTCACCAGCCGGCGGCTGATGCTGGTGGCCTTCCCGCTGCTGGTCACGCTCAACATGATCCCGAAGGTGGCGATGGGCCCGCTGGTGATCGTGTGGTTCAGCTATGGCATCGGGCCGAACATCCTGATCACCTTCAGCCTGTGCTTCTTCCCGATCCTGCTGACCACCATCCGCGGCCTCAACGAAACCGAGCCCGAGCTGCTCGACCTGGTGCGCGCGCTCAAGGGCTCGCGCTGGCAGCTGTTCCGCTACATCCAGCTGCCGGGCTCGCTGCCCTACGTGTTCTCGGGCATGAAGGTCGCCACCATCCTCGCGGTCGCGGGTGCGGTGGTGGGCGAGTTCATCGCGTCGGAGCGCGGCCTGGGCTACCTGATGATCCAGGTGCAGGCCTCGCTCGACACCCCCGCGGTCTTCATGGCCGTGCTCCTCATCACCGGCCTGGGCGTGCTGCTCTACCTGCTGGTGCTGCTGCTGGAGCGCCTCTTCATCACCCAGGACGCCCGAATCCAATGAACACCACCACGCCTGTGCTCGACGACCTCCCCTTCCCCGAACGCTTCGACACCGAGGCCGCGCTCGAGGACTACCTCGCCACGCCCTCGCGAGACCTGCTGCGCGACATGGCGCGCATCGACGGCGACCTGATGGTGCTCGGCGTCGGCGGCAAGATGGGCCCGACGCTCGCGCGGCTGGCGAAGAACGCGATGCCGGGCCGGCGCGTGATCGCGGTGGCGCGCTTCAGCGAGGCCGGCGTGCGCGAGGCGCTCGAGGCGCACGGCATCGAGACCCTGGCCTGCGACCTGCTCGACGCCGAGGCGATCGCGAAGCTGCCGCGCACGCCCAACGTGGTCTTCATGGCCGGGCGCAAGTTCGGCGCCGATGCGGACAACCCGCTGACCTGGGCCATGAACGCGCACGTGCCCGCATTGGTGGCGCAGCACTTCAGCGGCTCGCGCATCGTGGCCTTCTCCACCGCCTGCGTCTATCCCTTCGTGCCGGTGATCGGCCAGGGCGCGCACGAGAGCGAGGCGCCCAATCCGCCCGGCGAATACGCCAACTCCTGCGTGGGCCGCGAGCGCATGTTCGAGTACTTCTCGCAGCGCCACGGCACGCCGGGCCGGCTGTTCCGCCTGAGCTACGCCATCGACCTGCGCTACGGCGTGCTGGCCGACGTGGCCGGCAAGGTCTGGCGCGGCGAGCCGGTGGACGTGACCATGGGCCACGTCAACGTGATCTGGCAGGGCGACGCCAACGCGCAGGCGCTGCGCTGCCTCGCGGCCGCGACGGTGCCGACCTCGCCGCTCAACGTGAGCGGCCCCGAGACCACCTCGATCCGCTGGCTGGCCGAGGAGTTCGGCCGCCGCTTCGGCAAGCCGGTGCAGATCGCGGGCAGCGAGGCACCCACCGCCTGGCTCATGAACACCGGCGAGGCCGAGCGGCTGTTCGGCTATCCGCGCGTGCCGCTGTCGCAGCTCGCGGGCTGGGTCGCCGACTGGATCGCGCGCGAGCAGCGCCAGTACGGCAAGCCGACCAAGTTCGAATCGCGCGACGGCAAGTACTGAAGGAGGCCACCGTGTCCGCCCCCGTCACCGTCGAAACGCTGGACGCGCTCTCGCCGCGCGACCTGCCACAGCTGGACGCGCTGGTCGCGGCCAGCGGCTGGAACCAGCTCGCGGCGGACTGGCGGCTGTTCGAGCGGCTCGGCAGCGTGCATGCGATCCGCGACGGTGAAGGAACGATCGTCGCGAGTGGCGCCGTGCTGCCGCTGGAGCGCGCAACCGACGCGCCGCGCAACCAGCCCGGCGCCGCCTGGATCAGCATGATCCTCGTGGCCCCCGCCGCGCGCGGACAGGGCCTGGGGCGCGCGGTGTTCGCGCACTGCCTCGAGCGCGTGCGCGCGCAGGGCCGCGTCGCGATGCTCGATGCCACGCCGCAGGGCGAGCCGCTCTATGCGAGCTTCGGCTTCGCGCCGCTGTGGCGGCTCACGCGCTGGCGCCGCGAGGCGCTCGCGCATGCGGCCGATCCCGCGCCAGTCGACCGACCCGATGCGGCGCCGCTCGCCGCGCTCGACACCGAGGCCCTGGGCCTCGCCCGCCCCCAGGTGCTCGCCGACCTGCTCGCGCGCCCGGGCAGCCGCTGCGTGCGCGACGGCCTGGCCTTCGCCGTCGTGCGCGAGGGCCGCGTCGCCCATCACGTCGGCCCGCTGCTCGCGGCCGACGAGGCCCATGCCCGCGCGCTGCTGCCGCGCGCGCTCGCCGGTATCGCCGGCCCGGTGCTGATCGACGTGCCCGACGGCCGCGCGCAACTCGCGCAGGCGCTGCGCGCCACGGGCTTCGAACCCCAGCGCGGCTTCGCGCGCATGGCGCTGCCGCCCGCGGGTGCGGCGGCGCCGGCCGGTCATCCCTCGTTCATCCACGCCATTGCCGGCCCCGAGTTCGGCTGAGGACTTCGCACATGCCATTGAACCGCTCCGACCTGCCCGCCGATGTGCTCGCGCTGCTCGCCAAGGGCACCGTGATCCCGGCCCATCCGCTCGCGCTCGATGCCGAGCGCCGCTTCGACCGCCGGCGCCAGCGCGCGCTCACGCGCTACTACGTCGATGCCGGCGCGGGCGGGCTCGCGGTCGGCGTGCACACCACGCAGTTCGCGATCCGCGAGCGCGGCCTCTATGCCGAGGTGCTCGAGGCCGCGATGACCGACCGCCTGGCCTGGAGCGACCGGCCGATGGCGATGATCGCCGGCCTCTGCGGCCCGACCGCGCAGGCGAGCGCCGAGGCCCGCACCGCCGTCTCGCTCGGCTACCACGCGGGCCTGCTGAGCCTGGCCGCGCTGGCCGGCGCCTCGGAGGACGCGTTGATCGCCCACTGCGAGGCGGTCGCGCGGGAGATCCCGCTGATCGGCTTCTACCTGCAGACCGTGGTCGGCGGCCCGGTGCTGTCGAGCGACTTCTGGCGCCGCTTCGCCTCGATCCCGAACGTGCTCGCGATCAAGGTCGCGCCCTTCAACCGCTACCGCACCATCGACGTGCTGCGCGGCGTGGTCGAGGCGCGCGCCGAGGAACGCGTGTTCCTCTACACCGGCAACGACGACCACATCGTGCTCGACCTCGCCCTGCCCTTCGCGGCCATGCGCGACGGCGCGCCGGTGCAGGTGCGCTTTCGCGGCGGGCTGCTGGGCCACTGGTCGGTCTGGACCGCGGGCGCGGTGCAGTTGCTCGCGCGCATCCAGGCCGAGCTGGCGGCCGGCCACGGCAACCTGAGCCCCGAGCTGCTCGCGCTCGACGCGCGCGTGACCGACTGCAACGCCGCCTTCTTCGACGTGGCGAACAACTTCCACGGCTGCATCGCGGGCTGCCACGAGGTGCTGCGGCGCCAGGGCCTGCTCGAGGGCATCTGGTGCCTCGACCCGGCCGAGGGGCTGGGCGCGGGCCAGTCGGTGGAGATCGACCGCGTGTACGCCGCGCACGGCGACCTCGCCGACGACGCCTTCGTGCGCGACAACCTCGCAAGGTGGCTGGCATGACCGAGGCTGCCGTCCGCGCGCAGGCCCGAGCGGAGGTCGAAGTGCCGCTGATCCGCATGCGCGGCCTGCGCAAGGTCTACCGCCGCCGCGACCAGGAATTCCTCGCGGTCTCCGACGTCACGATGGACATCCACGCGGGCGACATGGTGTCGCTGGTCGGCCCCTCGGGCTGCGGCAAGTCGACGCTGCTGAAGATCCTCGCGGGCCTGCACGGCCACGACGGCGGCACGCTGGAGATCGGCGGCGGCCAGGCCTTCGAGCCGGGCCGCGACGTGGGCATGGTGTTCCAGCAGCCGCTGCTCTTGAAGTGGCGCACCATCCTCGAGAACGTGCTGCTGCCGGCCGACATCCTCGGCCTCGACCGCAGGGCCGCGACGCAACGCGCGCACGAACTGCTCGAGATGGTCGGCCTCGCGGGCTTCGCCGACAAGCGGCCCTACGAGCTCTCGGGCGGCATGCAGCAGCGCGCCGCGATCGCGCGCGCGCTGATCCACGAACCCAAGCTGGTGCTGATGGACGAGCCCTTCGGCGCGCTCGATGCGCTCACGCGCGAGAAGATGAACCTCGAGATGCTGCGGATCTGGGAGCGCAGCCGCACCACCTTCGTGGTGGTCACGCACAGCATCCAGGAGGCGGTGTTCCTCGGCTCGCACTGCGCGGTGCTCACCGCGGGGCCGGCGCGCATGGCCGACTTCTTTCCGATCGAGCTGCCCGCGCCGCGCACGCTGCACATCAAGACCAGTGCCGAGTTCGGCCTCTACGTGCGGCGCATCTACGACCTGCTCGGGGTCGAGTAGAACGCAGCGGCTCAGGCCGGCAGCAGCCGCTCCTTCGCGCGCGCCACTTCCATCTCGCGCGGCAGCGGCACGGCGTTCTTCACCGCGAGGATCTCCGCCATCACGCTGACCGCGATCTCGGGCGGCGTCTTGCTGCCGATGTAGATGCCGATCGGCCCGCGCAGCCGCGCCAGCGATTCGGTGGTCTGGTCGAAGTGCTCGATCATGCGGTCGCGCCGCGCATCGGCATTGCGGCGCGAACCGATGGCGCCGACATAGAAGGCGTCGCTCTGCAGCGCCTCGAGCAGCGCGAGGTCGTCGAGCTTGGGGTCGTGCGTGAGCGCCACCACGCAGCTGCGGCGGTCGGGCCGGAAGGCCAGCACCGCGTCGTCGGGCATCTCGGTGGTGATCTGCACGCCGGGCAGCGACCAGGCGGTGCGGTACTCGGCGCGCGGATCGCACAAGGTGACTGCGAAGCCGCTGAACTTGGCCATGGTCGCGAGGTACTCGGCGAGCTGGCCGGCGCCGATCAGCAGCATGCGGTACTCGGGGCCGAAGGTGTTGGCGAGTTCGGTGTCGTTCACGGTGAGTTCGTCGGGCGCCTTGGCCTCCTCGAGCCGCACCACGCCCGTCGCCAGCTCGACGGTGCGCCGCATCAGCCGGCCCTGCTCGAGCTGCGACACCAGCGTGTCGAGCGCCCCCGCGTCGGGCGCGTACTCGAGCAGCAGCTCGAGCGTGCCGCCGCAGGGCAGGCCGAAGCGGTGCGCCTCGTCGGCCGTGATGCCGTACTTCACCAGCGCGGGCGGCGCGCCCAGCGGCACCTCCTCGGCCTGGCCGTGGGCATGGCTGTAGCGCGCGATCAGGTCGTCCTCGATGCAGCCGCCCGAGACCGAGCCGACCACCCCGCCGTCTTCGGCCAGCGCCATGATCGAGCCCACGGGCCGCGGCGACGAGCCCCAGGTGCGCACCACCGTGGTCAGCAGCGCGCGCTTGCCGGCACGCCGCCAGTCGCGCAGCGTGCGCAGCACCATCACGTCGAGGTTTTCCATCGCGTCTTCTTTCGTGGGAGCCGGAGCCTGGCGGCGGTCTCAGCCGCCGCTGGAATCGCCGCCCGTGCCGGGCTCGGCGTCCTTGTCCGATTTCTTGCCGAGGCCGATCTTCTTCATGAAGCCGGCCACCGCGCCGGTCTTCTCGGCGGCAGCTTCCGCATTCTCGGGCGCGGCCGCAGGCGGCGGGCCGTAGCGGCTTTGCATTTCGGCTTCGAAGCGCTTGAAGAAATCGTCGGCCGTGGACTTGGCCGCGCCGTCGATCAGGCGCTGGCCGAGCTGGGCGATCTTGCCGCCGACCTGGGCCTGCACGGTGTAGTCGAGCTCGCAGCCGACCGGGGCGGCGGCGGGCGCGCTCTCCGCGCCCTCGGCCGCAGGGGCGTCCGCCGGCACCGCCGACGGCGCGGCATCGGCCAGCGGCCGCAGGGTCACGCTCGACGAGCCCTTGGCGAAGCCGGCCACGCCGCCCTGCCCTTCGAAGGTGAGCTTGTAGCCGTCGGGCGCGACGATGTCCGAGAGCATCACCTTGCCGCTGAACTTGGCCGACACCGGGCCGATCTTGACCGCGAGGCCCACGCTGTAGGTGTTCTCGCCCGTCAGCTCGAACTTGTCGCAGCCGGGAATGCACTTCTTGAGCGTTTCCGGGTCGTTGAGCGCCTCCCAGGCCTGTTGCTGGGTGATGGCGAGCCGGCGGTTACCGAGCATTTCCATGGTGGTCTTTCCTTCTTGTGATCCTGTCCCGTCGCGGCCGGGAGAACGCTAGCGTCCCGACCGCATCAGCGCCGCGAGACTCGCGGCCAGCTGTTCGAGTGCGCTGAGATTGTGAACCGCGAGCATCGCGTCCGCATGGCGGTGCAGCACGCCGGCCCCACGCGCCAAAGGGGCGTAGCCCTCGAAGCGCAGCAGCGGGTTGAGCCACAGCAGCCGGCGCGAATGACGCTTGAGCCACTGCAGTTCCTGCGCGAGCTGGGCCGGCTCGCCGGTGTCGAGCCCGTCGCTGATGACCAGCACCAGCGTGCGGCGGCCGATCAGCCGGCGCGCATGGCGCTGGCGCAGCTCGGCCAGCGAACTGCCGAGCCGCGTGCCGCCCGCGAAATCGTCGATCGCGAGGCTGGCCGCGCCCAGCATGTCGTCGGTGTCGGCCAGCCGGAAGGCCGGCGTGAGGTCGGTCAGCCCGGTGCCGAAGGCGAACACGTCGCGCCGGCCCGCGCGCCGCGTGGCCGCGTGCAGGAAGGCCAGCAGCAGCCGCGCATAGCGCTCCATCGAGCCCGAGACGTCGACCAGCACCAGCAGCGGCAGCGGCTGTTCGCGCCGCGCCAGCCGCGGCAGGCGCAGCATCTCGCCGCCGGTGCGCGCCGCCTCGTGCAGCACGCCGGGCCAGTGCATGCGCGCATGGCGGCCGCTCTCGCCGGCCGGGCGCAGGCGCCGCGTGGGCAGCCGCGGCACCGGCAGCGAGATGTCGCGCGCGAGCCGCTCGACCAGCCGGTATTCGGCCGCGCCCAGCGCATTGAAATCGGCATGGTGCAGCCGCTGGCGGTCGCTCGCGGTCATCGCGGCGTCGAACTCGGCCTCCTTGTCGGGCAAGGCGGCCAGCGGCGGCTTGTGCGGATCGCGCGGCGCGGCCAGCGCCTCGCGCACGCGCGGCCGGCGCTTCGAGGGCTCGGCCTTGCCCTCGGCGCTCGGCAGCATTTGCGCGAGCAGCTTGTTGGCGAGCTCGGGGTCGCGGAACCAGGCGTCGAACAGCTCGCGGAACACCAGCCGGTCCTGCTCGCGGCTGACCATCACGGCCTCGAGCGCGGCGCTCAGGTCGAGCCTGCGCTCCACGCCGACCAGCGTGGCGGCCTCCTCGGCCAGCGCGATGCGCGCGGCGTCGGTGCGCACGCCCGCGCGGCGCAGCGCCCGGCCGAAGGCGGCGATGTTGCCGGCCAGCTTGCCGGTGCGGGCGTCGCCTAGTTGCTGCATCGCGGCCTCATCTCACGCGCCGGCCTGCTCCGGTTCCGGCTTCAGCAGCTCGCTCGCCAGCTCGCGCGTCAGCGCCGCCACGTCGTCGCGCTGCTTGAACAGGATGCCGGCGGTGTCGGACACCACCTCCGGGTCGAGCTCGATCGTGTCGAGCGCGATCAGCGCGCGCGCCCACTCCACGCTCTCGGCAATGCCGGGCGCGCGCTGGAAGGCGTTGACGAAGGGCGCGCTGCGCAGGCGGGCCGCGAAATCGGCCACCTGCGCCGACAGCTTCTCGCCCACGCCCGGCACCTGGGCACGCACGATGGCCAGTTCGCGTTCGCGCTCGGGATAGTCGAGCCAGTGGTAGAGACAGCGCCGCTTCACGGCGTCGTTGAGTTCGCGCGTGCGGTTGCTCGTGAGGATGGTGACCGGCGCCACCTCGGCGCGGATGGTGCCGAGCTCGGGAATGCTGACCTGGTACTCGCCGAGGTACTCGAGCAGGAAGGCCTCGAAGGGCTCGTCGGCGCGGTCGACCTCGTCGATCAGCAGCACCGCGCCCGGGGCCGGCGCCTGCAGCGCCTGCAGCAGCGGGCGGCGGATCAGGTAGTGCGGCTGGTAGACCTCGGCCTCGACGTCGCGCACCGCGCCCGAGGCCTCGACCGCGCGCATGTGCAGCAGCTGCGCCGCGTAGTTCCACTCGTAGAGCGCCTCGCGCTGCTCGAGGCCGTCGTAGCACTGCAGCCGCAGCAGCTCGCGCTGCAGCGCCTTGGCCAGCGCCTTCGCGAGTTCGGTCTTGCCCACGCCGGGCTCGCCCTCGAGCAGCAGCGGGCGCTGCAGCTTCAGCGCGAGGAACACGGCGGTCGCGAGCCGGCGGTCGGCGTAGTAACCGGCGCGCAGCAGGCCGTCGGTGAGGGAATCGATGGTCTCGAAGGTCATGGCCTAGGGTAATGCACGGCCGGCGCCGCGGACGTCGCAACGCAAGAAGGACGCGAAAGCCGCGCGAAGGCGTGCTTCGCGCCGCTCCCGCAGTCGGTCAGCCCGTCTTCGTCAGCCCAGCGCCTTCGTCACCGCGCGCTGCGTCAGCACGTTGATCAGGTTGGCGCGGTAGGCCGCCGTGGCGTGCAGGTCGGTGTTGAGCTCGCTGGCGTCGATCTTCACGCCGGCCGCGGCTGCGGCGGTGAAGCTCTTGTTCAGCGCATCCTCGAGCCCCGCGTGCCGGAACACGCCGTTGCCCGCGCCGGTGATGGCCACGCGCACGCCGCTGTCGTACTGCGCGAGGAACACGCCGACCAACGGGAAATGCGAGGCCTTCTGGCGCAGCTTCTCGTAGACCGCGCGCTTCGGAATCGGGAAACGGATCGCGGTGATCAGTTCGCCGTCCTCGAGCGCGGTGGTGAACAGGCCCAGGAAGAAGTCGTCGGCCGCGATCTCGCGCTTGGTGGTGATCACGGTCGCGCCCGATCCCAGCACCGCGCTCGGATAGCAGGCGGCCGGATCGTTGTTGGCCACCGAGCCGCCGATGGTGCCCATCGCGCGCACCTGCCGGTCGCCGATGCGCGAGGCCAGGTCGGCCAGCGCCGGGAAGGCGGCCTTCACCTCGGCGTTGTTGGCCACGTCGAGGTGGCGCGACATGGCACCGATGACGATGGCATCGCCATCCTTCCTGATGCCGGTGAGTTCCTTGATGCCGCCGAGGTCGACGAGCTGTTCGGGCGCCGACAGGCGCAGCTTCATCGAGGCCAGCAGGGTCTGGCCGCCCGCCAGGGGCTTGCCGCCGGCTTCGGCCAGCTTGACGGCGTCGGCCAGGGCCGCGGGCCGTTCGAACGTGAAGGCGTACATGGGGTGGTTCCTTCTTTATTGGTATGGAGGGGGGTTGGTCAGGCGGCCGGACGGCCCTGCGTGCTGGCGGCCAGCGCGGGCTGCTGCGCCACCGGGTCGCTGGCGGCGCTGCCGCTGCCCTTCTGCATCGCTTCCCAGACGCGGCTCGACGAGGCCGGCATGTCGAAGTCCTTCACGCCCAGCGGCGCCAGCGCATCGAGCACGGCGTTGATGACCGCCGGCGGCGAGCCGATCGCGCCCGCCTCGCCGCAGCCCTTGGTGCCCAGCGGATTGTGGGTGCAGGGCGTGCAGACGGTGTCGAGCTTGAACTGCGGGAACTCGGCGGCGCGCGGCATGGCGTAGTCCATGAAGCTGCCGGTGAGCAGCTGGCCGGTTTCGTTGTCGTAGACGCAGTTCTCGAGCAGCGCCTGACCGATGCCCTGCACCAGCCCGCCGTGCACCTGGCCCTCCACGATCATCGGATTGATGATGGTGCCGAAGTCGTCGACCGCGGTGAAGCGGTCCACGCGCACCTCGCCGGTCTGCTTGTCGATCTCGACCTCGCAGATGTAGGTACCGCCCGGGAAGGTGAAGTTGGTCGGGTCGTAGAAGGCGGTTTCGTTGAGGCCCGGCTCGAGCTTGTCGAGCGGGTAGTTGTGCGGCACGTAGGCCGTCAGCGCCACCTGGCCGAACGGGATCTTCTTGTCGGTGCCCTTGACCATGAACTCGCCGTTGGCGAACTCGATGTCGGCGTCGCTCGCCTCCATCAGGTGGGCCGCGATCTTCTTGGCCTTGGCCTCGATCTTGTCGAGCGCCTTCATGATGGCCGCGCCGCCGACCGAGATCGAGCGCGAGCCGTAGGTGCCCATGCCGAAGGGCACGCGGCCGGTGTCGCCGTGCACCACGTCGACCGCCTCGACCGCGATGCCCAGGCGCGCCGCCACCACCTGCGCGAAGGTGGTCTCGTGGCCCTGGCCATGGCTGTGCGAGCCGGTGAACACGGTCACGCTGCCGGTCGGATGCACGCGGATCTCGCCACACTCGAACAGGCCCGCGCGCGCGCCGAGCGCGCCCGCGATGTTCGACGGCGCGATGCCGCAGGCCTCGATGTAGCTCGAGTAGCCGATGCCGCGCAGCTTGCCGGCCGCCTCGCTGGCCGACTTGCGCTGGGCATAGCCCTCGACCTCGGCCAGCTTGCGCGCCTTGTCCATGCAGGCATGGAAGTCGCCGGTGTCGTACTGCAGCGCCACCGGCGTCTGGTACGGGAAGGCGGTGATGAAGTTGCGCTGGCGGATCTCGTCCTGGCCCAGGTTCATTTCCCAGGCGCAGCGCGAGACCAGTCGCTCGAGCAGGTAGGTGGCCTCGGGCCGGCCGGCACCGCGGTAGGCGTCGACCGGTGCCGTGTTGGTGAACCAGGCATCGACCTCGACGTAGATCTGCGGCGTGGTGTACTGGCCCGCGAGCAAGGTGGCGTAGAGGATGGTCGGCACCGCGGTCGAGAAGGTCGACAGGTAGGCGCCGAGGTTGGCGTCGGTGTGGACCCGCATCGCGAGGAACTTGCCTTGACTGTCCATCGCCATCTCGGCATGACTCACGTGGTCGCGGCCGTGCGCGTCCGACAGGAAGCATTCCGAGCGCTCGGCCGTCCACTTGATGTTGCGGTTGAGCTGCTTGGCGGCCCAGGTCAGGCACACGTCCTCGGCGTAGAGGAAGATCTTCGAGCCGAAGCCGCCACCCACGTCGGGCGCGATCACGCGCACCTTGTGCTCGGGCAGGCCCAGCACGAAGGCCGTCATCAGCAGCCGCTCGACGTGCGGGTTCTGGTTCGAGACGTAGAGCGTGTAGTCGTCGGTGCCGCGGCTGTAGCTGCCGATGGCCACGCGCGGCTCGATCGGGTTGGGAATCAGCCGGTTGTTGACCAGGTCGAGCTTCGTGACATGCGCGGCGCCCGCGAAGGCGGCATCGACCGCCGCCTTGTCGCCCAGCGCCCACTTGTAGCACTGGTTGTCGGGTGCCTCGTCGTGGATCGTGACGCCGCCGGCCTTCTTCGCCGCGTCGGCCACGCCGACCAGCGCGGGCAGCACCTCGTACTCGACCACCACGGCCTCGGCGGCGTTCTTCGCCTGCTCGACCGTCTCGGCCACCACCATCGCGACATGGTCGCCGACGTAGCGCACCTTGTTGATCGCGAGGATCGGGTGCATCGGCTCCTTCATCGGCGTGCCGTCGGGGTTGTTGATCAGCCAGCCGCAGGGCAGCCCGCCCATCTTGCCCTCGATGTCCTTGCCGCTGAAGATGCCGACCACGCCGGGCATGGTGAGCGCATCGGCGATGTCGACCGAGACGACACGCGCATGCGCGTGCGGAGAACGGACGAACACCGCGTGCGACTGGTTGGCCAGCGTGATGTCGTCGGTGTAGTTGCCCGCCCCGGTCAGGAACCGGTAGTCTTCCTTGCGCCGGAGCGCGTCGCCGATGTGCGGCAGATTCGCGAAGTCGGAGGCACCCATGTCGTGCTCCTCAGGCCGCGGCCGTGGCCTGGACCGGAACCGGGTTGCCCGAGGCCATGGCCTCGCCGCCCATCACCACGGCCTTGACGATGTTCTGGTAGCCGGTGCAGCGGCACAGGTTGCCGTCGAGCAGCTCGCGAATCTCGGATTCGCTCGACTTCGGGTGGTGGGTGCACAGATCGATGGCGCTCATGACCATCCCCGGCGTACAGAAGCCGCATTGCAGGCCGTGGCATTCCTTGAACGCGGCCTGCATCGGGTGCATGGTGCCGTCGGGCTGGGCCACGCCTTCGATGGTGGTGATTTCGGCGCCGGCCACCTGGGCCGCCAGGATGTTGCACGACTTGACGGCCCGGCCGTCGACGTGGACTGTGCAGGCGCCGCACTGGGCGGTGTCGCAGCCGACGTGGGTGCCGGTGAGGTGGAGGTGCTCGCGGATCGCGTGCACGAGGAGGGTGTTGGGTGGCGCGTCGACGGTGACCGAGCGGCCGTTGACCTTGAGGGCTACCTGCATGTGGCTGTCTCCGTGAAGGGTGATGGCTGACAGGCCCGCACCTCGCAGCGGCATGGGCGGGCCCCGAGGGCATCTTGGATGCCGACCCCCTGCACTATCCTAGGCAAAACCCTCGACGCTTGCGCCGGGGGCCTGAAATTCTCAAAATGAAACAGCTTGCCGTTCGGCAGGTCCCCAAAACGGGCGCCCCACGCGCCCCCGCAAACAGATGCTCGCTTCCAACGCCCTGCCGACACCCGAGCGCTCGCTGGCCATCGCCCAGGCCCGGCAGGCCCTGATCCATGGCGATGCCGTCGATCTGCGCGCCCCGCCCGGCGGCCGCATCGAACCCTGGATCGCTCGCTCCTGGCAGCGCTGCATCGAGGCCGGCCAGCAGCCGCAGCAGCGCGTGAGCTTCGAGCCGGTGGGCCGCAGCGCCCAGCGCGCGGTGGCAGAACGCAACCGCGCCCTGGTGTCGGCCGCGCGTCCGGTGATCGAACGCCTGTCGCGCGCCATCGCCGACACCCGCTATTTCGCCGTGCTGACCGATGCCGAGGGCATCGTGGTCGACGTGGGTCTGCTGCCCGACGGCACCGACGATGCCAGCCGCTACGCGCGCAACATCGCGCGCATCGGCGTCGACCTGTCGGAACGCGCCATCGGCACCAGCGCGATCGGCACCGCGCTGGCCGAGCAGGAATCGGTCTGGCTGCACGGCGGCGAGCATTTCTTCGACGACACCAGCGTCTACAGCTGCGCCGGCGCGCCGCTGTTCGGTCCCCAGGGCGACTGCATCGGCATGCTCGACCTGACCGGCGTGCAGGTGGCCGAGCGGCCCGAGCTGCGCCACCTCGCGACCCTGTCGGCGCGCAGCATCGAGAACGCGCTGGTGCTGCGCGCGCCCTGCGAGATGCTGCTGCGCCTGGCCTGGCCCGGCTGCCCCACCAGCGAAGCGGCCGAGGGCCTCCTGTGCATCGACGGCGGCGGCAACGTCACCGGCGCCAATGCTGCGGCGCGGCAAATGCTGCACCAGCCGCTGGCGCGCAGCCAGGGCGGCCTGCATTGCAACGACCTGTTCGCGCTGCCGCTCGACATGCTGTTCGATGCCGCGCGGCGCGGCGACGCGGTGCTCGAGGTGCCGCTGTGGTCGGGCCTGCGGGTGCAGGTGCGGCCCCAGCGCGGCGACGGCAGCCATGCCAGTGCAGCCGCGCCCGAGGCCCGCCCGCGGCTGCGCGACGTGGAAACCGCGCTGATCCGCAAGGCCGTGGCCGATGCCCGCGGCAACGTGGCCGAGGCGGCGCGCGCGCTGGGCATCAGCCGCGCCACGGTCTACCGCAAGCTCTGGCGCGGCCGCGGCACCGGCACCACGGACTGACTCAGGCGCCGACCGGCACCTTGTCGAGAAAGCCGGTCACCGAGCGCAGCTTGCCCGCGTCCAGCCGCACGAAGTCGGTACCCTGGATCAGGTCCTCGGCGCCGCTCGGGCCGAGCGTCCACGAGAAGCGCACGTGGTCGCCGTGCGCGTCGGCCTTGCCCAGCAGGTTGAAGCGGAAGCCCGGGTAGCGCTGGTGCACGGCGCCGACCAGCGCGCTGATCTGCGCATGGCCGCTGCCCTGCATGATCGGGTCGACGTACTGCGCGTCGGCCGACCAGCCGGCCTCCAGCAGCGCGGCGCGGCGCGCGGGATCGGTCTCGTTCCAGACGGCGATGTAGCCTTGGGCGATGGCAACGGGGTCGTGGGCGGCGGTGTTCATGGTGACGATTCCTTCGGTGGATGCCCGCGACGTTGCGGGGTGAAGGAATGGTCGTTTCAGCGGCGCTTCGGGTCCATGACGTGGGAGGTCATGAACGCCTTCAGATCGGGTCGAGCGGAAACACCGGCCGCCTCACCTTGCCGAACGGAAACAGCCCGTAGTCCGAACTGGTCACGCCACGGCTGTCGCACTCCACCAGCGCGGCCGCGAGCGGCTCGAACACCGGCCGGCAGTACATGCGCGACTTCAGCAGCAGGAAGCGCTCGCGGCGCGGGTCGAGCCCCGCGCATTCGAACACGCCGATGTCCCACGGCTCCTGCGTGCGCTCGGTGACCACGATGCGCGCGGCACCGATGTCGAACAGCACGGTGCGGCCCATGCTGGCGCGCTGGCCGGTGTAGGTCGGGCCTGTGATGACGTACTCGCCGTCGCAGATGCTGCGCACCGTGCCCGTGAGCCGCACCGGCGCGTTCTCGCGGCCGATGCCGGCCAGCGAGACCTTGTTGCCCAGCGCCACCGTCGCGCGCGCACCCTCGCCGGCCGCGACCAGTTCGGCCACCGCCTCGGGATCGCACAGCGGCCCGACGCCGATGCCCTCGAGCCCCTGGACCAGCGCCTCCTGCAGCACGTCCATGGTGTCGCAGCTGCCGCCCGACATGCAGTTGTCGCCATGGTCGAGCAGCAGCACCGGCCGTTCGGCGCCTTCGGCCAGCTGCTTCGCGCGCGCGATCGAGTCGGCCAGCGGCTCGCTGTCGTAGACGAAGGCCTCGCGCTCGCGCCACATCTGCGCCGCGATGCGATCGGCCGTGGCCTGCGCGCGCTCGCCCGACTGCGCGTCGACCACGATCACGCTCATGCACGGCGCATCGATGTCCGACAGCGAGAAGCCCGCGAGGATCGACACCGCGAGCGATTCGCCCGAGGCCTCGGCCGCGCGCGCGGCATCGATCGCGCGCTGCATCGCGCCGGTGTAGGAGGCGCTGCGCAGCGTGTGGGCCATCAGCGGCAGCGAATGCCAGCGCATCGCGGGCCGCCCGCGCCCCGCCAGCAGGTCGAACAGCAGCCGGCCCGCGTGTTCGCCGGTCTCGTACATGTCGACGTGCGGATAGGTCTTGAAGCCGACGATCACGTCGGCGTTCTCCACCATCGCGGGCGTGACGTTGGCATGTAGGTCGAGCGCCACGCCGATCGGCACGCCGGGCGCGGCCGCGCGCAGCCGCACCAGCAGGTCGCCCTCGCCGTCCGCGCTGTTGTGGGCCACCATCGCGCCATGCAGGTCGAGCAGGATCGCGTCGCAGCCCGGCGCCGCATCGACGATGCGTTGCGTGAGCGCGTCGTAGGCGCGCGCATCGACCGGCCCGCTCGGGTTGGCCGAGGCCGACACCGGCGTGACCAGCTCCGCGCCGGCCGCCTCGGCCAGATCGATGAAGGCCGACATCGCGGTGCGCATGCCCTTGTTGTCGCGGTACGCCTGCGCGCCGAAGGTCGGGCCGTCGGGCCCGAAGGCCGCGAGCGGCGTGGGCACGGGCGAGAAGGTGTTGGTCTCGTGATTGAGACGTGCGATCAGTACTTTCATTGGGCAAACTTTCCGGCACTTCCCAGCATCGTGATGTCGCCGAAGCTGGAGCCGTTGCGGTTGTCGGGCCGGAACGCGAGCTGGAAGCCGTTCAGGTTCATGGGCAGCGAGTTCTCGATGCTGCGTCGCAGCGATTCGGTGGTGATCGGCCCCTTCACGCGCTGCAGCGCCTCGGCAAAGGCCTTGGCCGTGATGTAGCCCTCCAGCCCGAGGTAGGAGCCCTCGCCTTCGCTGCCGGCAGCCTTGCGCGCGCGCTGGTACTCGTCGACGATGGGGAAGCGCGTCTTCCAGAACGGCGGCACCACTTGCGACAGCACGATGCCGCGGCTCTTGTCGCCCAGCTCCTTGTAGAGGAGGAACGAGCTCGCCACCGAGTTCGTGTAGATCTGCGGGTGAACGGGCGCCGCCACCAGCGAGCGGATGATGTTGATCGCCGGCATCCCGGCCGCGATGACGTACACCGCCTGCGCCCCGCTCGCGATCACCTGCTGCGCGATGGCGGGATGGTCCTTTTCCTTCGGGTCGAAGCGCAGCGACAGCAAGGCCGGCAGCTTGTTCCTCTCGAGCGCGGCCAGCGCGTCCTTCTCGATGCCCTTGCCATAGGCGTCGTCGCTGGAGACGATCGCGATGCGCGTCACGCCGATGGTGCTCAGGTGGTTCATCACGCGCGCGACTTCGTCGGCATACGACTCCCGCACGTGGTAGATCGGCACCTTCGGCCCGCGCAGCACCGCCGCGCCGGTCAATCCGCCGAAGATGAAGCTGTCGTACTTCGCGGCCACCGGAACCATGGCCGCACCGATGCCCGTGCCCATGGTGCCGAACAGGCAGACGACGCGTTCGGTGCCGAGCAGTTTCTCGGCATTGGCCGCGGCCTTCTCGCCGATGTAGGCGTCGTCGTAGGTGATCATCCTGACAGGCCGGCCACCGATGCCGCCCGCCTTGTTCAACTGGTCGAAGAACAGCGTCTGCCCCTCCATGAACGCGAGGCTGTTGGGCGTGAACGGGCCGGTGAGCACGGCGGATTGGCCGACCAGGATCGGCTCCCCGGCCGCCAGGGCGGCCGTCGATGCCGCGACCATGCCCATCGCGACGACGCGCAGGCCGATGCGCCGGAAGAGCGCGTTCACGCAGCCACTCCCGCGCTCTGCACCATCGCCTGCAGCAGCACGTTGCAGCCGGCTTCGAGGTGCTCGGGTTCGGCGTCCTCGATCTCGTTGTGGCTGATGCCGTCGAGGCACGGCACGAAGATCATCGCCGTGGGGCACACGCGGGCGAGGTACACCGCATCGTGGCCCGCGCCGCTGATCACGTTCATCCACGTCAGGCCCTGCGTCTCGGCGGCGTCGCGCACCGCGGACACGAGCCCGGGCGTGAAAGGCTGGGGCGGGAAGTACACGACCTGCTCCACCGTCGCCTCCACCTTGCCGGCGGAGGCGAGGCGCAGCACGGCTTCTTTCAGAGCCGCATCCATGGCCGACAGCACCGTGTCGTCCGCCGCGCGCAGGTCCACGCTGAGCTTGACCCGGCCCGGGATCACGTTGCGCGAGTTCGGGTAGTTGTCGATCCAGCCGACCGTGCCGCGCGCATGCGGTGCGTGCGCGAGCGCGATGCGGTTGACCTCGATCACGAGCTCGGCGGCGGCGAGCAGCGCGTCCTTGCGCAACTCCATCGGCGTGGGGCCGGCATGCGCTTCCATGCCCTGCACCACGACGTCGTACCAGCGCTGGCCGAGGGCGCCCTCGACCACGCCGATCACGCGCGCGTTGGCCTCGAGCACCGGGCCCTGCTCGATGTGCGCTTCGAAGTACGCGCCCACGGGCGATGCGGCCGCCGAGGCGGGCACCGTGCCCGCATAGCCGATCGCATCGAGCGCCTGCGCCACGCTCACGCCCTCGGTGTCGCGCTGCGCGAGCGCGTGTTCCAGCGTGAAGGCATCGACGAACACACCCGAGCCCATCATCACCGGCACGAAGCGCGAGCCTTCTTCATTGGTCCACACCGCCACTTCGAGCGGCGCTTCGGTCAGCACCTTCGCGTCGTTGAGCGCGCGGATCACCTCCAGCCCCGCGAGCACGCCATAGTTGCCGTCGAACTTGCCGCCCGTGGGCTGCGTGTCGATGTGGCTGCCGGTGGTGACGGGCGGCAGCGCGTTGTTGCGGCCGGCACGGCGCGCAAAGATGTTGCCGATGGCATCCACCCGCACCTCGCAGCCCGCCTCGCGCGCCCAGCGCACGAACAGGTCGCGGCCCTGGCGATCGAGGTCGGTCAGCGCGAGGCGGCACACGCCGCCCTTCTCGGTGGCGCCGACCTGGGCCAGCTGCATCAGCGAATCCCAGAGGCGCTGGCCGTCGATGCGGAGGGCGCGCACATCGGGTGCGGAAGAAGTTTCGATGGTTGTCGTCATGGTTCTGCGAATGAGGTCTGGAAGAGGGGACGGCTTCAGGCGAGACCGACGCCGAGGTAGCGGTCTTTCACGTCGTGGTCGGCCATGAAGGCGGCGTTGCCGGCCTCATGCACGATCACGCCCTGCTCCACGATGTAGTGGCGGTCCGCGAGCTGCACGCACACTTCGAGGTTCTGTTCGACCAGCAGGATCGCGACACCCGCGGCCTTGATGGTTTTCAGCTGCGCGACGATTTCCTCGACGATCACCGGCGCCAGGCCTTCGACCGGCTCGTCGAGGATCAGCAGGCGCGGATGGTTCATCAGCGCGCGGCCGATCGCCAGCATCTGCTGCTCGCCGCCCGAGAGCTGGCCGCCGCCGTTGCGGCGCCGCTCCTTCAGGCGCGGAAAGATGCGGTAGATGTCCTCGAGCTGCCATGGCGACTCGCGCCGCTGGCCGAGCAGCAGGTTCTCCTCGACCGTGAGCAACTTGAAGATGCCGCGGTGCTCGGGCACCAGGCAGACGCCGCGCGCGGCGATGCGGTGCGCGGGCTGGCCCGCGATGTCGGCCCCCTGGAAGCGCACGCGGCCCGCCGTGGGCGTGACCGCGCCCGCGATGCTCTTGAGCGTGGTCGACTTGCCCGCGCCGTTGCGGCCCAGCAGCGTCACCAGCTCGGCCTCGCCCACGCGCAGCGACACGCCCTGCAGCACGTGGCTTTTGCCGTAGTGCGCGTGCAGGCCCTCGACCTCGAGGATGGGGGTCGTGCTCATGCCTTGCCTCCCGTGATCATGTTGCCGAGGTAGGCGCTGCGCACGCGCGCATCGGCGCGGATGTCGCCCGGCAGCCCCTCGGCCAGCACGCGGCCCAGCTGCATCACGGTCACGGTGTCGGAGATGTCCATCACGATGTTCATGTTGTGTTCGATCAGCACCACGGTGTGCTCCTCGCGCAGGCCCCGGATCAGTTGCTTCATGTCGTCGAGGTCGTCGATGCCCATGCCCGAGGTCGGCTCGTCGAGAAAGATCGCCTTCGGCCGCGCGGCCAGCGCCATGCCGACCTCGAGCCGCCGCTGCTGGCCATGCGAGAGCTCGGCCGCAGGCACGTGGGCGAAGCGCTCGAGGCCCACGCGCTGCAGCACCTCGTCCACGATCTGCGTGCAGGCCATTTCGCCCACCGGCGCGCGCCAGCAGTTCATGGCCTGGCGCGGCGCGATGCCCTGCGCCGCCACGCGCAGGTTCTCGCGCACCGCGAGGCTGCCGAACAGGCTCGTGACCTGGAACGAGCGCGCCATGCCGCGCTGCACGCGGCGATGGTCGGGCTCGCGCGTCACGTCGTGGCCGTCGAACAGGATGCGCCCGCCGGTGGTGGTGCCGGTGCCCGTGAGCATGTGGAACAGCGTGGTCTTGCCCGCGCCGTTCGGGCCGATCACCGAGTGCACGGTGTTGCGGCGGATCTGGAGGTCGACGCCGCCGAGCGCGGCGAACTTGCCGTAGTGCTTGGTGACGCCGACGGCTTCGATGAGGACGTCGCTCATGCTTTCTCTCCCTGCGCGGCGGAGGCGCCGGCGCCTTGCGCGCCCTTCCCGAAGATGCGTCGCCAGGCGCTCTCGCCCAGCCCCCAGAGGCCGCGCTGCATGCCGATGCTCACGCCGATCAGCAGCAGCCCCAGCAGCAGCAGCCAGCGCGGCCACAGCGTGGAGAGCCAGTCGGCCAGCAGCACGTAGAAGGCCGAGCCCAGCACCGAGGCGAACAGGTTGCCGGTGCCGCCGATCACGGTGATGACCAGGATCATCTCGCTCGTGTGGTACTCGGCGTTCGACAGCGGCGCGATGCCGGTCATCATGGCGTGCAGCCCGCCCGCGAGGCCGGTGACGGCGCCCGAGATCACGAAGGCCAGCAGCTTGAAGCGCCGCAGGTCGTAGCCCACCGCGGCGGCGCGGTCGCCGTTGTCGCGGATCGCCAGCAGCGTGCGGCCGAACACCGAGTCGGTCACGCGCAGCAGCAGGCCGAAGGCGATCAGGAACATCAGGGCCACGAAGGCGTAGTACTTCCACGGCGTGTCCATGAAGGCCGGCCGCGGCACGTCGAGCAGGCCGTTGTCGCCGCCGGTCAGGCCCGAGGCGGTGTAGGCCACGAAATAGAACATCTGCGCGAAGGCCAGCGTGAGCATCACGAAGTAGGTGCCGCGCTGGCGGATCGCGACCCAGCCGACCAGCGCCGCGCCGAGCGCGCCCATGCCGATGGCCGCGAGCAGGGCCAGCGGCATCGGCAGCGCGAGCCGAGTGAGCAGGATCGCGATGGTGTAGCTGCCGAGGCCGAAGAAGATGCCCTGGCCGAAGGACAGCAGGCCCGTGTAGCCCAGCAGCAGGTTGCAGCCGAGCGCGGCGAGCGCGTAGATCAGCACTTCGCTCGCGAGCGAGCCCGAGCGCATGAACAGCGGCAGCGCCAGCGTGACCGCCAGTGCCAGCAGGAAAGTGATTTTTCTGGGCATGGCGTTCATCCTCTGCGGCCGAGCAGGCCATGCGGGCGCAGCAGCAGCACGGCCGCCATCGCGATGTAGATCATCAGGCTCGCACCGGGCGGCCACAGGGTGCTCATCAGGCTCTGCACGATGCCGATCAGCAGGCCGCCGACCAGCGCGCCGCCGAAGCTGCCGAGCCCGCCGATCACCACCACCACGAAGGCCACGCCGAGCGCCTCCACGCCCATGAAGGGCTCGGCGCCGCGGATCGGCGCCGCCAACACGCCGGCCAAGGCCGCCGTGGCCGCGCCGAGCGCGAACACCAGGCTGAAGACGCGGAACACGTTGATGCCGAGCAGCGAGACCATCTCGGTCGACTCGCTGCCCGCGCGCACCGCGCTGCCCAGGCGCGTGCCCTCGAGCACCCACCACAGCAGCACCGCGAGCACGGCGGTGAAGCCGATCACGAACAGCCGGTACTTCGGATAGATGAAGCTGCCCCACATCACCACGCCCTGCAGCAGGTCGGGCGTGGGCACGCTGTTGCCCAGCGGGCCCCAGAAGACGATCACGATCTCCTGCACCGCGAGCGCCAGGCCCACGGTGACGAGGATGTGGAATTCATGCGCCTTCGCGTACACGCGGCGCAGCAGCAGCTTCTCGGCCAGCCAGCCGAGCGCGCCGACGGCCAGCGGCACCAGCACCAGCGCGGCCCAGAAGTTCAGGCCCCACTGCAGCGCCTGGAAGCACAGGTAGGCGCCCAGCAGGTAGAAGGCGCCATGCGCGAAGTTCACGAAGCGCAGCAGGCCGAACACGATCGACAGGCCGACGGCCAGCAGGAAATACAGCATGCCGATGCCGATGCCGTTGATGGTCTGGAGCAGGTAGACGGACATGGGTGTGGGGAATGGAGCGTGCGGGCGGACCGCGCCCCGCCGTGCCACCGCGGTGGCGCGGACGAGATCGCGGAACCGGCGTGACTCAGGCCAGCTTGCAGCCCGTCTTGTCGACCGGCAGGAAGGACTTGCCGGCGCTCACCACGTCGACATAGTCGGCCGCGTCCTTCATCTTCGACTTGGCCTTGCCCTTGAGCAGGTAGTAGTCCTTCACCACCTGGTGGTCGGCCTTGCGGATCTCCTCGCTGCCCGTAAGGCCGTCGAACTTCATGCCCTCGAGCGCCGCGATCACGGCCTTCTGGTCGACCGTGCCGGCCTTCACGATGCCGTCGATCAGGATCTTGGTGCAAACGTACGAGCCCGCGAGGCTGTAGTTGGGCACGATCTTGAGCTTGTCGGCGGTGCGCTTGACCAGCTCCTTGTTGAGCGGCGCATCCACCGTGTGCCAGTACTGCGCGCCGAAATACACGCCGTCGCAGAGGTCGGCGCCGAGCTCGTCGAACTGCTCGAGCCCCGAGGCCCAGGCCATCAGGATCGTCATGTTCTTGTGCATGCCGAAGCTCACCGCCTGGCGCAGCGCGGCCGAGGACTGCGCGCCGAAGTTCAAGAGCAGCAGCACGTCGGGCTTGGCGGCCATCGCATTGGTGAGGTAGCCGCTGAACTCCTTCTCGTTGAGCGAGTGGTAGCTGTTGCCCACGTGCTCGATGCCCTTCTCCTGGAAGATGGTCTTGGCCGCGCTCAGCAGGCCGTCGCCGAACACGTACTGCGGCGTGATCGTGTACCAGCGCTTGGCCTTGGGCATCTGCGCCACCAGCGGGCGCACCGTCTGCTCGATGGCGCCGAAGGTGGGCACCGACCAGCGGAAGGTGGCGGGGTTGCAGTCCTTGCCGGTGATCTCGTCGGCGCCCGCGGTGGTGATGAACAGGCCGCCGGCCTTCTCGGCCTCCTTGCCCATGGCCAGCGCTTCCGACGACAGGATGCCGCCCGCGAAGAACTTGGCGCCCTGCTGCTGCGAGGCTTCCTGCACCTTGCGCACCGCGGTCGCGGGCTTGCCCTCGGTGTCGAGCACCGTGTAGGCCAGCGGGCGCTTGAGCACGCTGCCGTACTGCTCGATCGCCAGCTTCATGCCGAGGTCGGCGAACTTGCCGTTGGCCGCGAAGGCGCCCGACATCGGCACCGGGCAGCCGAAGCGGATCGCCTCGGCCGATTGCGCGAAGGCCGAACGGCCGGCCAGCAGGGAAGCGGGAGCGGCCGACAAGGCGGCCAGTTGGAGAAGGTGTCTGCGTTGCAAGAGGAACTCCGTCGTGGTGAGGGTGGAGAGGGATGGGCGTCCGCGGTCGCGGCGAATTTAAGCGGATAAATAGGATTAATATGCTGGTAAAAACCCGCTAGCAATCCCCGTGCCCAAAAACCACCGACTTCGCGGCCCCCTCGCCCCGCCCGCGTGCACCACGCCGATGCACCCAGTACCGCTGGGTAAGATCGCCCGCTGTTGCGCATTCCGCGCATCTCCCGAGGGATATCGAGCGTGGGCATGACAGTGGGGCAACACCGCCCGAAGCGACAAAAGCTCTCGGACGTCATCGTCGAGGACGTGAAGCGCTGGATCGTGGCCGAGCGCAAGCAGCCCGGCGACCGGCTGCCGAACGAGAAGGAACTGATCGAGCTGTTCGGCTATTCGAAGAGCACGGTGCGCGAGGCGCTCAAGGCGCTCGAGGTCAGCGGCCTGATCTCGATCCGCACCGGGCCCGGCGGCGGCGCCTACCTGCAGCAGGTGTCGGTCGAGCATGCGTCCGAGCCGCTACGCAACTTCCTGCACTTCCACCACCTCGACGGCCACCACATCTACCAGCTGCGCAAGGCGCTCGAGCCCGAGCTCGCGGTCAGCGTGGTGGGCCGGCTCACGCCCGGGATGTTCGAGCGGCTCGAGGAGAACGTGCGCCTGTGCACGAAGGAGCCGACCTCCGAGGACGAGCAGCGCATCCAGCGCGAGGCCGAGCTGGCCTTCCACACCATCCTGGCCGAGGCCTGCCCCAACCCGGTGCTGTCCTTCATGTGCCGCTTCCTCAACGACCTGCTGCGCGACCTCGTGGTCTACAAGAAGGCGCTCGACCACCACCACTTCGGCGAGGCCAACGTCGACTACCACACGCAGCTGCTGGCGGCCTACCGCAAGGAGGACGCCGAGACGGTGCGCCGGCTGATGAGCGAGCACATGGTCGACGCCGAGCAGCACATGCACGAGATGGAGGCGCACATCGGCGCCAAGCATCTTCTCGTGCCCAACGCCCAGCGCTGAGCGGCGACGGAAATCCGTTCGCGCTGAGCTCGGCCTGTCCTGAGCTTGTCGAAGGATCGAAGCGCCGCGCAGGGCTTCGACAAGCTCAGCCTGAACGGTTCGGCTAGCGCCCGCGGTGCGCCGCCGTGAGGCAGGCCTGGAACGCCAGCACCGCGCGCGAAGGCTTCGGCGAACGCCGCAGCAGGCTCACGAAGCGACATTCGTAATGGAAGCGCTCGGGCAGCACCGGGCGCATCAGCCCGCGCTGCTCGAACACCTGCGCATAGTGGTCGGGCAGGAAGCCCAGGAAGCGCCCCGACAGGATGAGCGTGGCGATCGCCTCCTGGTCGAAGCCCGTGGCCTTGCGCGAGAGCTGCGCGCGGTGGCTCAGCTCCATGTTGGGCGAGTGGTAGCCCAGGCCCGCGAAATGGTGCTCGCGCAGCTTCGGCCAGGTGAGCTTCGCATGGCTGGCCTCGAACAGCGGATGGCCGCGGCCGCAGTACAGCAGCATGGTCTCGCCGAACAGTTCCTCGTAGACCAGGCTCTTCGAGCTGCGGTGCGCCGGGATGATGCCGATCTGGAAATGGCCCTCGAGCACGCCCTGCTCGATCGCGTTGATCGAACCCACGTGCACCGCCAGGCTGACCTCGGGCGCCACTTCGGCGAAGCGCGCGATCGCCTCGCCGATGCGCGCCTGCGGATTGGTCGCGGTCTTGTCGAACAGCGCCACCTCGAGCTGGCCGCCCATGCGGTTGTGGATGTCGTCGATGCTGCCGCGGAAGGCGTCGACCGAAGCCAGCAGCCGCAGCGTCTCGTCGTAGACGCGCTGGCCCTCGGCCGTGAGCGCGAAGCCGGCCCGGCCGCGCCGGCACAGCACCAGGCCGAGCCGGGTCTCGAGGTCCTTCACGTGGCGGCTCACGGTCGAGGTGCCGATATTGAGCTCGAGCTCGGCCGCCGCCATGCCGCCGCAATCGACCACGCTCTTGAATACCTTGAGCAGGCGCAGGTCCATGTCGCTTAGCTGGCCCAGCACGGCACGGCTGCGGGCCGTGGAAGCGCCTTCTTTTACTTGCATGGATCGTCAAGTGAACATTGATATTGCGCCATTCTCCACACTGAACGGCTTGCCAACAATCGACGCGTCAGCTTTCCCACCCAACCTGGACGCACCCATGACCCTCGCCACGCCCGACCTCGCCAACCCGGCCCCGCGCACCGATGCCGCCTGGCTCGAGGCGCACTGGATGCCCTACACCGCCAACCGCCAGTTCAAGGCCGACCCGCGCCTGATCGTCGAGGCCAAGGGCGCCTACTTCACCGACCACGAAGGCCGCAAGATCTTCGACGGCCTCTCGGGCCTGTGGTGCTCGGGCCTGGGCCACGGCCGCCCCGAGATCACCGAGGCGGTGAGCCGCCAGATCGCCAGGCTCGACTATTCGCCGGCCTTCCAGTTCGGCCATCCGCTGTCCTTCGAGCTCGCCAACAAGCTCAAGGAACTCACGCCCGCGGGCCTCGACTACGTCTTCTTCACCGGCTCGGGCTCCGAGGCCGCCGACACCTCGCTCAAGATGGCGCGCGCCTACTGGCGCGCCAAGGGCCAGGCCAGCAAGACCCGGCTGATCGGGCGCGAGAAGGGCTACCACGGCGTCAACTTCGGCGGCATCTCGGTCGGCGGCATCGGCGCCAACCGCAAGCTGTTCGGCCAGGGCGTCGAGGCCGACCATCTGCCCCACACCCAGCTCGCGGCCAATGCCTTCACGCGCGGCATGCCCGAGAACGGCGCCGAGCTGGCCGACCGCCTGCTCGACCTGATCGCGCTGCACGACGCCTCGAACATCGCGGCCGTCATCGTCGAGCCCTTCGCGGGTTCGGCCGGCGTGGTGATCCCGCCGCAGGGCTACCTGAAACGCCTGCGCGACATCTGCACCGCGCACAACATCCTCTTGATCTTCGACGAGGTCATCACCGGCTTCGGCCGCTGCGGCACCCTCACCGGCGCCGATGCCTTCGGCGTGGTGCCCGACATCATGAACGCCGCCAAGCAGATCACCAACGGCGCGCAGCCGCTGGGCGCCGTGATCGCCAGCAAGGAGATCTACGACACTTTCATGGCCGCGGGCGGCCCCGACTACATGCTCGAGTTCCCGCACGGCTACACCTACTCGGCCCACCCGGTGGCCTGCGCCGCCGGCATCGCCGCGCTCGACGTGCTGCAGAAGGAAGACATGCCCGCGCGCGCGAAGGCGCTGGCGCCGCATTTCGAGAACGCCGTGCACAGCCTCAAGGGCAGCAAGCACGTGACCGACATCCGCAACTTCGGCCTCGCGGCCGGCCTCACCATCGCCGCGCTGCCGGGCGAACCGGCGCGCCGTCCCTACGAGATCGCGATGAACTGCTGGAAGAAGGGCTTCTACGTGCGCTACGGCGGCGACACGATCCAGCTCGCGCCGCCGTTCATCTCGGAGAAGGCCGAGATCGATCGCATGATCAATGCGCTGGGCGACGCGCTGGCGGAAACCAACTGATCAGACTCCGCCCGACATGACCTTGATGTTCGAGGTGCGCACGGCATACACGCCGCCGAAGCTCCTGAACCAGATCAGGTCGCCGGACCGCGCGATGAACCGGCCATTCATCTCGATCTCGATGCGGGGCGTCAGCAGATCCGACTTGTAGCTGAAGTCTTTCTCGGTCCCGCCCTTGGCCTGGCCGTCCTGCTGCGGCGCTTCCTTCGCGATGAAGGCCGCGAGCGCCGAGAAGCCCTGGGCCGCCTCCGTGCCCAGCCGGGCCTGCATCTCGGGCGTGAGGCGGGCCAGGTCGTCCAACTGGTACGACGAAGGCAGTTGGTACATGTAGACGCCCGACCACTGGTCGGCGCCCTGCCCGTACTCCAGCCGCACCGCCGCCGCGGTCAGCAGGCGGTCGTTGTCGGTCTTGCTCACGAACAGGTAGGGCGTGGCCAGCGTGCGGCCCGCCGCGCCGGCCGCGGCATCGTCCACGACCTCCAGGCCCTGTTGCGTCGCGGCCGCGAGGAACAGCTCCCGCGGCGCCAGCGTCAGCTTGCCTCGCAGGCGCACGGCGTCCGCCTCGGTGTTGCTGTCGATCATGCTGATGTTGGCCGCCACGCCCAACGGGCCAAGCAGCAGGCCAAGGGCCGCGCCGCCACCGCCGAAGTTCTGGGAGTAGACGATGCTCTTGGCCGCATCCAGATGACGCGTCCCATGGCGCTCGTCCTCGACCACCTTGGAATGGGCCAGCGAGAAAGTCCCCGGCGACTGGCCGGTGACGGGGCGAAGCTTGTAGGTCGGCGGCGTTCCGCAGCCGACAAGACTCGCGACGGCCAGCAACGCGCCCAGCCAGAACGTGCGGCGGCGCACGGCCTTGAAATATGTCATGCCTTCTCCTCGTCTTCGTGTTGTGATGCCTGCCGCTCCCATGCGGCGCGCGGATCATAGACGGGTGCCATGACGTGCGGGCCCGCCCGGCCCGCCGCCTCGGGTCAGGCCTTGTCGGCCTTGCCCGCTGCGTTGGCGAGCTTGCTGAGCATGCGGTCCACCAGCCACGGTTGCCGGTTCTCGTCCTCGGCGAGTTCCTTGCGGCGGATCGCATTGCGCACCACGATCGATCCCACGTAGCGCACCGGCTCAGGCGGAAAGTAGCCGAGCGGCCCCTTCGTGATCGGGCTGCGCGTCCAGGCGTTGTCCTGGTCGAGCACCAGCGACGACAGGATCTGCCCGCCCATGTAGGTCGGCCCGACGCCGTTGCCCGAGTAGCCGAAGCCGTAGTAGATGTGCGGCGCGCCATCGAGCCGGCCGAAGAACGGGAAGCCCGTGACCGAGCGGTCGGACGGGCCGTTCCAGCTCGCGGTGATCGGCGTTTCGCTCAGGGCCGGGAAGAAGGAACGCAGCGCCTGCGTGAGCTCGGCCTCGTAGGGCGAACGCTCGTCGAACACCTTGGCCATGCGCCCGCCCCAGGCGAAGGTGTTGCCGCCCTTGCCCAGCATGAGGCGGCCATCGGCGGTGCTGCGGTAGTAATAGACGAAGGTGCGCGAATCGAGCACCGACACGCCGTCGGTCAGGCCGCTGCGCGCGAGCAGCTCGGGGCAACGCTCGGTGATCACCATGTCGCTCGACACGATGGCGATGGTGCGCTCGAACTGCGCGAAGCGGCTGGCCATCCAGGCATTCATCGCGAGCACCATCTTGTTCGCGCGCACGCTGCCGGCCGGCGTGCGCACCACGACCGGATGGCCGGTGGAGAAATCGAGCATCGGCGTGCGCTCGTGGATGCGGATGCCCATCGCGAGCGCCACGCGCCGCAGCCCGCGCACCAGCTTGCCCGGGTGCACGGTGGCCGCGATCGGCGAATACACGCCCGCGAGGTTGCGCGCGGAGCCCGAGCGCCGCGCCACTTCCTCGGGCGGCAGCGTGCGGTAGGAATGGATGCCGCGCGCCTCGAGCGCGCGCATCATCGGATCGAGCGTGCCGACCTGGGCCGGCGAGGTGGCGGTGTAGAGCGTGCCGTCCTGCCGCAGCTCGGCGTCGATGCCGTGGGCGGCGCAGAAGTCGGCGATGTGCTGCACCGCCGCCTCCGAGGCCTTGACCAGGCGCACCGCCTCGTCCTCGCCGAACAGCCGGCGCAGGGTCAGGAACTTGGCCGACCAGGTGAGCAGGCAGCCACCGTTGCGCCCGCTCGCGCCGGCACCGCAGAGGTCGCTCTCGAGGATGACGATGTCGAGCGCGGGCGCTTGCTGCTTGGCCTGGATCGCGGTCCACAGCCCGGTGAAGCCGCCGCCGACGATGCAGAGGTCGGCCTCGCATTCGCCCTGCAGCGCGGGCGCGAGGTCGCCGTCGTTGAAGAGAGCCTGTTCGATCCAGAAGGGGCGCATGGCGGCTCCGTGAAGTGGTCAGGGCTTGCGCCGCATCTCGTAGGAAAACTCGGACTCGCGCTCGACGAGGAAGCCGAAGCGCACATAGAGCGCGCGGGCCGGATTCGCCTTGAGCACGCTGAGCGTGAGGTCCACGCCGGCGCGCCCGGCCTCGGCGACGATCTCGGCCAGCAACCGGGTGCCGATGCCGCCGCCCTGATAGCCCGGCGCGAGCTGGATCTGGATCAGCACCCATTCGTGCGGATCGCGCGACACCTTGAGCAGGCCGACCGGCTCGCCCTCGTGCAGCAGCAGCTCGGCGCATTCGAAGCGGTGCATCAGCCGCGCCATGTGGTGCGCGTCGCTGACCTCGGCGCCCGAGGCCACCACGTGGCCGTTCATCGTGCGCTGCCGCAGCGCGAGCAGGAAGGGCACGTCTTCCTGCGTGGCCGGCCGGCGCGCCAGCACGACCGGTGGCGCAGCGCTCATGCGGCGATGGCGGTGGGCTTCAACGCAGCCTCCAGGTGCCGCACGTAATGCGCGAGGTCCGGCGTCTTCGCGTCGGCGCACTTGGCCGTGTCGTCCCAGCGCCGCAGCCGCACCGCGTCCTTCGCGTAAGGCAGCGCCTCGAAGGCACTGGCCTGCGCCGAATCGAACACGCCGCCCTGCAGCTGCAGGCTGCGCTGCGAATCGGGCGACAGTGCCTCGAGGTAGCCGGGCTCGCGCGCGCACAGGAAGCGCTTGGCATCGACGTGCAGCCGGATCGGTTCCAGCGTGGCCGGACCGAACAGCGCGCGCAGGAACGGCAGGCAGCGGTACTGGTGCAGGTCGTCGAGCCCCTGCTGCGTCGGCGTGCCGCCGAAGTCGTGCAGCAGGTGGCCCAGGTCGTGCAGCAGCGAGGCGGCGATCAGCGCGCTGTCCGCCCCCTCCTGCTCGGCCAGGTGCGCCGATTGCAGCGCATGCTCGAGCTGGGTGACGGGCTCGCCGTCGTACTGGGCATGGCCCTTGGTTTCGAACAGGCCGACGATGTCGGGAAGGCTCAGGCTCATGGTTACCAGGGCAGCGAGTAGGTCTTGGTGTTGGTGAAGCTCTTCATCGCCTCGAGCACACCTTCCTTGTAGCCCAGGCCCGAGTCCTTGATGCCGCCGAAGGGCGTGAGTTCGAGCCGGTAGCCCGGCACCTCGCGCACGTTGACGCTGCCGACGTTGAGCTCGCGGATGAAGCGCGTGATGTGGTCGAGCCGGTTGGTGCAGATCGACGACGACAGGCCGTAGGCCGTGCCGTTCGAGATGCGGATCGCCTCGTCGATGGTCTTGAAGCGGATCACCGGCGACACGGGACCGAAGGTCTCGTGCTTGGCCACCGTCATCCCGGGGTCGACGCGGTCGAGCACCGTCGGCGAATACAGCGCGCCGCGACGCTCGTTGCCGTACAGCAGCTTCGCGCCGGCCGCGATGGCCTCGTTGACCACGCCCTCGAACTGCTTCGCGGCGGCTTCGTCGATCACCGTGCCCATGTCGGTGTCGGGATCCATCGGATCGCCGTACTTCAATGCGCGGGTCTTGGCCACCAGCAGCTCGACGAACTGGTCGGCCACCGATTCGTGCACCAGCATGCGCTTGATCGCGGTGCAGCGCTGGCCCGAGTTCTTGTACGAGCCGCTGGCCGCGAGCGTGGCCGCTTCCTCGATGTCGGCATCGTCCATCACGATGATCGGGTCGTTGCCGCCGAGCTCGAGGATCTGGCGCTTGTAGACCGCCTTGGCCGCGATGTACTTGCCGATCGGCACGCCACCGGTGAAGGTGACGAGGTCGACGTCGGCATTGGTCAGCAGCTCGTCGGCGATCTCGCGCGGGTCGCCCGTGAGCACCGACAGCATCGGCGGCGGCAGGCCGGCCTCGTAGAGGATGTCGGCCAGCAGGAAGGCCGCCAGCGGCGTCTTCTCGCTGGGCTTGAGCACGATGCGGTTGTTGGTGGCGATGGCCGGCGCCACCTTGTGGATCACCTGGTTGAGCGGATGGTTGAACGGCGTGATGGCCGTGATCGCGCCCTGCAGCGGCTCGCGCAGCGTGTAGACCTTGCGGCTCTTGCCGTGGTGCGTGAGGTCGCACGAGAACACCTGGCCATCGTCGACCAGCGCCTGGTTGGCGGCGAACAGCAGCACGTCGGAGGCGCGGCCCACCTCGTAGAGCGAGTCCTTGCGCGACAGGCCCGATTCGAGCGTGATGGTGCGCGAGATCTCGTCGAGGCGCGAGGCGATGATCTCGCCCGCGCGCATCAGGATCTTGTAGCGCTCGTAGCGCGTGAGCGTGGGCTTGTAGTCGCGCGCGATGCGCAGCGCGTTGCGCACGTCGTCGAGCGTGGCCTTGGGCACGGTGGCGATCACCTCGCCGGTGTAGGGGTAGGTGACCTCGATCGTGCGGTCGCGGTAGACGCGCTCGCCGGCGATGCGCAGGGCTTCGCGGTGGATGGTGCCTGGCTTCAGCGTGGCTTGGCTCATGGGTGCTCCGGCGGTCGGTTACTGGGCGTGATTCAGCGCGATGTCGAGCGCATCGAAGTTGCGCAGGCGGCGGCCAGCGGCGATGCCCGCCACCGGGCGGTTGCAGATCAGCGGCACGCGCTGCTCCGACACGCCGCCGTGCGAGCGCAGCGGCACCTCGAGCGCCGACAGGTCGTGGCGGCTGGCCGCGGTGCCGATCACGGTGTTCTTCTCGCTCACGACCACGATGTCGCCGATGCGGTCGGGCGGCAACTCGAAGCGCTGCGCCGCCTCCTTGCGCGACAGCACTGACTCCATGCCCGGCACCTGCCGGATGCGCTCGATCCAGCCCGGCACGCTGGCCTCGTCGGGCGCGTAGACGGTGGCGAAGGAGCCGAGCGCACCGTGGTGCACCACGTAGGGATCGGTGATCGGCAGGATCACGCGCGCGGTGCCGGCGCCGTACCAGCCGTCGAGCACGTCCTGCAGGTAGATGACGTTGGGCGAGCCGTCGGCGCCGTGCTTGTCGTTCATGCCGTGGTCGGCGGTCAGCACGATGGTGGCGCCGAGCGCATCGAGCTGCGCCAGGTAGCGGTCCATCATCGCGTAGAAGGCATTGGCCTGTTCGCTGCCGGGCGCGGCCTTGTGCTGCACGTAGTCGGTGGTCGACAGGTACATGAGGTCGGGGCGGCGCGACTCCATGAGCTTCACGCCGGCCGCGAACACGAACTCGGAGAGCTCGGCGCTGTAGACCGAGGGCACCGGCATGCCGACCATGCCGAGCACGTCGTCGATGCCGTTCTCCTCCATCGTCACCTGGTCCGACTTCTCGGACGAGAAGCAGATGCCCTTCATGCGGTGGCCCAGCAGCTTGCGCAGCTTGTCCTTGGCCGTGACCACGGCCAGCTTGGCGCCCGCGTCGGCGAAGGCAGCCAGCACGGTGCCGGCGCGCAGGTACTTGGGGTCGTTCATCATCACTTCCTGGCCCAGCTCGCGGTCGAAGAAGTAGTTGCCGCAGATGCCATGCACCGCGGGCGGCGCGCCGGTCACGATCGACAGGTTGTTCGGGTTGGTGAAGGACGGCACGACGCAATCGGCGAGCAGGTCGGCCCCCTCCTTTCGCATGCGCCCGATGTACGGCGCCACGCCGGCGGCGATGGCCGCGTCGAGGTAGGCCGGCTCGCAGCCGTCCACGCACACGACCACGATCGGGCGCGCCATCCAGCGGTAGCTCCTGGCATTGACTTCGAGGGTCTCCGGTGTCATTTCAGACTTCCTTTTGGGGTGGGTTGTTCGTGGTGGCGGCTTCGGCATCGGCGCGGCCGAAGGCCTTGTGCATGCGCGCGCGGCTGCCCGCGACGTGCTGGCGCAGCGCGCGGCCCGCGATGTCGGGGTCGCCGCTGGCGATGGCCTCGACGATGTCGCGGTGCTCGTCGGCCGAGACCCGCAGGCCGCCGCCGCTGTCGAGCGCGCGCATGCGGAACAGGTGCAGTTCCTTCACGAGGCGCTTGTAGGTCTCGGTCAGCTTCTTGCTGCCCGCGGTGTCGAGCAGGATCTCGTGGAACTGCAGGTTGAGTTGCGCGTACTGCTCCACGTCCTGCGCCTGGGCCGCCGAGCGCATGGCGTCGAGCATGGCGCGCAGCCGCTCGACGGCATCGGGCTTGATCGCCAGCGCCACGCGGCGGCCGATGATTTCCTCCAGCGCCTCGCGCAGTTCGTAGATCTCGTCGGCCTCCTCGAACGCGATCTCGCGCACGAAGACGCCGCGGTTCTTCTCGTTGCGCACCAGGCCCGCCTCCTCCAGCGCGCGCAGCGCCTCGCGGATCGGGCCGCGGCTGGTGTTGAAGCGCTGCGAGAGCTCGCTCTCGTTGATGCGGCTGCCCACCGGGAGCTCGCCCGTCATGATCAATCGCTCGATCTCCTCCTGCATCAGCATCGGCAGCGAGCTGGACTGGAGGAACGCGAGGGCGGAGGAGGGATTGCTGGTGACCATGGAACGCATTCTCCGGCCTCGGATTGAAAACTGTCAACAATTTTTTATTGACAGTCTTAAGTCTGCAATCTACATTGCCTCCACCGGATCCCGGCCGCCAGGCCCCGGACGCCCGCCACTCACCCTTCCGTGACAGCAAGCCCTCTCAGGAGAAACAGATGACGATGAAACCAAGCTCGCGCCGTCTCGCGGCCGTCCTGTGCGCCGCGGCGCTCGGCCTCGCGGCCAGCGGCGCCGCCTGGGCGCAGAAGACCTCGCTCCTGGTCTACACCGCGCTCGAGACCGATGCCATGAAGCTCTACAAGGACGCCTTCGAGAAGGCCAATCCCGACATCGAGGTGAAGTGGGTGCGCGACTCCACCGGCATCGTCACCGCCAAGCTGCTGGCCGAGAAAGCCAATCCGCAGGCCGACGTGGTGGCCGGCCTGGCCGCCAGCAGCCTCGCGCTGCTACAGCAGGAAGGCATGCTGCTGCCCTACGAGCCCAAGGGCTTCAAGGAACTGAACCCCGCCTACTCCGATGCCGCGCGCCCGCCGGCCTGGGTCGGCATGGACGTCTGGGCCGCCACCATCTGCTTCAACCGGGTCGAGGCCCAGAAGCTCGGCCTGCCCAAGCCCGAGAGCTGGAAGGACCTGGCCAAGCCGGTCTACAAGGGCGCCATCTCGATGCCGCACCCGGCCTCCAGCGGCACCGGCTACCTCGACGTGTCCTCGTGGCTGCAGATGTGGGGCGATGCCGAGGGCTGGAAGTACATGGACGCGCTGCACCAGAACATCGCGCAGTACGTGCACTCGGGCTCCAAGCCCTGCAAGCAGGCCGGCGCGGGCGAGTTCCCGATCGGCATCTCGTTCGAGTTCCGCGCCCACCAGGTCAAGAAGTCGGGCGCCCCGGTCGACCTGATCTTTCCGAAGGAAGGCCTGGGCTGGGACATCGAGGCCACCAGCCTCATGAAGACCAGCACCAAGCTCGAGCAGGCCAGGCGCTTCGCCGACTGGATGGCGAGCAAGGAGGCCAACCAGATCAGCGCGCGCTGGTGGGCCGTGGTGGCCTACCCCGGCGTGGTCTCGAAGCTCGAGGGCATTCCCGACAACTACGAGAAGCTGCTCGCGAAAAACGACCTGAACTGGGCCGCCAAGAACCGCGAACGCATCCTGGCCGAGTGGAGCAAGCGCTACGAAGGCAAGGCCGAAGCTAAATAGGCTCGCCCCCAGGCTGCGCGCACTTCGTGTCGCTTCGCCAACCCCCTACCGGGGGCGACACCGGCGGCCCGGCGAAGCCGGTTCCGCGGTGTCCCGCGAAAAAGTCCGATCGGCCGCTGTCTTTCTGTCCTTCTTCAACCCGCGGACGCGCGTCCCGCGCGTCCGCCAACGACGAGTGCGAACAATGGATATGACCGACACCCCGTTCATGGCCGGCCGGCGGCCCGCGAGCGGCGCCGCGGCGCTCGAGGTCATCGGGGTCCGCAAGGACTTCGAGACCTTCAGCGCGCTGCGCGACGTGCACCTGCGCGTCAACCCCGGCGAGATGCTGTGCTTCCTCGGCCCCTCGGGCTGCGGCAAGACCACGCTGCTGCGCATCATCGCGGGGCTGGAGACCCAGACCTCCGGCCAGATCCTGCAGAACGGCAAGGACGTCTCGTGGCTGCCGCCCGACCGGCGCGACTACGGCATCGTGTTCCAGTCCTATGCCCTGTTCCCCAACCTCACGATCGCCGAGAACATCGGCTACGGGCTGGTCAACGGCCGCGCCCGGCGCGCCGAGGTCAAGGCGCGCGTCGACGAGCTGCTCAAGCTGGTCGGCCTGCCGACCTCGGGCGCCAAGTACCCGAGCCAGCTCTCGGGCGGCCAGCAGCAGCGCGTGGCGCTGGCGCGCGCGCTCGCCACCCGGCCCGGCCTGCTGCTGCTCGACGAGCCGCTGTCGGCGCTCGACGCGCTCGAGCGCATCCGCCTGCGCGGCGAGATCCGCCGGCTGCAGAAGCAGGTCGGCATCACCACCATCATGGTCACGCACGACCAGGAAGAGGCGCTGTCGATGGCCGACCGCATCGTGGTCATGAACCACGGCGTGATCGAGCAGGTTGGCACGCCGATGGAGGTCTACGAGCAGCCGGCCACGCCCTTCGTGGCGGACTTCGTCGGCAAGGTCAACGTGCTGCGCTCGGTGGCGCTGGGCAACCACCGCTTCCAGGTCGGCGACATGGAGCTGCAGTGCGATGCCTGCGACGGCGCCTTCGAGCCCGGCGAAGCGGTCAACCTCTACCTGCGGCCCGAGGACCGCGCGGTCGAGCACCTGCGCGAGGACACGGCCAACCGGCTGCAGGCCATGGTCACCAAGGTCGAGTTCCTCGGCGGCCTGTGCATCGCCGAGGTGACGGCCGATGCGCTGCACGGCCAGACGCTCGGCCTGCACTTCTCGCTCAACCAGCTGCACGACCTCGGCATCCGCGAGGGCCACACGGTCGACATCGCGCTGCGCGCCAACCGCATCCGCGCCTTCTCCGCCGCGCGCGCCTCGTCGCCATGAACACGCTGGTCCATCCCCTCGCCGCCAAGCCGGCCATGAGCACGCGACCCGCCCTGCGCTGGAGCCGCGACGAGACCATCGCGCGCGCCGTGCTGTGCGTCGTGATGGCGATGCTGTTCGTGTTCCTGGTCGCGCCGCTGCTCACCATCCTCGCGCACGCGGTGCAGGACAAGGACGGCCGCTTCGTCGGCCTGGCCCATTTCATCACCTACTTCCAGACGCCGAGCCTGCTGCGCGCCGCCTGGAACTCGGTCTGGGTCGCGGCCGCGGTGGTGGCGATCTCGGTGCCCACGGCCTTCGTGTTCGCCTACGCGCTCACGCGCAGCCGCATGCCGGCGCCGCTGAAGGCCGTGTTCCGGCTCATCGCGCTGATCCCGCTGCTCGCGCCCTCGCTGCTGTCGGCGATCTCCTTCGTGCAATGGTTCGGCAACCAGGGCGCGCTCAAGTTCCTGCTGGGCGGCACCTCGATCTACGGCGCGCCCGGGATCATCCTGGCCGAGGTCTACAACACCTTCCCGCATGCGCTGATGATCCTGGTCACTGCCCTGTCGCTGGCCGATGGCCGGCTCTACGAGGCCGCCACCGCGCTGCGCACGCGACCGCTGCGCCAGTTCATGACCATCACCCTGCCCTCGTGCAAGTACGGTCTGATCAGCGCGGCCACGGTGGTCTTCACCTACGTGGTCAGCGACTTCGGCGCGCCCAAGGTGATCGGCGGCAACTTCAACGTGCTGTCGGTCGACGTCTTCAAGCAGGTGGTCGGTCAGCACAACTTCTCGATCGGCGCGGTGGTCGGCATGCTGCTCCTGCTGCCGTCGATCGTCTCCTTCGTCATCGACTACGTGGTGCGGCGCAAGCTCAAGGCGCAGCTCACGGCTCGCTCGGTGCCCTACAGCCCGAAGCACCGGCGCGTGGCCGACACGCTGCTCACGCTGTTCTGCACCGTGGTTTGCGCCTTCCTGCTGGCCACCATCGGCATGGCGGTCTACACCTCGCTGATCGCGCTGTGGCCCTACGACCAGTCGTTCACGCTCAAGCACTACCACTTCGTGCTGGTCGAGAGCGACATGGCCGCGGCCTACGGCAACAGCCTGCTGGTGGCCATGGCCACCGCGGTGGCCGGCTCGCTGATCGTGTTCACGGGCGCCTACCTGATCGAGAAGACGCGCGGCCTCGGCCTGATGCGCAAGGGCATGCACCTGATGGCCGTGCTGTCGATGGCGGTGCCGGGCCTGGTGCTGGGCCTGGGCTACGTGATGTTCTTCAACCATCCGGCCAATCCGCTGAACTTCCTCTACCAGACGATGGCGATCCTGATCGTGTCGATGGTGGTGCACTACTACACCTCGAGCCACCTCACGGCCGTCACCGCGCTCAAGCAGATCGACAATGAGTTCGAGGCCGTCTCGGCCTCGCTCAAGGTGCCGTTCTTCAAGACCTTCCTGCGCGTCACGGTGCCGGTTTGCCTGCCGGCCATCCTCGACATCGGGCGCTACTTCTTCGTGGTGTCGATGGCCAGCCTGTCGTGCGCCATCTTCCTCTACACGCCCGAGACCATCCTCGCGTCGGTCGCGATCATGCACATGGACGACGCCGGCGACATCGGCCCGGCCGCCGCGCTGGCCAGCCTGATCGTGGTGACCTCGACGCTGGTGTGCATCGCCTATGCGCTGCTCACGCGCGTGCTGCTCGCGCGCACGCAGGCCTGGCGCAACCTGGGCCGCGGCTGAACGGCCCCACCTCATTCCCCTTCCCTGCCTGGAGACACCATGAGTCAAGCCCCGCATCCGATCCTGCTCACCCCCGGCCCCCTGACCACGTCCGAGCGCACGCGCCAGGCGATGCTGCGCGACTGGGGTTCGTGGGACGGCGACTTCAACCAGATCACCGCGCGCATCCGCCGCCAGGTGCTGGAGATCGTGCACGGCACGGGCACGCACGAATGCGTGCCGCTGCAGGGCAGTGGCACCTTCTCGGTCGAGGCCGCCATCGGCACCGTGGTGCCGCGCGACGGCCACGTGCTGGTGCCGAGCAACGGCGCCTACTGCCAGCGCCTCGCGAAGATCTGCAAGGTGCTGGGCCGCAAGCTCACCACCATCGACTACACGGAAGAAAAGCAGATCTCGCCCGCCGACGTGGACCGCGCCCTCGCGGCCGACCCCGGCATCACCCATGTCGCGGTGGTGCACTGCGAGACCGGCGCCGGCGTGCTCAACCCGCTGCACGAGATCGCGCTGGTGGTGGCCAAACACGGGCGCGGCCTGATCGTCGACGCCATGAGCTCCTTCGGCGCGCTCGAGATCGACGCGCGCAAGACGCCGTTCGACGCCGTGGTCGCGGCCTCGGGCAAGTGCCTCGAGGGCGTGCCGGGCATGGGCTTGGTGATCGTCAGGCGCAGCACGCTCGAGCAATGCGAAGGCCACAGCCCCTCGCTGAGCCTGGACCTGTACGACCAGTGGGTCTACATGGAGAAGACCACGCAGTGGCGCTTCACGCCGCCCACCCACGTGGTGGCCGCGCTCGACACCGCGATCGCGCAGTACGTGGAGGAAGGCGGCCTGGCCGCGCGCGGCGGCCGCTATGCGCGCAACTGCAAGGCGCTGGTCGGCGGGCTGGCCGCGCTGGGCCTGCGCGCCTTCCTCGACCCCGCCATCCAGGCGCCGATCATCGTCACCTTCCATGCGCCCGACGATCCGCGCTACGACTTCAAGACCTTCTACAACGAGGTCAAGCGGCGCGGCTACATCCTCTATCCCGGCAAGCTCACGCAGGTGGAGACCTTCCGCGTGGGCTGCATGGGGCACTTCGGCGACGCGGGCATTCCGGGCGCGGTCGCCGCCATCGCCGAGACGCTCGAGGCCATGGGCATCCGGCAGGCATCGGCCGCCGTCGCGGCCTGAGCGAGCAGTTCATCGGACCGGCGCATTGCAGCGTCGGTCCTACAAAGCGGGGCACGGCGCGCTTCCCATAATCGTGCGCATGACGGTGCTGCGCAGCGACATCCCCGCCCGCCTCGACCGCCTGCCCTGGTCCCGCTGGCACTGGCGCGTGGTGATCGCCCTCGGCGTGGCCTGGGTGCTCGACGGTCTCGAGGTCACGCTGGTGGGCTCGATCGGCGCCGTGCTCGAACGGCCCGACACGCTGGGCCTCACGGCCGGCGAGATCGGCCTCTCGGGTTCGATCTACGTGGCCGGCGCCGTGCTCGGCGCGCTGCTGTTCGGCCGGCTCACCGACCGGCTCGGACGCAAGAAGCTGTTCCTGGTCACGCTGGTGGTCTACACGCTCGGCACGCTGGCTACGGCCTTCTCTCCCGACTTCGCCTTCTTCGCGCTGTGCCGCTTCGTCACCGGGCTGGGCATCGGCGGCGAGTACGCGGCCATCAACTCGGCCATCGACGAGTTGATTCCCGCGCGCGTGCGCGGTCGCGTCAACCTCGCGATCAACGGCAGCTTCTGGATCGGTGCCGCGCTCGGTGCCGGGCTGAGCCTGGTGCTGCTCGACACGCGCGTGATCGGCCCGGTATGGGGCTGGCGCGCCGGCTTCGGCCTGGGCGCGGTGCTCGCGGTGGCGATCCTGCTGGTGCGGCGCCATGTGCCCGAGAGCCCGCGCTGGCTGATCGCGCACGGCCGCGCCGACGAAGCCAGGCGGATCGTCGACCAGATCGAGGCCGAGGTCTCGGCGCAGCACGGCCCGCTGCCCGCGCCGCGCAGTTACGTCGACTACACGGCCGCGCGCCGCGAGAGCCCGCCGATGCGGCAGGTGGCGCGCGTGCTGCTCCAGCACTACCGGCAGCGCAGCGTGGTCGCGCTCGCCTTGATGATCGCGCAGGCCTTCTTCTACAACGCGATCTTCTTCACCTATGCGCTGGTGCTGACGCGCTTCTACGCCGTGCCCGAGGCCAGCGTGGCGCTCTACATCTTCCCGTTCGCGCTCGGCAACGTGCTGGGGCCGCTGCTGCTGGGCCCGCTGTTCGACAGCGTGGGCCGGCGTCGCATGATCGCGCTGACCTATGTGCTCGCGGGCGTGGGCCTGGCCTTCACCGGCTGGGCCTTCATGCAGGGCTGGCTCGACGCGCGCAGCCAGGCGCTGTGCTGGTCGGCCGTGTTCTTCCTGGCCTCGGCCGCCGCGAGCTCGGCCTATCTCACGGTCAGCGAGGTGTTCCCGCTCGAGATGCGCGCGATGGCGATCGCGATCTTCTATGCCATCGGCATGGGCGCGGGCGGCTTCGCGGCGCCGGTGCTGTTCGGCCTCTTGATCGAAACCGGCAGCCGCGGCGCGGTGATGGTGGGCTACTGCTTCGCCGCGGTGCTGGTGGTGGTGGCCGGGCTGCTGGCCTTGCGCTACGCGGCCGACGCCGAACGCAAGCCGCTCGAGGAGGTGGCGCCGCCGCTGGCCTCCGAGCACGGCGGCGAGCGCTGAGGCGCACAGACTACATCGCCACACGGTTGCACTAGGAAGGTGCCACGCGGGGGCACGTGAATTGCTTGCAACCCACAGTCCGCAGCGCGAGACGCCGGACTCTCACAAACGTCGACACCCCGTCTTCGATTCATTGGCTATCGCGATGCCGACATCGCCAGAGGCGAGTTGCGGCCCCGCCGCCCATCGCCTCGATCCTTAAGAAATCTTGGGAGAAAGCAAATGAAAAGAAGGCATTCCATGCGCATGGCGGCAGCCTGCGCGATCGTTCTTGCACTCGCGCTCGCGAGCGGATGCGGAGGCGGCGACGGCGGCGGCAGCACGCTGTCGCTCACGGCCCCGCCGACCACGCCCACCACGACCGCCGACCCCGCGCCGACGATCCCCGTGACCACCCCGCCCGATCCGCAGGACCCGACGGCGATCACGCGCTTCACGGCGACAGTGCCGTTCGGCGAGAAGGGCGACTACCAGTCCTCGGCGCAGGTGGTCTATGGCTTCGGCACCACGGCGGTGGCCGATGCGCAATACAAGGACGTGATCTACACCGTGCCGCTGCAGGGCACGGTGCGCTATCCGGCCGGGCCCGCCGGCACGCCGGGCCGTTCCAAGGTCCAGCCCTCGGCCAGCGGCGGCCATCCGGTGGTGGTGTTCCTGCATGGCATGCACGACTCCTCCGATCTCAACAATGCCAAGGGCTACGACTACCTGCAGAAGGACCTGGCCGAGCACGGCTATGTCGCCTTCTCCATCGACGCGGGAAAGATCAACGGGCTCAGCAGCTGGAACGCCTCGGACGCCGGCGCGTTCGCGCGCGGCCAGTTGCTCATGACGACGCTCGACCTGCTGCGCGCCGGCAATGCAACGGGCCTCTTCAACGGTGTCGCGATGCCCGAGCTCAAGGGCAAGCTGGACCTCGAGCGCGTGGGCATCGTCGGCCACTCGCGCGGCGCGGAAGCGGTCGCCTACGCGGTGGAACTGAACAAGCAGCGCATCGGCATCAGCTACCAGGACGTCGAGACGGCACGCCGCAGCCGCGAGCTCGTTGCGCTGGCCAAGGCCGAGAAGGAGAAAGCCGAGAAGCGGGTCGATGAAGCCACTGCCGCCGCCACCGACATCACCGTGAAGCTGTTCATGGCCCAGGCGGCGCTGCTGGCCGCGCAAATCCAGTCGCCGCCCGCCTCGCCCGAAAAGATCGACGCTCTGACGCAGGCCCTGCAGCAGTTGCAGCAGCAGGCGGCGCAGGCGAAGGAACGGGTCGCCGCCGAGCAGGCCGCGCTCGAGGAAGTCAACGCCAGGTTCCGGGATGTGAGCACGTTCTCGTACGCGATCAACGCGGACAGCGAGAAGTGGCTCGCGCAGATGACCTCGCTCGAGGCCCTGCTGCAATCGGGCGTCGTCCTGCCTTCGGCCACCGAGCCGCCGCACCGCGTTCGCGCCGTGTTCTCGCTGGCGCCGATCAATGCCAGGCAGCTGTCGCGCGTGACCCAGGTGCCGTTCGCCACCCTGCTGCCCACCTGCGACGGCGATGTCTACAACATGCCCGGCGCGCAGATCTTCGACGACAGCCGCAACACGGCGAGCGACGAGAGCGCGCCCAAGTACCAGGTGGTCGTCAGGGGCGCCAACCACAACTTCTACAACGACCATTGGTCCGAGGACGACGATGCCGAGAAGTTTGCCCCGCTCTATTGCCAATCGGGGAAGATCGACACGCTGCGCCTGAGCCCCGACGACCAGCGCCGCAACGGCGCGTTCCTGATGGCCTCGTTCCTGCGCTACTTCGTCGGCGACGAGTTCCAGTTCGCGCCCTACTGGAAAGGCCAGGCCCCGATTCCATCGGCCGGCTGCCCGGCCGGTGAAAGCAGTTGCGACGAACGCGTCGTGCTGACGGTCCATCAGCCCGCCGCCCAGCGCAAGCTGCTGCAGGACTTCCGCAACGCGGATGCCAGTGCGAAGAACGCGAGCGGGCTGTCGACCGCGTACGAGCGCTTCAAGACGACCGTTCAATGCCGCTTCCTGGCCATCGTCGCCGCGCCGAACGCTCGCGAGGCGTCCTGCACCGATCCCGTGAGCCAGCTTCCGGCCGAAGCCCTGTTCAAGGAAGGCGAGCTCTACAACCCCTCCTCGTACGACAGGAAAACCCTGCTGCTCTGGTCGATCACCGATCAGGCCCAACTGCAGTGGGAAGCGCCCGGCCCCGTGGTGGCCATCGACACCGGCGACCTCTCCGCCCAGGGCTTCGACACGCTGAGCGTGCGCGTCGCCGTGCTGGCGCCGATCGGCCAGGAAGTCGAGATCGCGCTGACCGACACGCAGGGCCGCAAGGCGGCGCTCAAGGGCAGCGACTTCAGCGATGCGCTCTATGGCATCGCGCGCAAGCCCGATGGCGCGATCCCTTTGGTCGACGCGCCCGGGGACGCGATCTATGCCGACACCGGCACCACGCGGCCGCTGCTCAACATGGTGGCGGTTCCGCTGAAGGCCTTCGCGCTGCATGGCGTGGACCTCGCGCACATCCGGCAGGTCACGCTGCGCTTTCCGAAGGCCTCGGGCAGCGTGGCCGTCACCGACGTGCAGCTGCAGCGGATGAACTGAAGGCCGCGCCGGCTACAGCGCGCAGGTCCTGAACCCCAGGAAGCCGTCGTCGCGCTGCGGCAGCGCGAAGCCGCGCCGCCGCATCGAACGCAGCCGCGCGCGCGTGGCGAACGAGGCCCCGCGCAGCACGCGCGCGCGGCCGAAGCCCGCGGCGGGATCGAACTCGCCGCCGCCGCTCCACGGATCGGCGCGGTAGCCGGGCCAGGGCTGCAGCGTGCCCGCGGTCCATTCGTGCACGTCGCCCCAGCGGAAGCCGCGGCGCGCCGCGGTGTGGGCCGCGATCTCCCACTCGACCTCGGTCGCGATGCGGCGGCCCGCCCAGCGCGCCCAGGCATCGGCCTCCCACCAGCTCAGGTGCACCGCGCTGTGGTGGCCGGCGGCGCGCACGGTGGCGCCGAAGCGCTGCTGCAGCACCGAGCCGCCGGTGGCGCTGCGCGCCGCGCCGATCTGCTCCACGTGGCGCGGCCCGCGCCGCCCCTCGGCCTGCGCGGCCAGCCAGCGCCAGCCCTCGCCATGCCAGAGCTCCTCGCGGTCGTAGCCGCCGTCGTCGACGAATTCGGTGAACTGGTTCCAGGTGACCGGCTGGGCATCGATCTCGAACTCGGGCACGTCGACGCGATGCGCGCCGCGCTCCTGCGCGAAGGCGAAGCCGGCCTCGCCACGGCCCAGTTCCCAGCGCGTGGCCGGCAGCGCCAGCGGCTCGCGCACCACGCTCACGGGCGCCTGCTCGATGCCCAGCGGCAGGCCGAGGGTCTGTGCCATCACCACGAACTGTTCGCCGCGCAGATCCTCGTGGAACAGCGCGAGACGGTAGAAGTACAGGCCCGCATCGGTCTCGGCCGCGTGGTCGAGCAGCTCGAGCGTGCTCTCGAGCGTCTCGAGCAGGTAGGCCTTGGTCTGGCCCAGGTCCGGCAGCTCGGGCGACCAGCGGCGCTCGGGCGCGACCTGGGCCGGATTCCACCAGTCGTCGGCGCCGGGGTCGATGGCCGCGAGCCGCGTCGGCCGCACCGGGCAGTCGGCACCGAAGGCACGCTGCGTGTTGCGCCCGATCCACCATTCGGCAAACCAGCCGATATGGCCGGCCAGCCAGACCGGCGGCTGCATGCCCTCCTGCGCCTGCAGCTCGCGCGGCACCGGCAGCGCGGCCGAGCCGAGCGCCTGCTCGTAGAGCGCCAGCAGGTGCAGCGTGTGGTTGCGTGCGTCGATCAGGGCCAGCGACAGCAACTCGCGGCCGGCGCGGTGCATGTCGGGCGAATCGATGCTGGCGGGCGTGGAGACCGACGAATCGGACGCGGGACGCGGTGTCTGGGCCATGGCTCATTATGGTCATGGCCCCCGGGGTAGCCCCTGAAGGTAATCCCCGGGGTAGTTCATTAGAATTCAGCCCGCTTCCCCGCACCCGACCCGCCGGCGCACAACGTCGGTGCGTCGGGTGCATTCGTATCGGGGCGGCTTCCACTACAAAAATGGAGATGTGATGCAAGGCTTGCTCAAGCTGTCCCGGGCCATCGACTGGCTCAATGCCCAAGTGGGCAAATACGCCATCTGGCTCATCCTGGCGGCCACCGTGATCAGCGCCGTCAACGCGCTCGTCCGGAAGGTCTTCAACACCAGCTCGAACGCGTTCCTCGAGGTCCAGTGGTATCTGTTCGCCTGGTCGTTCCTGATCGCCGCGGGCTTCACGCTGCTGCATCGCGAGCATGTGCGCATCGACGTGGTCAACAGCCGCCTGTCCAAGCGCAAGCAGGTCTGGATCGACATCATCGGCTTCGCCTTCTTCCTCACGCCGCTGTGCCTGGCGGTGCTCTACCTCTCGGTCCCGGTGGTGGTCCAGATGTACCAGTCGGGCGAGGTGTCCGGCAATTCCGGCGGCCTGATCCGCTGGCCGGTGTGGGCGGCGCTGCCGGTGGGCTTCGTGCTGCTGCTGCTGCAGGGCTGGTCCGAGCTGATCAAGCGCATCGCGTTCCTGCGCGGCGAGGGACCCGACCCCATGGGCCGCCTGACCGACAAGACGGCCGAGGCCGAACTCATCGAAGCCCTGCGCGTGCAGGCCGAGGCGGATGCCGCCAAGGCCGCCGCATCGCCCAAGCCGCAGCTCTGAGCGCACCAGACACACATCATGGAATTCATCGTCGCCAACTTCGCCCCGATCATGTTCGCGGGGCTGATCTGCTTCCTCCTGCTCGGCTTTCCCGTGGCCTTCAGCCTCGGCGCCTGCGGCCTGTTCTTCGGCCTGGTCGGCATCGAGCTGGGCGTGTTCCAGTCCTCGGTGATGGCCTGGCTGCCCCAGCGGCTCATCGGCATCATGGCCAACGACACGCTGCTGGCGGTCCCCTTCTTCACGCTCATGGGGCTGATCCTCGAGCGAAGCGGCATGGCCGAGGACCTGCTCGACACCGTCGGCCAGGTGTTCGGCCCGATGCGCGGCGGCCTGGCGCTGGCCGTGATCTTCGTCGGCGCGCTGCTGGCGGCCACCACCGGCGTGGTGGCGGCCTCGGTCATCTCGATGGGCCTGATCTCGCTGCCGATCATGCTGCGCTACGGCTACGACCGGCGGCTCTCCAGCGGCGTCATCGCGGCCTCGGGCACGCTGGCCCAGATCATCCCGCCCTCGCTGGTGCTGATCATCATGGCCGACCAGCTCGGCAAGAGCGTCGGCGACATGTACAAGGGCGCCTTCCTGCCCGGCTTCATGCTGATGGGCCTGTACGTGCTGTACGTGGTCTTCCTCGCGATCTTCAAGCCCGCGCAGGTGCCCGCGCTGCCGCCCGAGGCACGCACCTTCCGCGAACCCAACGGCAGCGGCGGCTATGTCTCGCTGGTGGCGCTCACGGCCCTCTCGGCCGTGGTGGCGGTGGTGCTGGCGCGCAACATGGCGGCCGTGCACACCTGGTTCCAGGGCCAGGAAGTGACCTCGGTGGCCACCGACGAGAAGGTCGTGGTCGCCATGTGCGGCGGCGTGTTCGTCGCGCTGGTGATCGCGCTGGTCAACAAGGGCCTGAAGCTCAACCTGCTGTCGCGACTGGCCGAGCGAGTCACCTTCGTGCTGATCCCGCCGCTGCTGCTGATCTTCCTGGTGCTGGGCACCATCTTCCTGGGCGTGGCCACGCCGACCGAAGGCGGCGCGATGGGCGCGATGGGCGCGCTGATCATGGCCTGGCTGCGCGGGCGCATGAACATGACCCTGCTCAAGCAGGGCCTGGCCTCGACCACCAAGCTCTCGAGCTTCGTGATGTTCATCCTGATCGGCGCCACGGTCTTCAGCCTGGTGTTCCAGGCCGCCGACGGCCCGATCTGGGTCGAGCACCTGCTGTCGGCGCTGCCCGGCGGTCCGGTGGGCTTCCTGATCGCGGTGAACGTGCTGGTGTTCTTCCTGGCCTTCTTCCTCGACTACTTCGAGCTCTCGTTCATCGTGGTGCCGCTGCTGGCGCCGGTGGCCCACAAGCTGGGCATCGACCTGATCTGGTTCGGCGTGCTGCTGGCGGTGAACATGCAGACCTCGTTCATGCATCCGCCCTTCGGCTTCGCGCTGTTCTTCCTGCGCTCGGTCGCGCCCGAGAAGCAGTACGTGGACCGCGTGACGCAGAAGGTCATGGAGCCCGTGACCACGATGCAGATCTACAAGGGCGCGATCCCCTTCGTGCTGATCCAGCTGACGATGGTGGGCATCCTGATCGCCTTCCCGCAACTGGTGACCGGCAGCCTCGACAAGGAGGTCAACGTCAACCTCGAGGACATCGGCGCGCAGATGCGCGACAGCCTGAAGTCGGAAGACGGCGCCCCGTCCTCCGAACCCTACGGCAACGACCAGCCGGCCTCGCCCGACGCGGCGCCGGGAAGCACGCCCGATGCCGGCGCGCCGCAGGGCGCGGAAACGCCCACGCCGCCGGCCGAGCCGGCCGAGAGCGATCCGCTCAAGGCGATGGAAGACGCGCTCAAGCAGGGCGACAAGAAGCCCTGACGCGCGGGCGGCGCCCTCCGGGGCGCCCTTCCAAGAAAAAGGCCGGCCACTCTCGCGAGTGGCCGGCCTTTTTCTTGGCCCGGTCCGGAAAGGGCTGGCGCCCTCCCGGCCGTGGAACTCAGATCTTGACCGAGTTCATGTACTGGTTGAACGGGTACTCCGAGAAGCGGTTCCACAGGATCTGGTCACGCTGGAAGGTGCGCATGTCCTGGTGGATCTTCTTGAACTCGGGCGACTTCGCCTCGTGCTCGGCGAAGGTGTCCATCGAGGCCTTGAAGCCGGCATCCATCACGGCCTTCGGGAACGCCTTGAGCTGGGTCTTGGCGGCCACCAGCTTCTTCAGGGCGATCGGGTTGTAGGCGTCGTACTTGGCGATCATGTCGCGCGCCGCCACCTTGGTGGCCGCGTCGAGGATGGCCTTGTTCTCGTCCGACAGCTTGGCGTAGGCCTTGTTGTTGATGAAGAACTCGAGGTCGGCGCCGCCTTCCCACCAGCCAGGGTAGTAGTAGTAGGGAGCGACCTTGTTGAAGCCCAGCTTCTCGTCGTCGTGCGGGCCGACGAATTCGGCCGCGTCCAGCGTGCCCTTCTCGAGCGCCTGGTACACGTCGCCGGCGGGCATGTTCTGCGACACCACGCCCAGCTTGGCCATCGCCTCGCCGAACACGCCGCCGCCCATGCGCATCTTCAGGCCCTTGAGGTCCTCGACGGTCTTGATTTCCTTGCGGTACCAGCCGCCCATCTGCGTGCCGGTGTTGCCGGCGCTGGCGGTGCGGAAGTTGTAGTTGGCGAAGAAGGCGTCGAGCAGCTTGCGGCCGTTGCCGTACTCTTTCCACGAATCGGTCTGGCGGGCGGTCAGGCCGAAGGGCACCGCGCAGCTGAAGGCGAAGATCGGGTCCTTGCCGGTGAAGTAGTAGGCCGCGGTCTGGGCCATTTCCAGAGTGTCGCCCTGCAGCGCGTCGACCACGCCGAACGCGGGCATCAGTTCGCCCGCGGGGTGCGCGGAGATCTCGAACTTGCCGCCCGACAGGGCCTTGACCGTCTTCGAAAGCATTTCGGCACTGCCGAAGATGGTGTCGAGCGAACGAGGGAAGCTCGACGCCAGGCGCCAGCGCACCGCGGCCTGCGCATGAACGGCAGGCGCGATGCCGGCAGCCAGAACGCCGGCGATGCCGGCGTTTTTGATGAGGGAACGACGATCCATTGATTTCACTCCGAGTGCTTCAAGAAAAACGAAACGCGGCTTGTGACCGCGTTGGGGACTTTTGTAAGTCTAGAACGTGCTCATGGTCTTTTCATGGTGCCCGCAAGGCAGCAAAGCGTCGCAATCTAGGCGCGCACCGCCGTCCAGGCTGATGCCTGGACAAGGTGCGCAACGACGAGTGCGGCGCTTTGCTGCCTTGCCCTTCGGGTTGCCCCGCAAAGCTGGCATCTGCGGCGTTGCAAATGCTCGCCGGGCCACCAGCCCGGCTGCGCTTTGCGCCTTGCACCTGCCAGCTTTGCGGGGCAACGGGCACCATGAAAAGACCATGAACACGTTCTGAAGGCCTGTGCGTCGACAGGCCTGGACGATTGTAAAAACGCCCTTACACACGGGCGGCGGGGGTTTACCCTGCGACAGCGCCGAAGCGTTGCCGGATCGACTGCTCGATACCGGGCGCATCGAGCCCGATCGAGGCCAGCAGCTTGGCCGGGTCGCCGTGCTCGATGAAGCGGTCGGGCAGGCCCAGCTGCAGCACCGGCACCTGCACGCCCGCGGCCTGCAGCGCCTCGAGCACCGCGCTGCCCGCGCCGCCCATCAATGCGCCTTCCTCGAGCGTGACCAGCGCCTCGTGCGAGCGCGCCACTTCGAGCAGCAGTTCCACGTCGAGCGGCTTGGCCCAGCGCATGTTGGCCACCGTGGCGTCGAGCGCCTCGGCGGCCGTGAGCGCCGGATACAGCAGCGTGCCGAAGGCCAGGATGGCGATGCGTCGGCCCTGGCGGCGCAGCTCGCCCTTGCCGAAGGGCAGCCCGTCGAGCGCGAGGTGCGGCTCGACGCCGGCACCCGCGCCGCGCGGATAGCGCACGGCCACCGGGTGGTCCTGCTCGTAGGCGGTGGTCAGCAGCTGCCGCGTCTCGCGCTCGTCGGCGGGACAGGCGATGCTCATGTTCGGGATGCAGCGCAGGAACGGGATGTCGTAGGCACCCGCGTGCGTGGCGCCGTCGGCGCCCACCAGGCCCGCGCGGTCGAGCGCGAACACCACCGGCAGGTTCTGGATCGCGACGTCGTGCACCAGTTGGTCGTAGCCGCGCTGCAGGAAGGTCGAATAGATCGCCACCACCGGCTTCAGGCCCTCGCAGGCCAGGCCCGCGGCGAAGGTCACGGCATGCTGCTCGGCGATGCCGACGTCGTAGTAGCGGTCGGGGAAGCGTTGCTCGAACTCGACCAGCCCCGAGCCTTCGCGCATGGCCGGCGTGATGCCGACCAGCCGGCCGTCCTTGGCCGCCGTGTCGCACAGCCACTGGCCGAAGATCTGGGTGAAGGTCTTCTTGGGCGCCGACGCGGGCTTGACCAGCCCGACCTGCGGATCGAACTTGCCGGGGCCGTGGTAGGCCACGGGATCGGCCTCGGCCAGCTTGTAGCCCTGGCCCTTCTTGGTCACCACGTGCAGGAACTGCGGGCCCTCGAGGTGCTTGAGGTTCTCGAGCGTGGGCACCAGCGAGTCGATGTCGTGGCCGTCGATCGGGCCCACGTAGTTGAAGCCGAACTGCTCGAACAGCGTGGCCGGCACCACCATGCCCTTGGCATGCTGCTCGAAGCGCTTGGCCAGCTCGAACAGCGGCGGCGCGGCGCGCAGCACGCTCTTGCCCACGTTCTTGGCGGCGGCGTAGAAGTTGCCGCTCATCAGCTGCGCCAGGTAGCGGTTGAGCGCGCCCACCGGCGGACTGATCGACATGTCGTTGTCGTTGAGGATCACGATCAGCCGGCAGTCGCACACGCCCGCGTTGTTGAGCGCCTCGAAGGCCATGCCGGCCGTGAGCGCGCCGTCGCCGATGATGGCCACGGTGAAGCGGTCCTCGCCCTTCTGCTTGGCGGCCATGGCCATGCCGAGCGCGGCCGAGATGCTGGTCGACGAGTGCGCGGTGCCGAAGGTGTCGTACTCGCTCTCGCTGCGCTGCGGAAAGCCCGAGATGCCGCCGAGCTGGCGCAGGGTGGGCATGCGCTCGCGCCGGCCCGTGAGGATCTTGTGCGGATAGGTCTGGTGGCCCACGTCCCACACCAGCCGGTCGTGCGGCGTGTTGAACACGTGGTGCAGCGCGACCGTGAGCTCCACCGTGCCGAGGTTCGAGCTCAGGTGGCCGCCGGTGCGCGAGACGTTGTCGAGCACGCAGGCGCGCACCTCGTCGGACAGCTGCTTGAGCTGGGCCCGGTCGTACTGGCGGATGGGGGACGGATCGTGGAGCGTGGGGAGCAGCGGAGCGGCCATGGATCGTGGTGTTCGTTCTTGTCTAGCGGTCGCGGTCTACGACCATGTGGGCCAGCGCGCGCAGCGCTGCAGTGTCCTGAAGACCGCTCGCATCGAGCGCGGCGAGCGCGTCGTCGAGCAGTTGCGAAGCCTGGGCCCGGGCTCCCTCGAGCCCCAGCAGCGACACATAGGTGGGCTTGTCGGCCGCGGCATCCTTGCCGGCGGTCTTGCCGAGGGTCTGCGAATCGGCCGTGACGTCGAGGATGTCGTCGACCACCTGGAAGGCCAGGCCGATCGCCGCGCCGTAGCCGCGCAGCGCGGTCAACGCCGCCGCCGAAACGCCGGTGCCGCAGGCCGCGCCCATCTCGACGCTGCCCTGCAGCAGCGCGCCGGTCTTCAGCCGGTGCATCTCGCGCAACTGCGCTTCGTTCAAGGCCACGCCCACGCTCGCGAGGTCGATCGCCTGGCCGCCGGCCATGCCCTGGCTGCCGGCGGCACGCGCCAGCATGCGGCACAGCGTGGCCTGCATCGCGGGCGGCACCTCGTCGCCATCGGGCGTGAGCAGCTCGAAGGCCAGCGCCTGCAGCGCGTCGCCCGCGAGCAGCGCGTCGGCCTCGCCGAACTTCACGTGCACCGTGGGCTTGCCGCGGCGCAGCACGTCGTTGTCCATGCACGGCAGGTCGTCGTGCACCAGCGAATAGGCGTGGATCAGCTCGGTGGCGCAGGCCGCGCGCAGCGCCGCGGCCACATTGCCGCCGACCGCCTCGCTGGCCGCGAGCACCAGCAGCGGCCGCAGCCGCTTGCCGCCGTCGAGCACCGCATAGCGCATGGCCTCGCCGAGCAGCACCGGCGAATCGACGCCGACCCAGCCCGACAGCGCCTGTTCGACGCGCTCGAGGTGCGGGCGGCTCCAGAGCGCAAGGCGGGCCTGATCCCAGGCAGGGGACGTGGTGGCCGCGGTCATTCGGCGGCCCAGGGCTTGAGGCTGCCCGCGTCGAGCACCTTGATCTGGTCTTCCACCGCCTGCAGCCGGTCGCGGCAGAAGGCCAGCAGCGCGGCGCCGCGCTGGTAGCTGCCCAGCAGCTGGTCGAGCGGCAGCTGGCCCGATTCGAGTTCCGCGACCAGTTGCTCCAGTTCCTGGAGTCCCGCTTCGTAGCTGACGGGCATCGGGCCCGTGTCGGGCGTGGGCGCCGGACTGGACGCGGGAGAGGAAGGCACCTTGGGCATGCGGGGGCAACGAGGATGAAACCGCGCATTTTAGGTCGCGGCCGATGGCACATCGGCGGCTTGCGTGACACCGCGGCGCGGCGTCGTGCACGGCCGGACAGGGCGCCGGCCCGACCAGGGTGAAAGCCCCAGGGGCCACAAGGAAGGCCCCCCGGGTACAATCCCCCTCCCCCAGCCGGTCACGCCGGCGCAACTCTCGGGCCGACACGCCTCTCCTGTCGTCGGTACCTTCCGTTTCAATTTTGTTTTCCTCCCTGTGGGGAGCTTGGTCAGGTCCTCCATGTCTGATTTAAGTCTTCAACTGCAGCAGGCCACGAGCCAACTTCCGGTTTCCGCGTATTTCGACGAGGCGCTCTTCGCCCGCGAGATGGAAACGCTCTTTGCCCGTGGCCCACGCTATGTCGGCCACCGCCTTGCCGTGCCGGAGGCCGGCAACTTCCACACGCTGCCCCACGAGCACCAGGGCCGCGCGCTGGTCCACACGCCCAAGGGCGTGGAACTGATCTCCAACGTCTGCCGCCACCGCCAGGCCGTGATCCTGCAGGGCCGCGGCGAACTCGACGCTCGCACCGGCGGCAACATCGTCTGCCCGCTGCACCGCTGGACCTATGCCGCGGCCGACGCGCGCACCACCGGCACGCTGATCGGCGCCCCGCATTTCGCGCAGGACCCCTGCCTGAACCTGCACAACTACCCGCTCACCGAATGGAACGGCCTGCTGTTCGAGGCCAACGGCCGCGACATCGCGGCCGACATGGCCGGCCTGGGACCGCGCGCCGACCTCTCGTTCGAGGGCTTCGCGCTCGACCACGTCGAGCTGCACGAGTGCAACTACAACTGGAAGACCTTCATCGAGGTCTATCTCGAGGACTACCACGTCGGCCCGTTCCATCCGGGCCTGGGCAGCTTCGTCACCTGCGACGACCTGCGCTGGGAGTTCAACCGCAACTACTCGGTGCAGACGGTGGGCGTGGCCAACCGCCTGGGCCGCGCGGGCAGCCCGGTCTACCAGAAGTGGCAGGAGCAGCTGCTGCAGTACCGCGAGGGCAAGCCGCCCAAGTACGGCGCGATCTGGCTCACCTACTACCCGCACGTGATGATCGAGTGGTATCCGCACGTGCTCACGGTCTCGACCCTGCACCCGGTCAGCCCCACCAAGACGCTCAACATGGTGGAGTTCTTCTACCCCGAGGAAATCGTCGCCTTCGAGCGCGAGTTCGTCGAGGCCCAGCGCGCCGCCTACATGGAGACCTGCGTGGAAGACGACGAGATCGCCGAGCGCATGGACGCCGGCCGCCGCGCGCTGATGCTGCGCGGCGACAACGAGACCGGCCCCTACCAGAGCCCGATGGAAGACGGCATGCAGCAGTTCCACGAGTGGTACCGGCGCGAGCTGCAGGCCGCCGGCTGAGGCGCCGAAGCCGCTGCTTCGGTTCCGTTTCCTGCTATTCTCTTGATAGCTGAATGCGCCCGGTTGGCGGGCGTTTCAGCTATTTTTCTTTTGTAAGAAGTCAAGACGATGCAAGCGCTCTGGATGGTGCTCGGCGCCTTTTTGTTCGCCTCCATGGGCGTGGCCGTGAAGATCGCCTCGGCCTGGTTCACCAGCGGCGAGATGGTGCTCTGGCGCGGCGTCATCGGCATCGTCTTCCTGTGGCTGCTGGCGCGCAGCCGCGGCGTCTCGCTCGCCACCCAATACCCCGGCATGCATGCCTGGCGCAGCCTGATCGGCGTGGTCTCGCTGGGCGCGTGGTTCTATGCCATCGCCCACATGCCGCTGGCCACGGCCGTCACCCTCAACTACATGAGCAGCGTGTGGATCGCCGCCTTCCTGGTCGGCGGCGCGCTGCTGGCCTGGATGCCGGTGCCGGGCCGCGACGGCCGCGTCTCGCGCCCGCCGTTGCAGGCTCCGCTGGTGCTGACCGTGCTCACGGGCTTCGCCGGCGTGGTGCTGATGCTCAAGCCCAGCGTCGACTCGAGCCAGGGCTTCGCCGGCCTGCTGGGCCTGCTGTCGGGCCTGACCGCCGCCTTCGCCTACATGCAGGTGGTGGCGCTCTCGCGCATCGGCGAGCCCGAGATGCGCACGGTGTTCTATTTCGCGCTGGGCTCGGCCGTGGCCGGGGCGCTGGCCACCGCGTTCACCGGCTTCTCGGAATGGAACTGGCGCCACGGCCTCTGGCTGCTGCCGATCGGCCTGCTGGCGGCCCTCGGACAGCTTTGCATGACCCGCGCCTACGCCACCGCCAAGACCGAGAGCGGCACCCTGGTGGTGGCCAACCTGCAGTACTCGGGCATCATCTTCGCGGCCTTCTACAGCGTGGTGCTGTTCGACGACCGCATCGACGCCGCCGGCTGGACCGGCATGGCGCTCATCATCGCGAGCGGGGTTGCCGCAACCGTGTTGCGTCAGCGTACAGTGCCACAGGCGCCGGCCGAGGAACATTGAGGCCGGTTCGCAGTCCCTTCACCGTCCGCCGCGCATGTCGCGCGGCCCATGCGCCAAGGAGTTCTTCGCCATGACCTTCACCACCCTCGTTTCCGCCACCGAGTTGCGCGCCCTGCAGGCCGCCGGCACGCCGCTCATGGTGTTCGACTGCAGCTTCGACCTCATGAAGCCCGAGTCGGGCGCCCAGCAGTACGCGGCCTCGCACATCCCCGGCGCGCTGCATGCCGACCTCGACACCGACCTCAGTGCCAAGCACGGCGTGCCCGGCGCGCATGGCGAGGTGGTGGTGGCGCAGGAAGACGGCGTGCCGGCCTCGGGCGGGCGCCATCCGCTGCCCAGCCGCGAGCGCTTCGCGGCCTGGCTCAGCGGCATCGGTTTCTCGAACGACATGCAGGCCGTGGTCTACGACCGCAACGGCGCCAACTACTGCGGGCGCCTGTGGTGGATGCTCAAGTGGATGGGCCACGACGCCGTGGCCGTGCTCGACGGCGGCCTGCAGGGCTGGCAGGCCGAGGGCGGCGAGGTCACCGACCGCGAGGAACCCGCGCGCTTCCAGTCGAACTTCGTCATGGGCGAACCGCTGGTGCTCCTCGTGACCACCGACACCGTGGTGCGCCAGTTGGGCCAGCCTGACCAGAACCTGATCGACGCGCGGGCCGGTGCACGCTATCGCGGCGAGGTGGAACCTCTGGACCCGATCGCCGGTCACATCCCCGGGGCACTCAACCGCCCCTTCGCCGAGAACCTCGGTCCCGACGGCAAGTTCAAGCCCGCCGCGCAACTGCGCGCCGAGTTCGAAACGCTGCTCGAAGGCCGCGATCCGGCGACGGTCGTCCACCAGTGCGGCAGCGGCGTGAGCGCCGTTCCCAATCTGCTCGCGATGCGCATCGCGGGGCTCGGAACGGCCGCGCTCTATGCCGGCAGCTGGAGCGAATGGAGCAACACCCCGGGGCTGCCGACCCGGCAAGGCGCCCAACCATGACCCTGACCCGATCCAGCACCGACCGACGCGCTCTCCGACGCATCCTCGCTTCCGCCGCCCTCGCGCTGGTGGCCTCGGCACCGTTCGCCGCCGCGCAGGCCCAGCAGCAGCACGCCCACGTGCACGGCCAGATCAAGCTCGACGTCGCCATCGACGGCCCCACGGTCGTGATCGACATGGAGTCGCCGCTCGACAACATCGTCGGTTTCGAGCGCGCGCCCAAGACCGATGCCGAGAAGAAGACCGTCGAGGATGCCGTGGCCCAGCTGCGCGCCGCCGACAAGCTGTTCGCCATCGACCCCGCCGCGAGTTGCAAGCTCGGCCCGGTCGACCTGCGCTCCAGCGCGCTCGGCCTCGGCAAGCCCGATGCCAGCGAGCCCGAGGGCCATGCCGACCTCGACGCCACCTTCTCGTTCAACTGCGCCAACGCGGCCGCCGCCAAGTACATCGACATCGGCCTGTTCGCCGCCTTCAAGGGCACGCGCCAGATCGATGCGCAGATCGCTTCCGCGCAAGGCCAGTTCAAGCGCCAACTCAAGCGCCCCGCCGGCGCGCAAGCCGCGCAGCCGGCCCGCCTGACCTGGGGCAAGTGAGGTCGTGAGCCTTCCTTCGCAGGCCGAATCCACGCCGCTGCGCGTGGTGCTCTCGGCCGAATCGCTGCGCTTCTCCTGGCCCGGCAGCGCCACGCCCTGCATCGACATCGAGGCCTTCCGGATCACGGCCGGCGAATCGGTGTTTTTGCATGGCCCGAGCGGCTGCGGCAAGAGCACCCTGCTGTCGCTGCTGGCCGGCGTGCTGGTGGCCGACGAGGGCCGCGTGTGCCTGCTGGGCCACGACTGGTCCAAGCTCTCGGGCGCCGCGCGCGACCGCTGCCGCGTGGCGCACGTGGGCTACATCTTCCAGCAGTTCAACCTGCTGCCCTATCTGAGCGTGGTCGACAACGTGCTGCTGCCCTGCCGCTTCTCGGCACGGCGCCGCGAGCAGGCCTCGCGCCAGCGCGGCGCGCGCGCGGAAGCCGAGCACCTGCTCGACCAGATGGGCCTGGACCGCAAGCTCTGGCAGCGCCAGGCAATGCAGCTTTCGGTGGGCCAGCAGCAGCGCGTGGCCGCGGCGCGCGCGCTCATCGGCCAGCCCGAGGTGGTGATCGCCGACGAACCTACCTCCGCGCTCGACGAGGACCGGCGCGAGGCCTTCCTCGACGTGCTGCTGACCGCCTGCGCCGAGAACGACAGCGCGCTGGTGTTCGTGAGCCATGACCAGCGCATCGCGCAGCGCTTCGCGCGGCACGTGCTGCTGCCCGAGATCAACCGCGCCTCGAGCGCGACGATGGCGACCGACGCATGAAGGCCCTGTTCTCCATCGCCTGGCGCAGCGCCTGGAACCGCCGCTTCACGCTCGCGCTCACCGTGTTCTCGATCGCGCTGTCGACCTTCCTGCTGCTGGGCGTCGAGCGCATCCGCACCGAACTGCGCGAGAACTTCGCCTCCTCGGTCTCGGGCACCGACCTGATCGTGGGCGCGCGCACCGGCTCCACCCAGCTGCTGCTGTACTCCGTGTTCCGCATCGGCGCGGCCACCAACAACATTTCCTGGAAGAGCGTGCAGGCGCTGCAGGCGCACCCCGGCGTCGACTGGGTGGTGCCGCTGTCGCTCGGCGATTCGCACCGCGGCTTCGCCGTGCTCGCGACCTCGCCCGAGTACTTCACGCGTTTTCGCTACGGCGATCGCCAGTCGCTCGCGCTGCGCGAAGGCAAGCCCTTCAGCGAGCTGTTCGACGCCGTGGTAGGCGCCGAGGTGGCCGACAAGCTCGGCTACCACGTGGGCCAGAAGATCACGCTGGCGCACGGCAGCGGCGAGCTCAACGTGGCCGAGCATGCCGACAAGCCCTTCACCGTGGTGGGCGTGCTCGCGCGCACCGGCACGCCGGTCGACCGCACCGTGCACATCGGCCTCGCGGCCATGGAGGCGATCCACCTCGAATGGGTGGGCGGCGCGCCCATGCCCGGCGTGAAGATCCCGGCCGACCAGGTGCGCAAGTTCGACCTCACGCCCAAGAACGTGACGGCCGCGCTCGTGGGCCTGAAGAATCGCGCGGCCGTGTTCTCGGTGCAGCGCTGGATCTCCACCTACACCGGCGAGCCGCTGATGGCGATCCTGCCCGGCGTGGCGCTCGACGAGCTCTGGAGCGTGATCGGCGTGGGCGAGAACGCGCTGCTGCTGATGTCGGGCCTGGTCGCGCTCGTGAGCCTCGCGGGCCTGGTGTCGGTGGTGATGGCTGGCCTCAACGAGAGGCGGCGCGAACTGGCCGTGCTGCGTGCCGTGGGCGCGGGCCTGCGCCACGTGCTGGCGCTGCTCGCGCTCGAGGGTGCGCTGGTCACCGTGCTCGGCGTGCTCGTGGGCGTGCTGATGGCGGTGCTGGGCATCGCCGGCCTCGCGCCCTGGCTGCAGTCGCAGTTCGGGCTGACATTGCGGCTTTCCGAACCTACACTGAACGAATGGCTGCTGCTCGCGAGCCTGCTGGCCGCCGGCTGGCTGGCGAGCCTGCTGCCCGGCATTCGCGCCTACCGGCTCTCGCTCGCCGACGGCCTTTCACCGAGGATCTGATCCCATGCGCCACGCAAAGACTCTCCATCCCGCCGTCCAGGCCTCGAAGCGCTTCGCCCTGCTGATGGCCGGCGCCAGCCTCGCGGCCGCCGCCTGGGCCGCCGAGCCCGCGCCCAAGGACACCACCGCCACCAACCCGCTCGGCGGCAAGGCCGCGCCCGCGGCCACCGCCAAGGCCCCGGCCGGCCAGCCGCGCCAGATCACCTGGGAAGAACTCGTGCCCAAGGACTGGGACCCGTCGAAGGAGTTCAAGGGCATGGACCTGAGCGCCCTCGACGACGGCGACCCGCGCGCCAACGAGCTGCTGATGAAGATGCAGGAGGTGTCGAACAACGCGCCGACCAATCCCGCGATGAACGGCGTGGAGGTGAAGATCCCCGGCTTCATCGTGCCGCTCGAGGAAGCCAAGGGCGAGGTCACCGAGTTCCTGCTCGTGCCCTACTTCGGCGCCTGCATCCACACCCCGCCGCCGCCGGCCAACCAGATCCTGCACGTGGTGCCGCAGAAGGGCGCCAAGTTCCGCGCCATGGACACCGTGTGGGTCACGGGCAAGCTGCAGACCCTGCGCAACGACTCGATGATGGGCGTGAGCGGCTACCACGTGAGCGCGAGCAGCGTCACCAAGTACACCGGCGGCGCGAAGTAGCCGCTGGCCACACGCCGCGGCACTGACCGCGAGCTGACTGGGAGCAAGGGGCCGGCATTCACCGGCCCTTCACCTTTCTTGACAGGCCTGTTCCTACCCGGCCAGCGCCCGGCAGACGACACAGCCCGTTGCATCCTCGGGCCATGCTTCGTCATCGCTCGAGTTGCGGCACCCGTTCTGTACGAGCGGGTGCTCCAACAGCGCCCCAGGAAGGCCAGCATGATCCCCTCCAATCACACCCCCCTCGCGCGTGCACTCACGCTGTCGCTGTGCACTGCAGCATTGGTGCTCGCGGGCTGCGACAAGTCCGAGACCCCCGCCGCGCAGAACGCCGCCGCACCCGCGCCCCAGGCCGCGGCCTCCGTGCCCGCCGCAGCGGCACCGGCCCCCGCGGCCCCCATGCCGGTGGCCTACGTGCCACCCGCGGCCGAGGAGCTCTACCAGATGGTCGCGCCCATCGCGCTGTACCCCGACAAGCTCGTGGCGCAGGTGCTGGCCGGCGCCACCTATCCCGAGCAGATCACCGCCGCGCAGGACTGGCTCAAGCAGAACCCCACACTCAAGGCCGGCGCGCTCGCAGATGCCGTCAACCAGCAGCCTTGGGACCCGAGCGTCAAGTCGCTGACCGCCTTCCGCAACGTGATGGACCAGATGGCCGGCAACCTGCCCTGGACCGAGGCCCTGGGCAAGGCCTACTACAACGACCCGGCCGACGTGATGAACGCGATCCAGGTCATGCGCCAGCGCGCCTCCAAGGCCGGCCGGCTCAAGAACAACGACAAGCTCAAGGTCGCGACCGCCGCGGCGCCGGCCAACTACACGCCCGCGCCCGACCCGCAGGGTGCCTATGCGGGCCCGCTCATCGTCGAGCCGCCGCAGCAGCTCATCACCATCCAGCAGGCGCAGCCCGACGTGGTCTACGTGCCCAGCTACAACCCGCAGCAGATCTACGGCGAACCCGTGGCCGCCTATCCGGGCTATGCCTACACGCCCCCGCCGCAGCCCGTGTACGTCGACCGCGGCTACAGCGGCGCCCAGGTCGCCACGGCCGGCGTGCTGGCCTTCGGTGCCGGCGTGGTCGTGGCCTCGGCGCTCGAGCGCCATGGCTGGGGCTGGAACTCCTGGAACGTGAACTGGGGCCGTCCGCGCGACCGCGACTATCAGCGCGCCGCGCCGCCGCCGCCGGCCTATCGCCCGGCCGTGGTCTACAACAACAACACCTACGTCTCGCGCTCGACCACCGTCGTCAACAACGTCTACAACAACAACAACGGCGGTGGCCGCGATCGTGACCGCCCGCGCGGCGACGCGGGCGTGGCAGCCTGGCAGGCCGCGCATCCGGGGCAGTCGCCCAATTTCGCGATGCAGCAGCAGGCACAGCAACAGCAGGCCGCCGCGCTGCTCGCGCAGCAGCAACAGGCGCGCCAGCTGCAGATGCAGCAACAACAGCAGCAACACGCGCAGCAGTTGCAGAGCCAGCAGCAGGCGCAGCAACAAGCCCAGCAGCAGGCCCTGGCGCGCCAACAGCAGATGCAGCAGCAGGCGCATCAGCAACAGGCGCAACAGCAAGCTCAGCAGGACCAGGCGCGACGCCAGCAGCTGATGACGCAACAGCAGACACGCGAGCAGCAGGCCCAGCAAGCCCAGGCCGCGCGCCAGCAGGCGCAGCAGCAGCAAGCGCAGCAGGAGCAGGCTCGTCGCCAGCAGCAACTGGCCCAGAACCAGCCCGGCCAGCAGCAGGCGCAACAGGAACAGGCGCGACGCCAACAACAGCAGCAGCAACAACAGGCGCAGGAACAGGCGCGACGCCAGCAGCAGCAGGCTCAGCAAGACCAGGGCCGCAGGCAGCAGCAACAACAGCAGGCGCAGCAGGAACAGGTCCGTCGCCAGCAAGAGCAGCAACAGCAAGCCCAGCAGAACCAGGCCCGCCAACAGCAACAGGCCCAGCAGGAGCAGGCACGCCGCCAGCAGATGCAACAGCAGCAGGTCGCGCAGAACCAGGCACGGCAGCAACAGCAACAGGCCGCCCAGCAAGCTCAGCAACAAGACCAGGCGCGGCGCCAGCAGATGCAGCAACAACAGCAGCAGCAACAACAGGCCGCGCAACGCCAGCAACAGCAGGCCCAGCAGCAACAGGAGCAGATCCGTCGCCAGCAGCAGCAAGCGCAACAGGCCCAGCAACAAGCCCAGCAGCAGGCCATGCAGCGGCAACAGCAGCAGGCTCAACAGGCGCAGCAGCAAGCCATGCAACGCCAGCAGCAACAGGCTCAACAAGCACAGCAGCAGGCGATGCAGCGCCAACAGCAGCAGGCCCAACAGGCTCAGCAGCAGGCCGCGCAGCGCCAGCAGCAACAGGCCCAGCAGATGCAGCAACGGCAGGCACAAGCTCAAGCTCAAGCTCAAGCTCAAGCGCAGGCCCAGGCTCAAGCCCAGGCCGCCGCGCACCGCAACCGCCCGCCCGGCGATCAGCGTCCGCAGTGACGGCGGGCGCCACGGTGCGCCCAACGATCGAAGCCTTCAGCCCCCAGCAAAAAGGCGCATGCGAGTCCTTCGCATGCGCCTTTTTCACGTCGGGTGCGGCGTGCTTCAGCGGCCCTTGCCGATCTCCGTCAGCAGTCGCGTCACCAGGTACAGCCGCGGCACGATCGAGTCGACCTCGATGTACTCGTCGCGCGCGTGGTAGCCGAAGCCCGCGAGGCCGAAGCTCTCGACCACCGTTGCCTTGCCAGAGCGCCCCGCGTAGCCCGCGTCGGTGCCGCCGCCGGTCATCGGCGTGAGCGCGAGTTCGCGGTCGATCTCCTTGTAGATCGCCTGCGCCTTCTCGGCCAGCGCGCGGCCCTTCTCGCCCGCCACGAAGGCCGGGCGGCCCACCTCCACCTTCACCGTGGTCTCGGTGTCGGGAATCAGCTTGCCGCTCGCGATCTTCGCCTGCAGCGCCGCGTCGAGCTTCTTCTCCGCGCCGGGCTCGGTGATGCGCACGTCGCCGAGCGCTTGCGCCTTCTCGGTGATCTGGTTGATCGGGCCCACCGCGCGCGCCACCGTCCAGTTGAGCGTCACGCCCGGAATGTCCTTCGCGAGATCCTTGGTCTGCAGCATCTGGTACGAGAGTTCGTACAGCGCATTGCGGCCCAGCTCGGGCGCCGCGCCCGCGTGCGAGGCGCGGCCCTTCACCTCGAGCGTGGCCTGCGCGATGCCCGCCGCGCCGAGCAGCAGCGATTCGCCCTTCACCACCGACTTCGCCGCCGTCGGCTCGAACGACAGCACCGTGTCGTGCAGGTCGGCCGTCGTCGCGATCAGCTCGCCCGAACCCACCGAGCCCACTTCCTCGTCGGGATTCATCAGCACCGTGAGCGTGTCGTAGTCGCGCCAGCCCGCGTCGGCCAGGATCTTGAGCGAGGCCATCATCACCGCCAGCCCGCCCTTGTCGTCCGCGATGCCGGGCCCGTAGATGCGGTTGCCGTCGACCTTGTAGGGCTGCGAGTTCAGGATGCCGGGCTGGTAGACCGTGTCCATGTGGCCCTGCAGCATGATCTTGCGCTTGCCGTTGCCCTTCATCGTGCCGATCACGATGTCGGCCCCCGCCCCGGCCGTCGCCTTGCGCCGCTCGACCTTGAAGCCGGCCGCCTTGAGCCGGCCTTCCACCACGTCGGCCATCTTCATCAGCCCGTCGACATTGAGGCTGCCCGACTCGATCAGCACCATCTCCTTGAGTTCTCGATCACCGCGGGCTGCGCCTTCTCGGCCGCGGCGAGCAGCTTGGCGTCGGGGGCGGCATGGGCTGCGGTCGCGGCGCCGAGGGCGAAGGCGCAGGCCAGCGCGATGGAGCGCAGCGAGAAGATGGGTGAGGAAGGTTGAGTCATGAGGGTCCCCTTTTGTCGAAGTGAATGGCGAACGGAAGGATAGCGATGCGGGGCGGAATGCGGAGCAAATGAGCGACAGGTCGCCGGTCGGCTCAAGCAATGTTGCGCCGCCGGACACGAAACTTGACGGCCCTCGCCGCGACCACCTACAGTGCCCTCGCCTCGTGTGAACGAGGCCGGGTTTGGCGGCCTGAAGACATCCTGCGATTCACTTTGGAGGCCCCATGGCCAAAGACTTCGATGCAGGCACCGACGCCGGTGATTCGGGGGCACGCCCCGTCTCTCAGTTCAAACCCTTCGAATGGGTTCCTCCTCGGGGACTCGATCCCAGCCGACAGCACCAGGCCGCCTTCTTGAACGATGCGCGCGATGTGGTGCAAGGCGCGCTGTTGCTGGTTCAACTGCTGCAATGGGATGAAGAGCGGCGCGATGCCGAGTCACCCGATACCGACCCTGCCCCTGTGCTCGACGCGTGCCAGCGCGGTTCGCTGCAGCGCTTCGTTGCGGTGTCGCTGGGGTTGCTTCATGCGCGGATTGAAGCGCAGTGCGAGGCGATGAGGGAGTCGCCCGAGAGCGCATCCCGGCAGCCACACGAATGGGCGCCATAAACTCACGCTCCTCCGCGACCTTGTTGCCTTCGGGAAACCGACAACGGTGACAACGCACGCTGCGACCCCGACGAAAGATGAACTCGGAATGTCCCCTAGCGACGATGTGAGCCCGCTCGACGCCCTGGTCATCCAGGCAATCCAGTATGTGCCTTCGGAAGAAGAGTTGGCGCTGGCCACGCGCCCGCCCTATCCAACGCCTGCGGCGCTGATTCCATTCCAGGACGCGGCACGAACCGCGCTGCGCGCGCGCCTGATGCAGGGCCCCGACCCCTTCTGTTCGACGCGGCTCTATGAGTCCGCCAGGCGTTTCAGCAACAGCGCGCCCAGCGTCATCAGCGATCGCCTGGGTTTCGACGTGAGCGACGCCGTCTGCATGCTGCTGGCGGGAGGGTTGATTCCGGTGGCCACCGCCGAACGCGCCGCTCGCGCGAGTGCGTCGCATTTGACGCCGGGCTTTCTGCAGCGCGCCATCGTCTACCGCCTGCTGGCCGACGAAGACCTGTCGGCGGCCAGCCAGGCCGCGACAAGTCCGAACCTCGGCACCGAGCCATGGGTCGGTTGGCGGGCCATCGGCGAGCATCATGCGGCGCGCGCGGACGCGCCGGCGTTCCTGGCCCTGTGGCCGAAGTACGAGTCCCGCCAGCAGCGCAACTGGATGGATGACATGCGGCGCCAGCTCGTCAAGGCCGTCTCCCGCGTCCATGGCTGGCGCGACGCCCTGGCCTTGACGCGCGACAAGCGCATCGGCACCAAGGCCCACGTCAACGGGATGGCGTTCATTGCACTGCAATCTCTGGCGACGAAGACAGCGGTGTCGGAACTGGACACGCTCCTGACCACCGAACCCGAACTCGCCTCGCTGGACACGCTCGATGCAATGGCTCGCCTGCACTTGCTCGTGGATGCCATGCGCGCCAGCGCTCCGCGTGCGCCTGCGGAAGATCCGCCGTATCTGGACGCGGTCCTGAGCCGCATCATCGACATCGACCCGAAGATCTCCAAGGAACAGAGCCGGCGCCGAGACTGGTTGCTGATGGAGTGTTGGCCGCTGATCGGCCACCCGGCCACGCTCAAACGCGTACGCGCCGCCATCCGTGCGCCTTCGTACAAGCGAGAGCTTTCGGCACTTGCCAAGGACATCGTGGCCGCCTCGCCGGACAGCACGGAGGCCACCGGCATCTGACCGACAGCCCACGCCCTCATCGCTGCCAAACGACAACGAATCGAACATGAAATTCAGACGCACCCTCTCGTCGAGTCTTCTTCTCGCCATGGCACTGCCCCTCGCACATGCCGCCAACGATGCCGACACCGTCGGCACCTACCTCACCCCGGGCACGGAACGCGAAGAACTCGCGCAGCGGTTCACCGGGCGCAATGCCGTCGTCATCGCCTCCGTGACGACGTACATCGAGCCCATGTGCAACCCCGACAGCCTGCCACCCAAGGGCTCGCGCATTCAGGAACTCACCTTCCTCGACGATCACGGGAAAACGCTGCGCATCCGCATTCCCAGAACCGATGCCGAATGGGCCGCCAAGGCGGCAGCCCAACCGACGATACCCAAGCAGACTGCATATGCGCATTTGCCGGTCGCCTACGTCATTCCCAGCGGCCGCTATACCCTGCAGAGCCACACCATCGAAGCCGGCATGACCGCTCGCCGCTCACCGGCGAGCGGCTGGAGCGATGGCTACCCGGAAGTCGTTCCTGCGGACGGCCTGCCGGAAAACAGAGTCTTCGTGGCGGAGGCTGGCAAGCCTGTCTATATCGGGCACTTCCATCAGGCCTGTGGCATCGGGTCCAAATCAGTGCCACCCATGTATGCCGATGGGATGTATGAGAAAAGCGGCCGCACGGGAGCCGTGGATCCGCGCTACCCGAGCCTGGAGGAAGTCGTGAATCAACGCTACCCGAGCCTGGATCTGGCGCAGCTGGTTCGCAATCCTATTCGGCAGGGGCCGTCTCTGGGGATGGAGCCGCGTCGTGGGAAGTGAGTGGCCTGGAGTCCGCGCCTCAACGACTTCAACGCAACCGGCCGTGCAATCGATGCAGCAGTGCTTTTGTTCATTTACAGACCTGTTGCCTCCGGCAAGCTGACGAGCAAGCCCGAGCCAGGCCCCATCGGTTCAGCCGCGGAGGCGGTGCGCCGCTTTTCAGCGCCAACCAAGTGAATGTGGAAATAGCGTGGCTCACGCCGCAGACCAAGTATCTTCCCCCGAGTACTTGCAGTCTTGGGTCAACTTCTGGTTCGATGACGGATTGCGTCTGACCGCTGCCCGACAGCTCCAGGAAACTGTGCTCGCAGCGGCGGGAGACCGAGTGGAAAAAAGGCACGCATTGCACGATCTTGACTTCATTCTCAGTGCCGATCGGGCGCAGTCATTTCTTGGTCAATTTCGTCCTCTCATCGCTCGCGCATCTAATGTGGGAACACTTAGACCGATGAAGCCCGATTGACGAAAGCACTGTTCAGGACGGCAACCCAATGAACGTTCTTTTCATCTCTCGGTGCAGCAAACGCGCGCTGACAGAAACACGGCGCATCCTCGATCAGTTCGCCGAACGACAAGGGGATCGCTGCTGGCAGAGTCCGATCACCGAGGCGGGCCTGGAAACTGTCCGCAAGCTACTGCGTGGGAGCGCTCGCAAAAACACGGCTGTAGCCTGCCATTTGATTCGCGGTCGCGATCACAGCGAACTTCTCTGGGTGGTAGGTGACGGGCGTCGGTTCAAAGCCGAAGACGCCACGCTAACCGACCCCAGCAGTCAGGATGTTTGCCGAGCCAGCGACGAAGCCAGCTGGCATCGATTGCCTTTGCTGACGGCTCTCACCGCCTTGGCAGCCCTCATGCATGACCTGGGCAAAGCCACGCTGGCTTTTCAGCAACGACTACTAGAGGCTGGTTCGAGCGAGCGCAATCACTATCGTCACGAATGGGTATCCGTTCGGCTGTTTCAGGCCTTCGTGGGGCAAGAGGATGACCGTGCCTGGCTGCGACGGCTAGCTGATGGCGCGCTCAACGATCACGATGATGCGGCCTTCGAAGACCTGTGGTTGGATCACGGCGGTGGACGGTTGTTGCGCGATGGCCTAGACACGGACGAAGAGAAGGATGGGCCACTCGGTGCCAACAATCCATTCCGCGCTCTCCCGCCACTGGCTCAGGCGCTGGCTTGGCTGGTACTCACCCACCATCGCCTACCTTGCAAGCCGGTCCGCAGCGATCACGATGCAGGGAAAGATGGAAGGCTACGCATGCGGCCTTTTGGCGCTCGACCGAGGTTCATCAATCCCGACGATCTGGATGGCCTGCTGGCACAGGTACATGCGGACTGGAACGAGCCGCGCGAGCGGCGGATGCAAGCAGAGATCGAGACCTATTGGCATTTTCCGCATGGCCTTCCGGTGCATGGGCCGGCATGGCGCAAGCAAGCTGCGCACTATGCGAAAAAGCTGCTGATCTTGAGCGATGCGGGGAGCACCTCTTCTGTTCTGGACGATCCCTTCGTCATGCATGTCTCCCGCCTGTGCCTGATGCTGGCCGATCATCACTATTCACGCCATGGCCTGGACGAACAGAACCTGCCCGTTGCAGCGCGTCGGCTCTACTTGCAGCCTGAGGCAAAGCTCGCGGCCAACACTACCTACACCCAGGAGCGGCGCAGTGTGCTCAATCAAACACTGGATGAGCATCTTCTTGGCGTGCAGGCTCATGCCACACTTATCACCCGCTCGCTGCCGACACTGGCGAGCAGCTTGCCGGCTTTGCAGAATCACCGGGAGCTGAAGAAACGCAGTACCCAAGCGAGCTTTCAGTGGCAAGACAAGGCCGCGGATCTGGCGACGGCTGTGCGCCAACGTTCGGCTGCCCAAGGGGCGTTCATCGTCAATATGGCTTCCACCGGTTGCGGCAAGACGTTGGGCAATGCCCGCATCATGGACGCGCTGGCCGATCCCGCCATCGGCATGCGTTGCGCCTTCGCCATCGGCTTGCGCACCCTCACCCTGCAGACTGGCCGTGTCTTTCAAAAGGATCTGGGGCTGAACGATGAGCAGTTGGCCATCAGGGTTGGCGGTGCTTCCAGTCGCGCCCTGCTCGAGTATTGGGAGCGCCAGGCCGAAGCCACCGGATCGGCATCTCGCCAGAGCCTGCTGGACGAAGGCGGGCAAGTGCTTTTCGAGGGCGATGCCCGGCACCCGCTGCTGGAACGGCTGAGTGACGATGCACAGGTGCGATCGCTTCTGGCAGCGCCACTGTTGGCCTGCACCGTCGATCATCTGACGCCCGCGACTGAAAGCCTGCGTGGGGGTCGACAGATCGCACCCATGCTGCGCTTGATGACGGGCGACCTGGTTCTTGATGAACCCGACGACTTCGACATGGCCGACCTTCCCGCGCTCGTGCGGCTGGTGCATTGGGCTGGACTTTTGGGAACACGTGTACTGCTGTCGTCGGCAACGTTGCCGCCAGCGCTGGTGGAAGGCCTGTTTCAGGCTTACTGCGTTGGGCGCGCGATCTTCCAGTGCAACCGCGGTGAACGCCCGACCGAGCCTGTGAATATCTGCTGCTTATGGATCGATGAATTCCATCAGGTGGCGCAGGATTGCCCTGACGCCAGTGGCTTCCGAGACGCGCACGCTGCCTTTGTTGAAAAACGAGCTGCCAAGCTCGCTCAAGCCGAAGTGCGTCGCCTTGCTCGAATAGCCGAATTGCCGCGAACGTGGCATGCAATGGAAAAGTTGGAGCGACGAACCGATTTCGCGAGATTCGTACTGGACCGGGCTTGGCAGCTCCATCAGCTCGAACAGAATCACATGGTCGATCCGATCAGCGGCAAGCGGTTGAGCCTGGGTCTGATACGCATGGCCAACATTGCGCCGCTGTTCGATGTCGCGTTGGCGATGTACCGTCAAGGCACTCCAGCTCCTGAGGTGCGCGTGCACCTTTGCGTGTATCACTCGCAGTTCCCGTTGCTGGCGCGCTCGGCCATCGAAGCACAGTTGGACACGGCGCTCAATCGTCGAGCATCTGGCGACACCATCGATCCATTGCCGCGCCATCCGGCAATCCGTGCACAGCTCGATGTTTTTCCCGAAGCGCATCACATGTTCATCGTTCTGGGTTCGCCTGTCACCGAGGTGGGCCGCGATCATGACTACGACTGGGCCATCGTCGAGCCCTCATCGATGCGCTCGCTCATTCAGTTGGCAGGTCGCGTGCGCCGCCACCGCAGCGGAAGTGCGAAGGAACTGAATCTGCTGGTGCTGGACAGCAATCTGCGCGCACTTGAAAGACCCGGCAACGCAGCTTTCTGTCAACCGGGTTTCGAGATGCACGCCAGCGCATCCGAGCGACGTGCCGATGGCAAATGGAACTCGAGCGCTCAGTTCCATCTGACATCGCATCTGTTGCAGAAAAGCCTGCCGGAACTCTCTGCAACGGATGCGATGCCTCTCGATGCCCGGCCGCGTATCGCCCCGCGCAAGTCGCTCAAGCCCCAGGAACGCATGGTGGACCTGGAGCACGGCCGCATGCGAGACAGCCTGTTGCCGCGTGGAGAAGGCAGCCACTTCTTTACGCCGATAGCGCGGGACGCCACCCTTCATTGGGCGCATCCGGGAAACTTGTGGCTGACCGGCCTGCTGCCGCAGTTCCAGCGCTTTCGCTACGACCCTTTGCCGCGTGAAGAGGTTGCGCTGCTGCCCCTCGATGACGGCGAAGCTGAATTGCATCTGCACCGTGTTGCGAAAGGTGCGCAACCGGGAGAGCCACTATTCGTGGACATCAACGATCTGCTGCACACCCTCGCCGATCGTGATCTTGCAGGCCCAGGGATAAGCCCCTGGTGTCACGCCGAGCTGCTGGGCGTGCTTGCATCGTGGGCTGAGAACCGAGAAGAGAGCCTGCGCGAGAGCGCAGAAAAATTCGCGACCGTAAGCCTCCCGGAATCTCGAGAAGGCTGGCGATTTCACTCGGTGCTGGGATTCAACAAGGATTAAGGAGGCTTGGAAGAGCTGTTGCTATGACTCTCGGTCGGCATGGTGCCGACTGGGGGATTTTTGTCATGTCTGGAGGAGTTCCCATGTCTGATGTCCCTTCCCCAGGGCAAGCCGTGAGCTTTCACAGTGCGATCGACGCGTTCCTGCAGGAACGCCTGGACGCGAAGCTCGACAAGCTCAAGCCCGATGCCCCCCTGCGTCCCGACCTGATTGCTCAGCACCAACGCGGTCCTTGGCTGGAAAGCGCCGCCACGAGGGTGCGACAGATCCAGGCCGTGACTCACGCGCTCAAGCCCGTGCATCCCGACGCGCGCGGCACCAACCTTTACGTGGAGCCCCAAACGCTTCCCCCTCTGAACGAGGTCGGCAGCCATGCCTTGGGTCGCAGCTTTTCCATGGACGTGGTGGGCAATGCCGCTGCATTGGACGTCTACAAGCTGCTCAAGATTGAAGTGAACGGGTGCAACCTTTTGCAGGCTCTGAAGGCTGGTGAATCAGGCGCGTGGAAGGCATTGAACGAAGACCCTGCGCAGGCACAGGTGCTAGGCGAAGCTTTGCTTGGCTTGATGGCAGAACGAGGGGGCGAGGCCAGTACGCATGTACGCGCAAAGCAGCTCTATTGGTTGGTAGGCGAGGATGCCACTGATGACACCCAGTATCACCTGCTCGCTCCGTTGCATGCCACCTCGCTCGCGCAGTCGATCTACGAAGAGCTGCAGGATGCGCGCTTTGGCGAGGTAAACAAGCAGGCTCGGCAGGCCCGGCGCGATGGCCTACCGCACGAGGGCATCTACCGCGAGTACCGAGATCTCGCGGTGCAGAAGATGGGAGGGACGAAGCCACACAATATTTCGCAGCTCAATAGCGAGCGACGCGGAGACAACTATCTGCTGGCCTCGCTACCGCCTCGATGGAAGGGTGAGCGCAACTACCTGCCCGTGCATGCGGCATCCATTTTCGATCGCAGCTTCAATGCACGTCCTCTTGTGCGAGACGTAGTTCAAGTGCTGTCGGCCTTTCTGCTGAGCGACCCACCAAAGAATCAGGCGACGCGCCAGCGCGTGGAAAGCTTGGTCGACGCTTTGGTGGATGAGATGGTGATCTATGCCGGAGAGCTGCTGCACCAGCCGGCCGGCTGGACACGTGACGAACGATTCCAGCAATTGGCCCGTCCCGAGATGCTCTGGCTGGATCCCTTCCGCTGCGAGTTGGAGGATGAGCACCAGTTCGCCAGCGACTGGCTCGGCACGGATTGGCCGACCCAGGTGGGCGCGCGATTCGGACGTTGGTTGAACGGCCAGTTGAAGGGTCGACTTCCCACCGTCGGCGTGGCTGAGTCCCGGCAGTGGCGAAACGTCTTGCTGGACGAGGACGGTAGCTGGGTGCAACAGTTGCGCGCATTGCGCAATCAATTGCATGTACCGGAGTACCGCGCCCTTCAAGAGACCGGTGACGTATTGACGACGGTGCGAGGTGGCGTGTGAGCTCTCCGACCTCTCGGGCGCTGCTGGTCCTGCCCTACCTCCGCATACAGAACGCCAATGCCATCTCCAGTCCATTGACACACGGTTTCTCCTCCATCACAGCTTTCATAGGTCTGATGTGGGCGCTTCAACGCAAGCTGGCGACGCAAGGCATTCCCCTGCAGCTGTTGCAAGTGGGCGTGATATGCCACGACTACGAGGAGCAGGTGGTGGACGGTCACGTGAAGACCTTCAGGCTCACGCGCAACCCCGTGGACAAGGATGGAAGCACCGCGGCCATCGTGGAGGAAGGCCGCATCCACCTGGAAATCACGCTGGTGTTTCTGCTCAAGCAGGCATCGCTGCCCGACGACTCAACGGCTCTGCTGATACAAGACAATCAGTCCGCGCTGGACGAATGGGCCCGCAAGCTCGGCGATACCGTGGCGACCATGCGGGTTGCGGGCGGTACTGTGTTGCCCAGTCAGCCACGCCCCGGACAGCGCACACGGCCTTGGATGGCGGTGCTACCCGAAGACGCCGAGGCCCAGGCTCAGTGCTTCGCGCGATGGAGACGTCAATGGCTGCCCGGCTATGCGTTGGTAGGACGCGATGACCTCCTGGCTTCGCGCTTGACTCATCTGCGCGAGCGACAACCGCAAGCTACCGTGCTCGATGCCTGGCTGCACGCCGCTCGCTTCAATCACGAAGCTGGTGCTGTAGAGCCTGCCTCGGAAGAGGTTGGACCTTCGCGTCCCGGGGTGCGGTGGGCCGACCCCTTACGTGGCAAGGGCTCCGGCTGGACTGTCCCTGTTCCCGTGGGGTATGCGCGGCTCACTGCCGAACCGGTGCAAGCAGGGCTGGTGGCCAACGCGCGCGATGCGCGAACGCCGGTGTCCTTCGTGGAGTCCGTCTACTCCCTGGCTGAATGGATCAGTCCACATCGACTCGATCGCGTGCAGGACCTCCTGTGGCGAGCGGAAACCGACGCGCAGAAGGGCTTGTACCGCTGCCATAGCGGCTACGCACGCAGCGATGCGCAACGCCTCGACGAGGTCATGCCCGATTTCGACTGACTCCGGCTCGCTCGCCTTCACTGGCGATTGCTGGCAATCATCTTTACCCAGAAAGAACACCTCATGTCCGACAAGATCACGACCCCTTCCGTCCTCGCCTTCGAGCGCAAGCTCGATCCCTCCGATGCAGTGCTTCACGCCGGCAGTTGGGAAGAGCGTGCCAACCCCGCTGCGTGGAGTCCCGTGGCGATCCACCCCAAGTCCGTGCGGGGCACCATTTCCAACCGTCTCAAGACCAAGGATCAGGACCCCAGCAAGCTCGATGCCGCCATTGAGAGCCCGAATCTGCAGACTGTGGACGTAGCTACGCTTCCAGCCGGTGCAGACACGCTGAGGGTGCAGTTCACTTTGCGTGTGCTGGCTGGCGCAGGCACCCCATCGGCTTGCAACAACGCCGTCTATCAAGCCAAGTTGCTGAGCACGGTACGAGGCTATGTGCAAGCCAATGGCTTCACTGAACTGGCTCGGCGCTATGCCGCCAATTTGGCAAACGGCCGTTTTCTCTGGCGGAATCGCGTCGGTGCGGAAATGGTCGAAGTGCGCGTCGATCGCCTGCAGAACGGACAGGCCACGAAGTCCTGGAACTTCGATGCACTCTCCCATGACCTCCGCGCGATGGCAGCGGCTGGCAACGAGCTTCAAGAGCTGACGCAGGTAGTTGCCGGTGGGCTGGAAGGTACCGAGCACGTGCTGCTGCAGGTGAGTGCCTTCGTGCGCCTCGGGGCTGGACAGGAGGTTTTCCCTTCACAGGAGTTGATCCTGGACAAGGGTAGTACGCGCAAGAGCAAGACTCTCTACGACGTGCAAAATGTCGCCGCCATTCACTCGCAGAAGATTGGCAATGCCATTCGTTCCATCGACACCTGGTACGAAGGCGCGCAGGAGCTTGGCCCGATCGCCGTGGAACCTTATGGCTCGGTGACTACGCAGGGAAAAGCTTATCGCCAGCCCAAGCAAAAGCAGGACTTCTACACGCTTTTGGACAATTGGCTTCTCAAGGACCAGGTCCCGCCTGTCGAGCAACAGCATTTCGTGATGGCCGTGCTGATCCGTGGCGGTGTATTTGGTGATGCGAGCTGAGTCGTCATGACCACGCACTACATCGACATCCGCCTGCGCCCCGATCCCGAATTCAGCCAGGTTCATCTGCTGGGGGCTCTGGTGGCCAAACTGCACCGCGCGCTTGTGCAATTGCAGGCAAGCGACATCGGAGTGAGTTATCCGGAACATGTGTTGAAGCCTCTATCGAAGCGTGGCCTTGGCGCGCAGATGCGACTTCACGGCACGCCAGAGGCCTTAAGACGCTTGACCGAGATGGATTGGCTTCGGGGCATGCGGGATCATGTGCACGTCAGCGACATGATGCAGGCACCCGCCGATGCAGCGCATCGGCAGGTGTTACGGCGCCAGTTCAAGACCAACGTAGATCGCCTGCGTCGCCGCCGGATGCGCCGCAAGGGCGAGACTGCGGAACAAGCCGCCATGGCAATCCCTGACCATGTGGAGCGCCGGCCAGAACTGCCCTACGTCCAGGCGCGAAGCAGCAGCACCGGACAGCCCTTCTGCCTCTTTGTCGATCACGGGCCGTTGCAGGCAGAGGCAAGGCCGGGCGAATTCAATACCTATGGGTTGAGTCAAGGCGCGACCGTTCCATGGTTTTGACCCTTTTTTCCCAGGCCTGGCGTTGAGCCAATGAAATCAAGCACTTACGAAATCGCCCAGGATTTGGGCCTGAGGTTGTAGGTCGTAGATTTCTTCTTTTGGCACAACGGGTTACGGCTATCGGGGGTTTGTTCGCTGCCGCGTAGGCAGCTCAGAAAGCATCCGCACGAAGGAGCTGAACAAGACCCAGGTTCGCTGCCGCGTAGGCAGCTCAGAAACGAGCAAGGTGCCCGAGAGCTACACCACCTGGGTTCGCTGCCGCGTAGGCAGCTCAGAAACGAGACGGGCATCGCTACGTGCGTCTGCTGCGGTTCGCTGCCGCGTAGGCAGCTCAGAAAATCGAGCCGTTCGGACTGAACCGCACGCCATGGTTCGCTGCCGCGTAGGCAGCTCAGAAATGATGCGTTCCTGGTGGCCCTGCTCAACAGCCGTTCGCTGCCGCGTAGGCAGCTCAGAAACAGTGGGGCGTCTTCGCGCTGAGCGTGCTCTAGTTCGCTGCCGCGTAGGCAGCTCAGAAATTCCCCCCATCCCCCCGAATCTGCCGAGCGATGTTCGCTGCCGCGTAGGCAGCTCAGAAATTGAATCGACGGTAGAGGCCCGAAACGATCTCGTTCGCTGCCGCGTAGGCAGCTCAGAAAACCGAAATCGCAACGCTTCTTGTCACGGCAGAGTTCGCTGCCGCGTAGGCAGCTCAGAAAGAATGGAAACCACAAGAGACCGCAGGAAAGCAGTTCGCTGCCGCGTAGGCAGCTCAGAAAATGGATAAACCCCTCTCCACCAATGCAGGCGAGTTCGCTGTTGCGTAGGCAGCTCAGAGATACGTCGCCGACACCACAGACACTTTCTCCTCCGTTCGCTGCCGCGTAGGCAGCTCAGAAAACTCGCAGCCAGCCCGGAGACTTGCCGTAACGGTTCGCTGCCGCGTAGGCAGCTCAGAAAAGTACGCCGAGGCGCGCGCCGTGCGCGCCATGGTGTTCGCTGCCGCGTGGGCAGCTCAGAAACTCAAGAGCACGAGCTCGGACGGGAAGGAGGCGTTCGCTGCCGCGTAGGCAGCTCAGAAAATCATGAATATAGTGGCTGCCGGCCTGGCGGTGTTCGCTGCCGCGTAGGTAGCTCAGAAATCGACGCGCCGAACCAAACGAGCGGCTGGGTGGTTCGCTGCCGCGTAGGCAGTTCAGAAAAGCTCGGCGACGTGGCGGCGGACCGATGTCGAGTTCGCTGCCGCGTAGGCAGCTCAGAAATCGACCGGGATCGCCGCGGGCGCAAACTGCACGTTCGCTGCCGCGTAGGCAGCTCAGAAATACATGCCGCCGCCGGATGGCTGGTGCTGCTTGTTCGCTGCCGCGTAGGCAGCTCAGAAAACCCGCTCTCGAGCGCGGCAGTGGAGAGGGCGGTTCGCTGCCGCGTAGGCAGCTCAGAAATTCAACGACGGCACCGATGCGACGCTGCCGGTGTTCGCTGCCGCGTAAGCAGCTCAGAAATCGCTGGTGGGCCAGGTCCATGCGCAGCGCGGGTTCGCTGCCGCGGAGGCAGCTCAGAAACTCAAGAGCACGAGCCCTGGAGGTGAGGCGTGGTTCGCTGCCGCGTAGGCAGCTCAGAAATCGTCGACTTGGCTGCCCGAGGTCACGGTGATGTTCGCTGCCGCGTAGGCCGCTCGGAAATCGAGCCGAAAGACTGAACCAGTTGAGCCCGCGACAGCCAAGGTTTTTCTGAGGATCATTTGCGAACACCAGCGCGAGCTGCGACCTCCCCACACCGAATCTTCAAGGTCATAGTACCCATTGTCAGCTTCCACAGCCTCAACCCTAGCTGTATTCCCCAAGCCTCCGCCCCGCCGCCAACGGCAACCCCCGCAACCTCCGCCCCGTAGCATCCGCAATCGCATTCCCCAACGCCGCAGGCGCCGGCCCCTGCGATGCTTCGCCGGTCCCCAGAAACGGCGCCCCGGGCCGATCGATGATGTGCACCTCCACCTGCCGCGGCACGTCCGAGAACCGCATGATCGGATAGCGGCTCCAGTCGTAGCTGCGGATGCGCTGGGCGTCGTACTGCACCTGCTCGTACAGGGTCCAGCTGGCCGACTGCAGGATGCCGCCCTCGACCTGGTTGCGCACGCCGTCGGGGTTGACGACCTGGCCGCAGTCGATGGCCGCGATGGCGCGCTCGATGCGGATCTCGCCGGTCTCCGGAACGATCGACACCTCGACCGCGAGCGCGAGGTAGCTCATCAGGTTCTTGTACTGGGCGAATGAGAAGCCCACGCCGCGGTTCGGCACGCGCTTGCGCTTGGGGTCCCAGCCGAACTTCTTCGCCGCGAGCTGCACCACGTCGCGCCCGCGCGGGTCGTCGAGGTGGCGCAGCCGGAACTCGACCGGATCGGCGCCCGCGGCAGCGGCCAGCTCGTCCATGAAGCTCTCGATGGTGAAGACGTTCATGTACGCGCCGAGACCGCGCATGGCGGACACGCGCACCGGCATGTCGGGCAGGAAGTGGTGCTCGACGTTGTAGTTGGCGAAGTTGTACAGCGGCAGGCTGTTGCGGTCGCCGCCGCCCTCGGGCATGGGAATGGGCTTGGGCGGCGCCGGCGTGAAGGGCCTGGCGAGGTACTGCGCGGAGATGAAGCGCCCGGCGTTGTCCAGGCGCTGGTTGTGCGAGTTGCTCCAGATCTCGTACTGCCAGTCGACCACGCGGCCGCTGGCGTCGAGCGAGGCCTTCACGTCGGTGACCATCGCGGGGCCGAAGGGCTCCCAGGTGAACTCGTGCTCGCGCATCCATTGCAGCCGCACCGGCCGCCCCGGCACGGCGCGCGCGATCAGCGCGGCCTCGGCGCCGGCATCGTCGGCGGCGTTGTGGCCGTAGCAGCCCGAGCCCTCCACATGCACGCAGCGGATGTCCTCGGGCTTCATCGAGAGCAGTTCCGACAGCGCGCCGCGCATCGGGAACACGCCCTGCGAATGGGTCCACACGGTGAGCTTGCCCTGCGCATCGAACTGCGCGACGGCGCACGAGGGGCCGATCGACGCATGCGCGAGGTAGGGCTTGGTGAAGCGCGCATGCAGGGTCTTGGCCGCGGGCACGGTCTCGCCATGGCGGTCGCCGACGTGGATCTCCTGCCGAGGCAGCTTCATCAGCGTGTCGTAAATGGTGGCCGGCGTGGGCAGCGAGGCGCTCTCCTGCCAGCGCGCGGCCTCGGTGAGCGCGCGCATGGCCTGGATGGCCTGCCACTCGTCCCGCGCCACCACGGCCAGGAAGCTGCCGTCGCGCACCACCTTGACGACGCCCGGCATCTTCTCGACGGCCGCGCTGTCGACGCCGGTCAGCACGGCGCCGTACGACGGCGGCCGCACCATGCGCGCATGCACCATGCCCGGCAGGCGCATGTCCTGCACGTAGCTCGCGCCGCCGGTGACCTTGCCCGGGATGTCGAGCCGCCGGCGCGACTGGCCGATGACGCGGTGCTGCTTCGGATCGACCAGCTCGGAGCGCGGCTCGGCGCGCCGGTGCAGGTCGAGCCCGCTCACGGCCTGGCCGTAGCTCAGGGTGCGGCCGTCGGGGGCGGAGATGACGCCGTCGCGCAGCTTGAGGGTGTCGGCCGCGACGCCGAGCTTGCCGGCGGCCGAGCCGACCAGCAGCACGCGCACCTGCGCCGCCGCGTTGAGGATGGCGGTGCCGCTGTCGGCGGTGGAATGGCTGCCGGCCGTGTAGCCCTCGTTGGGCGTGACGGCGGTGTCGGCCGTCACCAGGTGCACCGCCTCGAAGGCCACGCCCAGCTCCTCGGCGGCGATCTGCGTGAAGGCGGTGCGGATGCCGGTGCCGAGCTCGGCCTTGCCGGTCCACACGGTGATGCGGCCCTGCTCGTCGATGCGGATCCAGGCGTCGAGCATGGGCGTGCCGGTGAGGTCGCCCGGCAGCTTGGCGGTGCCGGCATCGAGCGCGCTGGGCGCGCCCGCCTCGGTGGCCTGCTTGCCCTGCTGGGCCAGAGCGGCGGCGCCGGGCCAGAGCGAGAAGCTCACGGTGAGCGAGCCCGCGGCCAGGAAGTGGCGCCGGCTCGGGTTGCGCAGCGCGGCGTCCTGCCGCTGTGCGGGACGGCTCATCGCGCTGCTCCTTGCCGCGCGGTGCCGGCCAGCGTCTTCGACGCCTCGACGATCGCGGCCACGATGCGCATGTGGGTGCCGCAGCGGCAGAGGTTGGGCTGCATGTGCTGGCGGATCTCTTCCTCGTCGGCGCCCGGGCGCTCGTCGAGCAGCGCCTGCGCGCGCATCACCATGCCGGCGATGCAGTAGCCGCACTGGGCCGACTGCTGCTCGATGAAGGCCTGCTGGATCGGCGCCGGCTTGTCGGCGCTGCCCAGGCCCTCGATGGTGCGCACCGCGCGCTTGCCCACCGCCGACACCGGCATCAGGCACGAGAACACGGGGCGCTTGTCGACGATCACGGTGCAGGCGCCGCACTGGCCGAGTCCGCAGCCGTACTTGGCGCCGTTGAGCTTCAGGTGGTTGCGCAGTGCGTACAGCAGCGGCATGGAGGGATCGATGTCGAGCGCGTGGTCGACGCCGTTGACGGTGAGCGTGATCATTTCGGCAATGCCTCCTTCTCCTTGCGAACCTTCGCAACCTCGTTCTGCAGGTCGGGCCAGGCCGGGCGCTGCGTGGCGCTGGCGCGCACGTAGCGCAGCACCTCGGCGATCTGCTCGTCGCTCAGCACATCGGCGAACGGCGGCATGTAGTGCGCCGATGCCGAGCCGCCCCACGGGTTGCCGCCCAGCACCAGCTGGATAGCGTTGCGCGCGCTGTCGGCATTGACCGCCGTGCTCAGGCCGAGCGCGGGCCGGTTGCCGATGGTGCGCATGGGCGCCGCGCCGCCATGGCAGCCGGCGCACGAGCCGTTGAACAGCGCGGCACCGGCATCGACGCGCTGGCCCGCGGGCACGGCCGCCGCGGCAACCGAAGCCGACGCAGCCGCCTTGGCCGGCTCGGCCTGCGCCACGGCAGGGGCCGCGGGCTGCAGGCCCATGATGTAGGTCGCGATCGCGCGCACGTCCGACTCGGGCACGTCGGCCAGGTGCTGCGTCACCGGCAGCATCGGCCCCGCGGCCGCGCCGTGTTCGCTCGCGAGGCCGGTGCGCAGGTAGGACACGAGCTGCTCCTTCGTCCACGGCCTGGGCGCGCTGGCCAGCGCATTCAGCGGCGGCGCTTCCCAGCCGTCGATCAGGTTGCCCGCGAAGGGCTGGCTGCCCTTCTCGGCGCCGAGCAGGTTCATCGGCGTGTGGCAGGCCGCGCAGTGCGCCGCGCCTTCCACCAGATAGCGGCCGCGCAGCCATTCGTCGGACTGCGCCGTGCCGGGCGCGGGCAGCGGACCCTTCTGCAGGAACAGCAGGTTCCAGCCCGCGACCAGCGGCCGGAAGCCGAGCGGGAACGTGAGCTGGTTGGCCCTGGCCGGCGCATGCACCGGCGTGCGCGCCATCAGGTACGCATAGAGCGCGCCGATGTCGTCGTCCGACATGCGCGTGAAGTGTGGGTAGGGAAAGGCCGGGTACAGCAGATGCCCGTCGCGCGACACGCCGGCGCGCATGGCGCGGGTGAAGGCCTCGAGCGACCAGGTGCCGATGCCGGTCTCGGCATCGGGCGTGATGTTGGTGCTGTAGATCGTGCCGAAGGGCGTGTTGAGCGGCAGGCCACCCGCGAAGGGTTTGCCGTTGGCGGCCGTGTGGCACACCATGCAGTCGCCCGTGCTGGCCACGTGCGAGCCTCGCACCAGCAGCGCCTGATCGCCGCCGTGCGGCGGTGGCGCGGGCAAGGCCGCGATGGCCGGCTCCCACGCATAGGCAAAGGCCGCGCCAACGGCAGCAGCCGCGACGACCAGCAGCGTCGCGATCTTGTTTCTCGTGTTCATTCGTCCATCCTGCCCGGCCGGGTTTGCGTACGGCGCATCGCTTCATCGTGGGCGGCGCGGATGCTACGCGGCGAGAATTAGGTGGGAGTTCGGGCTTGGAGATACCCGAGTCGAATGCTGGTCGACACTTTGCCGGATGAAATCACGGAGACCCCATGGCTGTACTGATCGCCGCTGAAAACGTGGGAATAGGGTGTGCTGGTTGGGTCTATCGCACGATCTTGAGCGAGATTTCGCAGGTGCTCGCAGAACGCGGTCACGATGCGCTCGCAACATGGCTCTCGGATGAAAACGCCAGCGTCCATCTCTATGGCTGCCTTGACGCTCGAACGTTCACGCCTGCCAATCAGGAGGCCTTCCTGTCCGCACTTGTGATTGCGCAAGAGCGCAGCGAAGCCAATGGACCGACGGGCTGGCGAGATCCCACGTTCTGGCCCGGCTACTCCGACCTCTTCGCCAGCCTGGCAGGCCAGGCAAAACAGGCGGCGCAAGGGGGCCCGCTGATCTTCCAATCCAACTTGTCAGCCTTCGACGAGCACGACGACTCGCTTCGTAGTGGCCCTGGCTGGCCAGGTCAAGACGCAAACTGACTTTTGCTCCGCCTTCTGCGCGACGGGATATTCACGGCGATGGCCGATGCCCGGTCATGGGCAGATTCAACAAAGCGGTGACAAGAGGCCGGCACCACCATCAAGCCTTGCCGCCGCGCCCAATCCTCTTCTTCGCCACCGCCTCCACGGCTTCCACCTCCGGCGCCTCCCGCGCCGACTTCATGTGCCCGCTCTCCCCGATCGTCATCCCCACGATCTTCGCCAGCTGCCGGCTCACGCTGATGTACGCATGCCCGAGCCGGCTGTCGAAATAGAGCGAATCCCCCCGACCCAGCCGCACCACTTCGCCATTGTCGAAGTGCACCTCGATCTCGCCCGAGAGCACATAGGCGAACTCCTCGCCCGAGTGCCGCACGAAGTCCTCGGGGCCGTGGATGCGCCGCGCGTGCACCACGCCGACGATGGGGCTCATCTGCTTGCCGGCGGCGGTGGTGCCGAGGAACTCGTAGGCGATCGATAGACCGCGGTACACCACGCCCTTGCCGGCGCGCGTGACGACGGGGCCGTCGAACTGGGCGGGCTTGACGCCGGCGCCCGCGAACATGGCGTTCATGTCCATGTCGAGCGCGCGGCCCAGGGCGGTGAAGTTCTCGTAGCCCAGCGCGAGCTGGCCGCGCTCGGCGCGCGAGATGGTGGTGATCGACACGCCCGAACGCTCGGCCAGTTGCGCCAGCGTCCAGCCGAAACGCTTGCGCGCGGTGCGCAGGCGATAACCGAAAGTGGTGCGGTCCAGCGTGGGCGCGGCCTCCTTCGGCTTCGCCGCCTGCTTGGTCCCTGTATGTGGATTCACGCTTGGCTCTCTCTTGTGATGCGCAGGATTCTGCCAGTCCATCCGCCGCCCCTCCACCGCCAGGCCGCCGCGGCCGGGCCCGGAATTTGCGTATGCGCAAATTGCAAGTACGCAAATTTCACCGCCATGGTGCAACGAGCGTCCTGGGCCCCTCGCCGCGTCCTCACTCTGCACGAGACGATGCCAAAGGAACTCAGGGCTTTCGATAATTTGCGGATACGCAAATTTGTTCCTACACTCCGCCGCGATGACAACGACCGAACACACCACCGCCACCGCCGACTTCCTCGTGATCGGCGGCGGCATCGCCGGCGCCTCGGTGGCGCACTGGCTCGCGCCGCATGCCCGCGTGATCCTGCTCGAACGCGAGAACCAGCCCGGCTACCACTCCACGGGCCGCTCGGCGGCGCTGTTCATGGAGAGCTACGGCACGCCGCAGGTGCGCGCGCTCACGATGGCGAGCCGCGCCTTTCTCGAGAACCCGCCGCCGGGCTTCGCCGAGCATCCGCTGCTCACGCCGCGCGGCGCGATGATGATCGCGGGCCCGGGTCAGGAAGCGCAGCTCGAAGAACACTGGCAAGTGCTGCAGGGCATGCCCGGCGATCCGCGCCGGCTCGGTGCCGACGAAGCATGCGCAATGGTGTCGGCGCTGCGGCCCGAGCAGGTGATCGGCGCGGTCTACGAACCCGATGCGGCCGACATGGACGTGCATGCGATCCACCAGGGCTACCTGCGCGGCATGCGGCGCGCGGGCGGGCAGCTGGTGTGCGATGCGGGCGTGACGGCCATCGAGCGCGTGGGCGAGATCTGGCGCGTGCAGGCCGGCGGGCGCAGCTACGAGGCACCGGTCCTGCTCAACGCGGCGGGCGCCTGGGTCGATACGGTGGCGCAACTCGCGGGCGTGCCGCCCATCGGCATCGAGCCGCGCAGGCGCTCGGCCTTCATCTTCGCGCCGCCCGAGGGCGAGGCCGCGACGGCCGCGCGCTGGCCCATGGTCTTCGGCGCCGAGGAGGACTGGTACATCAAGCCCGACGCCGGCATGCTGCTCGGCTCGCCGGCCAATGCCGACCCGGTGGAGCCGCAGGACATCCAGCCCGAAGAGCTCGACATCGCGATCGCGATCGACCGCATCGAGCAGGTGACCACGCTCTCGATCCGCCGCCCCACGCGCACCTGGGCCGGCCTGCGTTCCTTCGTGGCCGACGGCGACCTAGTCGGCGGCTTCGATCCCGAGGCGCCGGGCTTCTTCTGGGTGGCGGCGCAGGGCGGCTACGGCATCCAGACCTCGGCCGCGATGGGCGAGGCCTGCGCGGCGCTGGCACGCGGGCTGCCGCTGCCAGAGCGCATCGCGGGCTTCGGGCTCACGGCCGAGATGCTCGGGCCGCAGCGGCTGCGCAGCAAGGTCGCGGCCTGAGGCGCGGCGCCCCCTTTCTTCCTTCTTCCCTCCAACCCGAGAACAAGAGAAACCCCATGCGTGTCTTCAGTGCCTCCCTCGCCACCGAAACCAACACCTTCGCGCCCATGCCCACGGGCCTGGCCTCGTTCAAGGACCGCGGCTACTTCCCCGCCGGCAAGCATCCCGAAGCGATGACGCTGTTCTCGGGCCCGCTGTGGGCCGCGCGCATCCGCGGCAAGGAGCGCGGCTGGACGCTGTTCGAAGGCATGGTGGCCGGCGCGCAGCCCAGCGGCACGACCACGCGCCATGCCTACGAGACGCTGCGCGACGAGCTGCTGGCCGACCTGCGCGCAGTGCTGCCGGTCGACATGGTGCTGCTGGGCCTGCACGGCGCGATGGTGGCCGACGGCTATGACGACTGCGAAGGCGACCTGCTGAAGCGGGTGCGCGAGATCGTGGGCCCGAAGGTGGTGATCGGCGCCGAGCTCGATCCGCACAACCACCTCACGCCCGAGATGGTGGCCAATGCCGACCTGATGATCTCGTTCAAGGAGTACCCGCACACCGACGTGCTCGAGCGCGGCATGGAGCTGGTCGACATCTGCGCGGCGCAGGTCGAGGGCAAGGTGAAGCCGGTGGCCGCGATGGTCGACTGCGACATGATCGTGACGGTCCACACCTCGCGCCAGCCGGCGCGCGGCTTCGTCGAGCGCATGCAGTCGCTCGAGGGCAGGGACGGCGTGCTCTCGGTCTCGCTCACGCACGGCTTCTCCTGGGGCGACGTGCCCGAGATGGGCACCAAGCTGCTGGTCTACACCGACGGCGACGCGGCCAAGGCGCAGGCCCTGGCGCGCCAGCTGGCCGACGAGGTGATCGCGATGCGCGACGCGCTCACGGTCCCCTACCCCGGCATCGACGCCTCGCTCGACGCGGCGCTGGCCTTCGACGGCGGCCCGGTGGTGCTGGCCGATGGCGCCGACAACCCCGGCGGCGGCGCGGCCAGCGATTCGACCTTCATCCTGCGCCGCATGGTCGAGCGCGGCATCACCAATGCGGCGCTGGGCCCGATGTGGGACCCGATCGCGGTGCGCATCGCCTTCGATGCGGGCGTGGGCGCCAAGCTCACGATGCGCATCGGCGGCAAGATCAGCCCGCTGTCGGGCGACCCGATCGACCTCGAGTGCACGGTGAAGGCGCTGCAGCGCGACCTGGTGATGACCGGCCTGGCGGGCACGCCGGTGCTGATGGGCGACAGCGCGCTGGTCGAATCCAACGGCATCGAGATCGTGCTGATCACGCTGCGCAACCAGGCGATGGGCACCGACCTCTTCACGCAACTGGGCTGCGATCTCGCGGCCAAGAAGATCGTGGTGGTGAAGTCCTCGCAGCACTTCTATGCCTCGTACTCGAAGGTCGCCAGGCACGTGATCTACGCGGGTGCGCCGGGCGCTGTCACGCTCGACCTCAGCACCCTGCCCTACCGCAAGGCGCGGCTGCCCAAGTGGCCGATCGGCGCCACGGCCTGACGCCTCGTTTTTTCTTTCTCCCTCGTTCCCTTTTCTTTTCCTCAGCCCACGGAGTTCCGCGATGACTTCACCACGCCGCCTTCTCGCCGCCTGTCTCGGCGGACTCGCCCTCGCCACGGCGAGCCTGCACGCGCCGGCCCAGCAGCAGCCCAAGACGCTGCGCGTGGTCGCGCATGCCGACCTGAAGATCCTCGACCCGACCTTCACCACGGCTTACATCTCGCGCAACTTCGGCTACATGGTCTACGACACGCTGTTCGCGCAGGACGCGAACGGCAAGCCGCAGCCGCAGATGGTCGAGAAGTACAGCACCTCGAAGGACGGCAAGCAGTGGAGCTTCACGCTGCGCCCGGGCCTGAAGTTCTCGGACGGCAGCGCCGTGACCTCGGCCGACGCCATCGCCTCGCTGCAGCGCTGGGCCGCGCGCGACAGCCTGGGCCGCGCGATGGTGGCCAGCGGCGCGGAATGGAAGGCGGTCGACGCCCACAGCTTCACGCTCACGCTGACCGAGCCCTTCGGCATGGTGCTCGACGGGCTGGCCAAGCCCTCGGGCTTCCCGCCGGTGATCCTGCCCGAGCGCATCGCGAAGATGCCGGCCACCGCGCCTTTGACCGAGGTCGTGGGCTCGGGCCCGTTCGTCTTCAAGCGCGACGAATGGGTGCCGGGCAACAAGGCGGTGTTCGTGCGCAACACCAACTACGTGGCGCGCAGCGAGCCGCCGAGCGGCCTCTCGGGCAGTAAGAAGACCAGCTTCGACCGCGTGGAGTGGCTCTACCTGCCCGACGCCAACAGCGCGGTCGCGGCGCTCAAGCGCGGCGAGGTCGACCTGGTCGAGCAGCTGCCGCCCGACTACATCGCGCCGCTGCGCACCGACAGCAACGTCAAGATCGGCTCGGGCGGCGCCTACCAGGCCTTCCTGGTGATGAACCAGCTGCACGCGCCCTTCAACGACCCGAAGGTGCGCCAGGCGCTGCTGCAGGCCGTGAGCCAGGAGCGCTTCGTCGCGGCCATGGGCTATCCGCTCGACATGCGCATGAGCTACTGCGCCACCTACTTCATCTGCGGCAGCCCGAACGAGACCGCGGCCGGCGCCGAGCCCTTCCGCAAGGCCGACGTGGCCAAGGCCAAGAAGATGCTGGCCGACGCCGGCTACAAGGGCGAGAAGGTGGTGCTGCTGGTGCCCAGCGACGTGCCCTACCTCAACGCCGAGGCGCTGATGGCCGCGCAGACCATGCGCAGCATCGGCCTGAACGTCGATGCCCAGACCATGGACTGGGCCTCGATCGGCGCGCGCCGCGCCAAGCGCGATGCGCCCGAGGCCGGCGGCTGGAACATGTACGTGACGGTGGCCGGCGAGTTCGACGCCAACTCGCCGATCGCCAACGCCTACCTGAGCGCGGCCTGCGGCAACAGCCTGCCGGGCTGGCCCTGCGACAAGAAGCTCGACGAGCTGCGCACCGCCTGGCTCAAGGAGACGGTGCCGGCCAAGCGCAAGGAACTGCTCGACGCCTTCCAGTCGCGCGCCTACGAGGCCGTGCCCTACATCAACGCGGGCCAGTACTCGGCCGCGTTCGCCGCGCGCTCCAGCCTCAAGGGCGTGGACAAGCTCTGGGCCGGCATGCCGACGGTCTGGATGCTCGACAAGTAAGCCCTTCTCCCCAGCCACGAGAACCTCGAAGCCATGGGCTACATCCTCCGTCGGTTCCTCTCGACGCTCCCGGTCATGGCGGTGGTCGCCGTGGTGGTGTTCCTGCTGATCCACCTCTCGCCCGGCGACCCGGCCGCGCTGATCGCGGGCGACCTCGCCACCGGCGAGGACATCGAGAAGCTGCGCGCCGCGCTCGGCCTCAACCTGCCGCTGTGGCAGCAGTTCGCGCTGTGGCTTGGCCGGCTCGCCACCGGCGACCTCGGCACCTCGATCTTCACGCAGGTGCCGGTGTCGCAGCTGCTCGGGCAGCGGCTCGAGCCCACGGTGTCGATCGCGGTGCTCACCATGGCGATCACGCTGGTGGTGGCGGTGCCGCTGGGCACGCTCGCGGCCTACCGCGCCGGCACCTGGATCGACCGGCTGGTGATGCTGTTCGCGGTGCTGGCCTTCTCGGTGCCGGTGTTCCTGGTCGGCTACCTGCTGATCTACGCCTTCGCGATCCAGCTGCCGTGGTTTCCGGTGCAGGGCTACGTGCGCTTCGGCCAGAGCCCGGCCGACTGGCTGCTCGGGCTGGTGCTGCCCTGCGTGAACCTGGCGCTGGTCTACATCGCGCTGGTGACGCGCATGACGCGCGCCACCGTGCTCGAGGTGCTGCACGAGGACTACATCCGCACCGCGCGCGCCAAGGGCCTGGGCGTGCTGCCGGTGCTGGGCCATGCGCTGCGCAACGCGGCGATCCCGATCGCCACCACGGTGGGCGTGGGCATCGCGCTGCTGATCGGCGGCGTGGTGGTCACCGAGACGGTGTTCGCGATCCCCGGCGTGGGCCGGCTGGTCATCGATTCGGTGCAGCGCCACGACTATCCCGTGATCCAGAGCGTGCTGCTGCTGTCGGCCGGCGTGTACGTGCTGATCAACCTGCTGATCGACCTGAGCTACCGCTTCTTCGATCCGCGCATCCAGTACTGAACCGCGCCATGTCCACCGTACTCCCCATGAGCGACAGCGACACGCCCCTCACATCGGCAAGCACACCGGTCAGCACCGAAGCCGACATCGTGCCTTTCGTCCCGCCACGCTTCCGCTGGCTGCGCAAGCACCCGACGCTGATCGTCGGCCTGCTGCTGCTGCTGGCGGTGGCCGCGCTGTCGATCGCCGCGCCCTGGATCGCCACCCACGACCCGCAGGACATCGACCCGCTGGCGCGCATGCAGCCGCCCTCGGCCGAGCACTGGTTCGGCACCGACGCGCTGGGCCGCGACGTGTTCAGCCGCGCGGTGTGGGGCGGCCAGGTGTCGATGATCGTCGGCGCCTCGGTCGCCGTGCTGGCCACCGTCTTCGGCATCGTGCTGGGTCTGCTGGCGGGCTTCGTGCGCCGCATCGACGGCTTCGTGATGCGCGTGATGGACGGGCTGATGGCGATCCCCGGCATCCTGCTGGCGATCGCGCTGATGGCGGTCACGCGCGCCAGCCTCACGACCGTGATCGTGGCCATCACCGTTCCCGAGATACCGCGCGTGGTGCGGCTGGTGCGCTCGCTGGCGCTCACCTTGCGCGAACAGCTGTTCGTGGAGGCCGCGCATGCGGTGGGCACGCGGCTGCCGACCATCCTGTGGCGCCACGTGCTGCCCAACATGGTGGCGCCGCTGATCGTGCAGTCGACCTTCGTCGCGGCGGCCGCGGTGCTGACCGAGGCGGCGCTGTCCTTCCTCGGCGTGGGCGTGCCCGCGCAGACGCCGAGCTGGGGCAACATGATGGCCGAGGGGCGCAACTTCGTCGCCGTGGCCTTCCACATCATCCTGTACCCGGGCCTCTTGCTCGCGGCCACGGTGCTCGCGATCAACCTCGTGGGCGACGGGCTGCGCGATGCGCTCGATCCGCGCCTGGCGCGCCAACTCTGAGGGACGACGCCCCATGACCACTCCCCTGTCCCGCGTCGCGCTCGCGACCGGCGAGCCGCTGCTCGAGGTCGACGCGCTGCGCACCCACTTCCACACGCTGGCCGGCGTGGTGCGCTCGGTCGACGGCGTGTCCTACACCGTGCGCGCCGGCCGCACGCTCGGCGTGGTCGGCGAATCGGGCTGCGGCAAGAGCGTGACCGCGCTGTCGATCCTGCGGCTGGTGCCCACGCCGCCGGGCCATCACGCGGGCGCGGTGCGGCTGCGCGGCACCGACCTGATGCAGCTGAGCGAGCGCGAGATGCGCCAGATCCGCGGCAACCGCATCTCGATGATCTTCCAGGAGCCGATGACTTCGCTGAACCCGGTGCTGACGGTGGGCCGGCAGATCGCCGAGACGGTGCAGCTGCACCAGAAGGCCAGCCGCGCCGAGGCGCTGCAGCGCGCGGTCGAGATGCTGCGGCTGGTGCAGATCCCCGAGCCCGAGCGGCGCGTGAACGAGTACCCGCACCAGCTCTCAGGCGGCATGCGCCAGCGCGTGATGATCGCGCTGGCCCTGGCCTGCAACCCCGAGGTGCTGATCGCCGACGAGCCCACGACGGCGCTCGACGTGACGATCCAGGCGCAGATCCTCGACCTCATCAAGCGGCTGCAGAAGGAGCTGGGCATGGGCGTGGTGATGATCACGCACGACCTCGGCGTGGTGGCCGAGAGCTGCGACCGCGTGGTCGTGATGTATGCGGGCAAGAAGGTCGAAGAGGCCGAGGTGGTCGAGCTGTTCGACCGGCCGCTGCATCCCTACACGCGCGCGCTGATGGCCTCGATGCCCGCGATGAACACCGCGAGCGCGCGGCTCACCGAGATCCCGGGGCTGGTGCCGGCCGCGCACGAGCTGGGCCGCGGCTGCGCCTTCGCGGCGCGCTGCGCCTCGGCGCGCGAACGCTGCCGACACGAGACGCCGCGGCTCACGCGCCAGGGCGATGCGAACGACGCCGACGGCGGCCACGTGGTGGCCTGCTTCGCGGTGCAGGAAGGCTGGGCCACGGCTTCGGTCGAACAGGAGGTGGCGGCATGAGCACGACGACAACGACGACCGAGGCCGCGCCGCTGCTGCGCGTGCACGAGCTACGCAAGCACTATGTTTCGCCCAAGCGCTGGCTGCGGCCGGCGCGGCCGCCGATCCAGGCGGTGGATGGCGTCTCGTTCTCGGTGGCGCGCGGCGAGACGCTCGCGCTGGTCGGCGAATCGGGCTGTGGCAAGACGACCACCGCGAAGTCGGTGCTGCGGCTGGTGGAGCCGAGCGCGGGCTCGGTGCAGCTCGACGGCGAGGAGCTGGTGGGACTGTCGCCCTCGCAGATGCGCCAGCGCCGGCGCGACCTGCAGATCATCTTCCAGGACCCCTACGCCTCGCTCAACCCGCGCCTGACCGCGGGCGAGATCGTGGCCGAGCCGCTGCGCAACTTCGGCGGCGCCGACGCGGCCGCGCGCGAGGAGCGCGTGCGCTGGCTGTTCTCGCGCGTGGGCCTGCGGCCCGAGGCGGCGAAGAAGTATCCGCACGAGTTCTCGGGCGGGCAGCGCCAGCGGCTGGGCATCGCGCGCGCACTGGCACTGCAGCCCAAGCTGATCGTCTGCGACGAGCCGGTGTCGGCGCTCGACGTGTCGGTGCAGGCGCAGGTGGTGAACCTGCTGATGGACCTGCAGGCCGAGTTCGGCATCGCCTACCTGTTCGTCGCGCACGACCTCGCGGTGGTGCGCCACATCAGCCACCGCGTGGCCGTGATGTACCTGGGCCACATCGTCGAGATCGCGGACCGCGACACGCTGTTCTCGGCGCCGCGCCATCCGTACACCGAGATCCTGCTGTCGGCGGTGCCGGTGCCCAACCCGCGCACGCCCGCCAGGCGCATGCTGCTGCAGGGCGATCCGCCGAGCCCCGCGAACCCGCCCTCGGGCTGCCGCTTCCACACCCGCTGCCCGATGGCGCAGGCCGTGTGCAAGGAGCAGCAGCCCGTGCTCACGCCGCGCGAGGCCGAGGGCCACCTGGTGGCCTGCCATTTCCGCTGAACACGCACTCACAACAGACAAAGGAAAAAACGCGATGTCGAACCCCACCCACCACGACCTGCTGATCCGCGGCGGCACCGTGATCGACGGCACCAAGGCGCCGCGCTTCGAGGCCGACGTGGCCATCTCGGGCGGGCGCATCGCCGCCATCGGCAAGCTCGAGGGCCACACGGCCGACCAGGTGCTCGACGCCACGGGCCGCATCGTGGCGCCGGGCTTCATCGACTCGCACACGCACGACGACCAGGCGGTGCTGTCGCAGGCGCAGATGCCGTTCAAGGTTTCTCAAGGCGTGACCACGGTGATCGCGGGCAACTGCGGCATCAGCGCCGCGCCGCTGCGCGAGGACATGGACCTGCCGATGCCGTTGAGCCTGCTCGACTCGCCGGTCGAGGGCCGCTTCACCACCTTCGCGGCTTACCTCGACGCGCTGCGCGCCACGCCCTCCTCGGTCAACGTGGCGGCGATGGTGGGCCATTCGACGCTGCGCGCCGTGACCATGGCCGACCTCGACCGCCCCGCAAATGAGAGCGAGATCGCTGCCATGCAGGCGCTGGTCGAGGAAGCGATGCAGGCCGGCGCCATCGGCCTGTCGACCGGCACCTTCTACCCGCCCGCGGTTAAGGCCACGACCGAGGAGATCATCGAGGTGGGTCGCCCGCTCACGTCGCGCAAGGCGCTCTACGTGACCCACATGCGCGACGAGGCCGACCGGGTGATGGAGTCGCTCGAGGAGACCTTCGCCATCGGCCGCGCGCTCGACATCCCGGTGGTGGTGTCGCACCACAAGGTGCAGAACGTGCAGAACCACGGCAAGACCAAGGTCACGCTGCCCTTCATCCAGGAGGCGATGAAGCACCAGTGCATCGGCCTCGACTGCTATCCCTACACAGCCGGCTCGACCATGATCCGCACCGACCGCGGCATGATGGACGGCCGCGTGCTGATCGCATCGAGCGTGCCGCATCCCGAATGCGCGGGCCGCGACCTCAAGGACATCGCGGCCGACTGGGGCGTGTCGGGCGAGGAGGCTGCCAAGCGGCTGCAGCCCGGCAGCGCGATCTACTTCATGATGGACGAGGACGACGTGCAGCGCATCCTCGCCTTCGACGAGACCATGATCGGCTCCGACGGCATTCCGCTCGGCGAGAAGCCGCATCCACGGCTGTGGGGCACCTTCCCGCGCGTGCTGGGCCACTACAGCCGCGACGTCGGCCTGTTCCCGCTCGAGACCGCGGTGTGGAAGATGACCGGCCTCACCGCGCGCAACTTCGGCCTGCACGAGCGCGGCACGCTCAAGCCCGGGCACCACGCGGACGTGGTGGTGTTCGATGCGAAGACGGTGCGCGACACCGCGAACTACCAGGAGCCAACGCAGGCGGCCGAAGGCATCGAGGCGGTGATCGTGAATGGCGCGCTGACCTGGCGCGATGGGGCGCACAGCGGAGCGCGCAATGGGCAGGTGATCGTGCGGCGCGACGCGGCCTGACCGGATGCGCGCGCGGACGCACCGGGCGCTGTGCCGGTGCGTCCGGCGCACCGGATCGGTGATGCCCGGGCGCGGTCTCGACGGTCCGCTGCCTCTCTTTTCCACTGATTTCCCTCGGAAGTCCCCGTCCTAGGGGATTTCCCTCGCCATCTGGCCCGGAGCTTGCATAGGTCGCCAAGATAGTTGAATATTTCAACTATTGAAGATTTCTCCTACAAGCTCATGCACGCCCCGCTGCAACTCAAGACCGACTACCTCAACGTCCTGATGGACATTGCCTCGGAGCGCACGCGCGACCGCGGCTCGCGGGTCTACGAGATCGAGCTCGGCATCTCGATCCGCGACGTGCGCCTGCTGCGCATGATCGGCGGCGCGCCCGGCATCACCATCGGCCAGTTGGTGCAGACCTGCGGCATCGAAAAGACGCTGGTCTCAAAGCTGGTGAGCTCGCTGGTTCAGCGCCAACTGGTCGAGCGCCACGTCGGCACCGAGGACGCGCGGCAGATCTGCCTGTGCCTGAGCGAGAGCGGCCTCGACATGGTGCTGCGCGCCGAGCCCCTCGGCCACGAGATGGAGTTGCGCTTCCTCGACACGCTGAGCGCCGCGGAGGTCGACAGCCTGCACCGCATCCTGCGCAAGCTCATCGACTCCGAGGAGCGCACGCGCGACATCTTCGAATTCCTGCTGCAGCAACTGCGCGAGAGCAAGGAATCGCCGCCTGCCCCCGTTCCTCCGTCCTCCGCTCCCTCCCGAAAGAAGTAAGGCTCCATGGCACTCCATCTCTCGCCGCGCCACGCCGCGGCAGCCGCCCTGTCGGCACTGGCCCTGACCTTCGGCGCCGGCGCCGGCGCCGAGACGGTGCTTCGCACCGTGCCCTCGTCCGACCTCAAGATCCTCGACCCGATCTGGACCACGGCGAACATCACGCGCAACCACGGCCTGATGATCTACGACACCCTGTTCGCGATGGACGAGAAGGGTGCGATCAAGCCGCAGATGGTCGACAAGTACAGCGCGAGCGCCGACAACAAGGTCTGGACCTTCACGCTGCGCCCGGGCCTGAAGTTCCACGACGGCGCGCCGGTCACCTCGCAGGACGTGATCGCCTCGCTCGCACGCTGGGCCAAGCGCGACACGCTGGGCCAGAAGATGTACGAGGCCATGGACAGCATCGCAGCCGAGGGCCCGAACGGCTTTCGCATGAGCTTCAAGCAGCCCTTCGGCGTGGTGCTCGACGCGCTCGGAAAGCCCAATCCGCTGGTGCCCTTCATCATGCCCAAGCGCGTGGCCGACACGCCGGCCGACCGGCAGATCGAGGAGATGATCGGCTCGGGTCCCTTCACGCTCGCCAAGGAGGACTTCCGCCCCGGCGACCGCATCGTCTACCGAAAGAACACGGCCTACGTGCCGCGCAAGGAACCGGCCTCGGGCCTGGCCGGCGGCAAGGTGGTGCACGTGGACCGCGTCGAGTGGGTGCTGCTGCGCGACCCGCAGACGCAGGCCAACGCGCTGCTCAACGGCGAGGTCGACATGCTCGAGACCGTGCCCAGCTCGGGCTATGCCGGCATGCGTACCAACGAGAAGATCGAGCTGGTCGACGTGATGCCCGCGGGCCCCTACACCGTGGTCTACAACCACAAGGTGCCGCCCTTCGACAACCCGAAGGCGCTGCGCGCCGCGATGCTCGCCATCAACCAGGAGGCGCTGCTGCGCGCCCAGGCCACCTTCCGCGACTTCTACAAGCCCTGCATCTCGATCTACCTCTGCGGCTCGACCTACGCGAGCGACAAGACCGGCTTCTACACCGGCAAGCCGCAGTTCGAGGAAGCGCGCAAGCTGCTCAAGGAATCGGGCTACGACGGCAAGCCCGTGGTCATCCTGCTGCCGGGCGACTCGCCCGCGCTGAACAAGCTGCCGGCGGTGTACGGCCAGTTGCTCAAGCAGGTCGGCTTCAACGTCGACGTGCAGACCACCGACTGGGCCACGCTGGTGACCCGGCGCACCAAGAAGGACCTGCCCGAGAACGGCGGCTGGAATGCCTTCATCACCTTCTGGGGCGGCGTGGATGCGAGCAGCCCGATCGGCTACAGCCCGCTGACCGGCAACGGCGACCAGGGCTACTTCGGCTGGCCCACCGTGCCCGAGCTCGAGACGCTGAAGTCGAAGTTCATCGCCACCACCGACCTCGCGCAGCGCAAGGAGATCGCGACGCGGATCCAGCAGCTGGTGCTCGACAACGGCGTGCTCGCGCCGCTGGGCGAAGTCAGGGCACCCACGGCCGTGCGCCGCGGCGTGATCACCGGCCTGCTGCCCTCGCCGGGGGTGCTGTACTGGAACGTGCAGAAGAAGCAGTCGCCGCAGTAAGCGCCGCCGCCCCGTCCCTTCGTCGCTCCTGACCGGCTGCGCCCCCGCGGCAGCCGGGCGGGCCCTGTCACGCCCGCGCCGGGTGCCCGGCGCTCATTCATGGGATCTCTCCATGCTCAACTTCCTGCTGCGCCGCGGACTGGCCACCGCGCCCGTGCTCCTGATCGTGGCCGTCATCGTCTTCCTGCTGCTGCGCATGACGCCCGGCGACCCGGCCGCCGCCATCGCGGGCGACGCGGCCAGCGCGCAGGACATCGCGCGCATCCGCATGCAGCTCGGGCTCGACGAATCGATCCTGGTCCAGTTCGCCCGCTGGCTCGGCCAGGTGCTGCGCGGCGACCTCGGCCATTCCTTCTTCTACCGCATGAGCGTGACCGACCTGATCGGCCAGCGGCTCGAACCCACGCTGTCGATCGCGGCCGTGACGGTGGTGCTCACCGTGCTGATCGCGCTGCCGCTCGGCGTGCTGGCCGCATCGCGGCGCGGCGGCCGGCTCGACCGCTTCATCATGGGCGCATCGGTGCTCGGCTTCTCGGTGCCGGTGTTCGTGGCCGGCTACGCGATGATCTGGCTGTTCTCGATGCAGCTCGGCTGGCTGCCCTCGCAGGGCTACAGCCGCATCGCCGATGGCGTCGGCCCCTGGCTGCGCAACCTGGTGCTGCCCTGCATCACGCTGGCCGTGATGTATGCGGCGCTGATCGCGCGGGTCACGCGTGCCTCGGTGTCGGAAGCGCTGACCGAGGACTATGTGCGCACCGCGCGCGCCAAGGGCATTGCCGAATGGCGCATGCTGCTGCGCCACGCACTCGCCAACGCGGCGGTGCCGATCGCCACCGTCATCGGCCTGAGCGTGGCCGGCCTGATCGGCGGCGTGGTTGTCACCGAGACCATCTACGCGATTCCCGGCCTGGGCCAGCTCACGGTCGACGCCGTGCTCTCGCGCGACTACCCGCTGATCCAGGGCATCACCCTGTTCTTCTCGCTGGTCTACGTGGTGGTGAACCTGCTGGTGGACCTGAGCTACCTGCTGCTCGATCCGCGCATCCGCTACTGACGACCTCCCGCCCTCTCATCGAAAGCCTCGCCATGACTTCGATCTCCCTGCCCGACGACGCCATCGGGCCCGACACCGCCGCGCCCCCACCGCGCCCGCGCTCCGCATCGCGCCGCCTGCTCGCCAACGGCGCGGTGCGCATCGGCGGCGCGCTGCTGCTCGCGATGCTGCTGCTGGCCGTGGCCGCGCCCTGGCTGCACACCATCGATCCCAATGCGATGGACCCCGCGAGCTCGCACCTGCCGCCGGGCGCGCGCGCCGAGTTCGTGACGCTCGCGGGCGACAGCTTCGTGCGCTTCTTCCCGCTGGGCACCGACAGCATGGGCCGCGACCTCTGGAGCCGCACGGCCTACGGCGCGCGGATCTCGCTGTCGGTGGGCGTGGCGGTGGCGCTGGGCTCGGTCGCGCTCGGCCTGGTGGTCGGCATGGTCGCGGGCTACTTCCGCCGGCTCGACGGTTTCATCATGCGCGTGATGGACGGGATGATGGCCATCCCCGGCATCCTGTTCGCGATCGTGCTGGTGGCCGTGTGGCGGCCCAGCCTGCTGACCGTGATCCTGGCCATCGTGGTGCCCGAGACGCCGCGCGTGGCACGGCTGGTGCGCTCGGTGGTGCTGTCGGTGCGCGAGGAGCCCTATGTCGAGGCCGCGGTCGCGCTCGACACGCCGACCTGGAAGCTGATGCTGCGCCACATCCTGCCGAACACGGTGGCACCGCTGATCGTGCAGGGCACCTTCATCTGCGCGGCCGCGATGCTGGTGGAGGCCGTGATGTCCTTCCTCGGCATCGGCCTGCCTTCGGACGTGCCGACCTGGGGCAACATCATGTCCGAGGGCCGCACGCACTTCACCTCGCATCCCTCGACCGTGCTGCTGCCGGGCGCCTTCCTCGCGCTCACGGTGCTGGCCGTGAACATGCTCGGCGACGGCCTGCGCGACGCGCTCGATCCCAAGTTCAACCAGCGCGGAGGCCGGGCATGACATCCAGCGTCGCTCCCTCTTCCGTCGCGCCCTGCCTCTCGGTGCGCGACCTCGCCATCGACCTGCCGGCCGGTGCCGACCGCGCGCATGCGGTGCACGGCATCTCCTTCGACGTGATGCCGGGCCAGGTCGTGTGCCTGCTCGGCGAATCGGGTTCCGGCAAGTCGGTGATCGCGCAGGCCGTGATGGGCCTGCTGCCGGCCTCGCTGCGGCCCTCGGCCGGCTGCATCGAGGTGCAGGGCGAGAACGTGCTGGCGGCCGACGCGAAGCGGCTGCGCGCACTGCGCGGCGCGCGCATGGCGATGGTGTTCCAGGAGCCGATGACCGCGCTCAACCCGGTGATGCGCTGCGGCGCGCAGGTCGACGAGATCCTGGCCGAGCACACGGCACTGAAGGCCGCCGAGCGGCGTCGGCGTGTGCTCGAGATCTTCGAGCGCGTGCGGCTGCCCGAGCCGCAGCGCATCTATGACGCCTATCCGCACCAGCTCTCGGGCGGGCAGCGCCAGCGCATCGTGATCGCCATCGCGCTGATCCTGCGCCCGGCGCTGCTGATCTGCGACGAACCCACTACCGCGCTCGACGTGACCACGCAGGCCGAGATCCTCGCGCTGATTCGCGAGATGCAGCAGGAGAACAGCACCGCGGTGCTGTTCATCACGCACGACTTCGGCGTGGTGGCGGACATCGCCGACCGCGTGGTGGTGCTGCAGCTCGGCCGGCAGGTCGAGAGCGGGCCGAAGGACGAGGTGCTGCGGCGCCCGAAGGAGGCCTACACGCGCATGCTGCTCGCGGCGGTGCCGCAGCTCGCGCCGGTGCAGCGCCCGCCGGTCGACCGGCAGGCGCCGCTGCTCGATGCGCGCGGCGTCGGCAAGGTCTACCGCAGCGGCTCGTGGCCCGGCAAGCGCCGCGCGGTGCATGCGGCGGCCGACGTGTCGCTGCGGCTGCATGCGGGCGAGACCGTGGGCATCGTGGGCGAATCGGGCTCGGGCAAGTCGACCGTGGCGCGCTGCATCGCGCGCCTGATCGAACCCACCGACGGCGACATCCGCGTGCCCGGCATCGCGCAGCACGGCGGCCGTGCGGAGCGCTCGGCCTTCCGCCGCCTGGTGCAGGTGGTGTTCCAGGATCCGAACCGCTCGCTCAATCCGCGCCGCACCGTGGGCCAGTCGATCGTCGAGGGGCCGGTGAATTTCGGCGTGCCGCACGACCAGGCCTGGCAGCGCGCCGAGGCGCTGATGGCGCTGGTGCGGCTCAGGCCCGAGGTACTGCATCGGTACCCGAGCGAGTTCTCGGGCGGCCAGCGCCAGCGCCTGTGCATCGCGCGCGCGCTGGCCTGCGAGCCGCGCGTGCTGATCGCCGACGAGGCCGTGTCGGCGCTCGACGTGTCGGTGCAGGACCAGATCCTCAAGCTGCTGGCCGAGATCCAGCAGCGGCTGTCGATCGGCATCCTGTTCATCACCCACGACCTGCGCGTGGCCAGCCAGATCTGCGACCGCCTGATCGTGATGCACAAGGGCCGCATCGTCGAACAGGGCACGGCGCGGGAGGTGCTGCTGTCGCCGCAGGAAGCCTACACACGCACGCTGCTGGCCGCCGCGCCGGGCCAGGGCTACGCCTTCGGGCGCGGCTGAGCGCCGTCACGCATGACCACCCCGCCCCATTCATCCATCCACAAGGAGACCGAAGACATGACCACACCGCTGCACGAGATGAGCGCCCTCCAGTTGCTTGAGCACTACCGCGACCGCGTGCTGTCGCCCGTCGAGGTGACGCAGGCCGTGCTCGCACGCATCGAGCGCTGGGAGCCGAGCATCCGCGCCACCTACGCGCTCGACGCCGAGGCCGCGCTCGCGGCGGCCCGCGCTTCCGAGGCGCGCTGGGCCCAGGGCCGGCCGCAGGGCGCGCTCGACGGCGTGCCGATCACGCTGAAGGAGAACATCGGCACGCGCGGCACGCCCAAGCCGGTGGGCAGCGCCGCGACCGTGCTCGCGCCCGAGTCCTCGGACGCCCCCGCGGCCGCGCGCGTACGCGAAGCGGGCGCGGTCATCGTCACCAAGACCACGATGCCCGACTTTGGCTTCCTGGGCGCGGCGCCCTCGAGCTTCCATCCGCTCACGCGCAATCCGTGGAACCTGGCGCACAACACGGGCGGTTCGAGCTCGGGCGCCGGTGCCGCGGCGGCCGCCGGCTACGGCCCGCTGCACCTGGGCACCGACATCGGCGGCTCGGTGCGCATCCCCGCGAGCTTCTGCGGCGTGTTCGGCCTCAAGCCCAGCCATGGCCGCATTCCGGTCGACCCGCCCGCGGCCGCGCGCGTGATCGGCCCGATGACGCGCACCGTGGCCGATGCCGCGCTGCTGATGCAGGTGGTGTCGCAGCCCGACGCGCGTGACTACATGAGCCTGCCGCCGAACGACATCGCGTGGCACCAGCTCGAGCGCAGCGTGAAGGGCCTGCGCATCGGCCTGTGGACCGAGACCATGGGCGGCTGGCCGATCGATGCGGAAGTGAAGGCGGCCGTGCTGGCGGCCGCGCGCCTGTTCGAGCAGGCCGGCGCCATCGTCGAGCCGCTGGCCGACTGGACCACGCTCGAGCTGCGCCTGGGCATGGCGCATTTCTTCACCATGCGCTGCCGCGTCGACCTGGCCGCGATGGCGCCCGAGCGCGCCAAGCTGGCGGCCGACTACATCCACCATGCCGCCGAGTTCGCGGCCTCGCTGACGCCCGAGGAGGTGTTCCTGTCCTTCACGCGCATGCAGGCGCTGCGCGCGGCCACCGTGGCGGCCACGCAGCCCTTCGATTTCGTGCTGTCGCCGGTGTCGCCGGGGCTGCCGTTCGCGGCCGAGGCCATCAACAGCGGCTCGCAGAACCTGCTCAAGGATTCGCACTTCACGTCGGTGTTCAACCAGTCGGAACAACCGGCCGCGTCGATCAACTGCGGCCATTCGAAGAGCGGCCTGCCGATCGGCCTGCAGATCGGGGGGCGGCGCTTCGACGATCTGGGGGTGCTGCAGATGGCGCGGTTCTACGAGTCGGTGCGCCCGCAGCAGGCGGCCTGGCCGGAGCCGGCCTGACCGGGGCCCTGCTCAGTCGGGCGCGTTCATCACCCGATCGAACTCCTCATCGGCCGGCACGTTGTCGGCATCGAGCTCGCTGGCATCGGTGAGGTCGATGCCGGTTTCCTCGGACAGGGAATCGGCGGCCTCGGCTTCGAGCGCGTCGGCATCGAAGTCGTCGACCGGCAGACCGTCGGCATCGAGGTCCTCGTCGACTTCTTCGGTCAGCGGCGCGGGGTGCGCTCGGGTGGCGTCGGCACGGGTGGTCATGATCGATTCCTCACGGATGGCTGGGCGAAGCAGACCCCTATGTTGCGCCGATTTCGCGTCATCCGGAAGACGGTGCGGGTGACGGGACGTATCGCCTGCCCGCACCTGTTCAAACGATCAGTTCTTGTTCGCCCCGGGCTTGGCCTCGCCTTCGTGCGCATGGTCGTGGTCGTGGCCTTCCTCGTGCGCATGCGCGGCGTGGTTATGCCCGTGGTCGTGGCCATGCTCGCCGCTGTGCGCGAGCCGGCTCACGCCGGTGACCAGCACGATGCCCGCGATCAGCCAGGCGATCTGCCCCAGGGTCTGGCGCATCGGCAGGCGCTTCTGCAGTTGCGGGATCAGGTCGGCCAGCGCGACGTAGACGAAGCTGCTGCCGGCCAGCACGAGGAAGTACGGCAGCCAGCCATGCAGCTGGTCGACCAGCCACCAGCCGGCGATGCCGCCGAGCATGGTCATGGTGCCGGCCAGCGACACCTTCACGAGCGCGGCGCGCTGGTTGGCCGAGCTCTGGCGCAGCACCACGAGGTCGCCGATGTGGTGCGGCACCTCGTGCGCGAGCACGGCGAGGGCGGCGACCAGGCCCAGGCGCAGGTCGGCGATGAAGGCCGAGGCGATCAGGATGCCGTCGCCGAAGCAGTGCACGCTGTCGCCGGTGAGCACGGCCCAGCCGCCGGCGCGCGGGCCGTGGTCATGGCCGTGGTGCGCATGGCCATGGCCGTGCGCGTGGTCGTGGTGGCCGTGGTTGTCGTAGATCGGGCCGAGCTGCGCCGGCTGCCCGGCGGTGTCGCCGCCATGATGGTGCTCGTGCCCGTGGTGCCACAGTTCGGCCTTGTCGAGCAGGAAGAAGAACACCACGCCGAACAGCAGCACCGCGAACAGCAGCGCGGGCTCGATGCGGCTTTCGAAGGCCTCGGGCAACAGGTGCATGAAGGCGGTGGCGAGCAGCGCGCCCGCCGCCAGGCTCAGCAGGTGCTGCGGATTCACGCCGCCCGAGCCGCTGCGCACGCCCACGCGCAGCAGCAGCGCCGCGAGCCACACGCTGCCGATGCCGGCGACCAGGGTCGCCAAGATGATCACTATCAAGTTCATAGCTGCTTACGCATTAAGGACGCCCGATGCGCCCAGTTCCATTCATTAAAAGCAAAAAGGCCGCCCCTTGCGGGGACGGCCTTCGGCGGAAGCTGGCTCTGGGGTCGTCCTGGGCGCTGATCGCTCAGGCGACGCCGTTGGCTTTGAACCAGGCGGTGGCTCGCTGCCATCCGTCGTCGGCCGCGCTCTTGACGTAGCTGGGACGGTAGTCGGCATGGAACGCATGGCCTGCTTCGGGATACACGACGAAGCTCGACGCCTTGGCAGCCGGGGAGCCATTTGCCAGGGCCGATTTCATCTTATCAACGGTGTCAAGGGGGATGCCCTGGTCTTTTCCGCCGTACAGGCCGAGCACCGGCGCCTGCAGGCTGGCGGCGATGTCGACCGGGTGCTTCGGGTTCAGGTCGCTGGCCTGGCCGACCAGCCGGCCGTACCAGGCGACGCCGGCCTTGACCTTGCCGGTGGCGGCGTAGAGCCAGGTGATGCGGCCGCCCCAGCAGAAGCCGGTGATGCCGGCCTTGGAGGTGTCGCCGCCGTTGGCCGCGGCGTACTGCAGCGCGCCGTCGAGGTCGGCCAGCACCTGCGCGTCGGGCACCTTGCTCACGATGTCGGCCTGCAGCTTGGGAATGTCGGTGTAGCCGCGCGGATCGCCCTGGCGCGCATAGAGCTCGGGCGCGATGGCGAGGTAGCCGAGCTTGGCGAAGCGGCGGCAGGTGTCGGCGATGTATTCGTGCACGCCGAAGATCTCCTGCACCACCAGGATCACCGGCAGGCCGGTCTTGTTGGCCGGCGCCGCGGCATAGGCCGGCACCTCGAAGCCGTTGACCGTGTACTTGATCGGGCCGGCCTTGAGGCCGTCGGCCGGGGTGCTGATGGCGGTCTGCGCCATCACCGGCATGACGGCGGCGGCATAGCCCACGCCGATGGCGGCCTTGAGCGCGGTGCGCCGCGTCGCGCCCTGCTCGGTGCTGTCGCCGGGGCGCAGCGAGTCGAAGTCGGATTGCAGGTCGGAACGGCGGTCGTCGAGTTGGGGCATGAGGAGGGCTCCAGGTGAGGGATCGTCGGACAAGGGGCAGATGCGAAAAAACGCACGCCGCAATGTAGGCGATAACGGCCCGTCCTCCCTGTTCGCGGGGTTGATGACCCCGCGCGGACGCCCTTTTGCCGCTCAGCGCGGTTCGTAGGCCCTGCGCGCCAGCGCCGCCGCCAGCACCTGCGCCGGATCGACCAGCCGCAGCCCCGCCACCGCGCTCGAGCCCGCGAGCCCCAGCGGCACCTCGGTGCAGCCCATGATGATGGTGACCGGCCCGTGGCGCTCGGCCAGCCGCAGCGCGACCTCGGAGAAGCAGCGCTCGGCCAGCGCCATGTCGCCGGCCTTCACGCCCTCGAAGATGCCGCGCGCGATGGTGCGGCGCTCGTCTTCGCTCGGCACGTGGCAGCCGAGGCCGGCCTCGGCCAGCGCCTGCTCGTAGAGGCCGATGCGGTAGGTGCCCTCGGTGGCCATCAGCGCCACCTCGCCCGCGCCCTGCGCCGCCAGGTGCTGCGCGGTCTCGCGCGCCATGTGCAGCAGCTCGACCTGCGGAAAGCGCTCCTGCAGCCGCGCATGCCAGGCATGGGCGGTGTTGCAGGCGATCGCCACCGTGCGGCTGCCGAGCGCCGCCAGCCGGCCCAGCGCCTGCAGCATCGGCTCCAGCGGCTGGTGCGCGCCGTTCTCGGCGCTCGACAGCAGCGCGCCGGTGCGGTCGGGCACCGGCACCTGCGCGAGCCAGTGCTCGGGGAAGGACTGGTCGTGCACCGGCTCGCCGCGCGCGCGCATCTGCTGCGCGCAGGCCTGCACGAACAGCCGCACGAAGTCGGCGCCCGCGGCCGGGCCCATACCGCCCAGGATGCCTACGACCTGCGTGGAGACCATGTCCTTGTTTCCGCTCGAAGGCCGGCTCAGGTCGCCGGCTTGTCGCTGAATTCCTTGAGGTTGTCCTTGAGCTGCGGGCTCATCGGCAGGTTCAGCGGCAGGTTCTTCGGCGGGATCGGCGACATGAACCACTTGGTGTAGAGCTTCTCGAACTCGCCGCTCTTCATCATGCCGATGAAGGTGTCGTCGACCAGCTTCTTGAAGGCCGGATCGTCCTTGGGCAGCATGCAGGCATAGGGCTCGACCTGCAGCGACTCGCCCACCACCTCGTAGTCGGCCGGGCTCTTCGAGTTGGCGATCAGGCCGAACAGCAGGATGTCGTCCATCGCGAAGGCGACGGCGCGGTCGCTCTCCACCAGCAGGAAGGCGTCGGCGTGGTCCTTGCCGAGCACGATGTTCATGTCGAGGTTCTTCTCGGTGTTGTACTTGCGCATGACCAGCGCGTTGGTGGTGCCGGTGGTGCTGGCCACGGTCTTCTTCGCGAGGTCGGCGTAGTCCTTGATCTTCGAGGACTTCTTCACCAGCAGGCGCGTGCCCGTGTAGAAGTGGTTGACCGCGAAGGACACGTCCTTGCCGCGCGCGGTGTTGTTGGTGGTGGAGCCGCACTCGAGGTCGATGGTGCCGTTGGTGATCAGCGGGATGCGGTTCTGCGAGGTCACCGCCATCAGCTGCACCTGCAGGTTCGGCTTGTTGAGCTTCTTCTTCACCGCCTCGACCACCGCGTTCGACATCTCGACCGCGAAGCCGATCGGCTTGTTGGGGCCGTCGAGGTAGCTGAACGGCACCGACGACTCGCGGTAGGCCAGCGTGATCTTGCCGGACTCGGCGATCTTGGCCAGCGTGTCGGCGGCCTGGGCGCCGGTGGCAGCGAGCAGGACCGTGGCGGTGGCGGCCATCAATGCGGAGAGTTTCATGCGTGCCTTCTTCGAGGGAGGTTGAACAGGAGGACCAGTGTAAGAAAGAGTGACTCAGGACGGCAATTCCAATAGCGGGCTGGGCCATACCCAAAGGTTATGGGCAGGGAAAACCCGGGCGGCACCCGATTTCGAAGCGCCGCGGCGGGGCATGCCCTTTGGCTATGGGCCACGCCTCTTTTTGCATTTCCGCGCCGGCGGCGGCACGCCTACAGTCGAGGCTCACCCCTTCCCTCCCCTTCCCCTTTTCGTTCCCGAAAGTTGCCTCTCATGCATGTGTGCGTGCTCGGCGCCGGCATCGTGGGCCTGGCCACCGCCTGGCAACTCGAACGCCAGGGCCACCAGGTCAGCGTCGTCGATCGCGCGGCGCCCGGCGCGGGCGCGAGCGGCGGCAACGGCGCGCAGCTCAGCTACTCGTACGTGCAACCGCTGGCCGATCCCGCGATCTGGCGGCAGTTGCCGAAGCTGCTGCTCTCGCCCAGCTCGCCGCTCAAGCTGCGCCCGCAGCTCGATCCGCTGCAATGGCGCTGGGGCCTGGCCTTCCTCGCGGCCTGCAATGCGCGCACCTCGCGCGACACCACCGAAAAACTGCTGGCGCTCGCCGCCGAGAGCCGCGCCGGCTTCGAGGCCATGCAGGCCGATGCCGCGCCCGACTGCGACTTCTCGGCCACCGGCAAGCTGGTGCTGTATGCGAGCGAAGCCGCGCTGGCCGGCGCGCGCGCGCAAGTCGAGCTGCAGCGCACCATGGGCAGCGAGCAGCGCATCGTGCGCCCCGACGAGTGCGTGGCCATCGAACCCGCGCTCGCCGACTACGCGCGCGGCATCGCGGGCGCGGTCTACACGCCCAGCGAATGCGCGGCCGACTGCCTCAAGGTCTGCGCCGAGCTGATGCGGGTGCTGCGCGCGCGCGGCGTGCGCTTCGAGCTCGGCACCGAGGCCCGGGGCTTCGCGCAGAGCGGCGGGCGTATCGCCGCAGTGCGCACGGCCGCGGGCGACATCGAGGCCGATGCCTTCGTGATGGCACTCGGCACCGCTTCGCACAAGCTCGGTCGCGCGCTCGGCGCCTACCTGCCGGTCTATCCGCTCAAGGGCTACAGCATCACGCTCGACGTCGACCCGGCGCCGGGCGTGGCACCGACCGTGAACGTGACCGACAGCGCACGCAAGGTGGTGTTCGCGCGCATCGGCTCGCGCCTGCGCGTGGCGGGCATGGCCGAGCTCGTGGGGCACGATGCGAGCATTCCCGCGACCCGCATCCAGACCCTGGCCGAGGCCACCCGCGCGGTGTTCCCGCGTGCGAGCCGGCTGGCCGAGCTGCATCCCTGGACCGGCATGCGCCCGGCCACGCCCACGGGCCTGCCGATCGTCGGTCGGCTCGAGGGCGCGCCTTCGAACATGCTGTTCAACACCGGCCACGGCGCGCTGGGTTTCACGCTGGCCTTCGGGTCGGCGGGACGCATCAGCGCGGCGCTTACCGCCTGAAACGCTAGACCCCCGCCTCCACGATCGCCTGCTGCATGCAGCGCGTGATGCCGCGCACCGCGACCGAATCGGGCCGGCCCGTGAAGCGCAGCGCGCGGATCGGCACCGGGATGTGCGGCTCGAGCGTGAGCACGTCGACCTTGGAGGTGTCGGCCGAGCGCGCAGTGCAGCCGTCGACCAGCGCCACGCCCAGGCCGTGGTGCGCCATCGCCAGCGCCGCGTGGTAGGTCTGCACCGTGACCACCGCCTGGTGGAAGCCCACGCCGGCCTGGCGGCAGGCCTGGCTCAGGCTGGTGCCCACCGGGTCGCGGCTGTCGAGGCCGATCACCGGCCGCTCGGCCAGGTCGTGCAGCGCCACCGAGCCGTTGCGCACCAGCAGGCGCGGCAGCATGCCCTTGGGCGCGATGCAGACCATGCGGCTGTCGGCCACCGTTTCCTGCGTGAGCGAGGGATGCACGGCCGGGCTGAACACGAAGCCGACGTCGGCCTCCTGCAGCAGCAGCGCCGACATGATCTGCGGCGAATGCAGCGACTCCACGCTGATCGCGTAGCCCGGATGCTTCTCGCGGAAGGCCTTGAGCGCGCGCGGCAGGATCTCGTAGCTCAGCGCCAGCACGCTGAGGATGCGCAGCTCGCCGGTGTCGGCGCCCGCGCGCAGGTTGGCCGCGAGCCGCTGCACCTCGTCGAGCTGCGCGAACAGCCGCTCGATGTGCGGGTACAGCGTGAGCGCCTCGGTGGTCGGTGTGAGCCGCCCCTTGGCGCGCTGGAACAGCGGAAAGCCCAGCTGCAGCTCGGCATGCTGCAGCGTGCGGCTGACGGCCGGCTGCGTGATGTTGATGAGCCGCGCCGCCGCGCTCACGCTGCCCGTGAGCATGATGGCGTTGAAGACCTCGATGTGGCGCAGCCGCATGGCGGGGTCAGCGCACGCCGGTCTTGCCGCGCGCGATGTCCATCACCATGCGCGTGGCCAGGTACAGCCGCGGCTCGATGGAATCGATCAGCACGTACTCGGCATCGGCCGAGTGCGCGCCGAAGCCCTGCAGGCCGAAGCGCTCGATCACCGGCGCCTTGGTCTTGAGCGAGGCGAAGGCCGCGTCGGTGCCGCCGCCGGCCGCCTTGTCGTCGGCGCCCAGCGGGCGGCCCAGTTCGTCCTTGTAGATCGCCTGCGCATGCTGGGCGAGCGCGCGCGAGGCATCGGTGGCCTCGAGTGGCGGACGGCGGCGCTCGAACTTGAGCTCGACCTTGGCCTCGGGGATCAGCTGCTTCTTCACGCGCTCGTTGACCTGCTGCTCGATGCGGTCGTAGTCGGCGACCTTGAGCACGCGCACGTCGGCGCCCGCGGTGGCCGAGGCCGGGATCACGTTGCGGTTGCTGCCCGACTTCGAGATGGTCCAGTTCATCTTGAGGCCGGTGGCCGGGTCGGACAGGTCGCGCATCTGCAGGATCTGGTGCGACAGCTCGTAGAGCGCGTTCACGCCGAGCTCGGGCGCCGAGCCCGCGTGCGAGGCCTTGCCGCTCACGTTGAGCGTGACCGAGGCGATGCCGGCGGTGGCCAGCGAGAGCTTGTCGTCCTTGACCGAGGCGCCCTCGAAGGACAGCACCGCGTCGTGCTCGCCGCCCAGGCGCGTGAGCAGCGCGCGCGAGCCGGGCGAGCTGATCTCCTCGTCGCCGTTGATCAGCACCGTGAGCGTGCCGTACTCGTTGAACTTGAGCGCCTGCAGCATCGCCACCGCATGGAGGATGACGGCCACGCCCTGCTTGTCGTCGGCGATGCCCAGGCCGTAGGCCTTGTCGCCCTCGACGCGGAACGGCTGCCTGTTGAGCATGCCGATGGTGTAGACCGTGTCCATGTGGGCGATCAGCATGATCTTCTTCGTGCCCGTGCCCTTGAAGGTGGCGCGCACCACGCGGCCGATCTTCTCGGGCGTGTCCTCCATGCGATAGGCCTCGGCGCTCGGGTCGATCAGCTCGACCTCGCCGCCGAGCGCCTTGAGCTTGGCGGCGATCAGGTCGGATATTTTTTCCAGGCCCTCGAGGTCGCGGCTGCCGGACTCGATGGCCACCAGTTGCGAGAGCGAGTCGAGCAGCGGCTGCTTCTGCGCGGCGGCCAGTTCGGCGATGCGCGCGTCGGGCGCGGCGGCTGCCGTGGCGGCGGCACCGGCCAGCAGCATCGGCAGCAGTGCGCGCGCGAAGAAGCGGGAGGGGTGGAAATGCATGTTCTGGTCTCCTGACGATGATGACGGTCGAATGGCGGATTCAAGCACGGGCGCCGTCGCGATGCGACCCTCTCATTCGCGCACGAGCCGGACGCCGAGATGCATGATGCGTGCCTCGCAGTAGATGGCGCCCTCGCGGCTCAGCACCCAGGCGCTGATCGATGCGCGGGCCGTCGATGTTTCCGGGCTCCCGTTGCAGACGGTGGAAGACCACTGGCCCGCGCGCGACGCCTCCTTGCCCTGCGCCGGGAAGTCCGAGGGCGGCAACTCGAAGCGATCGGCCTCTCGCCGCGCGAGGCTGTTGACTTCCTTGATGGTGGGCAGGCGCCAACCGGCCTGCTCGCCGGCGCGCTGCAGCGCCTGCACGTAGTCGTAGCGCTTCGCGCTCCAGGTGCAGCGCTTGCCGTTCCAGGTCTGCGGCTCCTCGCAGCGGCGCCACACCAGGCCGGTGTGGCGATCCTCGACCGCGCCCCCGGCCACGCCGCGCTCGTCGGGCAGTTCGCGCCAGCGTCCGGCCTTCGGCGCCTCGGGGCCGCGCACCAGGCGCACGAAGAGCGGCGGCTCACGCGACATGTCGGGATCGCAGTCGTAGACGAAGCCGTTCGCGAAGTTCACGCACCACGGGCTCGTGGGATCGCGCATGTCGGACGTCAGGTAGAGGGCTGGCACGGTGTTCGGAAACCAGCGCGCGTCGATGACCGACTGCTCGGCCAGCGGCCGGTCGGGGCGCACCTCGGGCACGCGTTCCTTGCCCAGGTCGACCAGGCCGTGCAGCTCGGCCACGGTGGGCAGGCGCCAGTCGGCGTAACCGCACAGCCGGCTCGCGTTGACCTGCGCCACGTAGGCCATGGCGTCGGCGGGCCGGCCGTTGTCGCGCTTGCCTTCCCAGACCAGGCCCGACACGCGGTCGCGCACGCAGGCGCTGCGTGGCTGGCCCGGCACGGGCTCGTAGGCCAGCGGGCCCGCACCCTGCCGGCCGTCCTGCTTGGGAACCAGGGCCAGCGGCCCCGCATCGGTGCAGGCCTGGGGCGTGGGCCAGTCCTCTTTCGTCAAGCCCAGGCAGATGCGCACGCCGGTGGGCGGCACCTTGGCCGGCACGGGCTGCGCGGCCGCGGGCGACGCGATGCACCCGATGAGAACGGCCGCCGCGACGAAGGCCCGCGCCAGGCTCAATGCGCCTTGTCCCAGTTCGGCCCCACGCCGATCTCGGCCAGCAGCGGCACCTTGAGGTCGGCCACGCTGGCCATGATGCGCGGGATCTCGGTGCGCACCCATTCGATCTCGGCCTCGGGCACCTCGAACACCAGTTCGTCGTGCACCTGCATGATCATCTTCGTGCCGCGCTTCTCGGCGTCGAGCACGTCCTGCACCTTGACCATGCTGAGCTTGATCAGGTCGGCCGCCGTGCCCTGCATCGGCGCGTTGATGGCCGCGCGCTCGGCGCCGCCGCGGCGCGGGCCGTTGGGCGAGTTGATCTCGGGCAAGTACAGGCGCCGGCCGAACACGGTCTCGACATAGCCCTGCTCCTTGGCCGAGGCCTTGGTCTCGTCCATGTAGGCCTTCACGCCCGGATAGCGCGCGAAGTAGCGCTCGATATAGGAGGCCGCGGCCTTGGTCTCGATGCCGAGGTTCTTCGCCAGGCCGAAGCTGCTCATGCCGTAGATCAGGCCGAAGTTGATGACCTTGGCATAGCGGCGCTGCTCGCTCGACACCTGGTCGGGCGTGGAGCCGAACACCTCGGCCGCGGTGGCGCGGTGCACGTCGATGCCCTCGGTGAAGGCGCGCAGCAGCGATGCGTCGCCGCTGATGTGGGCCATGATGCGCAGCTCGATCTGCGAGTAGTCGGCGCTCGCGATCACGCTGCCCGCGGGCGCCACGAAGGCCTCGCGCACGCGCCGGCCTTCGGGCGTGCGGATCGGGATGTTCTGCAGGTTGGGGTCGTTGCTCGACAGGCGCCCGGTGACGGCCACGGCCTGCGCATAGTGCGTGTGCACGCGGCCGGTGCGCGGATTGGCGAGCTGGCCGAGCTTGTCGGTGTAGGTGCCCTTGAGCTTCGACAGGCCGCGGTGTTCGAGGATCTTGGCGGGCAGCGGGTAGTCCTCGGCCAGCTTCTCGAGCACTTCCTCGTCGGTGCTGGGTGCGCCGCTCGGCGTCTTCTTGACCACCGGCAGGCCGAGCTTGGTGAAGAAGATCTCGCCGATCTGCTTGGGCGAACCGAGGTTGAAGGGCTGGCCCGCGATGTCGTAGGCCTCCTGCTCGAGCGCCATGATGCGCGTGCCGAGTTCGTGGCTCTGCGCGGCCAGCGTGGCGCTGTCGATCAGCACGCCGTTGCGCTCGATGCGGTAGAGCGCCTCGCTCGAATCCATCTCGAGCTGGTAGATGAAGCGCAGCTTCTCGTTCGTTTCGAGCTGCGGCCACAACGTGGCGTGCACGTCGAGCGTCTGGTCGCTGTCCTCGCACGAATACTCGGCGGCCTTGGCGATGTCGACTTGGCTGAACGAAATCTGGTGCACGCCCTTGCCGCAGAGGTCCTCGTACGAAATGCCGCTGCGGCCCAGGTGGCGCTCGGCCAGGCTGGCCAGGCCGTGCGGCCGGTGCACCTCGAGCACGTAGCTCTGCAGCATGGTGTCGTGCGCGTAGCCCTGCACCTCGATGCCGTGGTTGGCGAACACATGGCGGTCGTACTTGATGTGCTGGCCGAGCTTCTTCTTCGCGCCGTTCTCGAGCCAGGGCTTGAGCCTGGCGAGCACCTCGTCGATCGGCAATTGCGCGGGTGCGTCGGGGTAGTTGTGCGTGAGCGGGATGTAGGCCGCCTCGCCGGGCTTCACGCTGAAGCTGATGCCGACGATCTGCGCCACCATCTCGTCGAGCGAGGTGGTCTCGGTGTCGATGGCCGCGAGCTCGGCGGCCTCGAGGCGCGCGAGCCAGCTGTCGAACTGCTCCCAGGTGAAGATGGTGTCGTATTGCAGGTTGCTCGCGGGCGCGGCGGCCTCCATCGCGGCACCCTCCTCGGACGGCTCGTCGAACAGGCCGCTCTGGTCGTCGTTGGCCTTGGCCGCCTTCGAGGCCTTCTTCTTGATGTTCTCCTCGATCAGCTCGGGCGGCACTTCCTGCGCCTCGAGCGACTTCACCAGGCTCTTGAAGCCGAACTTCTCGTAGAAGGGCTTGAGCTCGCCGGTCTGCGGCGCGCCCACGGGCAGGCCTTCGAGCGAGGGCAGGCCATCGACGTGGCCGGCCAGGTCGCAGTCGGTGCGGATCGTCACGAGCCTGCGGCTCAGCGGCAACTTGTCGAGCGCCTTGCGCAGGTTCTCGCCGGCCGCGCCCTTGACCTCGGCCGCGCGCTCGACCAGCGCGTCGAGCGAGCCGTATTCGAGCAGCCACTTGGCAGCAGTCTTGGGGCCGACCTTCTCGACGCCGGGCACGTTGTCGACCGAGTCGCCCACCAGCGTCTGGTAGTCGACCATCAGGTTCGGCGGCACGCCGAACTCGGCCGTGACGCCGGCCACGTCGCGCTTCTTGCCGTTCATCGTGTCGATGATGGTGATGTGCTCGTCGACCAGCTGGCTCAGGTCCTTGTCGCCGCTGGAGACGATCACCTCGATGCCCTGCGCGGCCGCCACCTTGGCGAGCGTGCCGATCACGTCGTCGGCCTCCACGTCGGGCACGCTGAGCACCGGCCAGCCCAGCAGCTTGACCACCTCGTGGATGGGGTCGATCTGGCTGCGCAGGTCGTCGGGCATCGGCGAGCGGTTGGCCTTGTACTCGGGATACCAGTCGTCGCGGAAGGTCTTGCCGGGGGCGTCGAAGATGCAGGCCGCGTAGTCGGCGCGCACCTCGCGCCGCAGCGCCGTCATCATGTTGATCATTCCCCGGATCGCGCCCGTGGCCGGGCTCTTCGGATCGCCGGGCACGGCCCGCAGGTCGGGCATGGCGTGGAAGGCGCGATAGAGGTAGCTCGATCCATCGACGAGCAGCAGCGTTTTCTTGTCGGTCATCGGGGCATTTTGCCTGCCTCCACGACCGCCCGAATGTCCTTGCGGACCACGCCGCCACGGGCCCTGCGACGACAACCCCGATACGGCGCGCCGCCTACAATCCGTGCATGCCCGACTCCACACTCCTGGTTGCCCGCCGCCTCCTGCTGGCGCTGGCCCTCGCCACCCCCTTCGCCGCCGTGCAAGCGCAGAACGCGCCTGCGGCGGCACCGGCTGCAGCGGATCCCTCGCTACAGAATCAGGAGCAGCAGGCCGACGGTCGGCGCAACCAGAAGATCGAGCACCTGCACACCGAGGACAGCGGCGCCTCGGTCGACGAGGTCCGCTACGGCGGCCGCACCCAGAGCATCAACGTGACGCCCAAGGCCAACATGCCCGGCTACCAGGTGCTGCCGAACGATCCGTCCGGCGCGCGTCCCAACGCGGCCGACGGCCCCGCGGGCACCTCGCCCCGGGTCTGGAACGTCATGAAGTTCTGACCGTGCGACGCATCGCAGCGGCAGCCGCATCCCAACCGCGCTGAGGGCGCTTTCCATGGCAGTCTTTACCGAAGTCGAATTCGGCGAGGCCGACGCGCTCGTGCAGCGCCTCGGCCTGGGCCCCCTGCGCGAGCTGCGCGGCATCGAGGGCGGCATCGAGAACACCAACTACTTCGCCACCACCGAGTCGGGCGAGTACGTTCTCACGCTGTTCGAGCGCCTGAGCGCCGAGCAGCTCCCCTACTACCTTTGCCTGATGAAGCACCTGGCCGCGCGCGGCCTGCCGGTGCCCGAGCCGGTGGCCGACCCGGCCGTGCAGGCGATCGACGCCCAGGGCGCGCATCCGCTGTCGGTGCCGGCCAATGCGCCCTGCGAGCTGCTGCTCAAGGTGGCGGGCAAGCCGGCCGCGGTGGTGCGCAAGCTGGCGGGCCGCAGCGAGCTCGCACCGGGCGCCGCGCACTGCGCCGAGCTCGGTTCGCTGCTGGCGCGCATGCACCTGGCGGGACGCGACTTTCCGCGCATCCAGCCCAACCTGCGCGGCCTGCCGTGGTGGAACGACACGGTGCCGGTGGTGCTGCCCCACATCGACGAGGCCCAGTCGGCGCTGCTGCGCGGCGAGCTCGCCTACCAGAACCACGTGGCCGAGTCCTCGGCCTATGCCGCCCTGCCGCGCGGGCCGGTGCATGCCGACCTGTTCCGCGACAATGCGATGTTCGAGACCGGCCACGAAGAAGGCGCCGCTCCGCGCCTGACCGGCGTGTTCGACTTTTACTTCGCCGGCACCGACACCTGGCTGTTCGACCTCGCCGTGTGCCTCAACGACTGGGCCATCGACCTGCCGACCGGCCGCCACGACGAGGAGCGCGCCGAGGCGCTGCTCGCCGCCTACGAGGGCGTGCGCGCGCTCAACGCCTCGGAACGCGCCCTGCTGCCCGCGATGCTGCGCGCCGCGGCGCTGCGCTTCTGGATCTCCCGACTCTGGGACTTCCACCTGCCGCGCGAGGCCAGCATGCTCACGCCCCACGATCCGACGCACTTCGAGCGCGTGCTGCGCGAGCGCGTGCGGCACCCGCATGTCATGGCCCGCGCCCTCGAGCCCGTGGCCGCCTGACCCGTACCCCATGAAACTCCACCTCGTGCCGGCCAAGACCGGCGCCCAATGGGTCCGCCTCGGACTCAAGACCTTCTGGCGCCAGCCGCTGGCCTTCGTGTCGCTGTTCTTCCTGCTGATGGCGCTGATCTCGACGCTGTCGGTGGTGCCGCTGCTGGGCAGCGTGCTGGCACCGGTGCTGCTGCCCTTCATGACGCTGGGGCTGATGGTCGCCACCTCGGTGGCCTACGCCGACGAGCAGGCCGGCGGCAACGGGCAGGCCGGCGCGCGCCGGCCCACCGGCTCGGCGATGTTCGTCGAGGTCTTCGCCGCGCTGCGCGCCGAATGGCGTCCGCTGGTGGTGCTGGGCCTGATCTCGGCCGTGTACTTCGTGCTCGCGGTGCTGGCCACCGCGCTGGTCGACGGCGGCCAGCTCGCGCGCGCCTACCTGCTCGACGAGGCGCTCTCGCCCGAGGTGCTGGCCAGCAGCGAGTTCCAGGTCGCGCGCATGGTCCACCTGTGCCTGAACCTGCCGCTGTCGCTCGCGATGTGGCATGCGCCCGCGCTGGTGCACTGGCACCGCGTGGAGCCGGTGAAGAGCATCTTCTTCAGCATCGTGGCGCTGTTCCGCAACTTCGGCGCCTATGCGCTGTTCGGCATCGCCTGGTTCGGCGTGTTCCTGCTGGCCGGCATCGCGGTCGGCCTGATCGCCACCGTGCTGGTGGGCGTCGGCGCCGTGGGCGCGGGCTCGGGCGCCACCGCGATCGGCACCGTGCTGATCGTGGGCACGGCGCTGGTGCTGGCGGCGATGTCGCTGGCCTCGACCTGGTTCACCTTCCGAGACAGCTTCGACCCGAACTGAGCCGGGCCGCGCCGCGGCTCACACCGGCGTGAGCTTGGCGACCGACAGCGCCAGCCACTTCACGCCGTGGCGCGTGAACTTGACCTGCGCGCGTGCATCGTCGCCGGTGCCCTCGAGCGCGGTCACCGTGCCTTCGCCGAACTTGTTGTGGAACACCTGCATGCCCGAGCGCAGGCCGTGCGAGGGCGCGCTCTTTTGCGGCGGCACCGGCGGGCTCGCGAAGGTTTCCTTGGCGGCACCGCCGCCATAGGCCTTGCCGCCGCCGTAGCCACCACCCGCGCCACGCGTGCTGCCGTAGCCGTTGCCATAGCCGAAGGCCGAATTGCCGAAAGCCTGGTTCTTGGGCGTGAGCCACTTGAGCGCGCCCTCGGGCAGCTCGTCGAAGAAGCGGCTCTTGACGTTGTAGCGGGTCTGGCCGTGCAGCATGCGGGTCTGCGAGTGGCTCAGGTACAGCCGCTTGCGCGCGCGCGTGATCGCCACGTACATCAGGCGGCGCTCCTCCTCGAGGCTCTCGTAGTCGCTCATCGAGTTCTCGTGCGGGAACAGGCCCTCTTCCATGCCGGTGATGAACACGCAGTCGAACTCGAGGCCCTTGGCCGCGTGGACCGTCATCAGCTGCACCGCGTCCTGGCCGGCCTGGGCCTGGTTGTCGCCCGACTCGAGTGCCGCGTGCGTGAGGAAGGCCGCGAGCGGGCTCAGCGTTTCACCGGTCTCGGCGTCGGGTGCCAGCGGCTCGTCGAGCAGCGGGCGGCCCGGGTCGAGGCCCTGGCTCGCCGGCGACTGGCGCAGCTCGTCGACCGGCAGCGCCACCGCATCGCGGCCGAAGCCCTCCTGCGTGACGAAGCTCTCGGCCGCGTTCACCAGTTCCTCCAGATTCTCGATGCGGTCGGCGCCTTCGCGGTCGGCGCGGTAGTGCTCGACCAGGCCGCTGTGGTCGAGCACCAGCTCGATGATCTCGCGCAGGCTCACGCCCTGCGTTTGTTCGCGCAGCACGTCGATCTTGGCGACGAAGGCCGTGAGGTTCGAGCCGGCCTTGCCGCCGACCGCGTGCACCGCGTCGTGCAGCGAGCGGCCCGCGGCGCGCGCGGCGTCCTGCAACTGCTCGAGCGTGCGCGCGCCGATGCCGCGCGGCGGGAAGTTGACGACGCGCAGGAAGCTGGTGTCGTCGTCCTTGTTCTCGAGCAGGCGCAGGTAGGCCAGCGCATGCTTGATTTCGGCGCGCTCGAAGAAGCGCAGGCCGCCGTACACGCGGTACGGCACCGAGGCATTGAACAGCGCGGTTTCGATCACCCGGCTCTGCGCGTTGCTGCGGTAGAGCACGGCCATCTCCTTGCGGTCGATGCCGTCGCGCACCAGCTGGCGCATCTCCTCGACCATCCACTGCGCCTCGGCGAGGTCGCTCGAGGACTCGTAGACGCGCACCGGCTCGCCGGGGCCCTGGTCGGTACGCAGGTTCTTGCCGAGGCGCTTCTTGTTGTGGCTGATGAGCTCGTTGGCCGAGTCGAGGATGTTGCTGTAGCTGCGGTAGTTCTGCTCGAGCTTGATCTGGTGCGTGACGTCGAACTCGCGCACGAAGTCGGCCATGTTGCCCACGCGCGCGCCGCGGAAGGCATAGATGCTCTGGTCGTCGTCGCCCACGGCCACGACGCTGTTCTCGCCCGGCACGAACTGGCCCGCGACGGTGTTACCCGAGAGCATCTTGATCCAGGCGTACTGCAGCCGGTTGGTGTCCTGGAACTCGTCGATCAGGATGTGGCGGAAGCGCCGCTGGTAGTGCTCGCGCACCGGTTCGTTGTCGCGCAGCAGCTCGTAGCTGCGCAGCATCAGCTCGCCGAAGTCGACCACGCCCTCGCGCTGGCACTGCTCCTCGTAGAGGCGGTAGAGCTCGACCTTCTTGCGGTCGTCCTCGCTGCGGATCTCGACCGCGTCGGGGCGCAGGCCGTCTTCCTTGGCGCCGGCGATGAACCACTGCGTCTGCTTGGCCGGAAAGCGCTCGTCGTCGACGTTGAACTGCTTCATCAGCCGCTTGATGGCCGAGAGCTGGTCCTGCGTGTCGAGGATCTGGAAGGTCGACGGCAGGTTGGCCAGCTTCCAGTGCGCGCGCAGGAAGCGGTTGCACAGGCCGTGGAAGGTGCCGATCCACATGCCGCGCACGTTGACCGGCAGCATCGCCGTGAGCCGCGTCATCATCTCCTTGGCGGCCTTGTTGGTGAAGGTCACGGCCAGGATGCCGCCGGCGGACACCTGGCGCGTCTGCAGCAGCCAGGCGATGCGGGTGGTGAGCACGCGGGTCTTGCCCGAGCCGGCGCCCGCGAGGATCAGCGCGTTGCCGGCCGGCAGCGTGACCGCTGCGAGCTGCTCGGCGTTGAGGTTGTGCAGCAGCGGCAGGTCGACCGGCGGCGGGGTGCGGTCATCGGCCGCGAATTCTTCAAACATCCGTCGATTGTAGAAACCACGGCGTATGCGGGTTATATGAAGTTCTGGAAGACCTCCCCACGGGAGGCTGCGTAGAATCAATCACCGGGCCCAAGTTTTTGTGCCCGGTTTTTTGTGCGCGTCGCCCGCCCCCGCAGGGGCTTTCGCAGCGATGCCGCCGAAGCCGGCCAGACCAAGCGCTCACTCGTTTTCAACGACTTCCTCCAGGAGCTTGGTTTCATGCAAATCTTCGATTACGACAACATCCTGCTGCTGCCGCGCAAGTGCCGCGTGGAGAGCCGCTCCGAGTGCGACACCAGCGTCACGCTCGGCGGCCGCAGCTTCCGCCTGCCGGTGGTACCCGCCAACATGAAGACGGTGGTGGACGAGTCCATCTGCCTGTGGCTGGCGCAGAACGGCTACTTCTACGTCATGCACCGCTTCGACCTCGACAACGTCGCGCTCGTCAAGCGCATGCAGGGCCATGGCGTGTTCGCCTCGATCTCGCTGGGCGTGAAGAAGGCCGACTACGACACGGTCGACCAGCTCGTCGCGCAGGGCCTGGTGCCCGAGTACGTGACGATCGACATCGCGCACGGCCACGCCGACAGCGTGAAGAACATGATCGGCTACCTCAAGCAGAAGCTGCCCGCGACCTTCGTGATCGCCGGCAACGTCGGCACGCCCGAGGCCGTGATCGACCTCGAGAACTGGGGCGCGGACGCGACCAAGGTCGGCATCGGCCCGGGCAAGGTCTGCATCACCAAGCTCAAGACCGGCTTCGGCACCGGCGGCTGGCAGCTCAGCGCGCTCAAGTGGTGCTCGCGCGTGGCGACCAAGCCGATCATTGCCGACGGCGGCATCCGCGACCACGGCGACATCGCCAAGAGCGTGCGCTTCGGCGCCTCGATGGTGATGATCGGCTCGCTGTTCGCGGGCCACGAGGAATCGCCGGGCCAGACGGTCGAGGTCGACGGCGCGCTGTTCAAGGAGTACTACGGCTCGGCCAGCGACTTCAACAAGGGCGAGTACAAGCACGTCGAGGGCAAGCGCATCCTCGAGCCCATCAAGGGCAAGCTGGCCGACACGCTGGTCGAGATGGAGCAGGACGTGCAGAGCTCGATCAGCTACGCGGGCGGCCGCACGCTGATGGACATCCGCAAGGTCAACTACGTGACGCTCGGCGGCGACAACGCCGGCGAACACCTGCTGATGTAGGTCTTCAAGCCTCGAGCAGTTGCACCGCGAGCCGGTGCAATCGGTGCGAGGAATCGGCCAGGGCATCGACCACGCCGAAGTGATCGAGGCCCGCGAGCACCTCGCAGACCGGCACGGTGTGCGGGCCCCAGGCCTCGCGGATCATCGCGTTGTGGCGGATGAATTCCTCGCTCTCGTTGCCGCCCGCCACCGCATAGAGCTGCCCACGCCTCGGCGCCGGCCAGTGCGCGGGGCTCGCGCGGCGCACGTCGTCGTCGCTCAGCCGCAGCACCTGCTCGAGGAAGGGCGTGCGCTGCAGCGGTGCGAGGTCGTACAGGCCCGAGATCGACAGCGCATTGCGCACCAGGTGGTCGGGCAGGTCCGGCGCCACGGCCTTCCAGTCGCAGGTCAGCAGCGCCGCCGCCATGTGGCCGCCGGCCGAATGCCCCGCCACCGTGATCCGCGCGGGATCGCCGCCATGCGCCGCCACGTTGCGCCAGGTCCAGGCGAGCGCACGAACCATCTGCAGCAGGATGCCCGGCACCGTTACGGGCTGCTCGGGCGTGCCCGGGCACAGCGCGTAGTTGGGCTGCACCACGCAGATGCCGCGGTCGTTGAAGGCGGGCGCGATGAAGGAATGGTCCTTCTTGTCCATCGCGCGCCAGTAGCCGCCGTGGATGAAGACCAGCACGGGCGCGTCGGGCACGGGTGCCGGGAACACGTCGAGCGTCTCGTTGACGCCTTCGCCGTAGCGCAGGTCGATGCGGCTCGGCAGCGTGTCGCGCGCGGCGGCGGATTCGCGCGCCCAGCGCGCGAAGTACGCCGGGTGTTCCTTCACCCGCGCGAGGTTGTTGTACATGCCTTCGAGCCAGGCGGGATCGCGTGTGGGGGCCATGGTGGTGCCGGGAGCCGGTGCTGTTCCTGAAAGGCGCGCATCTTGGCATGCGGCGAGCACGCCATCGCGGGTTCCGGCTAAAATTCGCGTCGCGTTGGGGGGGTAGCTCAGCTGGGAGAGCGCCGCGTTCGCAATGCGGAGGTCGTGAGTTCGATCCTCATCCTCTCCACCAACCGACAAAAAAGGGCCTTGGCATCCGCCAAGGCCCTTTTGCTTTGGGCGCTGTGTGTCAGTCGAGCGCCAGGTGCTGGCCGTGCAGCGCCGCCGCGCCGGGCGACGCGAGAAAGCCGATGGTCTGCGCGGCGACCGCGGTCGACACCCATTCGGCCGGGTTCGCATCGGGCATCGCCTGCCGGTTGGCCGGCGTGTCGAGCACGCTGGGCGCCACGCTGTTGATGTTGACGCCATGCGGCGCCGCCTCGGCCGCCATCGCCTCCACCAGCCGCTGCAGCGCGCTCTTCGACGCGATGTACGACGCCATGGCGGGCAGGCCGCGCGCCGCGACCTTCGCGGTCACCGCGACGATGCGGCCGGCGCGGCGCTCGATCATCGAGGGCAGCAATGCCTGCGTCACGGCCACGAACGACCATGCGTTGAGGTTCATCATCCGGTCCCAGCTCTCGCGCGTGAGCGCGTGCGTCGCCTCGCCCATCTCGAAGCCGCCGGCGATGTGCACCAGCACGTCGACGCGGCCGAAGGCCTTGAGGATCTGCTCGGACAGGCCGGCCATGGACGAGGCCGAGGTCACGTCGCCGGCCAGCAGCAGGTGCTGCGAGTTGTCGAGGCCCGGGAACACCTCGGCCAGGCGCCCGGCGTGGTGGTCGATCAGCGCGGCGCGCGCGCCCTGCGCGAGGAAGTGTTGTGCAACGGCGCGTCCGAGTGCGCCCGCGGCGCCCGTGATCACGACATGCGGCGCGGTGTTTGCATCGCTCATGGAAGTTCTCCTGAATGGGAAAGAGAGGGGGCGAACCCCTTCGTCGGTGCCGAATGCTAATCCGCCACACACGTTCCACTCAAAAATTTTGAGAAACCTGAATTTCTACGCTATACTCGCAGACTTGCCTGAAAACGAATATGTTTTCAACGCAAGGGCTCTTAGCTCAGTTGGTAGAGCAGCGGACTCTTAATCCGTAGGTCGAGTGTTCGAGTCACTCAGGGCCCACCACCAACACTGAAAACGGTCGAAATCCTTCTGGGTTTCGGCCGTTTTTCTTTGTGCGTCCGTACTGCTTGCCTTGGCGCGGGTGGCAGGCCCGACGGACCTGCCACGAGCGATGCTCAATGCACCGGCGTTACTTGGGCGAGTAGGTCATCTTGGTCGCGACCATCGGCGACTTCGGATCGACACCCTTGAGCAACTGGCCGCGATAAGGTCCTTCGGCCGCCAGCCAGAACTCCTTGGTGGCCGATGGGCCGACCAGCGAACCCAGCGTCAGCTTCAGGGTGAACTTGCAGGTGCTGAACGTGCCCAGCGGCGTCTCCAGCTTTTCGCGACCGCTGTAGCTGAGCTCGCCCTTCGCGGGCAGCGTACGCGTCGAGACCACGCTGCCATTGGAGGTCTCGGTCTTGGTCACGGAGGACTCCTTGCTCACGACCTGCCCGGGCTTCATGTCGATCGGGAACGAGAACGGAGGCTCGAACACCTGCGATGCGTAGCCTGTGTACTCCCGGGGCACGATGGCGGGAAGCTTCATGTCGTCGGCGAACTTGTCATCGATCTTGCTGTGGTACGAGGTCGACTTTCCATAGAGGAAGAGATTGCCGCCGACCAGGTCCTTGTATTCCTTCTTGACGATGCGCTGCTCGAAAGCCGGAGAGGCACTGACCTCCGTGCCGACGTTGAAGGCCACCGGCGTGGCACCGGCGAAGGCCTCGCGCCCTTCGGTCACGCTCTTCCGGCGGAACGAATCGGCCGCGGGGTCCTTGCCGGGCGCGACCGCCTCGAACTCGAGCAGCGTGCCTTCGCGGAAATCGGCTTCGTTGAAGCAGGGCGCGGAGCTCTCGGCCTGCGGGTCCGGTGCGGGCGCTGGTGCCGGCGCGGGTGCCGACGCCATGGGCAGCAACGGAAAGCCTCCGCCCCCCTCCCCCGCCGCCCCCACAGGCCGACATTGCCGCAGCCGCGGCTGCGATGGAAAGCAGGCGCGCACCCGACATCCTGCTGAAATCTGCGCTTCTCATGACTTCTCCCTTGTGTGACAACAACCGACAAAAAAACTTGCAGTTGTCACGGAAGAATACGTTTGACCCTCGCGGGCGCACACCTCCTTACGGAGGAATAAGCCACGTGGCCCGAATCAAGGTGCTGAACGATCGTGAACCACGTCGCAGCGATTCGGCGTCATCACACAGCACGCGCATTCGCGCGAAGGCCTCAACCCGCAGACCGCCGCGCCAGCCAGTCGGAGGCATAGGCCGCCAGCAACGCCTGCCTGTCGACCACCTCCGCCTCGAGGTACTGACGCGCATGCGCCTGCGCGACCTCGCTCGCGAGGAACCAGCGCTCGCGCTCGCCGCTGCCCAGCGGCGGCGGCGTGCCCCACGTGGCACTGTCCTCGCCGCGGAAGGCTTCGGTGATGGGCAGCCGGCCGCCCGTCATGCCGATCTCCGACAACATGCTGCGCGGGCCATCGAGCTCGATGCGCACCCGCAGGTCGTCGCCATCGACCTCGATGACCGCACCGAGTCCACCCACCTGATGCACCCGCCACAGCTGCCCCGGCGAGGCACTGCGGATCCAGTTCTGCAGCGCGGCCTTCAGCGCCTTGAGGATGATTTCCTTGTTCATTTCCGCACTATTTCACATTTTTGGATGACAGCTGCATCGCCGATCCTGCCCCTGCAGTGGCGGCTCCCGTGCCGCATGGCATCTTGCTGTTGCTGTCACACAGCGCCCTACAACAATGACCACAGGGACCAGAAACCGAAGCCAGAAAGCTCGTTGCCACACCCGCCTCGGCGGGTTTTTTTTTTGTCCGCGCGCGAGCCGGCGGAACCCTGTCCGATGAGCCGCCACCCGGGTGGCTTTTCGGGCCTACGCTATATTTCCGCCCCATGGAAAAGGCTCCCGACATCGGCAAACCCACCGTGCCCATCGACCTGATCGGGCCGGAGCACTGGCAGCGCTCCAGGCGCCGCAACGGGCGCACCGCCAGGGTCCTCTTCGCGATCGTCGGCGGCCTCGCGGCGGCCGGTGCGATCGCCTACCGCTACTTCGGACTCGGCCGCTGAACGGCGCGCATGAAAAAGGCCCGCTGTCCGCGAGGACAGCGGGCCTTTGCGTTGGCGCCGGCTCATTGCAGCCGCGACCCCTTCGGCAGCCGCCGGGCCAGCCATTCGTGCACGTCGGCACGGATGTGGCGGCCCTCGAGCAGGAAGTTCTCGAAGCGGCTCGGCACGTACGGCAGGTACACGAGCGGCATGCCGGCTTCCTCGGGCGTGCGCGCGGCCTTGCGGCCGTTGCACGCGGCACAGGCTGTCACGAGATTGGTCCAGCTCCAGGCACCGCCGCGCGACGCCGGCAGCACGTGCTCGCACTGCAGCACCTGCTCCGGGAACACGCCCGCGCAGTAGGCACAGGTGTGGCGGTCGCGGCGCAGCAGCTTGCGCTTGGTGAGGCCGGGCACGACGTCGAAGAGGTTGATCTTCGAGGCACCGCGCAGCGCGATGATCGGCGCCACCTCGATGCGCGACTGCACGCCACGCGCCACGTTGAAGCCGCCGCGCATGGTGGCCAGCGGCGCGTCGCCGTCTTCCCAGGCCACGTCGTCGCAGGCGTAGTGCAGCACCGCCTGCTCCAGCGAGACCCAGGCTTGCGGCGTGCCCTGGATGTCGAGTTGCAGGACGTGTGAATGCATGGCTCGCCTCCTTTCGCGGCGATGTCGAACGATGGTCGAAAAGTCTGGGGTACACGAACGGAATCGAACCGTCGTCAGCGGGATCACAACCCGCGGCTCTGCCATTGAGCTACGCGCACCATGGAAAAACGAAAGAAAGATCCGCTACCACTCACCGACTTCGCGCACGCGCTGGTCGAGGTCGAGCTGATCGAGCCGGAGCTCGCGCAGCGAACCCGACTCGCGCAGGACATCGGTCTTGCGACCGAAGCCCAGGCGCCGCGCCAGCGCGGACACGAAGGGCTTGCGCGCCGGCGCGGGATGCACGGCGATCATGCGGATGGGGCTGTTGCGCTTGCGCATGCGATGACTCCTTGTTGTATGGGTTGAGCGATGTGGTGACAGCATTGGCGTTCCGCAGGGGAGTCGAACCCCTGGCTTCCTCTTGGGGCCTGTTAACACTATGCAAGGGGTCGCGAAGCTCGCCAGAGCCCGCCCATCAAGGCGCGCTCCTAGCGTGTGCGTCCGCACACGCTAGGAGCGCAACGCCGAGGGGCGGGCTCTGGCGAGCTTCCCTTCGGGTTGCCCCGCAAAGGGGCCGTCTGCGGCGTTGCCCGCGCTTGCAAGGCATCAGCCTTGCTGCGCGCGGGCGCCTTGCATCCAGCCCCTTTGCGGGGCAACGCGACCCCTTGCATAGTGTCAACAGGCCCCAGACAGGGAGGCACTCTGGCCGCTGAGTTAGCGGAACGTGATCGAGGAAAAGGCGCTTTCCATTTCGGTTGTGTCCTCACGCGACAGGCCCCGCGCTCTCGCTCGAGGCCCCGTGCGACATCGCTGCACAGGAGTGGTCCACGCTCCTGCACATCCCGCCAGACCGTCCACGCGGCTGATCCTGGCGGTGTGGTGAAGGCACACCCGAAATGGCGAAGCTGCGCGCCGATCCAGTGACGGCTGCGCCTCGCGGCAAGTTGTGGAAGAACACCGACAGCATCCGGAGACACCGCCGCCACGGCACGATCGCCGCGAACGCAAACCGCATCGGGATGCGGCGACGAAAAACAAAAAGGCCCGGAACCTTTCGGTGTCCGGGCCTCTGGTGAGAGAGCTGGGGAGGGCAAGCGCCTAAGCGCAACCTCCACCCGGTGGCAGTCGATCCTCGAATGCATCAACGCGCGCTTTCGCGTGGTTCGGCGAATGCATGGCGTACGAGCGACCCAGGTTCGTGGCGGGCGACGGCAGGTCGAATCCTTTGCTGAAACCCGCGCGCACGAGCGCCCGGCCCGAGACGGGTCGAATGCTGGAGAGTTGGCGTGCGGTGTTCACGATGGGACCTTGGTTGAAGCTGTCGCGCTTTGAAAAAGGGTGGAGGGATCGGGCCTCTCGCGGCCTGGGCCTGCGATTGCCTTGCACTGTAAATAGTCTTTACGAGGGCGTCAACAACCGGGACAATCTTTTTTTGTCTTGTTGTTGTTTTTGAACAGTGCCCAATCTCACCGTCGCACGCCGCCGCAATGTGCTCGCGCTGCATCGCCGCTTTCTCGAAGCGTCCGTGGCCGCCGGCCTGCCCGCCAAGGGGCTCGACCAGGCCTTCGCCCGGAAGATCGAGGTGTCGCCGAGCATGTGGAGCCAGATCAAGAGCGCGCGGCCGATCGGCGACAACCTCGCGCGGCAGATCGAGCGGCACTGCGAGGTCGAAGCCGGCTGGCTGGACCGGGAAGACCGCCCTTCGGAAGTGCCCGACGAGGCCGAGGAGCGCTTCGTCGCGCTGGCGCGCGAGGCCTGGCGCGCCGCCAATGCCAAGGGCAAGCGCGAACTCGCGGGCTGGCTCAAGAAAAAGATCGCCGAAGCTGCTGCACCCGTCGCCGCGGATAAGAAATAGCCCCGGAAGCTCAGGCCGCAAGCGCCGTCTCCATCGACTCCGCGTCGCCGTATTCCGCGGGGTACATCCCCCGCAACCACCACTCGACCCCGCTCAGCTGCGCCTCGAGCGACAGGCCATCGAGGGCCAGGGCCCGCAGCGCCCGCATCGAGCGGAAGCCGATCAGGCCATCGATGCCGCCGATGTCGTGCCCCAGGCGGATCAGGCCGCTCTGCAGGCGCGCCTCGTCGGCGTTGTGGATGAACAGGTCGTGCGGCAGGCCGGCCGCGAGGGTCGCGCTGGCCACCATCGCGAGGTACGGCGTCCTGAACAGGCCCGCGGGCTTCGACGCATGCTGGTCGTACACGCGCTGATGGCTGCCGCGGCATTCGAAATGCCAGGCCTCGCTGAGCGCCGGATCGGGCGTGCGGTGGATCGGCACCACGCCGAAGCCGCGCGCCAGCGCCCAGAACTCGGCCAGCGGCAGGCGCAGCGCGCCGAGGTCGACGTCGAACGCGCGGCCGGCCTCGTGCATGCCGTCGCCCGAGCAGGCACCGAAGGACGATGGCCGGCCGGACTCGGCGGTCCGGTCATGGAACAGGTCGGACAGCAGCAGGCGGCCGCCACGGCGCTCGACCTCCTTGCGGATGCCGGCGAGCGCGCGCCGCGTGTCGGGCGTGCACCAGGCCATCGGCCGCGGCAGCGCGAGCCACTGGCCTGCCACCTTGTAGATCGAGGGCACATCGATCGAAACCAACCGTCCCGGCATGAGCGCTTTCTTTTTGGAAGACTGCAACGTGCCGTACGCGAGGCCCACGGGTCCCTCTGAACGGCATGCGGGGATTGGAGTTCATCGCCGTGCCGCGCGCATGCCCCAATTGGGGGAGAACGCCGCGCGGCGCTACCGGAGGTCGACGCTCGGCCAGTCGAAGCGCTGCCGGGTCGTTCCCTCCTCGAGCACCAGCAGGTCGGTCGACAGCGCGGCCGTCCATCCCCCGGCGCGCCGCTCGAAGCGCAGCAGGCCGTAGCCCGATCCGCGCCGCGGCAGCTCGCCATCGATCGCCTCGAGGCGCAGCGTGCGGCCGCCCCGCAATGCCAGGGCCTCGTCGAGCCAGAGATCGCCGGGCGAGCAGTTGGCATAGGGCAAGGGCGCGTAGAAGGCCGGCGCGAGCATCACCGCGCCGACGCGCTTGCCATCCACCGTGACCGCGCCCGAGAAGCTCAGGTGGTAGTCGCCCGAGATGCAGGCGAAGCGCCCCGGCACCGCATCGGCCAGTTGGCCCAGCAGGTCGGCGCGTTCGGCCGGCGCGGCCTGCATCGAGTCGGGCGGGCCGGGGTTCGCGGGATCGCAGCCCGGCACCAGCCCGGGCAGCAGCACGCTGCCCGTGAGCAGGCAATGGAAGGCGTCGCTGTGACGGCCCTCCTCCACCCAGGCGTGGAAGGCGGCGCGCGCTTCGTCCGACAGCGTGCGCGCCGCGACCGGCTTGCCCGGCTCGCTGTGCTCCGCCGCCTTGCGCCAGCGCCGCGTGTCGGCCACGAAGAAGCGCACGCCGCCGCGCTCGTAGCGCGCGAAACCGAAGCGACGCATGCTCTCGGTGCCGTGCATCAGCTGGTAGGCGGTCAGCGCGCTCTTCGCGGCCCGCAGTGCATGTTCCTCGCGCAACTGGCTGTAGCCGCAACGCGAGAGATGCGGCTTGAACAGCGAGCGGGCCAGCGGGTAGTTGTCGGTGAACTCGTGGTCGTCCACCGTGCACACCGACGGCACCCGCGCCAGCAGCTTCTGCAGCGCGGGCCGCGCGAAGGCCCGCTGGTGCCGGTCGGTGTAGCGCTCGACCGGGTTGGTCGAATCGATGATGCCGCCGGTCGCATCGGCATAGATCTGGTCGCCCAGCATGAACAGCATCTCGGGGCCGCCCGGCCCCAGCCTGCGCACCGTCTTCAACAGCCGCTCGAACGAGGCCGAGGCCGGTTCGCTGTCGAAGGAGAAGCCCGGGTAGCTGCAGCTCCCGATGGCGATGCAGAGCGCGCCGTCGCGCTCGGCCAGCATGCGTTGCCTGAGGCGGATCCAGCGATGCTCCGCCAGCGGCGCATTGCGGCGCTGGTGCGACAGCGAGGCGGGAAAGGGCCCACGCCCCACCTCGCGCTCGCGCAGGGCCGCTTCGGCCGCGAAGCGGATCGAGCCCTGCAGCGCCATCAGCTCGGCCGCCTCCGCGGCGGCCGAGAACGCCACCGGCGGCCCCTCCGCGACCTCGTCGGGCAATCGCTGCAGCGGCCGGCTCGCGGTCCGTGCATCGAGCGCGGGTGCGTGCGAGACGCACTCGATGCGCGCCCGCTCCCACGCCCCGCCCTCGGGCAGCGGAATGCTGCCGCAGGCCACGCGGATCGCGCTGCTGCCGTCGGTGCGGCCCTGCGCGCTGCCGAGCACCCAGGGGCGCCGCGACGGCGGCAGCAGGAAGCCGTCGCGCGCCACCATCGGCGCGGGAAAGTCGACGATCTCCAGCGGCACCCGGTAGACGCGCTGCGCCAGATGCACGATGGCGCTGGCCGCCAGCCCGCGGCTCAGCAGCGCATCGGCGGCGGTGTCGTCGACCACGAAGGCCACGCGCACGCTGCGCGCCGGGCCCGGCGGCATGGCGCAGTACAGGGCGAGCTGCGGGTCGACCTCCATCGGCTCGATCGGCCCGACCCAGGGGCCGGCGCGCGGAAAGCGCACCTCGTGGTTCGGATGCGGGCTCGCCGGCGGAAGCGCCTCATCCCTCTCCGACGGAGAGAGGGCCGGGCCGTGCGCCTGCGCCTCCCAGGCCTGGTTCAGCAAGGCGGCCAGCCGCTCGTAGGGACTGGCTTCGCCGCCGACGCGATCCATCGCCGCCTGGCCGATCAGCGGATCGAGGTGGCCATAGTCCACGAGCAGGTCGCACATGTGCGGCGGCTGCCCGTCGGCCGCCTTGCCGAACAGCGGCACCCACTCGGGATGGATCTGCGCGAACTGCAGCGACGAACGCAGCGCCCCTTCCTTGTCGAACAGCTCGTTCTCGCCGCCGTGCACGAAGCGCACCGGCAGCGCCATGTGGCGCGCGATCGCGCTGTCGTTGGCGTAGACGTTGAAGCCGTCCTCGCTGACCAGCCGCTCGTACTCCACGAAGCGCGCCGCATGCGCGAACACGCGCACCGAGGCGTTGCCGAACAGCTTGGGCAGTTCACGGTGGGTTCGGGCGTTGAGGTTGCGGTGCTTGAACAGCTCGGCGTCGAGGAAGCGCACGCGCCTGCAGGTCGCGCAATCGTCGTCGTGCGGCCGGCCCAGCGTGCCCTCGCCCGGGCAGTGTTCGCCGGGCGGCACCGGCAGCGCCGCGAACAGGCGATCGACCAGCGATTCGACCAGCGACTCCACCGGCCCGCGCACCGCCAGCGGCACCGTGGTGCGGCCCGCCAGGTTGCGGATGAAGGCCGGCAGCCAGGTCTTGCCCTGCGAGGAGCGCGAGCCCACCGTGAACAGGTGCGTCTGCGCGCTCACCAGGCCCGCGAGCTTCGGCAGCAGCGGGCGCACGCCCGTGGCCGACACGTAGCCGGCGCTCTCGATCGGATACGACAGCCGCCCCGCCAGCAGCGCCATCTGGAAGGCCGCCGCGCCGAGGCACTGGCCGAAGGCATGGATCTGCAGCGGCAGCCCGGCCTCGGGACCGACGACCCGGTCGCGCTCGCTGCGCAGCAGGTCGAGCACGAAATCGACCGCCTGCGGAATGTCGATCATCGCGACCTGGTCCGCGGTGCCCGGCTCCTGCGAGGCCCGCGAGCGCGGGCTCAGCCGGGTGTCGAGCACCCAGACCTCCCAGCCCAGGCCGTATAGATACTCGGCGAAATTCTTCTTGGTGCCCTTGAAGGTGAAGGTGTGGCCCGACATGCCGAAGGCATGGGTCAGCAGCACCGAGCGCGCGCGCCGCACGGGCACGCCGCACCACGTTCCGCCCACGAATTCCGGCAGCCCGTCGGCGGTCGGCCGCCGGTAGCGCCACAGCCGGAGCTGCACGTTCTCCACCGCCTCGGTGCCGTCGTCGCTCGACGAGCGGCCGCGCCGCACCCACAGCGAATGCGCCTGCGGATGGATGTCGCCCTGCGTGCTGCCGCAGGCCTCGCCGCGCAGCTTCAGGTCCTCGGGACTGGCGATGTCGACCAGCGGGCTGTCGCTGTAGTCGGGCAGCCGGAAGTCGAGCATGCGCGTCTGCAGCGCGAAGCGCGCGAGCAGCGCCGGATAGGCCACCAGCGTGCCCATCGCCGAGCTGGCGTCGGCGCCGCCGAGCAGCTCGATCGGCGTGTCGCGCACCGCGCGCGCCACGTCGAAGGCGAAGTGCGCTTTCGCAGCGCGGTTGCGCCACGGCGACCACCACGGCGCGGGCCGGTCGTCGGCATCGAGCGTGATGACCGGGCAGGTGAGCTGGGTGAACAGGTCGGGCCGCAGGTCGGCCGGCGTGACCTTGCCCGGCCGGTCGGCCGCCCACCCCCACTGCCAGAGCCGCTGCGCGCCATGCACCACGAGTTGCGGCCAGCTCGCGGCATAGACGACCTCCTTGGTGCCGCGCAGCCGCAGGCGCCGGACCGGATCGGGCCGGGGCATGCCGCCCGGGCGCAGCGTCAGCCTGAGGTCGTATTCCACGTGCCGGATCTCGGTGGCGGCCCACCAGGCCCAGAACATGTTGCGGCTGCGCTCGAGCGTGATCTCGGTGTCGCCGCGCCGCCAGTCGAGGTAGCCGCGCAAGGTGAACCAGGTCAGCACCGTGCGCGGCAGGCTGACGATACGCTGCAGGGTCGCGAGCGGACCGCCAGGCTCCACCGCGAGGATGGAGACCGCGCCGCCGCGGATCTTGTAGTTGACGAAGCGCTCGCTGGCCGGCCTGGCATCGGGCCCCGCGCCCTCGACCAGGGGTTCGAAGCGCAGCAGCCCGCGCACGCCCGTGAAGCGGTGCCGCGCATCGTTCCACAGCTGCTGCCAGTCGAAGGTGTGCATGCTGACCACCATGTCGCAGTCGGCCGTCGGCGTGCCCAGCATGCGACGCAGCGGCCCCTGCAGCGGCAGCGCGCGGCACTCCAGCCGCTCGCGCGCACGGGCCTCGACCCGCATCGGTCCGGGCCGCGACCAGCCCGCGGTGGAGCGCGGCAGGCCGCGCTGCGGCACGGGCGTCGGCGTGGCGGTCGGGCCGGCCACGCGCAGTCCGGGGGCCAGGTGCGCCATCGCGCGTTCCGCCAGCGCGGTGATGGTCCACAGCGGATTGCAGCCCAGCGAGGTCGGAACGATCGAGCCGTCGAGCACGTGGAGGCCGTGCCAGAGCTCGTTGTCGCCGCGCCAGACCCGCCCCAGGTGGTCGACCACGCCCGAGTCGTGGTTGTCGCCCATCGGGCAGCCGCCCAGCGGGTGCACCGTCATCGCGAACGGGTCGGGCTTCGGCCCCGAGAGCAAGGTGGCGGCGCCCGGCGGCAGCGCCTGCCAGGTCGGCAGGTGCATGTGCACGCCATCGCGCTTCGTGCCCGCGTCGAAGAAGCGCTGTTGCGCGGCGTAGGTGCGCGCCTCCTGCGGCCGCGGCCAGTAGGGCGCGATGCCGTCCATCTCGGGCACCCAGACCGCCCGCCCCTGTGAGCTGTCGTGGCCCATCGCCAGCAGCAGCTGGCTGTGGGCGGCGAGCTCGGGCGAGGCGGCCAGCGGATCGATGCCGTTGCCATGCGCGCGCGGCGCCGGTGCCCGCGCGCCGATGTGGCGCAGGGTCCAGGCGATGGCCAGCATCTCCTCGTACAGGCGCGACAGCGGGCCGGGCACCGCGCCGTCCTGCAGCATCACGCGGTCCTGCAGCGGCGGCCGGTCGTCGCCGCTGCCGCGCAGGTCGAGCAACGTGGTGATCGTCGGCCCCACGGGCGGGCCGGCCTTGGCCTCGGGGATCGCGCCGCGGCCCACGTTGTTCACCGGCGTCTCGAGGTCGGCGATCACGCTCACGCTGTCGCCGTTCGCGCTCACGCGCGTGCCCAGCGTGGGCGACAGCGTGAAGTGCTCGTGCACCTTCTGCGAACGCATCAGCAGCTCGGTACTGCCGAAGGTGCCGGCCGCGACCACCACCAGCGCGGCCTCGAAGGTACGGCCGTGCTGCTCCACCAGGTCGGCCATGTTGCGCAGGTCGCGGCTGCGCTCCGTCTCCACCGCGGTGAAGCGCCAGCGGCCGGTGTTGCGCTGCGGCTCGAGCGCGTAGACCGTGCAGCGGCTGACGAACTGCACGCCCAGGTTGCCCGCCTGCTTCAGGTAGGTGGTGGGCAGGGTGTGCTTGGCGCCGGGCGTGTTGCAGCCGGTGAAGCAGTCGCCGCAGTGGCTGCAGCGTGCCGGATCGATGGTCAGCTCCGCCGTGTGCACCCGCGGCGCGTGCTTGCGCAGCGTCTTGTCGCGCTGCAGCGTCTCACAGAGCTTCACCAGGGCCTGCGACTTGGGCAGCGGCTCGGCCTCGGCGCCGTTCGCGCTGCGGATCGAGAAGCGCGTGCCTTGCAGCTGTTCCTTGGCGCGCGCGAAGGCCGACGGCAGGCGCAGGCCGGGCTTGTCATCGTCGAGCGCATGGCGGATCTGGGCCGGCCACGCGGGCTGGGCGAAGACGTCGTCGTCGGGCTGCACCAGCACGCCGGCATTGATCAGGCTGCCGCCGCCAAAGCCGTTGGCCACCAGCGAGACCATGCCCGGTCCGGCGCGCCACTCGAACAGGCCGCAGGGGCTGCCCATCGGCCCTTGCGGGCCCTGGAAGCGCAGGTACTTGGGCAGCTGGCCCACGTCGTTGGCGAATTCGCCCGGCAGGAACTCCGAGCCGCGCTCGAGCAGCACCACGCGCCGCCCGGCCTGCGCGAGCCGCAGCGCGGCCACGCTGCCGCCATAGCCCGAGCCGATCACGACGGCATCGAGCTGCAGCGGCTCGGGAGGTTTCCATTCGTCGAAGGGAATGGACAGCGGCTGCGCGGTGGGCGAGAACATGGGACGGCGGGAGCGAGAGAAAGGAAATCGTGGCCCGCCGACGGTGAGCCTGGGCGGTCGGGCTCAGAGCAAGGCGCGCACCTGTCTGGCCAGCTGGAGTTCGTCCACCGGTTTGTGCATCAGCGGCCGGCCGGTGCGGGTCGCCTGCTCGATGCGCCCGGGGGCCGTGTCGCCCGTGATGAAGACGATCGGCAGGTCGGGCGCATCGCGGCTGAGCCGCGCCGCCGTGGAGATGCCGTCCTCGCCGCCGCGCAGGCGCAGGTCGCACAGGCACAGCTGCCAGTTGCCGGGCGGCCCGAGGGCGAGCGCGGCATGCAGGCCGTCGGCGGTATCGACGTCGGCACCCCAGGTCTGGAGCAGCGCGCTCAGGCTGTTGCTCACCATCTGTTCGTCGTCGATCACCAGCACGCGCCGGCCGCGCAGGTCGGGCATCGGCACCGAGGGGCGGGGCCGCAGGTCGGACTCGTCGGGCGCGCGCGTGAACAACGCGGGAATGGTCAGCGTGAACTTCGAGCCCTTGCCGGCCGCCGATTCCACCTTCACCTCGCCGCCGAGCATGTGGATCAGCCGGCGCACGATCGACAGCCCGAGCCCGAGGCCGCGGGCCCGGTCGCGCTCCTTGTTGTCGACCTGGAAGAACTCCTCGAAGATCAGCGTCTGGTGCTCGCTCGCGATGCCCTGGCCGGTGTCCTCGACCTCGAAGCGGATCACCGGACCGACGATGTGGGCGCGGATGGCGATCAGTCCCGAGGCGGTGAACTTCACCGCGTTGCCGACGATGTTGCGTAGCGCGCGCTCGAGCAGCACCGGGTCGGTCTGGGCCACGAAGGCCCCGCCCTCCACCTCCACCCGCACGTTGCGCCCGGCCAGCATGGCGCGTGCCTCGGTGCCCTGGCGCGCCAGCATCTGGCCGATGTCGACCGCCTGCGCGCGCGGCTGCACCGCACCGGCGTCGAGGCGCGACATGTCGAGCAGGTTGTCGAGCAGGTCGCCCAGCACGCGGCTGGCTTCGGCGATGCTGCGCGCGATCTGGCGCTGCTCGTCGGTCTCGGCGTTGTGCGTGAGCACTGCCGTGTAGAGCGCGAGCGCCTGGGCCGGCTGGCGCAGGTCGTGGCTGGCATTGGCCAGGAAGCGCGACTTCGACAGGCTCGCCTCCTCGGCCGCGTGGCGCGCCTCCACCGCCTTGCCGCGCTCCTCCTCGGCGATCACGCGCATCCGCTCGGCCTGCTCGCGCTGCGCGTCGGCCTCGAAGCGGATCAGCACCGAGCGCTCGAACACGCTCGCGAGGTAGGTCGAGAAGCGCGCCATCACCACCGCATACATCAGCAGCGACAGCACCACCGCCCAGGCGCGCGGGCCGCCGTGCAGGCCCCAGCCCAGCGCCACCAGCGGCACCCCGACCAGCAGGAAGCACAGGTAGCCGCGCGCGAACGAGGCATAGGTGGCGGCACCGCCGGCCGCCGCGAGCAGCACGATCACGGTCAGCGCGAGCCGCGACTCGTCGGGCAGCACGCCGAAGAACATCACGGGCAGCAGGCCGATCCAGATGCCGTTGATCAGCGCGATGTAGAAGAATTTGCGCAGCGCCGCGGCATCGCGCGGCTCGCGGTCGCTCAGCAGGCGCGCGCCCAGCCGCATGCGGTAGGCGTTGGCGCCGATGAACAGCGCCAGCCAGGCGCCGATCAGCACCCACGAGACGTGCCGCGCCAGGATCGCGGAAACGAAGGAGCAGCCGACCAGCAGCCCGAGGACGGCGTTGCGCGACTGGGTCGCGAGCAACCCGACCTGCTCGGCGACCAGCGCCGCGGCCCGGTTCCTCATCCGGCTTCCATCGCGCGCCAGCCGAGGCGGGAGAGCTCGTACATGGCCTGGGTGCGGCTGTGGACGTCGAGGATCTCGAACACCACCTTCAGGTGCGACTTCACGGTGGTGTCGGAGATGTTGAGCTCGCGCGCGATCGCCTTGTTCGACTTGCCGTGCGCCAGGCGCAGCAGCACTTCCTCCTGGCGCGGCGACAGCCTCAGGCTCGCGAGCCGGTCGGCCGGCGAGGGCTCGTCGGTGCGCGGCGGCTCGAGGCAGACCGGCGGCACGTAGATGCCGTCGTCGAGCACCACGCGCAGCGCCTGCATCATGGTGGCCGGGTCGAGCGACTTCTTGACGTAGCCCATGGCGCCGTCGTCGATCGCGCGGCGCACCGTGTTGGGGTCTTCGTTGGCCGACAGCACGACCACCGCCTGCTCGGGGAACTGGCCGCGGAACAGGTGCAGCGAGTCGAGCTCGCGCATGCCGGGCATCTCGAGGTCGAGCAGCACGATGTCGAACGGGCCGTGCGTGCGCATGGCCGCAATCGCATCGTGGATGTCGGCGGTCTGGTGCACGCCGATCTTGGGATCGAGCGAGCGCAAAAGAAGTGCCACGCCCTCGCGCACGAGGCCGTGATCGTCAACCAGCAGAATTCTCATCAACCGTTCCCATTCATCTCCGCCTTATTTTCCCAGGCCCGGAATTGTGGGAGCAGTACGCTGGTAGTACAAGCAGGGGGAACTCCTCCTTTAGAGGGATCGACATTCCCCGGGGCTTAAGAAGGCACCGCTCCCCGCAGGATCGCCGCGCGCAGGTCAGGCGGAATCTCGATCGCCCTGTGGGTTTCCAGCGAAGTGGTCACCAGCACCTGGCTGACCTGCATGCGCACTTCGCCCGACACCGGCTCGAAGCAGCGCAGCCGCAGCGTCAGCGAGCGCGAACCGAGCCGCTCGACCGAAAGCCCCAGCGCCACCCGGTCGCCCATGCGGCTCACGGCGCGGAAATCGGCCTCGAGCTTGACCGTCGGCAGCCCGACGCGGCGGCCGGTGACCAGCGCGTCGTAGCCGATGCCCAGTTCCTCGTTGACCCAGTCCTCGACCAGCCCGTTGAGCATCACGAAGTACTGCGGGTAGAAGACGATGCCGGCCGGATCGCAGTCCGAGAAGCGGATCAGCCGCGGCCGGCTGAATTCGGCGAAGCGCGCGGGCGTCTCGGCCATGGCTCAGCCCTCCTCGCCCGCGGGTTCGCTGCGCATCACGTGCACGCGCAGCTCGCCGAGCTGGGCATGCATCTGCTTGATGGTCTTCATGTCCAGGCCCGAGAACATCTCGAGGATCCACTGCTCGTGCTCGCTGGCCATCGCCTCGAAGCTGGTCCGGCCCTTGGGCGTGAGGCTCACGATCCAGGCCCGGCGGTCCTCGGGGCTGGGCGCGCGCGCCACCACGCCCTCGCGCTCCAGCTCGTCGGTGAGGCCGGTGACGTTGCCGCCGGTCACCATCAGGTAGCGCGAGAGCACGCGCATCTTCAGCCCTTCCTTGTGACGGTAGAGCTGCGCCATGTAGTCGAAGCGCGCCAGCGAGATGCCGAAGCGCTCGCGCAGCCGGCGCCGGATCTCGGCCTCGATCTGGGTGGTGCTGGCCAGCATGCGCAGCCACAGCTTGAGGGCCGCATGGTCCTCGGTGCGCGCGCGCGCCTCGTGGCCCAGTTCCTCGGCGTCGCTCAGCGCGGCATGCGAGGCATCGTTGTGCTTCATGTGACCTCCCCGCCCGAGACCGAGATCGACTGCCCGTTGACCGAGGCGGCGCCCTCGCCGCACAGCCAGCGCACCGCGTCGGCCACCTCCGAGGGCTGCACGATGCGGCGCTGCGGATTCACGCTCGAGAACTCCGCCAGCGCATCGGCCTCGCTGCGGCCGGTCTTGCCGACCACGTTGGCGACGCTGTTGCGCAGGATGTCGGTGTCGGTGTAGCCCGGGCAGACCGCGTTCACCGTCACGCCCTTGCGCGCCACCTCGAGCGCCAGCGAGCGCGTCAGCCCGATCACGCCGTGCTTGGCCGCGGTGTAGGCGGTGACGTAGGCATAGCCCTTCTGCCCCGCGGTGCTGGCGATGTTGACGATGCGGCCCCAGCCGGCCTCGAGCATGTCGGGCAGCGCCGCCTGGGTGCACAGGAAGCTGCCCGTGAGGTTGACCGACAGCATGCGCTGCCAGAGCTCGACCGAGGTCTTGAGGAAGGGCGCGCTCTCGGCGGCGCCCGCGTTGTTGACCAGGATCGCGAGCGGCCCGAGCGCGGCGCGCGCCTGCACGAAGGCCTGCTGCACGGCCGCCGGGTCGGCCACGTCGGCCGCCACCACGCGGTGCGAGGCGGTGGCGGGCAGCGTGTCGGCCACGCGCTGCAGCGCCTCGCGGTCGCGCCCCAGCAGCGTGAGCACCGCGCCCTCGGCCGCGAGGGTGCGCGCGATCTCGGCGCCGATGCCGCGCGCGGCACCGGTGACCAGGGCATGGCGGCCGGAAAGAGAATTTGCTTGCATGGCAATAATATTTAGTCCTAAACCATTCTAGCGTTTTGCCGCCCTGGACATCGGCCACAGGCCTAGGTACGCCGCGCCGGCTGCCGATCCCAGGTGCCGGGCGCCACGCCGCGCTCGCGCAGCTTGTACTTCTGGACCTTGCCGTTCTCGGTGCGCGGCAGGTCCTCGAGGATGTCGATGTAGCGCGGCACTGCGAAGTACGGCAGCCGCGCCTCGCAGAAGGCCGCGAGCTCGGCGGGCGCCACCGCCGTGCCGGGTCGCGCGATCAGCGCCGCCATCACCTCGTCCTCGGCCAGCTCCGAGTGCACCGGGTAGACCGCCACCGCCGCCACGCCCGGATGGCTCAGCAGCACCTGCTCGACCTCGAAGGAGGAGATGTTCTCGCCGCGCCGGCGGATCGCGTCCTTGAGCCGGTCGACGAAACGGAAGGCGCCGTCGGCATCGCGCACCACGCGGTCGCCGGTGTGGAACCACAGGTTGCGCCAGGCCTCGACGGTCTTGGCCGGCATGTTGAAGTAGCCGCTCGCGAAGGCATGCGGCTCGCTCGCGCGCAGCAGCAGTTCGCCGGCCTCGCCGTCGGGCAGTTCGACGTCGTGCGCGTCGGCCACGCGCGCCTCGAAGCCCGGGCGCACCCAGCCCATCACGCCGCCGCGCGGCGAATCGGGCGCGGTGCTGATGACGAAGTTGGTCTCCGTCGAGCCGTAGCCCTCGAGCAGCCGGACGCCCGTGCGCTCCAGAAAGCTCTGCATCGCATGCGCCGGCACGCCCGGGCCCAGGCCCACGCGCACCCGGTGCGCGCGCTCGCCCGGCCCCTCGGGCTGGGCCAGCAAGATCGGCACCATCGCGCCCAGCAGGTAGACCACCGTGGCCTCGTGCGCGCGCATCGCCTCCCAGAAGCCCGAGGCCGAGAAGCGCGCCTCGAACACCACGCGGCAGCCGGTGATCGCGGCCTGCGCGAAGGTGTTGAGCGCATTGATGTGGAACAGCGGCAAGGTGGTGCACAGCACGTCGTCGGCGCCCACGCCGAGCACGGCCGCGCTGTTCACGCCCCACCAGTAGTACTGCGCATGCGGGCAGGTCACGCCCTTGGCCGGGCCGGTGGTGCCCGAGGTGTAGAGGATCGCGAGCGTGTCGCCCGGCTGCACCTCGGCCGCGGCGATCGCTTCGCCCTCCGCCGGCCAGGCCTTCACCGGCACGCCCTCGAGCGCGATCTCGCCCTCGCCGATCACCCACACCGTGCGCAGCGCGGTGCGCGCGAGGTCGACGCCGGCCAGCCGGTCGAGGAAGGCGCTCTCGATCACCAGCAGCCGCGCCGCGCTGTCGGCCAGGAAGTACTCGATCTGCGGCGCCATCGAGGCGGTGTTGATCGGCACCATCGCCGCGCCGAGCCAGCCGCAGCCGCCGAGCGTCTCGAGCACCTCGAGCCGGTTGCCGCTCATCAGCGCCACGCGGTCGCCACGTTCCACGCCCGCCGCGGCCAGCGCGCCGGCGCGCGATGCGGCGGCCGCGCGCGCGTCGGCATGCACCCATTGCCGTCCCGCGATCGCGAGCAGCGGCTTGTCGCCGAACAGCGCCGCCTGCCGCTCGAGCATCGCCGGCAGCGTGCGTCGCGCGGGCGGCAGCGCGTGCGGCTCAGTCTTCATCGTGCGTGCCCCCGCCGAGGTAGGTGGCCTGCACGCGCGGATCGCAGGCCAGGTCCTGCGAGGCGCCATCGAGCGCGATCTCGCCCGTTTCCAGCACGTAGCCGTGGTCGGAGGATTCGAGCGCGGCGCGCGCGTTCTGCTCCACCAGCAGGATCGACACCCCGTCCTCGCGCAGCTTGCGCACGATCGCGAGGATGTCGCGCACGATCAGCGGCGCCAGCCCGAGGCTGGGCTCGTCGAGCATCAAGAGGCGCGGCGAGGACATCAGCGCGCGCCCCACGGCCAGCATCTGGCGCTCGCCGCCCGAGAGCGTGTCGGCGCGCTGCGCGCGGCGCTCGGCCAGCCGCGGGAAGCGGTCGTACACGCCCTGCAGCCGGCTCTTGAGCACGCTGCCGCGCAGCCGGCGCGAGAACGCGCCGAGCTGCAGGTTGTCGAGCACCGAGAGTTCGCCGAACAGCTCACGCTTCTCGGGCACCAGGCACAGGCCGCGCTCCACGCGCGCCTCCACGTCGAGGCCGTGCAGGTCCTCGCCCTCGAAGCGCAGCACGCCCTTGGAAGGCAGCAGGCCCATCGCGGCCGCGAGCAGCGTGGTCTTGCCGGCGCCATTGGGGCCGATCACCGAGACGATCTGCCCCGGCCGCATCGCGAGCGACACGCCGCGCACCGCGTCGACCTGGCCGTACGAGACATGCAGGTCGCCGATCTCCAGCATCGGGGAATTCATTGAAACCTCCGCGCTGCGCGCTGCGGTTCGGGCGCCTTCGGGCGGCCGTGCGTCGCTCGTGCTCATGCCACGCTCCCCAGGTACGCCGCCTGCACCCGCTCGTCGGCACGCACCGCGGCCGGCGCGCCCTCCACCAGCTTGGCGCCGAAATTCATCACCACCAGGCGGTCCACGAGTTTCATCACGAAGTCCATGTCGTGTTCGACGATCAGAATGGTCACGCCCTCGTCGCGCAGCTTGCGCAGCAGCTCGCCCAGGGCCATCTTCTCCTTGCGGCGCAGGCCGGCCGCGGGCTCGTCGAGCACCAGCAGCACCGGATCGGCCGCGAGCGCGCGCGCGATCTCGAGGATGCGCTGCGTGCCCAGCGGCAGGCTGCCCGCGAGCTCGTGCGCGCGATCGCCCAGGCCGATGCGCTCGAGCTGGCGCTGCGCCTCCTGCAGGATCTGCCGCTCCTCGGCGCGATCGAGCCGCAGCCCCGCGCGCAGCACGCCCGAGCGCGTGCGCGAATGCGCGCCCAGCGCCACGTTGTCGAGCAGGCTCATCTGCGGGCGCAGCTTCACGTGCTGGAAGGTGCGCGCCAGCCCGAGCCGCGCCACCTCGCGCTGCGGCATGCCGGCGATGTCCTGGCCCAGGAAGCGCACGCTGCCCGAGCTCATCGGCAGGGTGCAGGTCAGCAGGTTGAACATGGTCGACTTGCCCGCGCCATTGGGCCCGATCAGGCCCACGATCTCGCCGGCCGCCACGTCGAAGCTCACGTCGTTGACCGCCACCAGCCCGCCGAAGCGCTTGAACGCGCCCTGCACCGAGAGGATCGGCGTGCCGCGTGCCGGCAGCGCGCGATGCGGCAGCGGTTCGACCGCCGCCAGCGGCGCCGCGGGTGGGCGCGCCGCGCCCGAGCCCTTGCGCCCGCGCAGCCGCCGCACGAAGCCCATCAGCCCGCCGCGCGCGAAGTGCAGCAATGCGATGAACAGCACCGCGAAGGCCACCGCCTCGAGCTGGCCGGCGCGCTGGGTGATCAGCGGCAGCACGTCCTGCAGCCCGTTCTTGAGCACCAGCACCAGGCCCGCGCCCACCAGCGCGCCGACCAGGCTGCCGAGCCCGCCGGCCACCGCCATCAGCAGGTACTCGATGCTCGCGCGCACGTCGAAGGGCGAAGGACTCACGAAGCGGTTCATGTGCGCATAGAGCCAGCCCGCGAGCCCGGCGAACAGCGCCGCCGTCACGAACAGCGACAGCCGCACGCGGTAGGCATCGGCACCCACGCTCGCCAGCAACGTCGCGCCGCCGCGCAGGCTGCGGATCGCGCGGCCCGGGCGCGAGCGCAGCAGGTTGTGGCTGAACAGGAAGGCCAGCCCGACGATCGCCCAGATCAGGTAGTACATGGCACGCGGATCGGCCAGCGACCAGCCGCCGATGAACAGCGGCGGGATGTTCGACAGCCCGGTGTGGCGGCCCAACGCATCGACGTTGCCGAACAGCATGGCGATCGACAGCCCCCAGGCGATGGTCGACAGCGGCAGGAAGTGCCCGCCCAGGCGCAACGTGAGCAGCCCGATGGCGAGCGCCGAGAGGCCGGTCAGCAGCAGCGCGAACAGCAGGCCGATCCAGGGCGAGTAGCCCTGCGTGGTGCTGAGCCAGGCCGTGGCGTAGGCCGCGATGCCGACGAAGGCCGCCTGCCCGAAGGAGGTGGCGCCGCCCACGCCCGTGAGCAGCACCAGCCCGAGCGCGACCAGCGCGCCGATGCCGATGTCGTTGAGCAGCGAGACGGTGAAGCTGCCGAACAGCGCCGGCACCACGGCCAGCGCGGCGATCACCACGGCGCAGAGGATCATTGGGCGGCGGCTCATTGGTCCACCTCCTCTTCTTCCTCTTCCACGTGCCGCGCCATGAACGAGCGCAGCATCAGCACCGGGATCAGCAGGCTGAACACGATCACGTCCTTGAGCGCGCCGCTCCAGAACGAGGCGAAGCTCTCGACCACGCCGACGGCCAGCGCACCGATGGCGGTCATCGGGTAGCTCACGAGCCCGCCGATGATCGCGGCCACGAAGGCCTTCAGGCCGATGATGAAGCCCGAGTCGTAGTACATGGTGGTCACCGGCGCGATCAGCACGCCGATCAGCCCCGCCAGCAGCGAGGCGCAGCCGTAGGCCAAGAGCGCGGTGCGCGCGGGCCGGATGCCGACCAGCCGCGCGCCGACGCGGTTGACGGCCGTGGCGCGCAGCGCCTTGCCCATCACGGTGCGTTCGAACACCAGGAAGAACAGGCCGCTGAGCACGATCGCCGAACTCACCATCAGGATCACCTGGCCGCTGACGGTGAAGCCGTCGCCCAGCGTGAGCGTGCCCGAGGCCAGCGGGCTGGTGCGCGAGCCTTCCGGCCCGAAGAACAGCAGCCCCAGGCCCGACAGCAGGAAGTGCAGCGCCAGCGAGACGATCAGCAGCACCAGCACCGAGGCATCGGCGATCGGCTGGAACACCACGCGCGCCAGCAGCGGCGCCACCGGCACCACCAGCAGCACCGACACCGCGAGCTGCACCGGCGCCGGCACACCCGCGCTCGCCGCGGCCCAGGCGATGGCGCAGGGCACCAGCGGCAGCACGCCCCAGGCCAGCACGGCCTTCGGAATGCGCCGCGCCTCGCCGCGCCGGATCAGGCTGCCGACCTCGGTCAGCACGGCCAGCGCCGCGAGCACGGCCACCAGGCCGATGGTCGGCGGCAGCTTGCCGGTCTCGAAGGCCGCCAGCGTCAGCGCGGCGAAGGCCGCGATGTCGCCGAAGGGCACGAAGACCACCCGGGTCACCGAGAAGATCAACACCAGGCCGAGCCCGGCCAGCAGGTAGATGGCCCCGTTGGCCAGCCCGTCGATGCCCAGGATGAGGGCCACGTCCCAGGTCATTGCACAGTCCTTCGCTTCGTCATCGCTCTCGCTTCTTGCTTGCTGTGGGTGGATGGAGGATCGGAGGCAGCGCGCTCAGGGGGCGAGCTTCCATTGGCCCTTGTCGAGCTTCACGATCACGCGCGCGCGCTGGTCCACGCCGTAGAGATCGCCGGGCTTGAAGTTGTAGACGCCGTGCGTGCCCACGACCTCCCTGGTGCTGAAGATCGCGTCGCGCAGCGCGACCCGGAACTCGGGCGTGCCGGCCTCGGCCTTCGTGAGCGCGCGTGCGGCCGCATCGGCGAACACCAGGTAGCCGTCGAAGGAATAGGCCGAGAAGGCGTCGCTGGTGGGCGCGTTGTTGACCTTCTGGAAGATGCTGCGGAACTCGAGGCCGATCTTGCGCGTGGGATGGTCGGCCGGCAGCTGCTCGGCGACGATGATCGGGCCGGTGGGCATCAGCGCGTCCTGGCCGGCGGCCCCGACCACGCGCACGAAGTCGGGGTTGATCAGCCCGTGCTGGCCGTACACCTTGCCCTTGAAGCCGCGCTCCTGCAGCGCGAGGAAGGGCAGCGCGCCCGGCGTGCCGGCGCCGCCGGTCATCACGGCCTCGGGCTTCATCGCGAGCAGCTTCAGCACCTGGCCCGTGACCGAGGCGTCGGCGCGCGCATAGCGCTCGTTGCCCAGCACCTGGATGCCGGCGGCCGGCGCGGCCTTCATCAGCGCGGTGTAGACCAGGTCGCCCCAGGCGTCGGAGAAGCCGATGTAGCCGACCGACTTCACGCCGTCCTTCTTCATGCGCTCGACCACCGCGTCGATCATCAGCTGCGTGGGCTGCGCCACCGTCATCACCCAGCCGTTCTCGGCCGGGTCGAGCAGGATCGGCGTGAGCCCGATCATCGGCACCTTGGCATCGCGCCCGACCTGCGCCATCGCGATCGCGGCCGGCACGCCCGAGGTGCCCATCAGCACGTCGACCTTCTCCTCGTCCACCAGCTTGCGCGCATTGCGGCCCGCGGTGGTCGGGTCGGAGCCGTCGTCGAGCACGATCAGCTGCACTTTGCGGCCGCTGATCTCGCCCTTGTAGGCCAGCGCGGCCTGCATGCCCTTGGCATAGGGCACGCCCAGCGAGGAGTTCGGGCCCGACAGCGACACGCTCAGGCCAACCTTGAGGTCGGCCGCGAAGGCGGCGGCGCCGAGGCCGGCGGCCAGCGCGAGCACGGCGGCGTGACGAAGGGACTGCATCAAGCGGGTCATGTCGAAGCTCCTGGAGGAAAGGTGGGGAGTGGAACGAGGGAGGGAACTAGATGAAAAGCTGGATGGCCGGCAATGCCTGGCCCGGGTTGAGCAGGTCGACGCGCTTCTCGCGGATGCGCCAGCCGTCTTCGATGCGAACCAGCCGATGGCGGTAGCTGCCGGTGAGCAGCACCTGGGATTCGCCGCGTGCCTCGATGTAGATGAAAGGGGTGCGCAACACGACCTCGCCGCCTTCGTCGGCCTCCGGCACCGAGCGCTGCAGCACATGCTGGCAATGGCTCGCGGGATGCTGCGAATGCGCGCGCGGGTTCTTCAGCCGGTCGACGCGCAGCTGCAGCAGCAGCCGGTCCTCGCAGGCGATGGCGTTGTGGCTGCGCGGATCGGACTGCGCCGCGCCGAGCAGCGGCACCCAGTAGAGGCACTCGGCGTCGTAGAGCGCGAGCCAGTCGTCGAAGCGGCGCGCATCGAGCAGCGCCGCCTCCTGCACCACGAGGTCGATGGCATCGTTCATGCGCCCTCCCCCTGCTCGCCCATGAACTTCGCCCAGGCGCGGAACTGGTTGCGCATCAGCAGCTCGTTGGTGCCGTTGGTCTCGGCCGTTCCCTGCGCGAGTTCGGCCGGGTCGAAGTCGCGGTGCAGGCTCACCCACTCGTTGCCTTCGCCGCGCAAGCCCTTCTGCATGCTCTCGAACAGGTGCACGTCGTCGTGCGCCACCACCGACATCGGCGAGAACACGAGCCGGTTGTAGTTCATCGAGCGCTCCAGCAGCAGCTCGGGCGCGCCCTCGGCGCGGAAGCTCCAGGCCTCGATCAGCGTGCGGTCGGCCGCGAGCGGGCGGATCACGCGGATCGCCTGCGGCGAGCCCTTGACCGAGAGGCTCGGGAACAGCACCGAGTTCTGCGGCGAACGCTGCAGGATCTCGGTGGCGCGCTCCTCGCCGTGCGCGGCGCGCATCGCGGCCTCGTAGCCCGGCAGCTGCGCGTAGTTCGAATGGATGCTGAAGTGGATGCCCAGCACGCTGTGGCCGTTGGGATAGACGCGCCCGCCCATGCGGTCGAAGAAGTCGTAGCCCGCGCCGAAGGGCAGGATCTGCTCCATCGCCATCGGCTTGGCCGCATCGGGCTCGGCCGCCGTGATGCCGGCCCACAGGCCTTCGGCCGCGGCGGTGGCCGACTCGTGCGTCGACATCGGATGCACCGTGTCGTTGATGTTCTCGAGGTACATCTTCCAGTTGCAGTGGACGATGTTGCGCAGCACGCCGCCGGCCACCGTGAGCCGGCCCTCGGGCGAGCGGTCGACCATGTTGTCGATGGCATGCAGCACGCCGCCGAAATAGTCCTCGAAGCTCGGACCCCGCGGCGACAGGCGCACGAACACGAAGTCGCGGTAGACCGCGAGGCCCGCCACGGGCGAGAGCCCGCGCCCCGACTCGCACTGCGCGAGCCCGGTGTTCTCGTAGCCCGACTTCAGCGGCAGCGCGAGCGGCGCGCCGTCGAGCTTGTAGGTCCAGGCGTGGTAGGGGCAGCGAAAGAACTTGCCCGCGTTGCCGCGCTCGTCGCTCACCAGCTGGCTGCCCTTGTGGGCGCAGCGGTTGTAGAACACCCGCAGCGCGCCGTCGGCCTGCCGCACCATCACCAGCGGCCGGCCCGCGAGCTCGAGCGTGCGGTAGTCGCCGGCCTTGGGCACCTCGCTCGCATGGCCCGCGAACAGCCAGGTGCGCGCGAAGAAGCGCTCCTGCTCGAGCGCGAACAGCTCCTCGCTCAGGTAGACGTCGCGGTGCACGCGCCGGTCCTCGACCAGCGCGCGGATCGCCTCGGGGTGTTCGCGGTAGCGGCTCATGGGGTGCTTCAGCTACGGGCGCTCAGGGCACCAGCTTCCACTGGCCCTTTTCCATGCGCACGATCACCACCGCGCGCTCGTCCGAGCCGTAGCGGTTGTCGGGCTTGAAGTTGTAGATGCCGTGCGTGCCGACCAGCTCCTTGGTGCCGTTGATCGCGTCGCGCAACGAGGTGCGATAGGCCGGCGTGCCCGGCTCGCCCTTGGCGCGCGCCGCGGCGTTGGCCAGCAGCAGGTAGGCGTCGTAGGTGTACGACGAGAAGGCATCGACCGGCGCCGCGCCGTGCGCCTTCTGGTAGGCCGCGCGGAAGTCCATCGACACCTTGCGGATCGGGTTGGCCGCATCGAGCTGCTCGGCCACCAGCACCGGGCCGCTGGGCACCTGCAGGCCTTCGATGGACTTGCCGCCCACGCGCACGAAGTCGGCATTGATCAGGCCGTGCGTGCCGTAGATCTGGCCCTTGTAGCCGCGCTCGGCCAGCGCCAGGTAGGGCAGCGCGCCGGGGGTGCCCGAGTTGCCCGCGAACACCGCCTCGGGCTTGGCCGCCACGATCTTGAGCACCTGCCCGGCCACCGAGGAATCGCTGCGCGCATAGCGCTCGTTCGCCACCACCTTGATGCCGGCCGCGGCCGCGCTCTTCATCAGCGAGTCGTAGGCGAGATCGCCGAGCGCGTCGGAAAAACCGATGAAGGCCACCGACTTCACGCCGGCCTGCTGCATGCGCTTGACCACCGCCGCCACCATCAGCTCGAAGGGCTGCGAGACCGAGACGGTCCACACGTTCTCCGGCCCCGGCAGCGACACCGGCGTGGGCGAGATCAGCGGCGTGCCGAGCTCGCGCGCCACCGCCGCGATCGCCATCGCGCCAGGCACGCCCGAAGTGCCGATCAGCACGTCGACCTTGTCCTCGGTCACCAGCTTGCGCGCGTTGCGCCCGGCGGTGGTGGGATCGGATGCGTCGTCGAGCACGATCAGCTCGACCTTGTGGCCGGCGATGGTCGGCTGCTGCGCGAGCGCGGCGCGGATGCCCTTCTCGTAGGGAATGCCGAGCGCCGAGACCGGGCCCGAGAGCGAGCTGATGACGCCGACCTTGAGGTCGGCGGCGAAGGCCTGGGCCGCGGCGAGCGAGACGGCCGCGAGCGCGGCGATGCGAGCGAGTTTCATGGGTGGGTGGTGTCTTGGGGAGAAAGGAAGGAATGCGCCGCGCGAAGGGCCGTGCTCAGGGCACCAGCTTCCACTGGCCCTTGTCGAGCCGCACCACCACGCGCGAGCGGTCGTCGGAGCCGTAGCGGTTGTCGGGCTTGAAGTTGTAGACCGAGTGCGTGCCCACCAGCTCCTTGGTGCTCACGATGGCGTCGCGCAGCGCGAGGCGGAACTGCGGCGTGCCGGGCTCGGCCTTGGTGGCGAGCGCGCGCTGCGCGGCGTCGAGGTAGATCAGCCAGGCATCGAAGCTGTAGGCCGAGAAGGTGTCGGTCGGCGGCGCGCCGTTGGCCTTCTGGAAGGCGGCGCGGAAGTCGAGCGCGATCTTCTTCATCGGGTTGGTGTCGGGCAGCTGCTCGGCCACCACCACCGGGCCCGTGGGCGCGAGCAGGCCATCGACCGAGGGACCGCCGACGCGGATGAAGTCGGGGTTGATCAGCGAGTGCATGCCGTAGATCTTTCCCTTGTAGCCGCGCTCGGTCAGCGCGAGGTAGGGCAGCGCGCCGGGCGTGCCCGAGGCGCCGGTGATCACGGCGTCGGGGCGCAGCGCGACGATCTTGAGCACCTGGCCGGCGACCGAGGAGTCGCTGCGCGCATAGCGCTCGTTGCTCACCACCTTGATGCCGGCCGCGGGCGCGGCCTTGTTGAGCGCGTCGTAGACCAGGTCGCCCCAGGCGTCGGAGTAGCCGATGTAGGCCACGCTCTTCACGCCCGCCTGCTTCATCTTCTCGACCATCGCGCCCATCATCAGCGGCGCGGGCTGCGGCAGCGTCACCATCCATGCGCCCTCCTCGCCCGGCAGGTCGGCGTTGGCGATCGAGATCAGCGGGGTCCTGGTCTCGCGCGCCACGCCGGCGATGGCCAGCGAGCCCGGCGCGCCGGCGGTGCCGATGATGACGTCGACCTTGTCCTCCTCGATCAGCTTGCGCGCGTTGCGCGCGGCGGTCGAGGGGTCGGAGGCGTCGTCGAGCGCGATCAGCTGCACCTTGCGCCCGCCGACCTCGGACTTGTAGGCCTGCGCGGCCTTGATGCCCTTGTCGTAGGGAATGCCGAGCGAGGACACCGGCCCCGACAGCGAGGTGATGAAACCGACCTTGAGGTCTGCCGCCCAGGCGTTCGATACCGCGAGCGCACCCGCGGCCACGGCGAGGCCCGCGAGGGCACGGATTCGGGTCATGACTGTCATGCTTCTTCTCCTGGAGTGAGGGGGTGGGTGACGGGAACTCGGTGGTGGGGATTCAGAGCGCCAGGCTGCCGACGCTGGTGCCGCCGCAGACGTAGAGCACCTGGCCGGTGACGAAGCTGTTGGCAGGGTCGGCGAAGAAGCGCACGGCGCGCGCCACGTCGGCCGATTCGCCGAGGCGGCGCACCGGCACGCTGGCGGCCAGCGCGCGTTCCTTCTCGCTGCCGGCCTCGACCACGTCGTAGAACATGTCGGTGCGGATCGGCCCGGGCGCCACCACGTTGACGGTGATGCCCTCGGGCGCGAGCTCGAGCGCCCAGGTGCGCGCCATGCCCAGCATGCCGGCCTTGGTGGCCGAGTAGCTGGTGCGCGTGGCCAAGCCCAGCGCGGCGCGCGACGACAGCAGCACCACGCGGCCGAAGCGGCGCGCGCGCATCGCGGGCAGCGCGGCCTGCACGAGCTGGATCGCGCAGCCCAGGTGCAGGTCGACCAGCGCGTCGAGGTCGGACAGCTGGACCTCGGGCAGCAGCGCGGCGCGGATCACGCCGGCGTTGTGGACCACGGTGCTCACCTCGAAGCGCGACACGAGTTCCTTCGCGGCCTCGGCCGTGGCCGCGCGGTCGGCCAGGTCGACCTCGATGCTGTGCAGCTTCGGATGGTCGATCTCGGCCTTGCGGCGCGCGAGCGAGACGACCTCGTAGTCCTGCTCGAGCAGGTCGAGGCAGATGGCCTTGCCGATGCCGGCGCTGCCGCCGGTGACGACGGCGGTCTTCGGTGCGTCGCTCATGCAGGTGCTCCCACCAGCGCGAGCACGCGCAGCGGGCTGCCGCTGCCCTTCTCGATCTTCAGTGGCGGGCAGATCAGCATCGCGCCCGCGGGCGGCAGCAGGTCGAGGTTGCTGAGGCACTGCAGGCCGTAGCGGCCCGCGCCGTGCATGTAGTAGTGGCAGGGGTACGGCGGGCGCAGGTGGTAGCCCTGGCCGGCATCGGTGCCGATGGCCTCGGAGCCGAAGCCCAGCACGTCGCGCTGCTCGACCAGGAAGCGCACGGCCTCGGTGCTCGGGCCCGGGGTGTGCTGGCCGGTCTCGTCGAAGTTCTGGTAGGCCTCGGGGTCGTGGCGCTTCGACCAGTCGGTGCGCATCAGCACCCAGGCGCCGGCCGGGATGCGGCCGTGCTTCGCCTCGTAGTCCTCGATGTCCGCGGGCGTGAGCAGGTAGTCGGGATCGTCCTTGACCTGCGGCGAGCAGTCGATGACGCAGGCCGGCGCCACGAAGTGCTGCACGGGAATGGTGTCGACCGAGTTGTTCGGCAGGTCGCGGCCCGAGATCCAGTGGATCGGCGCATCGAAGTGGGTGCCGGTGTGTTCGCCGCAGGAGAAGTTGTTCCAGTACCAGCCGGGCCCGCGCTCGTCGTACTTCGAGACCTCCTCGATGCGGAACGGCCAGCACTGGCCCATCTCGGGCGGCAGCGCGATCTGCGGGAACTCGGGCGTCAGGGTCTGGGTGAGGTCGATCACGCGGATGCCGCCGCCGGCCAGGGCGCCGGCCAGGCCCGCGAGGATCTGCGCCGGGGTGAGCGTGGGGTTGCTGGTGGTCATCGGGGAGCGCTCCTGTCTCTGTCTGTCTTCAGCTGCCGCCGGCCGCGAGTTCGCGTTCCAGCACCTTGGGGTTGTCGCGCCAGCGCTCGAGCCACTCCTGCGCCACGTCGCCGGGGTAGACGTCTTCCACGCCATCGCGCAGCGCCTTCACGATCGCGCTCGCGAGCGCCGGGGCGCCGAGCTTGGGCGGCGGCATGTGCTGGTTCCACTCGTCGTCGATCGGGCCCGGGAACACGTTGACGACCCGGATGCCGGCTGGCCGCATCTCGGCGCGCAGGCACTGGGCGAGCGAATAGGCGGCGGCCTTCGAGGCGCTGAAGGTGCCGTGCGCCGGGTAGTTGCTCAGCGCGTAGATCGACAGCAGGTTGACCCAGGCGGTGGCACCGGTGGCGCCGTCGGCCGAGCGGCCCTTGAGCGCGGGACCGAACTCCTGCGCCAGCCGCAGCGCGCCGAAGTAGTTGATGTCCATCTCGGCCTTGGCCACGTCGGTGCCGCGCCGCGAGGCGATGCCGAAGGTGCGGTGCACCTCGGCGTTGTTGATGACGATGTCGACCTTGCCACCGATGGAGCCCGCGAGCTCGGTCACCTGCCGGCCGTTGGTGAGGTCGAGCGGCACCAGCGTGACCTGCGGCAGCGCGCCGATGTCGTCGAGGCCGTCGCCGAGCTTCTTCCAGGGTTCGGCATGGCCGACCCAGACGATGTCGGCACCGGCCTTCACGAGGGCGCGCACGATCGCCTGCCCGACCTCGGTCTTGCCGTCGGTCACCAGCACCTTGCGGAACTTGGGGTCGCTGGTCATTTCTCTGAGCATCCTGTCGTCGGCCATGTGTGCACTTCCTTCCTTCGGGAATCCGATCAGTACCGCCTGTCCCGCGCGATCGAGCCGCGCGCCCACCTTGACGCGCGAGGGCGCCTCGCCGACCTCGCCGTGCAGGTGCACCATCAGCGTCGGGCCGGCATCGAGATGCACCAGGCCCAGCCGCCAGGGCAGGCGTTCGCGGAAGAACAGGTCGTTGCTGTGATGCAGCGTGGTGCTGCTCAGCAGCTCGCCCTCGCCGTCCTGCTCGCGCCAGGCGAGGTGCGGCGACAGGCACTTGTGGCAGGCCGCGCGCGGCGGGTACTGCACGGTGCCGCAGTCCTCGCAGGTCTGCAGCTCGAAGCGGCCCTCGGCCGCGGCGGCGGTGATGCCCAGCGCGATGCGGCCGCGCTGCCAGGGCGGCAGGTTCATCTGCCGCGTGCGCAGCACGGGGTTCTTGCGCGGGGGGCGCATGAGGGGCATGGTCATTGGCTTCTCCCCAGGAGGACGGCGCCGGTGCACAGGCAGCGGTCGTAGGTGACCATGCCGAAGCCGGCCACGAGGCCCAGCTTCGCGTCGGGCACGCGGCGCGCGCCCGCGGTGTCGGTGAGTTGGCGGATGGTCTCGGTCATGCCGAGGAAGCCGCCCGCGGCGCCGGCCTGGCCCGCGGACAGCTGGCCGCCGCTGGTGTTGTTGGGAAAGCTGCCTTCGCAGGTCATGGTGTGCGAGCGCACGAAGGCCGGGCCCTCGCCCTTCTCGCAGAAGCCCAGGTCCTCGAACTGCATCATGGCGATCACGGGGTAGTCGTCGTAGGTCTGGATGAAGTCGACCTGCGCGGGCGCGGCGCCGGCCTGGGCATAGAGGTCGTCGCGGTCGCGGCGCCAGCCGCCCTGCACCATCACCGGGTCTTCCGAATAGGCGTTGTGGCGCTCGATGGCGCCGCGGATCGCGACGTGGGCAAGGCCGAGGTCGCGCGCACGCTCCTCGCTCATCACGAGGAAGGCCTCGGCCCCCGCGCAGGGCATGACGCAATCGAACAGGTGCAAGGGCTCGGCGATCGGCCGCGCGTCCATGTATTCGTCGAGCGTGAGCGGCTTCTTGAACATGGCGTTGGGATTGCGCAGCGCATTGGCGCGCTGGTCCACCGCGATGCGGCCGAAGTCCTCGCGCTTGGCACCGAAGCGCCGCATGTAGTGCGCGGTGATCATCGCGAAGATCGAATTGGGCCCGCCCGATCCGTAGGGATAGGTGGCATCGCGCGCGAAGTTGCTGAAGCTGCCGAGGGTCTGGCGGAAGGAGTCGACATGGTTGGTGTCGGCCGCCACGCAGGCCACGACATCGGCATCGCCACTCTGCACCGCGCGCGCGGCACGTCGCAGGCACATCACGCCCGAGGCACCGCCGGTCGGTACGTGGTCGAGCCAGCGTGGCGAGAGGCCCAGGTGCTGGGTGACGCCTACTGCGGTGTCTGGGGCGAGCGAGAAGCTGCTGATGCAGAGGCCGTCTATTGCGTCTTTGTCTACTCCGCTGTCCTTGACGAGAGCCTCGATGGCCTGGCCGAGAAACCAATGGGCGGTGAGCGTGGAGTAACGCTGGTAGGGCACCGTGACGGGGACCGCTACGGCTACGCCTTCGTAGGATTGGCGGTGGGTCATTGTGTTGGTTCCACTTTGTTCGGGCTGGGGCGCGTGCACAGGACAGCGGGTACTTCCCTCCGCGAATGTCCCCCGCCTTCGGCTCCTCCTTTATTTCGCTGCGGGAAGCACCCACTGCCCTGTGCACGGGAGGCGCAGCGGTGGTGCCGGCCGATCGAGCGCTGCGCGTCTGGCGCACGCCGGCGGGGTACTCCCCGCAGCGAAATAAAGGAGGAGCCCGAAGGGCGGGGGACATTCGCGGAGGGGAGTACCCCGTCGGCGTGAGCCCGTCCCGAACGAATCAAGCGCATGTCCATCACCCCTGCCTCTTCTTCAACCCACGCGTATCGATGCAATGCACCTGCCCAGGCAAACCCTGGGCCAGCACACGCAACTCCCCGCGTTGAATCTTCTGAGAAGCCGTGAGCGGCAAGGCATCGACGAACGCCACATAGCCAGGCGCCTTGTAGTAGGCGAGTTGGTCGAGCGCATGCGCCACGATGCTCAGCGCCATGGCGGAACGGGCATCCACGCCCACCGCCTCGTGCAGCACGATGCAGGCCAGCACCTCGTCGCCGCGCACCGCATCGGGCGTCGCGGCCACGGCCGAGCTCTTCACCGCCGGATGCTGGTTCAGCACGCTCTCGACCTCCACCGCCGAGATGTTCTCGCCGCTGCGGCGGATCACGTTCTTCTTGCGGTCGACGAAGCAGAGGCTGCCGTCGGATTCGCGGCGCACCATGTCGCCCGTGTGGAACCAGCCATCGGCCCAAGCCTCCTGGGTCGCGGCTTCGTCCTTGAGATAGCCCGAGAAGAAATAGCGGCGCGGATCGGGACCCGCGCTGCGCACCAGCAGTTCGCCCGGCGTGCCCACCGGCACGTCCGTGCCGGCCTCGTCGACCAGCCGCAGCTCGACGAAATCCTCGGGCCGGCCAAAGCAGCTCGTGCCGATGTGGCGCGGTTCGTGGTTCGCCATCACGCAGGCGGCGGCACCGGTTTCGGTCATGGCCCAGGCCTCGACCAGCGGGAAGCCGAAGCGCTCCTCGAACACGCCATGGTTGCGCCGGTCCACGCCGGCACCGAAAGCCCAGCGCACCGCATGCTCGCGGTCGGAGGGCGACGCGGGCGCGGCCAGCAGCATCGCGGGCATCACGCCGAGGTAATGGACGATGGTCGCGCCGGTCTCGCGCACGCTGTGCAGCCAGCTCTTCGGATGGAAGCGGTCGAGCTGGATCAGGCAGCCGCCGGCCACCAGGATCACCATGGTCGAGAAGGCCATCGCGTTCACGTGGTTGAGCGGCAGCGGCGTGATGATCCGCTCGCGGTCGCGGCGCACCTCGCACACGCCGTCGAGCCCCGCATACCATTCGCCCGCGCGGATGAAGTACTCGTTGCCCAGCATGCAGCCCTTGGGACGCCCGGTGGTGCCCGAGGTGTAGAGCAGCGCGCATTCGGTGTGGGGGCCCACGGGTTCGTGCGCGCGCGGTGCGCTGCTGCGGGCCGGCGGCACTTCGGGGTCCGAGGCCTGCATCACGTCGAGCGTGGCACCTTCGCGTTGCGCCGCCGCGCGCAGGTCGTCGGCGCGCTGCGGCAGGCTCACGGCGAGCTCGATCCCGCTGTGGCCGATCAGGTAGGCCAGCTCGGCCGCGCGCATCTCGGCATTGATCGGCACCACGCTCACGCCGAGCGCATTGAGCGCGAACCAGTGGTACAGGAAGGCCGGCCGGTTCTCGAGCAGCAGCCCGACGCGGTGGCCATGGCCGTAGCCCGCGCGTGCATAGGCTTCGCGCAGCCGGTCGACCTCGGCCACGGCCTCGCGCCAGCGGATGCTGCCGGCCTCGATGCCATAGCTCGTGGCCGTGACCGGCTCGACGCACAGGAATTCGGCCTCGGGCGTGCGCGCCGCCGAGGCGGCGAAGGCGGCATGGACGGTGGGATGCGTCATCGCGGTCGTCCGTTCAGATGAAGAGCTGCACCGCGGGCAGCGCCGCGTCGCAGTTCAGCAGGTTCACGCGCTTGAGCGTCATGCGCAGCGCGCCGTCCTGCCACAGCAGGTGGTGGAAGAAGGTGCCGACGTAGAACTGCAGCTCGTCGCCCTGGCATTCGGTGTAGTGGAACTCCGTGCGCACCACGTAGCGATTGGCGGCTTCGTCGAACTCCTCGACCGTGGGCGCCTGCAGCAAGTGGTGGCAGCGGCTCGGCGGCTGCTGCGAGAAGGCGCGCGGGCTCTTCAGGCGCTCGATGCGCAGCTCGCGCAGCAGCTTGTCCTCGTACATGTGCGAGGTGTGGTTGATGCCGTCCTCCTGGTCGGGAATCAGCGGCACCCAGTAGAAAGCCTCGTCGGTGAAGAGCGCATTCCACTCCTCGTAGCGCTTGGCGTCGAGCAGGCGGCACTCGCGCACCACGAAATCGACCAGCTGCTGGTGCGTGACGGCGGCGCTCATCACATCGTCTCCGTCATGTAGCGTGCCCAGCTGCGGTACTGGTTGCGCATCGGCAGTTCGCTGGTGCCGACGGTGGTGGCCTCGCCGCTGCGCTCGGCCTCGCCGTCCTCGAAGTTGCGGTGCAGGCTCACCCACTCGTTGCCGCTGGCATGCAGCCCGGCCTGCATGCCGCGGTAGGCCTGCAGGTCGTCGTGCCCCACCACCGAGAACGGCGAGTTGATGAGCCGGCTGTACATGGTGGTGCGCTGCAGCAGCTCGGGCGGCGCGCCCTTGAGGCGGAAGGTCCAGCTCTCGACGATCGACATGCCGGCCGAGACCGGCTTGACCACGCGGATCGCCTGGATCGCGCCCTTGATCGTGAGGTTCGGGTAGTAGACCGTGTTGTGGCGCGCCATGCCGAGGATCTGCGCGGTGCGCTCCTCGCCGTAGCGGGCCTTCATCGCGTCGTCGTACGCGGGGATCGCCTTGTACTTGCTGTGGATGCTGAAGTTGACGCCCGTGAAGCTGTGGCCGTTGTCGTAGGTGCGAACGCCCATGTCCTCGAAGAACTTGTAGTCCGACATGAAGGGCACGAACTGCTCGATCGCCATCGGCTTGGGCTCGTCGGCGGGCTTGCCGGCCCACATGGTCTTGGCGGTGCCGGCCGAGGACTCGTGCGCCACCATCGGGTGCATGGTGTCGTTGAGGTTCTCGACGAACATCTTCCAGTTGCACTGGTGCGTGAAGCGCAGGCAGCCGCCGGCGATCTCGAGCTCGCCCTCGGGCGAGCGGTCGGCCATGTTGTCGATCGAGCTCAGCGAGTCGCCGAAGTACTCCTCGAACGAGGGGCCGACGTCGTTGATCTTCACGAAGACGAAGCCGCGGTAGCTGCGCACGCCGGCCACCGGCACCAGCCCCTTGGAAGCCTCGCAGTCGTGCAGCTGCGTGCCCTCGTAGCCGTTCTTCAGCGGGATCGACAGCAGCGAACCGTCGGTCTTGAAGGTCCAGGCGTGATACGGGCAGCGGAAGAACTTGCCGGTGTTGCCGCAGGGCGCGCTCACCAGCCGGGAACCCTTGTGTGCGCAGCGGTTCATCAGCACGCGCACGCTGCCGTCGGCATGGCGCACCACGATCAGCGGCCGGCCCGCGATCTCGTTGGTGATGTAGTCGCCGGGCTTGGGCAGTTGGCTCTCGTGGCCGACGTAGTTCCAGGTGTTGGCGAAGAAGTGCTCCTGCTCGAGCGCGAAGATCTCCTCGCTGATGTAGAGGTCGCGGTGCACGCGATCGGGCCGCACCAGCGCGCGGACCGCGTCGGGATTGCCTCGGTAGCTGGTCATGCGTGGACTCCTTGGGTCAGAGATCGAGCACCAGCCGCTGGCCCTTGGCGCGGGAGATGCAGATCTGGATCACGTTGCCCGCGGCCTTCTCGCGTGCCGTGAGCACGTAGTCGCGGTGGTCGATCTCGCCGTCGATCACTGGCACGGCGCACACGCCGCATTCGCCGCGCTTGCAGTCGAACATCGGGTCGCAGCCATGCTCGATCAGGCAGTCGAGGATGCTCTGGTCGGCCGGCACGGTGAAGCGCTGGCCCGACATGGCGAGCTCGACCTCGAAGGCATGGTCGCCCTCCTCCACCACGGGCGCGGTGAAGAGCTCGAAGTGCACCCGGTCGCTGTTCCAGCCGCGCGCCTGGGTCTGGGCCAGCACGGCGTCGAGCATGGGCTTGGGGCCGCAGACATAGAGCTGGTCGGCCGGATCGCAGCGCGCGAGCAGCGCGCCCACGTCGAAGGGCGCGCCCTTCGACTCGTCGTCGTGCAGCAGCAGGTCGGTGCCCAGCAGCTCGCCGAGCTCGGGCAGGAAGGCCATCAGCGCGCGGCTGCGGCCCGCGTAGTGCAGTTCCACCGGCAGGCCCTGCGCGCGGCGGTGCGCGGCCATGCTCGCGAGCGGCGTGATGCCGATGCCGCCGGCCAGCAGCACCGCGCGGCCCGTGCCGGCGTGCAGCGGAAAATCGTTCTTCGGCGGCTCGGCCTCGATGGTGTCGCCCTCGCGCAGCCGCTCGTGCATGAAGCGCGAGCCGCCGCGGCCCGCGGCCTCCTTGCGCACCGCGATCAGGTACTCGGCCGGTGCCGGCTGGCCGCCCGCCGCGAAGTCGATCAGCGAATAGTGGCGCCAGTCCGACTGGCCGTTGCCGAGGTCGACGCGCACGCGGATGTGGGCGCCGGCCTCGAAGCCCGGCAGCGCGGCGCCATCGTCGGCGCGCAGGCGGAACAGCCGGACCAGCGGATTGAGTTCGCGCGCCTCGGCGACGCGCAGGCGAAGGGTCGTGGGATCGGAGGCCATGGTGTCGTCTCTTCTTCGTCGTTCAGGCCAGCGCGTGGCGTACCAGCGCCGCCTGCAGCTGGTGGCCGTGCTCGTCGGCCAGCGCGGCATTGCGCAGCTCGCGCAAGGTGGCCGGCGCGAGCGCATCGCCGGCACGGCGCAGGGCCGCCATCACGGTGTCGTAGTTGCGCAGACCGCGTTCGTGCGTGTCGCTGTAGCCCTTGACCAGCCGCTGGCACTGCGCGACCTCGATCGCGAGCTCGGTGTTGCGCGCGGCGGTGGCGGCGATCTCGGCCAGCCAGGCCTCGATGCGCCGGTTCTCGTCCGCGTAGCGCAGCGTGGAACGGCGCCAGCGGCCCATGCCGGCCACGGTGGACAGCAACAGGTAGCCGTGCAGCGAGCTGGTCTGCACCACGCGGCCTTTCTGCGTGAAGCGCTCGACCAGGCCGCGCGCCCAGCCGGTGCGCATGAGCCAACGGCCCAGGCCCGCGGGCAGGGTCTCGCAGATCTCCTGCAGCCGCGGATGCATGTACTCGTGGATCGCGAGCAGTTGGTCGGCCTGCACGCGCGACTCGTCGCGCACGCGGTCGAAGCGGGTCGCGCGGATCTTGAGCGAGGCGACGCGCGCCGTGTCCTCATAGGACATCCACAGCGCCAGGTGGCGCGCCGCGACCTCGAGCAACGCCGGGCTGGCCAGCGACTGCAGCGCGGCGGCGCGGTCGAGGTAGAGGCCCGCATAGGCCGGGTCCTGGTAGTCGATGAGGCGGCGCACGCCCTCGAGCAGCAGCGCATGCTGCGCGGGCGCGAAATCCTTTTGCACCCGCTCGACCAGCGCGCGCACCGCGGGATGGCGCGGCTGCGGCGGCGCGGCCGGCGGCAGGGCCGGCGCGGGCGCTTCGCCCTCCTCGGACTGGGCGCGCGCGAAGGCGGCACCGAAGGCGCGCAGGCTGGGCTTCACGCCGACGCCGCCGCGTTCGATGGTGGCCTCGAACTGGGCGCGGCCGAAGGGCAGCACGCCCGAGCCCGCGAGCGCGCCGAACAGCACGGCGCTGATCACGCTGCCCGCGTCTTCGGCGGCCTGCGCCATGTCGAAGCGGATGAAGCGGTGCGCGGCGCGCCCCGCATGCGCGAGCAGCTCGCGGCTGTCGACGCGGCCGTCGCCCATCGCGCTCTTCTCGGCAATCGAATAGACGCGGTGCGTGGAGGCGATCAGCGTGGTGCGGTCTGGCGTGACCAGCCCGCGCTGCACTGCGCGGCCGGCTTCCATCAGCTCGGAAGCCAGCACCAGGTCGACGTCGCCCGGCAGCGGCATCAGCGCCAGCACCGGCTGGCCGCCATCGGCGCGCGCGGCGGCCTCGGGGAACAGCTCCACGTAGTAGATGGTGGCGCCGGTGCGCTGCGCCACGCCGGGCACGGAGGTGGTCTGGGCGACCCAGCCGTTGGCCTCGCCCATGTCGACGATCCAGTCGGCCAGCACGCCGCCGCCCTCGCCGCCCATGGCGAGGATCGCGATCTTGATCGGTTGTTGCGTGGTCATCGGCGCGCTCAGAACGAATAGGCCTCGCGCCGGCGCGCAGCGCCGCGCTGCAGCCAGCCGATGACGGCGCCGCGCACGCGCTCGCGCAGCCGGTCCCAGCCGGTGGGATTGCTGACGATGCGCGCCTTGTAGAACGAAGGGCACAGCACGGCCGCGTGCGAGACGTCGCCGCAGTTGCCGCAGCCCACGCAGCTCTCGAGCACGGTGGCGACCGGGTCGGTGCGCAGCGGATCGGGGTTGGTCTTGATCGACAGCGAGGGGCAACCCGAGAGCCGGATGCAGGAGTGGTCGCCGGTGCAGGTGTCGGCATCGACGCCGAACTTCTCGCGCACCATGCGCTTGCCGTCGGCGATGGCCTTGCGCACCAGCGGCTTCTCGCGCCGCTGCTTGTTGAGCATGCACTCGGACTGCGCGATCAGGACCTTCGGGCCCTTCTCCTTGGTGGTCAGCGCCTCCTTGAGCGCATCGCGCATACCGGCCACGTCGTAGGTGCGGCGGATGGTGCGCACCCAGTTCACGCCCACGCCGCGCACCGCGCGCTCGATCGCGTGGCCGGTGCTGCGAGTGGCGTTGACGGCCTTGGACGACAGGATGTCCTGCCCGCCGGTGGCCGAGGTGTAGTTGTTGTCGACGACGATCGTGAGGTTGTCGCTCTGGTTGAACACCGCGTTGGCGACGCCGCTCGTGAGGCCGTTGTGCCAGAAGCCGCCGTCGCCCATCATCGCGATCGCGCGCTTGCCGCGCGGCGCGCCCATGGCGGCCGCGCCCGCGCCGCCGAGGCCGTAGCCCATGGTGGTGTTGCCGATGTGGAACGGCGGCAGGATCGAGAACAGGTGGCAGCCGATGTCGGCGCTCACGTGGTGCGGACCGAGCTCGCGCTCGACCAGCTTCATCGCGCTGAAGATCGGGCGCTCGGGGCAGCCGGTGCAGAAGCCCGGCGGGCGCGCGTGCACGCTGTCGGCCAGCGGCGCGGCCGGCTCGCTCGGCAGCTCGATCAGCGGGATCACCTTGCGCACCGGGGCCGGCACGGGCGCGGCCGGTTGCGGCGCGAGGCGACCGTAGCGCTCGCAGAAGACGCGCGCGCCCTGCAGCAGTTCGGCGGCCGTGTACTCGCCGGCCACCGGCAGCATGTCCTTGCCGTGCAGCGCGGTGGTCACGCCGCGCTGGCGCAGGATGGTCGCGATGTTCTGCTCGATGAAGTTGGGCTGGCCCTCCTCCACCATCAGCACCGCGCGCTTGCCTTCGCAGAAGCGCACCACCTCGCTGTCGATCACCGGGTAGGCGACGTTCATCACGTACAGCGGGATGCGGCTGTTGCCGTAGACGTCGGCCAGGCCCAGGCGCTCGAGCGCGCGCACCAGCGTGTTGTAGCTGCCACCCTGCACCACGATGCCGATGTCGTCGGCGCCGTCGGCGAAGAACTCGTTGAGGCCGCGTTCCTCGATGAAGCGCACGGCCGCGGGCCAGCGCTCCTTCACCTTCTCCTGTTCGTGCACGAAGCTCGCGGGCGGCAGCACGATGCGGCTCACGTCGCGCTGCGGGTTCTCGGCCGCTTCCTGCACCGAGTAGGCGGCGCGGCGGTTGTCGGCGGCGACGAACTGGCCGTGCACGTGGCAGGCGCGGATGCGCAGCTGCAGCATCACGGGCGTGTGGCTGGCCTCGGAGAGCTCGAAGCCCTGCTTCACGGCCTCGACGATGCTCGGCAGGTTGGGCCGCGGATCGAGCAGCCAGATCTGCGACTTCATCGCGAAGGCGTGGCTGCGCTCCTGCATGATCGAGGAGCCTTCGCCGTAGTCCTCGCCCACGATCACCAGCGCGCCGCCGGTCACGCCGCCCGAGGCGAGGTTGGCCAGCGCATCGGATGCGACGTTGGTGCCGACCGTGGCCTTGAAGGTCACGGCACCGCGCAACGGGTAGTTGACCGAGGCCGCGAGCGTGGCGGCGGCCGTGGCCTCGCTCGCGCTGTTCTCGAAACGGATGCCCTGGTCGGCGAGGATGTCCTGCGCATCGGCCAGCACGTCCATCAGGTGCGAGATCGGCGCGCCCTGGTAGCCCGCGACGTAGGACACGCCCGATTCGAGCAGCGCCTTGGTGACGGCGAGGATGCCTTCGCCGCGGAACACTTCACCGGCGGACAGCCGCAGTTTCTTCACTTCTTCGACAAACGAACGCTCGGCCATGGCTTGCTCTTTTCCTGGATCGACGTCACCGTGTGGGCGGTGGCCCGTTCATGCATCACCTGCAGAAAAGCGATGAGTGCTTGTGCGGGCCTTGGTACGTATACTGTTTAGAAATGAATCTATCCACAATCATGAATAACCCTAGACACGCAAGCCGCGTGCCACTTTCGGGTCGTTCGATGGGCATCGGGAGAACGCATGGGAAGCACTGAAAAGAAGCCGCAGCGCTTCGTCGACAACTACCTGCCCGCGCTGCTCGCGCAGGCCAGCCAGCTGATCTCCTCGGAGTTCCACGAGGTGGCGCGGCAGGAGGGTTTCTCGGTGTCGGAGTGGCGCGTGATGGCCTCGCTCGCGGGCGGCGATGCGGTGAGCATCGGCCGGCTCGCGCAGATCACCGTGACCAAGCAGCCGACCGTGACGCGGCTGCTCGATCGCATGGAGACGCAGGGCCAGGTCGAGCGCATTCCCCATGAGAGCGATCGCCGCATCACGCTGGTGCGCATCACCCGCAAGGGTGCGGCCAAGGTGGAGCATCTGATGCAGCTCGCGAGCGAGCACGAGCGCCGCGTGCTCGAGCCCTTCGGTCTCACGCGCGCGGAGGAACTCAAGAACACGCTGCGGCTGATGATTCAGCTGCATGCGCATGCGCCGTCGGACGCGGCGCAGGAAGAGGACGACGAGTAGCGCCGAAGCTCAGTCCGCGACGAGCACCGCGCGGCCTCGATGGCCACGCTGCGCGATCCATTCCAGCGCCCGTGCCGCTTCGTCGAACGCGAAGCGTTGCACCGCGAGCCGCAGCCTTCCGTCGGCCAATCGCTCGAGCAATCGAGGCACGGCCGCGCGTCCCTGCGCCTCGCGCCGGAACATGTTGAGCGGCAGCAGGCTCACGTCGCGCTGCATGAAGGCCGGCAGCGAGAGCGACAGGGTCTCGCCCGCCGTGTAGCCGATCAGCACCGCGCGGCCGCCGGGCAGCACGCGGCCCAGCAGCGTGGCGAGCACATCGCCGCCGACGGTGTCGATCAGCACCTCGGCCTCTTGAGATGGCGCTTCGATGCCGGGCCGCCACTCGACGATGTCGACGCCCGAAGGCAAGCCATGGTCGGCGGACGCATCGGCCACCACCGCGCAGACCTTCGCACCGATCTCGAGCGCGAGCTGCACCGCGAGCGAGCCGACCGCACCGCTCGCGCCCGTGACCATCACGCGCTCGCTTTCGCGCACGCGCGCCACCTCGTGCAACGCGACCCAGGCCGAGGTGCAGGGCGAGAAGAAGGCCGAGCCCAGTGCCATGTCGAGCCCCTCGGGCAGTTCACCGAGCGCGGCATCGGGCGCGTCGGCGATCTCGCACCAGGTGCCGTCGAACTGCGTGCCGAGGCCGCTGCCGCGCAGCCACACGCGCTGGCCCGGCGCGAAGCGTTCGCTGTGGATCACGATGCCCGCGCCCTCGACACCGGGCGTGTAGGGCAAGGGCGGCGGGCGCAGGAAACCGCCGCGCCACACGGTGCGGTCGATGTGACCGACGGTCGCGGCCTGCATGCGCACCAGGCTGCGGCCCGGCGCGGGCACGGGATCGGGCCGCTCCTCGATGCGCGGCGGCTCGCCCCATTGCGCGATGCGCACGGCCTTCATGCGAGGCCCGCGAGGAAGTCGTCCACGCAGCGCGCGAAGGCTTCGGGCAACTGGTCGGGCAGCGGCACCATGCCGCCTTCGATGTCGGCGATGCGCACGCTGGCCGCATGGCGCAGATGCTGCGCGAGTTCCTGTGCATGCGGCGACGCGAACGGATCCTCGGGCGCGCGCACGATCAGCACGGGCTGCGTGACGCGATCGATGCGCTCTTCCATGCGGTACGAGGCCACGGCGCGGTGACCTTCCTCGAGCCGTCGGCCGACCTTGAGCGCATCGAGCACGAAGGCTTCGAGCAGCTCGGGCCGGTGGGGCGGATAGAAGCCCTGCCGCTTGCCCCACAGCGCCGCGAGGTGGCTGCCGTCTTCGCTGGGCTCGACCTCGTCGATCGGCGGACGCTCGGCGCGCGCGCGGCGAAAGGCTTCGTCGGTGTAGGGCGTCGAGGACAGCACCAGCGCGCGCACGCGCTCGCCGAGCGCGGCCGCGAGTTCGATCGCGATCACGCCGCCCGTGTGATGGCCGACCACGGCGACGCGTTCGATGCGCAGCGCATCGAGCAGCTCGGCCGCGACACGGGCCCAGTGCGCGATCGAGGCGGGCTCGCTGCCCGCGGCCGAATCGCCGAAGCCCACGGTGTCCATCGCGATCGCGCGATGCCGCGCGCCGAGCAGCGGCAGCACGGCTTCGTACTCGCGCCAGCTGCGCGGCGACTGGTGCAGCAGCAGCACCGGCGGTGCGTCGACATCGCCGCAGCTCGCGCAGTGCACCTGCCCGACCGACAGATCGGCGAAGGCGCGGCGGATGGTTGGCGTCATGGCAGCGTGCGTTCGGCCGCGGGCCGCCAGAGGCCCGCATGGCGCAGCATGCCGAGCGTGCGCGAGAGCACGTCGCGGCGATAGGCGGCGGTGTCGGTGCCCTCGTAGGCATAGAAGCCGCTGCCGCTCTTGAGGCCGAGCCGCCCTTCCTCCACCATGCGGTCGACGATGGCCGGCGCGGTGTAGCGCCCCTTGTCGATCGAGGCCGACATCTCGCGGCTCGCGTGGTGCAGGATGTCGCAGCCACCGAAATCGATGAACTCGACCACGCCGAGCGCCGCGAAGCGCAGGCCCAGGCCGTGGCGCGTGGCCTTGTCGATCTCCTCGGCGGTGGCGGCGCCCTCCTCGATCATGCGCGCGGCCTCGTTCATGATCAGCGCCTGCAGCCGCGGCACGATGTAGCCGGGCGTGGGCCCGCACACCACGGGCAGCTTGCCGATCGCTTCCATGATCGCGCGCGTGCGCGCCAGCACGGCGGGGTCGGTGCCCGGATGGCAGCTCAGTTCGACCACCGGGATCACGTAGGCCGGATTGAGCCAGTGCATGTTGAGGAAGCGCTCGGGCCTGCGCACCAGCGCCGCGAGCTGCGTGACCAGGATGCTGCTGGTGGTCGAGGTCAGGATCGCGTCGTCGCGGCAATGGGCGTTGATCTGTTCGAAGGCCTCGCGCTTGGCCTCGAGCGTTTCGGGCACGCCCTCGAACACCAGCTCGGCCTGCGCGAGCGCCGCCGGTGCCTGCGCCGCGCGCACATACTGCACGCGCGCCGCGATGGCCTCGGCCTGCGCCGCATCGATCACGCCGAGTTGCGCCAGGCCCGCGAGGCTGGCGGCGATCTCCTGTCGTGCCTCGTCGTGCAGCTTGTTCCAGGCCTCCTCGCTGCGCACGCGCAGGTCGACCAGCGCGATGCGATGGCCCGCGTAGGCGAAGGCGATCGCGATGCCGCGGCCCATGCGCCCCGCGCCGACCGCGGCGAAGCGGACCGGCTCATTCGCCATCGTGCAGCCTCTGGCGCAGCGCGTCGGCCGACAGGTCCGCGAGGCCCAGGGCCTCGAAGCTGCGCGGCCCCTGGCGCAGGTCGCGGCCGAGGAAGCCGCCGACGATCGCGAGCAGACCGTGGGCGATCGGCGCATCGACGCCCGCATGCCTTGCGGCCGAGGCGAGGAAGGCCAGGCCGAGCTCGGTGTCCTCGGTGATGTAGCGGTGGCCGTGCAGGTCGATGTTCTCGCGCCAGTCGCCCGACTTCACGAGCTGCTTGTGAGCATCGCCGTACATCCAGCGGTCGTTGTCGTAGTGGTCGGCCAGCGGATAGTGCGGGCCGCCGTGGCCGAAGGCCTCGCGCACGGCGATGCGCTCGCGGTCGAGCTGGTCGGTCACGGCGCGCACCGCGGGCTGCGTGCCTTCGTTGTGGATGTCCCAGCGCTCGAAGTGCTGCAGCGGCGCGGCGTTCATCACCATCAGCGGCGGATGGATGACGGGGCCGGCGTTCATCAGCGCGCCCGAGAGCGCGTCGCCGCAGCCGTGCACGCTCGGGTAGGCCACGCGGATGGTGTCGATCGCCTGTGCGGCCTTGCGCGCCGGATAGACGCCGGTGGGCAGGCGGATCGCGCGGATCGTGACGTTGACCTCGCGCTCGCCATGCTTGCGCGCCAGGTAGGGCAAGGTGCCGGTCTCGGCCCAGGCCACGTCGGCGCGGTTGCCGGCCTCGCGCACGGTGCGCGCCATCACGTAGCTGCCGAAGGTGCCGGGCGGCAGGAACACGACCTGGCCGTCGACCAGGTGCGGCGCCATGGCGCGCGCGATGAAGTCCTGCGCGATGGCCGGGGTCGGCAGCACGATGAGTTCGGCATCGCGCAGCGCCGCGCCGATGTCGGCGGTGGGCAGCGCAATGGGCACCTCGCGCACGCCGCGCGCATCCTTGAGCACGATGCTGCCGCTGTCGATGACCGGCTGCAGCGCGGCCGCGTCGCGGCGCCACAGCCGCACTTCATGCCCGGCTTCGGACAGATCGGCGGCGGCCGCATAGGCCCCATGGCCGCCACCCAGGATCGCGATTTTCATGGTCGAAGGGTCGAAAAGCTGAGGTTGATGAACCGGCCACCGACGATGCGGAACCGGAATACAGGACTGCGCGCGTCCAATACATTACTTTTCATCAATTCAGACGTCAACCAAAATCGGTGCCTTCGACTGCTCGCAAACCCCCAATGCAAAAAGCCCGCGTTCCGGAGAAACGCGGGCTTTGCGAAGGGAAGAACCCGATCAGCGGCTGGGCTTGAAGGCGCGCTTCTGCGCGTCGCGCGGCACGAACACCTTGCCGGGGCCGCCGGCGTGGCCCGGGCCCTTGCGGGGCGCGAAGCCGTCGTTGCGCGGCGCGAAGCCGCCTTCGTTGCGCGGACCGCCGCTGCGGGCGCCGAAGCCTTCGTTGCGGCTGCCGCCGGCATTGCCGCGCGGTGCGCTGTCGCCCCAGCCCGGCTTGCGGCCGAAGCCGGCCGACTCGTCACGGTCGCGGCCGCCGCCGAAACCGGCGTTCTGGCCACCGCCGTGGAAGCTGCCACCGCGCGGAGCGCCGGCACCCGGGCCGGGACCGCGTGCACCGCGGTCGTTGAAGCCGCTGGCATTGGCGTAGCCGTTGCCACCGCCATTGCCGCCGCGGTAGCCACCGCCGCCGTTGCCCTGGCGACGATCGCCGCCACGGCCGCGACCGCCGAAGTCGCCCTGCGGGCGCGATTGCGGCATGCGCTGCTGCGGTTCCATGCCGGGGATCACCTCGGCCTTGAACTGCTGGCGGCTGTACTGCTCGATGTCCATGATCCGGCGGCGGTCGCGGAACTCGGCGAAGGTGATCGCCAGGCCGTCGCGGCCGGCACGGCCGGTGCGGCCGATGCGGTGGGTATAGTCCTCGGCCTTCATCGGCAGGCCGAAGTTGAAGACGTGGGTGATGGTCGGCACGTCGATGCCGCGCGCGGCCACGTCGGTCGCCACCAGGATCTGCACCTGGCCCTGGCGCAGCGCCATCAGGCGGCGGTTGCGCAGGCCCTGGCTCAGCGCGCCGTGCAGCGCCACGGCGCTGAAGCCGTCCTGCTGCAGGTCGTTGGCGAGGCCGTCGCATTCGACCTGGGTGCTGGCGAACACGATCGCCTGGTTGATGCTGGTGTCGCGCAGCCAGTGGTCGAGCAGCTTGCGCTTGTGGGCGGCGTTGTCGGCCCAGAACAGCGACTGCTTGATGTTGGCGTGCTTTTCCTGCGGGCTGTCGATAGTCACGCGCTGCGGCTCGCGCATCACGCGCTGGGCCAGCTGCTGGATGCGCGGCGCGAAGGTGGCGCTGAACATCATGGTCTGCTGGCGCTCGATGGTGAGCTGGTTGACTTCGGCCAGGTCGTCGGCGAAGCCCAGGTCGAGCATGCGGTCGGCCTCGTCGACCACCAGGAACTTGACCTTGTCGAGCTTGATCTGCATCGAGCGCTGCAGGTCGAGCAGGCGGCCCGGCGTGGCGACCACGAGGTCGGCGTTCTGCAGGCGCGCGATCTGCAGCTGGTAGGGCATGCCGCCCACCACGTTGGCGATGCGCAGGCCGCGGCAGTGGCGCACCAGCTCGATGGCGTCGTGCGCGACCTGCTGCGCGAGTTCGCGCGTCGGGCACAGCACCAGGGCGCCGGGGGTGGCGGCCTTGAAGTTGCGGTTGCTGGTCGGGTTGACGCGCTTGGGCCGCTTGGGCGGCGCTTCGCCGCGTTCGGCGGCTTCGGCCGCGAGGCGGTCGAATTCGGCGCGCTCGGCGGCGGCTGCTTCGGCCTGGCGGCGGATCAGCGTGTGCAGCACGGGCAGCAGGAAGGCCGCGGTCTTGCCGCTGCCGGTCTGGCTCGAGACCATCAGGTCGACGAAACGGGCCGATTCGTCGCCGCGGGCCAGCGGGATCACCTTTTCCTGCACGGTCGTGGGCTGGTGGAAGCCCAGGTCCACGACGGCAGCGATCAGTTCGGGTGCGAGGCCCAGCGGAATGAATCCGTTGGGGCCGCGCGGTGCCTCGGGTGCGTCGGACGTCTGCGCGTCCTGATCGGCAACCTCGAGGACTTCGTTGGCCTCGGTGCTGGCGGCGTCGAGCGCCTCGAGCACGGGCACTTCGGAGGTGACAGCGGAAAATTCGTTGTTGTGAATCGATTGCACAGGCGCGAGCTCGCCCTGCGCTTCAAAAGCGTCGGTCATGAATGTCAAATTTCAAACGCGAGCGCAGCCGTGGGCGGCGCCCCGTTGGTGGTTAAAAACATCAACCATCCAACGACATTCAGCTTCCGGTTCTGAAACCCGAGGCTGCGGCCCTTTTTGATCGATCCATGCGATCGGGCGCGGTGTGCAAGATAGGGAGATGCGGGATATGCCGGCGGGGAACCGATTCTGCTCATGCACGCGCCATCCTTTTTGAAGAATGGCCGGGCACCCCGGTCAGCGAAGCCCACGATTATGACATGCATCGGGGTTTTTACCTAATCCCCGCATGCAATGGGATTTTTGGCCGTTGTTCCGGCCCACCAGGCCTCAGTCGGTCAGGCGCAGGAAGGTCTCGCGGTAGTGCGCCAGTTCCTCGATCGACTCGTGCACGTCGGCCAGCGCCGTGTGGGCCTGCTGCTTCTTGAAGGCGTTGTAGGCCGCGGGCTTCCAGCGCTTGGCGAGCTCCTTGAGCGTGCTGACGTCGAGGTTGCGGTAGTGGAAGTAGGCCTCGAGCTTGGGCATGTACTTGACCAGGAAGCGCCGGTCCTGGCCGATGGTGTTGCCGCACATCGGCGAGCCGCTCCTGGGCACGTAGCGCGCGATGAATTCGATCAGCTGCTGCTCGGCCGTGGCTTCGTCGACGGTCGAGGCCTTGACCTTGTCGATCAGGCCGCTGCGGCCGTGCGTGCCCTTGTTCCAGGCATCCATGCCGTCGAGCACGGCGTCGCTCTGGTGGATGACCAGCACCGGGCCGTCGATGCGCGGCGTGAGGTCGGGGCCGGTGATGACCACGGCGATCTCGAGCAGGCGTTCCTTCTCGGGGTCGAGCCCGCTCATCTCGCAATCGAGCCAGACCAGGTTCTGGTCGCTTTTCTTCAGGGTGGGGACCGCTGCGGCGGCCGTGGAGGCGGAGGATTCGGGCATCGCGGGATTGTCGCCGATGGCCCTGGGGCCTTGGATGCGAGGACTAAACTCCGCCCCCTATGTCCTATTCGCTTCTCTTCACCATCGCCTTTGCCGCCGCGCTGGTGGCCGGCATGATCGTGGAATTCTGGCTTGCCTCCAGGCAGATCCGGCATGTGGCGAGGCACCGAAACGCCGTTCCCCCCGCGTACGCGGAAAGCATCACGCTGCAGGGGCACCAGCGGGCCGCGGACTACACCATCGCGAAGACCCGGTTCAGCATCCTCGAGACGGCCTGCAGCACCGCGTTCCTCCTGGGCTGGACCCTGCTCGGCGGCCTCGACCTCCTCAACAAGTTGCTGCTCGCCTGGCTCGGTGGCGGGATGCTGCAGCAGCTGACGCTCATCGCCGCCTTTGCCGCCATCGGCGGACTGCTCGGCTTGCCGTTTTCCATCTATCGGATCTTCGTGCTCGAGGAGCGTTTCGGCTTCAACAAGATGAAATGGAAGCTGTGGGTCCTCGACAACGCCAAGTGGATGGTCGTCGGCGCGGGATTGGGCCTGCCGCTCGCGGCGTTGATCCTGTGGCTGATGGCCGCGGCTGGATCGCTGTGGTGGCTCTGGGCCTGGGCGGCTTTCTCGTTCTTCCTTCTGCTGCTGCAGGTGATCTTTCCACTGTTCATCGCGCCGTGGTTCAACAAGTTCACGCCACTCGCCGATGCAGCGCTGGAAACCCGCGTCACCGCGCTGCTGAAACGCTGCGGCTTCGCGGTCAGCGGCCTGTTCGTAATGGACGGCAGCACCCGCAGTGCGCACGCCAACGCCTACTTCACGGGCTTCGGCGTCAGCAAGCGGGTGGTCTTCTACGACACGCTGCTCGAGCAGCTGGATGCGAGCGAGATGGAAGCGGTGCTGGCGCACGAGCTGGGCCACCTCAAGTACAAGCACCTGCGCAAGCGTCTCGTCATGACCTGCCTGCTGAACCTGCCCGCTTTCGCGTTGCTCGGCTGGGTCTCGACCCAGACCTGGTTCTACGCCGGGCTCGGGGTGCAGCCCAACATGGCGGCTCCCAACAACGCACTGGCACTGCTGCTGTTCATGATCGCCGTGCCGGTCTTCACCTTCTTCGTCGCGCCGCTGTTCTCGCAGCTGTCGCGCAAGAACGAGTTCGAGGCTGATGCCTATGCCATCTCCCAGACGAGCCGCGACGCCCTCTCGGCCGCGCTGCTCAAGCTCTACCGCGACAACGCCTCGACCCTCACCCCCGACCCGGTGTTCGTCAAGTTCTACTACTCCCACCCGCCCGCCTCCGAGCGCCTCGCGCGCATGCTGGCGACCGCCTGAGCGCCATCTCTTTTCCGTCTCCCCGCACCCCTTTTCGAAAGCAGCGCCATGAGCACCGCCAGCATGTTGAAGATCAAGGACTGGAAGTCCATCCCCCGCAAGGCGCTGAGCGCGACCGAGATCGTCTCGGCGCTCGCGCGGCTCGAAGGCTGGAAGCTCAGCGGCGACGGCGCGAACGTCGCGATCGAGAAGACCTACAGCTTCACGAACTACTTCGAGACCATCGCCTTCGTGAACGCGCTGGCGATGGTGGCCCACACGCAGGACCACCACCCCGACCTGTCGGTGCACTACAACCGCTGCGTGGTGCGCTTCAACACGCACGACGTCGGTGGCATCTCGGTCACCGACTTCGACTGCGCACGCCAGGCCGATGCGCTGCTGACGGCCGCGCCCACGGCATGACCGGAGCGATCGCCTTTGGCTAAGCCGGGCCGCGAGCGCCAGCAAGGCCGTGCTTCGGTCGATGCGCTGCACGACGGCCTCGTGGTGGCGAGCCACGGCCGCCATTGCCTCGTCGAAACGCCCGAAGGCGAACGGCGCATCTGCCATCCGCGCGGCAAGAAGAGCCAGGCCGTGGTCGGCGACCGCGTGCGCTGGCAGGCCAGCGAGGACGAAGGCACGATCGAGCAGGTGGTGCCGCGGCGCAACCTGTTCTACCGCCAGGACGACATCCGCACCAAGTCCTTCGCGGCCAACCTCGACCACGTGCTGATCCTGATCGCGGCCGAGCCCGAGTTCTCCGAACACCAGCTCGCGCGCGCGCTGATCGCGGCCGAGGCCGAACGCATCACGCCGATCATCGCGCTCAACAAGAGCGACCTGGTCGAGCCCTTCGAGCGCGCCTGGCGCAAGCTCGCGCCCTACCGGCGCATGCACCACGGCGTGCTGCCGCTGTCGCTCAAGGCCTCGGGCGAAGTCGACCACGCCTCGCTCACGCAGCGCCTCGCGGGCAAGACCACGCTGGTGCTCGGCCCCTCGGGCGCGGGCAAGAGCACGCTGATCAACCTGCTGGTGCCGGGCGCCACCGCGCTCACCGGCGAGATCTCGCAGGCGCTCAATTCGGGCAAGCACACCACCACCAGCACCACCTGGTATTGGGTCGACGCGGCGCGCAGCACCGCGCTGATCGACTCGCCGGGCTTCCAGGAATTCGGCCTGAACCACATCGCGCCGATGCAGCTCGCGGGCCTGATGCCCGACATCGCCGAGCATGCGGGCGAGTGCAAGTTCTACAACTGCACCCACCTGCACGAGCCGGGCTGCGGCGTGATCGCGCACGTGGAGTCGGCGGCCAACGACGGGCCGATCAGCGCCTCGCGCTACAAGATCTACGGCGATCTGTTCGCGGAGCTCAGCGAGACGCGCTACTGAGCCTGCAGGATCTCGCGCAGCCGTTCCACCAGCACGCTGCATTGCGCGCGCGTGCCGATGCTGATGCGCAGGTACTGCGCGATGCGCGGCTGGCGGAAGTGCCGCACCAGCACCGAGCGCTCGCGCAATGCGGCGGCCAGTTCGGCGGCGTCGCGCGACGGATGCCGCGCGAACACGAAATTGGTCTGCGAAGGCAGCACCTCGAAACCCAGGTCCTCGAGCTGCAGCACCAGCCCCTCGCGGGTGTCGACCACGTCGTCGCGCGTCTTGCGGAACCAGTCCTCGTCCTCGAGCGCCGCCACGGCGCCGGCGCTCGCGAGCCGGTCGAGCGGGTAGGAATTGAAACTGTCCTTCACGCGCACCAGCGCATCGATCAGGTGTGCCTGGCCGCAGGCAAAGCCCACGCGCAGGCCGGCCAGCGAACGCGACTTCGAGAGCGTCTGCACCACCAGCAGGTTGGCATGGTGCGGGATCAGCGAGAGCGCGCTCTCGGCGCCGAAATCGACGTAGGCCTCGTCCACCAGCACCACGCGCTCGGGACAGGCGCGCAGCAGTTCCTCGATGCGCGCCAGCGGCAGGCCGATGCCGGTGGGGGCATTCGGGTTGGCAACGACGACGCCCGCGCAGCCTTCGCGCGCGCGATCGGCCATGGCATCGACGTCGATGCGCAGGTCCTCGTCGACCGGCAACTGCTCGCAGGCGATGCCGTAGAGCTGCGCATAGACGCGGTAGAAGCTGTAGCTGATGTCGGGCATCAGCAGCGGCTCGCGCTGCTGGAAGAAGGCGAAGAAGGCGTGGGCCAGCACCTCGTCGGAACCGTTGCCCGCGAAGACCTGCTCGACCGCGAGCCCGTGGCGGCGCGCGACGGCTTCACGCAATGCGAGCGAGGTGGGATCGGGGTAGAGCTCGAGACCGTTCTCGGCCGCTTCGCGGATCGCCTGGATGGCGCGCGGCGATGGCGGGTACGGGTTCTCGTTGGTGTTGAGCTTCACGAGGTCCCGGATGCGCGGCTGCTCGCCGGGCACGTAGGGCTCGAGGTCCGCGATGCGCGGGCTCCAGAACGAAGGCGCGCGCCTGGCCGCCGGATCGATCGAGTCGGCCATGGGCTCAGCCCAGCAGCCGCGCGAGCGTCAGCAGCGCGAGCAGCACCATCCACATCACGACCGAGCGCCAGACCAGGCCCACCACGCTGCGCAGGTGGCCGGGCTCGGGCTCGCGGCCCGGCGTGCTGCCGCTGTCGGGACGCCGGGTGTCGGCGAAGGATTCGCCGGCCTGCGCGCGTGGCAGCGGGTCGACGCTGGGAATGGGCCGCAGCCGACCGCCACCCAGGCGCACGTTGACCGCGCCCGAGGTGGCCGCGAGGATCACGCCGTCGTTCTCGCTCGGAAAGCGGCGCGCGTCGTTGCGCCAGCAATCGATGGCTTCCTCGAAGCTGCCCACCACCGCGAAGCCCAGCGCCGTGATGCGCGCGGGCAGCCAGTCGATCGCATGCCAGGCGCCCTCGGCGGCCTGCTGCACCGATTCGCTCGAGGGCTGCACGGCCGCGCCGTTCTTGTGCAGCCAGTAGCGCGCGACGAATTCGCTCATGCGGTAGAAGACCGCGCCGGCCGGCCCCAGGCCGACCGCGGCGAGCACCGAGAACCAGGCCAGCACGCCGAACACGTGGCGATGCGCGGCGATCACCGAATGCTCGATCACGTGGCGCACGATCTCGCTGCGCGGCAGCTCGGCGGCGTCCACGCCCTGCCAGTGCGCGAGCAGCGAGCGCGCCAGCGGCTCGTCGCCTTCGTCGAGGGCGTCGCGGATGTCGGTGAAGTGGTGGCTGAACTGGCGAAAGCCCAGGGTGACGTAGAGCACCGCGATGCTCCAGAGCACCGCGAACGGCAGCCCCAGCGTGAGCACCAGCAGCCAGTGGATGCCGAGCGCGAGCAGCGTCGGCACGAAGACCGCGAGGCCCCAGGCGATCCATCCATGGTGCGGCTTGCCCGCGTCGAAGTTGCGGCTGGTCCAGCGCGTCCATGCGAGCACGCCGCCATACACGGGGTTGTGCGGGGCCAGCGGCCGCACCTGCTCGATCAGCAACGCACACAGGATGGCGAAGAAGCTCATCCAGAGATGATAGCGAGACAGCCCCGTCGTTCGGGGCTTGCGGACCTATGAGGCCGACAGAACTCGCCGTTTCTTCAGGCGGCTCAGGCGCTCAGGAAGCGGTAGAGATTGCGCAGCATGCCGGCCGTGGCGCCCCAGACGAAGCGCTCCTCGCTGCCGTCCTGGTAGGGCATCGAATACCAGTGGCGCTGCGTGCCGTCGCCCGCGGGCACGGCATGGCGGCGGTGGTTGGCCGGGTCCATGAGCCAGCCCAGCGGCACCTCGAAGGCCTGCGCGACCTCGTAGGGATTGATGGTGAGTTCGAAGCCGGGCTCGACCAGCGACACCACCGGCGTGACGATGAACGAGGTCACCGTGGTGTAAGTCGGCAGGCTGCCGAGCACCTCGATGTAGCTTGCCGACAGGCCGACCTCTTCCCAGGCCTCGCGCAGCGCGGCGGCCGCGATGTTGGCGTCTTCGGGATCGACGCGGCCGCCCGGGAACGCGACCTGGCCCGAATGGGTCGACAGGTTCGCGGTGCGCTCGGTGAGCAGCACGGTCGGGCCCTGCGGGCGCTGCACGATCGGCACCAGCACGGCGGCCTGCGCGGGCTCGCGACCGGTCATGCGCGGCTCGCGGCGCAGCTCGGGCGCCCAGGCGGGCGGCGAGGCGAAGCGCGCGCGCAGGGCCTGCGCCGTCAGCTGTTCCAGCGCCACCGCCGGCAGCCCGTCGGCCGTGCCGCCGCCCACCACCGGGACCTTGCGCGGGTCGAATGGCGGCAGCATCGTGGGCACGACGGCATTGACGGGTTCGGTGGGAATGGAGGACATGGACGGGGCGGCGATGGTGGCGGTCAAGTGTGGATCGTGAAGAAGCGAAAGGAAGTCGTGATGAAAGCAGGACCCGGGCCCGGAAGAACGCGCGGAGGGCCTGCCGGATCGGCCACTGCCAGAACGCAAAAAGCCGCCAGAGCGGCGGCTTTTTCGCAACAGGCAAGCCTGCAGGCAGCTTACGCGGCCGCGGCGCCCGACGACTTGCCCGGCAGCTTTTCCTTGATACGAGCCGAACGGCCGCTGCGATCGCGCAGGTAGTACAGCTTGGCGCGGCGCACGTCGCCGCGGCGCTTGACTTCGATGTTGGCGATCAGCGGGCTGTAGGTCTGGAAGGTACGTTCCACGCCTTCGCCGCTGGAGATCTTGCGCACGGTGAAGCCGCTGTTGAGGCCACGGTTGCGCTTGGCGATCACCACGCCTTCGTAGGCCTGCACGCGCTTGCGGGTGCCTTCGACGACGTTCACGCTGACGATGACCGTGTCACCGGGCATGAAATCGGGGATGGTCTTGCCGAGACGGGAAATTTCTTCCTGCTCGAGGGTCTGGATGAGGTTCATGATTTCCTGAAATCGATCGTGTCCGCGCTGCACAAAAGGCGTCGTTGGCAGGGGTCTGGGGCTCTATGAAGAGTAGACGCCTGCACCGGACGCGGCCGGCCAGAGGATCGGGGAGCCCGCGATTATAGCTTTTTTTTGAGCACCGCCTCATCGGCGGCGTTCAGGCGGCCGGCAGAGCGGGCCGCGTCTATCAATTCGGGGCGTTCCCGGGCGGTGATCGCCAGCCGCTGGTCGCGGCGCCAGCGCTCGATCTGCGCATGGTGGCCCGACATCAACGGCGCCGGCACGCCCTGCCCGTTCCATTGCTCGGGCCGCGTGTAGTGCGGGCAGTCGAGCAGGCCGTCGAGCGCGGGATTGAAGCTGTCCTGCACATGGCTGGCCTCGTCGCCGAGCACGCCGGGCTGCAGCCGCGCCACCGCGTCGAGCAGTGCCATCGCGGGGATCTCGCCGCCCGACAGCACGAAGTCGCCCAGGCTGATCTGGTGCGTGACATGGGCGTCGATGAAACGCTGGTCGATGCCCTCGTAGCGGCCACAGACCAGCACCGCGCCCTCGCTGGCCGACCAGCGCTCGACCGCCTCGTGGCGCAGGGCCTCGCCGATCGGCGAGAACAGCACCACCGGGGCCGACGTACCGCGCGCGGCCTGCGCCGCGGCCAGGCAGGCCGACAGCGGCTCGGCCATCATCACCATGCCGGGGCCGCCGCCGAACGGGCGGTCGTCCACGCGCTTGTAGTTGCCGGGCGCATAGTCGCGCGGATTCCACAGCACCACCTCGACCTGCTTCGATTCGTAGGCACGGCGCGTCACGCCGCTGGCCATGAAGGGCGCGAACAGTTCGGGAAACAGCGTGAGGATGTCGAAGCGCATGCGCGCGGACCGCGGCGGCGGGGCCGAGGTCAGTAGTCGGGCTGCCAGTCGACCGTGATGCGCCGGCCCGCGAGGTCGACGCCGTCGACGAAGGCGGAGACGAAGGGCACCATGCGCTCGATGGCCTTGCCGTCCTGCTCGGCCGCGATCACCAGCGTGGTCTGCGGCCCGGAGGCGAGCAGCTCGCGCACCGTGCCGAGCACGATGCCCTCGCGGTTGACGACCTCGAGGCCGATCAGGTCGACCCAGTAGTACTCGTCGTCGCCGGTGCTCGGGAAGCTCGAGCGCGGCACGAACACCCGCGCGCCACGCAGCGCCTCGGCCGCATTGCGGTCGGGCACGTCACGCGACGAGGCGACGATGCAGTCGGAGTGTTCCTTGGCTTCGCTGATCGCGAGCCGGAAAGCGGCGGTCGCCGAAGCCCCGGGGGCCTGCAGGAACCAGCGCTTGGAAGAAAAAAGCGCCTCGGGCTGGGCGCTGTGGGGCAGGACCTTGAACCAGCCCTTGATGCCCCAGGCATCGGCGATGCGTCCTACTTCGATCGCATCCGCCGGCAATTCGGCGGCTTCGAGCGCGGGCAGCATCGCCGGTGGCCGCGCTGCTTAGGCAGCAGCCTTGGGAGCGGCAGCGGCGGCTTGACGGATCAGGCGCGCGACGGTGGGCGACGGCTGGGCGCCGACGCTCTTCCAGTAGGTCAGGCGGTCCTGAGCGATGCGGATGCTTTCTTCGTTTTCCTTGGCGGTCGGGTTGTAGAAACCCAGGCGCTCGATGAAGCGACCATCGCGGCGAACGCGCTTGTCCGACACGACGATGTTGAAGAACGGGCGGCCTTTGGCACCGCCACGGGAGAGTCGAATGACGACCATGATTTATCCTTGGGTGGGTCGCAGGCCTTCGTGTTTGAAGATGAAAACCTGCTCACGATGTTCTTCCAGCGTCGAGACACGCGACATGGCCACCCGGCCAGCGACACGCTGAAAAGCCTGCGATTATAGCCCGCGCCGCGTTCCGGCCGAGAATTCCTGCCTGCACTGGCCAGTTTCCGGCCCATTTACGGCCATTTCGCCCCCCCAATTTCCCCTCATGACAACGATCCGCCCCAGCCGCGAAGACGACATTCCGGCGATCGCCGCCATCTACGCGCACCACGTGCTGCACGGCACCGGCACCTTCGAGACCGAGCCGCCCTCGCCCACCGAGATGGCCACCCGGCGCGCCGACGTGCTGGGCAAGGGGCTGCCCTACCTGGTCGCCGAGCGCGACGGCGAGCTGCTCGGCTTCGCCTACTGCAACTGGTTCAAGCCGCGGCCGGCCTACCGCTACTCGGCCGAGGACTCGATCTACCTGGCCGAGGCCGCGCGCGGCCAGGGCCTGGGCGCTCGGCTGCTGGCCGCCCTCGCCGAGGCGGCCGAGGCCGCCGGCGTGCGCAAGCTGATCGCGGTGATCGGCGACTCGGCCAATGTCGGCTCGATCGGCGTGCATCGCGGCCAGGGCTTCACCCAGGTCGGCGTGCTCAAGGACTGCGGCTGGAAGTTCGGCCAGTGGCGCGACGTCGTGCTGATGGAAAAGACCATCGGCGAAGGCAGCAGCACCCGTCCCGAATGAACGAAGCAACGAAACAAGGATCGAGCACCGCATGAAAAGCAAGACGACCACGGCCTGGCTGGCCTTCCTCGGCGGCCCGCTGGGCCTGCACCGCTTCTACCTGCGCGGACTCGGCGACTGGCTCGGCTGGCTGCTGCCGATCCCGACCGCGCTCGGCCTCTACGGCGTCGAGCGCGTGCGCATGTACGGCGTGGACGACGGCTGGAGCTGGGTGCTGATCCCCTTCCTCGGCTTCACCATCGCCGGCTGCGCGCTCACGGCCATCGTCTACGGCCTGATGACGCCCGAGAAGTGGAACGCGCGCTACAACGCCGGTGCCGCCCTCGACGCCGAACCCGGCCGCACGAGCTGGGCCACCATCGGCGCGGTGGTGCTCGCGCTGTTCTTCGGCAGCACCATCCTCATGGCCAGCATCGTGTTCAGCTTCCAGCGCTATTTCGAGCACCAGGTCGAAGAAGGCCGGAAGATCTCGCAGTAGCCCGCGCGCCGCGGCCGGCCGATGCGCCCCGCGGAGAGCGGGCGCAACCACCGGTTTCCATGATTGACGGCTGCACCTTCCCGGTTATGGTGTGCCCATAAATCACGACGGGCCGAGGGAGCATTGCCATGCTGGAGGACCCCGTGCTGCGTCGCGCGCTCGACGCGGTACATCATCTGACCGACCCCGAGCCACCCTGGCTCGGCGTGCTCGAAGGCGCGTGCGGCCTGATCGGCGGCGAGAGCGCGACATTCATCATGGTCGATGCCGGCGGCCAGATGCTGGCGGCCCAGCAATGGAACGTCGACCCCGAGGCGGAGCGCGTCTACCGCGAGCACTACGTCCAGCAGGACATCATCACGCCGAAGGCCCTCGGCGCGGCGCCCGGCACCTGGCTCGACACGGCGGAGTTCTTCAGCGCGGGCGACCTGTCGGGCAATGCCTACTACGCCGACTACATGCTGCGCTACGGCATGCGCCAGATGCTCAGCTACCAGATCGAGGACGGCCCGCATCGTCGCGGCGGCCTGACCCTGCAGCGCAGCCGGCCGCTGCAGCGCACGCGCAGCCATCTCGATTCCGAGCGGGTGCGCCATTTCACCCACGCGCTGCAGTCGGCGCTCGCGCGTCGCCGCGAATACGCCGAAGGCTGGCTCGCCACCGCCGAAGCAGCCTTCGAAGCCTTCGGCGAGGCCATGCTGCTGGTCAATGCCACGGGCACGGTGCAGCACGTGTCGGCCCACGCGGCCGAGTTGCTGTCGCACCGCAGCGCGCTGCGCGTGCACCAGGGCCGGCTCTGGCATCCCGCCGCGCGGGCGCGCGATGCGCTGGCGGCGACCCTCGCGCGCGCCTCCGCGCCCGGCGGCGCGCCCACGCGGCTGCTGATGCCCGCCGACCGCGACAGCCTGGCCTGCGGCCTGCAGTTCACGAAGGCACAGGCGCATCTGCGCGTGGCGAACGAACCGTTGCTGCTCGTGCGCCTGCATCTGCCCGATCGGGTGCAGCCGCTCGATGCCGAGCTGCTGCGCGGCGCCTTCGGCCTCACGCCGGCCGAGGCGCGGGTGCTGGTCGCGCTGGTCGAGGGACAGACGCTCAAGCAGCATGCGGCGGCGCAGGCGGTCTCCATCAACACGGTGCGCACGCAGCTCGCGGCGCTGATGGACAAGATGGGTTGCCAGCGGCAGATCGACCTGGTGCGCATGGCACTGTCGGTGGCGTAGCGTCCGGCGGCGAACGCCCATGCGGCGGCGCGGCGCGAGGCCGTCCACTGCGAAGAAAAAAGGAAATCAGGCGGGAAGGACCCGGCGCCCCGAGGGCTCGCGCATCCGGTGGGCCTGCGCGGTCGGTCGTGCCGACACCGGGTACCAACCAAAAAAACCACCCGACCAGAGCCGGGTGGCAAACCTTGGAGACAAAAAAGACGCGGAAATCAGAAGCTGTGACGCAGACCGAAGTCGTAGCCCGTCGACGAGCGCGGTGCCCAGCCGGCGGTGGCCAGGTAGGCCGGGGCGCCACCGGTGGTCACGCGACCGAAGACGGTCGGGTTGTTCTGACCGTCCTTGATGCGCACGCGAGCGAGCGTGGCATACAGCGCGGTGCGCTTCGACAGGTTGTGCACGTAGCCGATCGCGAACTGGTTGGCCTTGGTCGACAGCTCGGGGTTGCCGAACAGCGCGAGGGCCGGGTTCACGACGGGGTTCTGGCCAGCCTTGTACTTCAGGTAGCCGTACGAAGCCTTGATCTGGCCCGGGCCCACCGGCACGCTGACGCCGAGCAGGAAACCGTCGTACTTGTCGGTCACGCTGTTGACGTAGTTCAGAGCACCCAGGGTGGTGACGTTGTCGAACTTGTTGCGGGCCGACGAGTATTCGCCGAACAGCTTCGCAGCGCCGAGGTCGTAGCTCGCACCGAGGTTGAAGGTGTTGATGCGGTTCTTGAACGCTTGCGAAGCCAGCGCCGGGGTCAGGACCGTGGTCGCGGTCAGCGGCGTGGAGTCCTTGTTGTCCTGGCCGTAGGAAACAGCCACGTCGAGCGGGCCGTTGGCATAGCCGACGCGACCGCCGAAGTACGAACCGCGCTTGGATGGCGACTCGATGACGTTCTCGTCGAACTTCACGTTCTCGTGCAGCGCGTACTGGAACTGGCCGTAGAAACCACCGAGGTTCGGCGGCAGGAAGTAGCCGATGCTGTTGCTGGCGCGCGCGTAGTTGTCGCTGGCCGAAGCGCCGTTGGGAGCGGTGCCGCCCTTGCGCGACAGCGAATCGCCGACGCGGCTGATCAGGCTCGTGCCCACGCCACGCAGACCGAAGGGATCGAACACGTTGTCGTTCCAGTAGGTGGGCGTGTAGTCGCGGCCAAGGCGGATTTCGCCGAAGCCACCCGACAGGCTCACGGTGGAGCGACGGTCGAACGCGGCCACGCCGGTCTTGCCGTCATCGTTGGTGATGCCCGATTCGAGCCAGAAGCTCGCTGCCAGGCCACCGCCCAGATCTTCCGTGCCGCGGAAGCCGAGGCGGCTGGAGCTGCTGCTGCCGTTCGCCAGGGCCGTTTGGCTCTGCTTGCGCGAAGCGCCGATCAGCAGCGGGTTCGTGCCACGGTACTCGCTCTTGGTCGAGTAGTTGCTCACGCTCGCATCGACCACGCCGAACAGCGTCACCGACGATTGAGCAGCCGCTCCGCCGGCCGCCAGCACGGCGGCCAATGCCACCAGGGATTTTTTCATTTCAGCTTCCTCTTTCTTAAGCACAACAAGCGTCCTGGGCGGTCCTTCGAGGAACCACCCCGGAACGGGGGGACACCGGGGATTCCGCGGCGGCTCGCCGCGGTTTCTCGTGCGCATCGGATCGCGTTTCTTTCGGCACCGGCGTGGGACCGGCTCCGAGCGACGCTGCACACGATGCATCAGCAATCGGGTGCAGTGATGGTCTCGTGTGCGAGTGAAGAGTCCGTGACAACCCTTAGAGCCCATCGATGGAATCGGGACTCTTTGGCGCGATAACAACAGGCTCAGAAAGTTGTGCTGAAACGCACTGCGCTGCGCGCATCGACGACGGGCTCGCGCTACAACGACGGCTTGTTCGTCCACTGTCGATCGCAGCATGTCGATCCAGGCCCCAAGGAGTTGCGCATGATCGAATGGCCCGAGAGAAACCGCCCCGGCTTCGTCGCGTTCCACCATGACTACCGCGAAGACGGGTGGGGCCTCGGGAAGCCGGAGGACGAGTCCTACTTCGACTTCGAGCAGATCAGGGAGTACATGCGCGGCGTACTCGTCCACCCCGGGAATTTCTTCGGCCTCATCGACCAGTTCGGCGAGACGCTTCAGTTCTACGTGAACGACGACCGCACGGTCCAGATCGATTTCATCGTCGAGGCACGGCGAGGCTCGATGATGAAGATGGCGCCCTTGAGCGAGTGCATCGCGCTGGTCGAGAGCGCAGGACCGTCGCTGGCGGCGCTTGTCGTTCCGGGCGCGGTGTTCCAGGCGTGGTAGCCGCGCTCAGAAGATCTGCCAGCTCACCCAGTAAGCAATCGCCGCCACGAACGCCGACGCGGGGATCGTGAAGATCCACGCCCACACGATGTTGCCCGCGACGCCCCAGCGCACCGCGCTCGCGCGCTGCGCCGAACCCACGCCGACGATGGCGCCGGTGATGGTGTGGGTGGTCGACACGGGAATGCCCAGCGCGGTGGCCAGGAACAGCGTGAGCGCGCCGCCGGTCTCGGCGCAGAAGCCGCCCACGGGCTTGAGCTTGGTGATCTTCTGGCCCATGGTCTTGACGATGCGCCAGCCGCCGAACATGGTGCCCAGCGCGATCGCGGCATAGCAGCTCACGATGACCCAGGTCGGCGGTTCGGCCTCACCGGCCGAGGCGTAGCCGGTGGCGATCAGCAGCATCCAGATGATGCCGATGGTCTTCTGCGCGTCGTTGCCGCCGTGGCCCAGGCTGTAGGCGCCGGCGGAGACCAGCTGCAGCCGCCGGAACCAGCGGTCGATGCGCGAAGGCGTGGCACGGCGGAAGGTCCAGGCCACGATCACCATCATCAGCGAGCCGAGCAGGAAGCCCAGCACCGGCGAGACGAAGATGAAGGCCACGGTCTTCCAGATGCCCGAGGCGACGAGGCCGCTGGTGCCGGTCTTGGCGATCACGGCGCCGACGATGCCGCCGATCAGCGCATGCGAGGAACTGCTGGGGATGCCGTAGTACCAGGTGACGAGGTTCCAGCTGATGGCGCCGATCAGCGCGCCGAACACCACGTGCACGTCGACCACGCCGGGCTGGGCGATGCCCTTGCCCACGGTGGCCGCCACGCTCAGGTGGAAGACGAAGATCGCGATCAGGTTGAAGAAGGCGGCGAACACCACGGCCTGGCCGGGCCGCAGCACGCCCGTGGACACCACGGTCGCGATCGAGTTGGCGGCATCGTGGAAGCCGTTCATGAAGTCGAACAGGATCGCGAGCGCGACCAGCACCATCACCACCCAGAGGGCGACCTGCACCGTTGCCATCGGTCGTGCCCGCTCAGGAGTTCTCGAGGACGATGCCCTCGATCACGTTGGCCACGTCCTCGCACTTGTCGGTGATCGTCTCGAGCAGCTCGTAGATCGCCTTGAGCTTGATGACCTCGCGCACGTCGGGCTCCTCGCGGAACAGCTTGCTCATGGCGCTGCGCATCACGCGGTCGGCGTCGGACTCGAGGCGGTCGATCTCCTCGCAGGTCTTCAGGGTGGCCTCGGCCACGGCCGGGTCGGCGATCTTGCCGAGGTACTTCACGGCGTCCTTGAGGCGGTCGCAGCACTTCACGCTCAGCGTGGTGAGGCGCACGATCTCGTCGGTCATGTGGCGCACGTCGTACAGCGCCATGGTCTCGGCCGAGTCCTGGATCAGGTCGGCCACGTCGTCCATGGTGTTGATGAGCTTGTGGATCTGCTCGCGGTCGATCGGCGTGATGAAGGTCTTGTGGATCAGCCGGTTGACGTCGTGCGTGACGCGGTCGGCCGCGCGCTCGGCGTTGTCGACGTCGCGGTTGTATTGCTCGCGCAGGTGCACGTCGTTGTAGTTGGTGACGAGTTGCTCGAAGGCCCGGGCCGCCTCGACGATGCGCTCGGCGTGCTGGTTGAACATCTCGAAGAAATTGCCCTCGCGGGGCAGCAGCTTGCCGAACATGGCGACTCCTGGAGGACGTCAATCACAACTTGATGACGCCTTGATGAAAAAACCCGCGAAGTTTAAACGGGCGGATCGTGCGATCCGGACCTTGGGGGGTTGATCTTTTCGTTGTATATGCGCGAGGCACGGCGGCCGCGGCCGCCTTCCGGCCCGAAAACGACTCAGGCCGCGAGCTTCAGCACGGGCAGCTGCCATCCGCCGTAGATGCCGCCGAGCCGCAGCGCCACGACCAGCGCGATGCCGGCATGGAAGGCCCAGCGCCGCGGCAGGCCCGCCGCCTGCAGCAGCAGGTAGGCGACGATGCCCGCGATGGCGGCCGAGCCGTAGAAGCCGCCGCTCAGCAGCAGCGGCACGTGGCCCGTGAGCACGTCGCGCAGCAGGCCGCCGGCGGCACCGGTCATGGTGCCGGTCAGCACCACGATCAGCGCGCCGCGGCGCTGCTCCTCGGCCACCTGCGCGCCCATGACGGCGAACAGCCCGAGGCCCAGCGCATCGGCCACCGCGAGCGCGTGCTGCGGCACCGGCAACGCGTGCAGCCAGGCGATGGCCAGCGCCGAGACGGCGAGGATCACCCAGGCATAGCGGGTGTCGCGGATCCAGAACACGGGATGGCGGTCGAGCAACAGGTCGCGCAGGGTGCCGCCGCCGACCGCGGTGACCGAGGCGATCACGACCACGCCGAGCCAGTCGAGCCCCGCATGGGCCGCGGCCAGCACGCCGCTGACGGCGAACACCGCGACGCCGGCGAGATCGAGGACGTACAGCAGCATGGCGCCCGCCCTCCCCTGAAACCTTCGCTCAGGCCTTGGCGTCGGTGTCGCGCAGCCGCTCGATGACCTGCTTCGACACGCGCGCCAGCGCGGCGCGCGGCACCTTGTCGGGCGCGATCTCGGCCAGCGGCTTGAGCACGAAGGCACGCTCGCGCATGCGCGGATGCGGCAGCGTGAGCGCGGGCGTGTCCTTGACCGTGTTGCCGTGCGTCAGCAGGTCGAGGTCGAGGGTGCGCGGCGCGTTCGGGAACGGCCGCTCGCGCCCGGCTTCGAGCTCGAGCAGCTGCAGGTCGGCCAGCAGCGCCTCGGCCGTGAGGCCGGTGCGCACCGCGACCACGGCGTTGATGAAATCGGGACCGGTGGCATCGACCGGCGCGCTGCGGTAGAGCGAGGAGCTCGCCGTCACGGTGGTGCGCTCGATCGCGCCGATGGCGAGGATCGCGGCGCGCACCGCCGCGGCGGCATCGCCGAGGTTGGCGCCGATCGCGATGAAGGCCTGGACGGTGGGGTACTCGTCGCGGGACCGGCTCGGGGGCCGGGCCGGACCGGAGCCGCCCGAGCGACCGGCCGGCTTGCGCGCCGGCGCCGCGCCCTTGCGGGCCGGACCGGCGGCGTTGGAACCACGGGCCGGACCGGCGGAACTGGCGCCGCGGCCGGGCGCGCGGCCCGGCTTCGCATCGCCATCGCGGGCATCGCGCGGTGCCTGGCGGCGGCCCTCGCCGCCCCCCGCGGGCTTGCGCCCCGGCGCAGCCTTGCCGCCCGGCGGGCGCTTGGCGGTACTCATTCGGATGCGGCTGGCGCGCCGCCCTCACCACCGGTGCGCGGCTTGCGGCGGCGGCGGCGCTTGCGCGGCGCGGCCGGCTCGCCATCGGGCGGCACGGCGCCGCCCTCGCCTTCGGTCGTCTCGTCGTCCTCGCGCTCGTCATTGCGCGCAGCGGCGCTCCTGGGCGCTGCGCCCCCGGGCGCGGCCGCCACAGGCGCGGTGTTGCGCACCCGCACGCGCTGGCGCGTCTTCTGTTCGTCGCGCACCTGGTCCAGCAGGTCCTGGCGCCGCGTGTCGTCCGAGGTGCTGAACTCCTGCCACCACTCGGCGATGGCCTCGCTGACCTCGCCGACGTCGGCGCGCAGGCGCATGAAGTCGAAGGCGGCACGGAAGCGCGCCTGCTCGACCAGGCTGTAGGGCGTGGAGCCGGTGCGCTTGTCGAAGCGCGGCTGCATCATCCAGATCTCGCGCATGTCGGCGGCCAGCTTGCCGCGGCCCGAGACATCGCCGATGCGCGCGTTGAACACGTCGTCGATCGCGTCCTGCAGCGCCGGGAACGGCGGCTGCGCGCGCTGGCCGTTGCGGCCTTCCTGGCGCTGGGCCCAGCCGTCGCGCACGTCGGCCCACAGCACGCAGGCCAGCAGGAAGCTCGGCGCCACCGGCTTGCCCTCGCCGACGCGGCGGTCGGTGTCCTGCAGCGCGGCCTTCACGAACGGCAGGTCGGCACGCTCCACCACCACGTCGAGCAGCGGGTAGATGCCCTTGGCCAGCCCCAGCTTGCGAAGCTGCTCGACGGTGGCGATCGCGTGGCCGGTCTGCAGCAGCTTGAGCATCTCGTCGAACAGGCGGCTCTGCGGCACGTCGGCCAGCAGCTTGCTCGACTCGACCAGCGGCGCGCCGGTCTTGGGCTCGAGCTTGAAGCCCAGGGCCGCGAGCTTGGCCGAGAAGCGGATGGCGCGGATGATGCGCACCGGGTCCTCGCGGTAGCGCACGGCCGGGTCGCCGATCATGCGCAGCACCAGCTTCTGGGCATCGCGGATGCCGTGGTGGTAGTCGATCACCACCTGCCGCGCCGGGTCGTAGTACATCGCGTTGACGGTGAAGTCGCGGCGCGCGGCGTCTTCCTCCTGCGGGCCCCAGACGTTGTCGCGCAGCACGCGGCCGCTGGCGTCCACGGCATGGGTCATGCCCGCGAGCTCGCCCTTGCTGGTGCGCTCGTTGCCGCTGACCTGGCCGGCGGCGGCCGCGTCCATGTAGGCACGGAAGGTCGAGACCTCGATCACCTCGTGCTCGCGGCCGCGCCCGTACACCACGTGCACGATGCGAAAGCGCCGCCCGATGATGAAGGCGCGGCGGAACAGCCCCTTGACCTGCTCGGGCGTGGCATTGGTCGCCACGTCGAAGTCCTTGGGCCGCAGGCCCAGCAGCAGATCGCGCACCGCGCCGCCCACCACGTAGGCCTCGAAGCCGGCCTGCTGCAGGGTGGTGACCACGTTCTTCGCGCGTTCGTCGACCAGGGCCGGATCGATCCGGTGAACCTCCGCCGGCACTTCCTCGCGCTTGCCGAAGCGGCTCTTTCCCTGTGCGCCGCCGGCGGATTTGCCGAGCAGCTTGTCGATGAATTTCTTGATCATTGGTTGAGAAGGGTTCTTCTTATTCGTTTTCGAGCATGGAGCGGATCAACGGAATGGTGATCGCGCGTTGCGTCTGCAGCGCATAGCCGTCGAGCTGCGTGAGCAGCTCCATCAGGCTGCCGAGGTCGCGGCTGAAGCGGTGCAGCATGTAGTCGAGGACATCGTCGGACAGCATCACGCCGCGCGCATCGGCGGCCTGGCGCAGCACGGCGCGTCGTTCGCTCTCGCCGAGCACCTGCAGATGGAACACGTGGCCCCAGCCGAGGCGGGTGCGCAGGTCCTCGCGCAGCGGCAGGTCGGCCGGCGGCAGCGCGCCCGCGGCCACCACGCCACGCTGCAGGCTCTGCGCGTTGACGAACCAGTTGAAGGCCGCGTGCTGCTGCACGGCGGTGTAGAGGTGCACGTCGTCGAGCAGCACGGCGACCCAGCGCTCGTCGAACTCGGGCGGCTCCAGCAGGCCGGCGTGCAGCCAGCCCACGCTGGCGCCCTGCTCGCGCAGCGCCACGCGCACCGATTCGAGCAGATGGGTCTTGCCGCTGCCGCTTTCGCCCCACAGGTAGGTGGGCACGGGCGAGTGGAGCGCCGGACTGCCGGCGCCGCCCACCCACAGTTGCAGGTGCCGCAGCGCCGCCTCGTTCGGGCCGGCAAAGAAGGCGTCGAAGCTGGGGCCCGTCGCGATGCCGATATCGAGCGCGAGCTGTTTCATCCCGGGAAGGTTCATGGAGGGGGCGGTCAACGCCCGTAAAATCGTCCGGAATTCTATCGGCCCGGCCGTTTCGCCCTTTGACCCTCCCCCCGGGGTGCCATCGCGGCCGGTGCGCTTTCCATTCCTCTCGCTCCCAACCAGCCATGACCTCCCCTCTGCCCACTCCGCTCAGCTACAAGGACGCCGGCGTCGACATCGATGCCGGCGACGCGCTGGTCGACCGCATCAAGCCGCTCGCGAAGAAAACCATGCGCGAAGGCGTGCTGGCCGGCATCGGCGGTTTCGGCGCGCTGTTCGAGGTGCCCAAGCGCTACAAGGAGCCGGTGCTGGTGAGCGGTACCGACGGCGTGGGCACCAAGCTCAAGCTGGCCTTCGAGTGGAACATGCACGACACGGTCGGCATCGACCTGGTGGCCATGAGCGTCAACGACGTGCTGGTGCAGGGCGCCGAGCCGCTGTTCTTCCTCGACTACTTCGCCTGCGGCAAGCTCGACGTCGACACCGCCGCGGCGGTGGTGGGCGGCATCGCGCGCGGCTGCGAGCTCTCGGGCTGCGCGCTGATCGGCGGCGAAACCGCCGAGATGCCCGGCATGTACCCGGCCGGCGAATACGACCTGGCGGGCTTCGCGGTCGGCGCGGTCGAGAAATCGAAGATCCTGACCGGCCAGGACGTCAAGCCCGGCGACGTGGTGCTGGGCCTGGCCTCGGCCGGCGTGCATTCCAACGGTTTCAGCCTGGTGCGCAAGGTGATCGAGCGCGCTCAACAAGACGGTGCCGACCTGCCCGCCACGCTCGACGGCAAGCCCTTCCGCGAGGCCGTGATGGAGCCCACCCATCTCTACGTGAAGCCGGTGCTCGAGGCGCTCGGCAAGCACCCGATCAAGGCGCTGGCCCACATCACCGGCGGCGGCCTGCTTGAGAACATCCCGCGCGTGCTGCCCGAAGGCACGGCCGCCCACCTGAAGAAGGGCAGCTGGCCGCAGACCGAGCTGTTCGCCTGGCTGCAGAAGGTGGCCGGCATCGACGACATCGAGATGAACCGCACCTTCAACAACGGCATCGGCATGGTGGTGGTGATCGACGCGGCCGAGGCCGCCGCCTGCGCCGCCACGCTGCGCGCCGCCGGCGAGACGGTGCACGAGATCGGCGTCATCGCCAAGCGCGGCGAGGGCGCGGCCGTGGTCGTCGCCTGAACGAACCGGGTTTCGACGCGCGAGCGCCCTCCCGGATGACCAAGCCCCTGCCCACCGCCCCCATCGCTCCCGTGCCGCCACGCAGCGGCAGCGCGCCGCGCAACGTGGTGATCGCCAGCTACCTGCTGATGCTCGCGGGCCTGATGCTCGTGATGTGGCAGCACCTGCTGCCGGGCCTGCTGTGCGCCTGCATCGGCTTCCTGGCCACGCGCTTCTTCGCGCGGCTGATCGGGCGCGGCCTGGCGCGCGTCGCGCCGCTGCGCGCGCGCGGCGACGGCATCGCGCGCGTGGTGGCGGTCACGCTGGTGCTGCTGGCACCGATCGCGCTGATCACGCTGGGGCTGTCGCAGGCGCGGGAATACATCATCGACGCGCCCGACCAGTACCGCGAGCTGCTCGACTACACGGCACGCACCGTGCTCGAGCTGCGGCTGAAGCTGCCGCCCGAGATCGCGGTCTACCTGCCCGAGGGCGCGGCCGAGATCCAGCGCATGGTGGCGAACTACATGCGCGCCCAGGCCGGCATGCTGGCGCTCACCGGCCGGGCCTGGCTCGGGGCGCTGCTGTTCGCCTACGTGGGGCTGATCATCGGCGGGCTGGCCGCGGTGGCGCATGCGCGCGGACCGCGCCGGCCGCTGTCGGAGGAACTGCACCAGCGCATCACGATGTTCGGCCAGGCCTTCGGCCAGATCGTCGCGGCGCAGTTCTGGATCGCCGCCTTCAACACGCTGCTGACCGCCATCTTCCTGCTGGTGCTGATGCCGCTGTGGGGCCCGCACCTGCCCTACACGCCCGCGCTGATCACCCTGACATTCGTGGCCGGGCTGGTGCCGATCGTGGGCAACCTGGTGTGCAACGCGGTGATCACGCTGGTGGCGCTGTCGGTGTCGCCGGTGACCGCGGCGGCCTGCCTGGCCTTCCTGATCCTGATCCACAAGGCCGAGTACGTGATCAACGCCAAGGTGGTGGGCAGTCGCACGCAGATGAGCGTGTGGGAGCTGCTGGCCGTGATGTTCGTGGCCGAGGCGGTGTTCGGCCCGGCCGGGCTGGTGGCGGCGCCGCTGTTCTACGCCTACCTCAAGAAAGAGCTGCAGGCCGGCGGCCTGGTCTGAGGCGGCGGCGCCCTGCGCGCCGGGCGATGTCCTGATCTGATCGATTCTGGTCCGCTCCCGAGCGGCCCGCGGGCGTGAAACCGCCAAGAATTGGGCGCATCATCCACTTCGCCTTCGGAAAATCCGCCATGAAGACCTGTCTGATTGTGATCGACGCCCAGGAATCGTTCCGCCAGCGCCCGTACTGGAACGAACGCCTCGCGGCGCCCTACTTCGCGGCGCAGAACGCGCTGATCGCCGGCGCGGCCGAAGCCGGCCTGCCGATCGTGCGCATCTACCACGTCGACGGACCGAGCACCGCCGCCAACCCCTTCGCGGTCGAATCGGGCTTCGTGCGCCCGATCGAGGGCGTGGCCGGCTTCGAGGCCGCCGCCACCTTCACCAAGCACCGCCACAGCGCGCTGGTCAACAGCGGGCTCGACATCTGGCTCACCCAGCAGGGCATCGGCCGGCTGATCGTGAGCGGCATCCGCACCGAGCAGTGCTGCGAGACCACCACCCGCCACGCCTCCGACCTGGGCTGGGAGGTCGACTACGTGACCGACGCCACGCTGACCTTCGACATGACGCAGCCCGACGGCACGCCGCTCTCGGCCGTCGACATCAAGGCCCGCACCGCGACCGTGCTCGCGGGACGCTTCGCGACCATCTGCGGCGTGGCGCAGGCGCTGGAACGCGCGGCATGAGTTCTTCACCGGGCGCCGCGCTGCGCGTGCTGATCCTGGCCTTCGACGGCATCGAGGCCCTGGACTTCGCGGGCCCGTTCGAGGTGTTCACCACCGCGAGCCGCGTGCACCGGCGGCTGCGGCCGGACGAACCGGCGCCCTTCGAGGTCGCGGCCGTGGCCGAGGGCGCGCCCGCGCGGCCGGTGCAGGCGCGCGCCGGGCTGCAGCTGCTGGCCGCGCACGACCTGGCCGACGCGCCGCAGGCCGACCTGCTGCTCGTGCCCGGCGGCGTGGTCGACGCGCCGCTCGCGAGCGCCGCCACGCTGCAGTGGATCGCGCGGCAGGCCGCGGGTGCGCGGCTGGTGGCCTCGGTCTGCACCGGCGTCTTCCTGCTCGCGGCCAGCGGCGTGGTCACCGACCAGGCCGTCACCACGCACTGGGAGGACCTGGCCGATCTGCGCGAACGCTTCCCCGCGCTCGAGGTGCGCGAAGGCGTGCGCTGGGTCGACGGCGGCCGGATCCTGAGCTCGGCCGGCATCAGTGCCGGCATCGACATGAGCCTGCATCTGGTCGAGCGCCTGGCCGGCCGCGAACTGGCCGAGCGCACCGCGCGCCAGATGGACTACGCATGGACGCACAACCCACCCTGATCCGCGTCGTCTTCGTGCTGCTGCCCGGCAGCCTGGTGCTCGACTGGGCCGGGCCGGCCGAGGCGCTGCGCATCGCCAACCAGCGGCTGCGCGCCGCCGGGGCGCCGCCGCGCTTCGCGATCGAGTTCGCGAGCCCGCGGCCCGACACGGTCGGCTCGGTCGGCATCGCGCTGACCGGGCTGGCGCCGCTGCCGGACCTGCCCGCCGCCAATGGTGCCGACAGCGCCGCCTGGGTGGTGCTGGTCGGCATGCCGGGCGACACGATCCCGATCGACACGCCCGAGACCCAGGACCTGCTGCACTGGCTGCGCGGCCTGCGGCTGGAGGCGGGACGGCTCGAGCTGCTGACCATCTGCGCCGGCAGCCTGCTGGCCGCCCACGCGGGCGCGCTGGCCGGACGGCGCGCCACCACGCACCACCATCACCTCGACGAGCTGCGCGCCGTGGAGCCGCGCTGCGAGGTGGTGGGCAATCGGGTGTTCGTGCTCGATCCACCGGTCTACAGCAGCGCCGGCGTCACCACCGGCATCGACCTGCTGCTGCACCGCATCGCCGACACCTGCGGCGAGGCGCTGGCGGCGCAGGTCGCGCAGACCATGGTGGTGGCGCTGCGGCGCGGCCCGCACGACCCCGAGCTGTCGCCCTTCCTGGCCTACCGCAACCACCTGCATGCCGCGCTGCACCGCGTGCAGGACGCGGTCAGCGAACGACCGCAGGCCGACTGGAACGTGCCGCGCATGGCCGAGGTGGCCCACACCTCGGCGCGCCACCTCACGCGGCTGTTCGTCGAGCATGCCGGCGTGGCGCCGCTGGCCTACCTGCGCCGGCTGCGGCTGGCGGCCGCGCAACTGGCGCTGGCCTCGGGCGCCAGCGTGACGCGAGCGGCCGAGCTGTCGGGCTTTGGTTCCGACACGCAGTTGCGCCGTGCCTGGCACCAGTTCGGGCTGCCGGGTTCGCCGTCGGACGCGGGCGGGCTGGCGCGCGGCTGAGTCAGCCCAGGCAGGCGCGTGCGCGCGCGGCCAGCAGCGCCTTCTCGCGGCCATTGCGCGTCAGGCCGGCCGCGCGCTCGAACTCGCGCCGCGCCTCGTCGAGCCGGCCCAGCTTGAACAGCAGGTCGCCGCGCACCGTCGGCAGCAGGTGGTAGCCCTGCAGCGCGGGCTCGGCCAGCAGCGCATCGGCCACCTCGAGCCCCGCGGCCGGACCGAAGGCCATCGACAGCGCGACCGCGCGGTTGAGCTCGACGATCGGCGACGGCGCGAGCTGGGCCAGCGCGTCGTAGAGCGCGGCGATGCGGCCCCAGTCGGTCTGCTCGGCCGTCCGCGCGCGGGCGTGGCAGGCGGCGATGGCGGCCTGCAGCGCATAGGGGCCGAGCGCGCCGCCGAGCGCCTCGGCACGCGCCAGCGCGGCCAGGCCGCGGCCGATCAGCACGTGGTCCCAGCGCGCGCGGTTCTGCTCGAGCAGCAGCACCGGCTCGCCCGAAGGCCCGACGCGCGCGGCGGTGCGCGAGGCCTGGATCTCCATCAGCGCGACCAGCCCGTGCACCTCCGACGCCGCGGGCATCAGCTCGGCCACGATGCGGCCCAGGCGCAGCGCCTCCTCGCACAGCGCGGGACGCATCCAGTCGTCGCCCGCGGTGGCGGCATAGCCCTCGTTGAAGATCAGGTAGAGCACCTCGAGCACCGAGGCCAGCCGCGATTCGAACTCGGCGCGGCGCGGCACCTCGAAGGGCACGCGCGCCTCGGCCAGGGTGCGCTTGGCGCGCACGATGCGCTGCGCGACGGTGGGCTCGGTGACCAGGAAGGCGCGCGCGATCTCGTCGGTGGCGAGGCCGCCGAGCAGGCGCAGCGTGAGCGCCACGCGCGCCTCGGTCGACAGCACCGGGTGGCAGGCGGTGAAGACCAGCCGCAGCAGGTCGTCGCCGATGTCGTCGTCGAGCGCGGTGTCGACCGCCTCGGCGAAATCGGCCTGCGCGATCTCGTGCCGCGCATCGAGCTCGCGGCCGATCTCGCCGGCCTTGTGCTCGGCCAGCTGCAGGTGGCGCAGACGGTCGAGCGCGCGGCGCTTGGCCACGGCGGTGAGCCAGGCCGCGGGGTTGTCGGGCACGCCCGATTCGCTCCACTGCTCGAGCGCCGAGACCAGCGCGTCCTGGGCCAGCTCCTCGGCCAGGCCCACGTCGCGCACCATGCGCGCGACGGTGGCGATGATCTTGGCCGACTCCATGCGCCACACCGCCTCGACGGTGCGGTGGATCGCGGCGGTGCCCGGGTTCTGGCTCACCGGCTCAGTTGGCAGGCTTCTTGAGGGTCTGCATCGAGGGGAAGGCCTCGGCGGTCAGCGCCTGCACTTCGGCCGGATAGTCCTCGACCTCCTGGATCTGGCGCACCTCGATGACCTCGTTCTCGCCGCCGGGGCAGCGCGTGGCCCATTCGATGGCGGCGGCGCGCGAGGGCACGTCGATGATCCAGAAGCCGCCGAGCACTTCCTTGGCCTCGGCGAAGGGGCCGTCGACCACCGTGGGCTTGCGGCCCGGGAAGCTCACGCGCGCGCCCATCGAGGGCGGGTGCAGGCCGTCGCAACTGATCAGGATGCCGGCCTCCTGCATCGATGCGTTGTAGGCCATCATGGCCGACACCGCGTCGACGTCGTCGGGGATGGTGCCGGGCGCGGCGTTCTCGTAGCCGTGGGGGATCATCAGCAGCATGAATCGCATGGCGGTTCTCCTGGCGGTTTGCGCGCGGCGCTCAGCGGCCGCCCTGGGTGCGGGCCTCGGTCTCGGCGCGCAGGCGATCTTCCTGCGCGAGCAGCTCGGGCGTCATCGAATCGCCGAAGTCGGCAGCCTCGAAGACCTGGCGGATCTCGATCTCGCCCTCCTGGAACGGGCTGCGCTTGATCCACTCGATGGCCTCTTCCTTCGACTTCACCTGGAACAGCCAGAAGCCGGCCAGCAGCTCCTTGGTTTCGGCGAAGGGACCGTCGATGACGGTGCGCTTGGTCGGGCCCTCGCAGCGCACGCGCACGCCCTTCGAGCTGGGATGCAGGCCCTCGCCGGCCAGCAGCACGCCGGCCTTCACCAGTTCCTCGTTGTACTTGCCCATCGCGGTGAGGATCTCGGTGCTGGGCATCACGCCGGCTTCGGAATCCGCATTGGCCTTGACCAGAATCATGAATCGCATGTCGTTGCTCCTAGAGGGGGTTGGAAGTGGAAATCGGGAACGGCGTCGAAGTCTCGAATCTGCCTGCTCCTGTTGACACGTCGAGCGACGGCCGGCCGGATCGACAGGAATCGGCCGGCCCAGTTGTAAAAAATCGTTTCAATTCCGGCGAGCCGGCCGCTACGGGCGGCCGCAGAAGCGCAGCACATGCCCGTCGGGCTCGCGGATCGCGAACTCGCGCGTGCCCCAGGGCTGCGACACCGGCGCCTCGATGACCGTGACGCCGCGCTTCAGGTAGGCCGCATGCAGGCCGTCGATGTCGTGGCCGACCTGGATCACGAACTCGCCACGCCAGGGACGCGGCTCTCGCGCGCCGGTCTGCCACAGGCGCAGGTAGATCGGCTGGCCGGCGCCGGCCGGCAACTGCCTGACGCGGCCGTAGCTCGGCGGCTCGCCCGCGATGAAGTCGAGCTCGAAGCCCAGCACCTCGCAGAACCAGCGCGCGGCGCGGCCGACGTCGGCCACCGGCAGCACCGGCTCCATGCCGTGGAAGCCGTGCACGGCGCCGAGAGCGGGCGCGCCGGTGGGGCCCGCCCGGGTGGCCATCAGCTGGCCGCGCGCCGCAGCGCGGCCACGCGCTCCGCGATGGCGTCGATGTCGAGCGCGTCCTCGGCGTGGGCCAGGTAGGCCTCGAGGTCGCGCACCGCGGCGGCCGTGCTGCCCTGCTCGGCATGGGCGATGCCGCGGTCGCGGTACTCGCCCCAGGCCTCGGGCAGCAGCGCGATGATGCGGTCGAGCACGGCGATGAGCCGCTGCCAGTCCTCCTGCGCGCGGTGCACTTCCTTCAGGTTGCGCAGCATGCGGCCGATGATCTCGCGCGAGCTCGCGGGCTGCAGGTACAGGCCCAGCGGCACGTCGAATTCGCCGACCAGGCCGTTGCCGCGCTTGTAGGGCTCGAGCCGCTCGCTGAGCTCCTCGCGCGAGAGCGACTTGCCGGTGAAGGGATCGATCACCACCTGCCCCTTGGGCAGCGTCACCTTGAGCATGAAGTGCCCCGGGAAACCGATGCCGCGCGCCTGCAGCCCCAGGCCCTGCGCCAGCTCCATCCACAGCACCGCGAGCGAGATCGGGATGCCGCGGCGCGTGCGCAGCACCGCGTTGAGGTAGCTGTTGTCGGGGTCGTAGTAGTCGTTGACGTTGCCGCCGAAGTTCAGGTCGTTGAAGAAGAACTGGTTGAGCGCGCGCAGCCGCGCGAGCGGCGCGGCGTCGGACGGCAGGCGGCGCTTGAGGCGGGCCAGCAGCTGGTCGACGTCGCCGAGCACCTGCTGGACGTCGAGGTCGGGGTACTCGTCCTGCGCGATGCTGGCGGCGGCTTCGAGCAGCGGGAACTGGTCGTCGCTCTGCACGAGCGACTCGAAATACTCGAGTGCGGTGGGGACCTGGAAGCTGAACGTCGTCATGTGGCTTTGTAGAGGAGCGGGGCCGGCAGCGTCAAGGCGGGGGACATGCGGATTGCCAAGGGCTTCGGCACTGCCGATCGTCGGGGGCTCAGCGCCGCATGAAGCTGCGCAGCCGCACGCCGGCGGCGGCCAGCACCGCGAAATAGAGCAGCGCGGCGCCGGTCACCAGCATCGCGAGCAGGCCGATGCGCCAGAAGCGCTGCTCGCGTAGGCCGATCCAGTCGAAATGCCCCGAGGCCCAGGCCAGCAGCGCGGCCAGCACCAGCGAGCCCGCGAGCACCTGCAGCGCGAAGCGGCCCCAGCCGGGCTCGGGCTTGTAGCTGCCGCGGCGGATCAGGCCCGCCAGCAGCCAGCTCGCATTGACCAGCGCGCCGATGCCGATGGTCAGGGTCAGCGCCGCGTGCTGCAGCACCGGCACCAGGAACAGGTTGAGCACCTGGGTCAGGATCAGCACGCCGACCGCGATCAGCATCGGCGTGCGCGTGTCGTGCTTGGCGTAGTAGCCCGGCGCAAGCACCTTGATGGCCACGATGCCGACCAGGCCGACGCCGTAGCCCATCAGCGCGACGGTGGTGCGGCGCACGTCCTCGCCGCCATAGGCGCCGTTGTGGAACAGCACCGCCACCAGCGGCTGCGAGAACAGCAGCAGCGCCACCGCGCACGGCGCCGCGAGCAGCAGCACCAGGCGCAAGCCCCAGTCGAGCAGCGACGAATAGCGCGCGTCGTCCTTGGCCGCGCGCGCGCCGGCCAGCTGCGGCATCAGCACCACGCCCAGTGCCACGCCAAGCATGGCGGTCGGGAACTCCATCAGCCGGTCGGCGTTGGTGACCCAGGTCACGCTGCCGGTGGCCAGGTGCGAGGCGATCTGCGTGTTGATCAGCAGCGAGATCTGCGCCACGCTCACGCCGAGCAGCGCGGGCAGCATGAGGCGCGCGATCTTGCGCGTGTCGGGGTCGGCCCAGGCGGTGCGCAGCGCCTTGAAGCTCGCGCCGATGCGCGGCAGCAGCCCGAGCTTGCGCAGCGCGGGCAGTTGCAGCGCCAGTTGCAGCACCCCGCCCACCATCACGCCCACGCACTGGGCATAGATCGGCTCGATGCCCCAGCGGCGGAACAGCGGCGCGCCGAACAGGATCGACAGGATCAGCGCGATGTTGAGCAGCACCGGCGAGGCCGCCGGCACCGCGAACTTGCGCCAGGTATTGAGGATGCCGCCCGCCAGCGCCACCAGCGACATGAAGCCGATGTAGGGGAACATCCAGCGCGTCATGACCACCGCGGCATCGAAGCCCGCGAGGCCGCTGGCCATGGCCCAGACCAGCCACGGCGCGCCGACCACGCCGGCCACGCACACCAGCACCAGCATCCAGGTCAGCAGCGTGGCGACATGGTCGACCAGTTCCTTGGCGCCGGCATCGCCGCGCTCGGTGCGCGTGGCCGCCAGCACCGGCACGAAGGCCTGGCTGAACGCGCCCTCGCCGAAAACCCGGCGGAACAGGTTCGGAATCCGGAAGGCGACGTTGAAGGCGTCGGTCAGCGCGCTGACGCCGAACACCGAGGCGAACAGCACGTCGCGCACGAGGCCGGTGATGCGCGAGGCGAGGGTCAGCAGGGAGACGGTGGAGGCGGATTTGAGCAGCGACACGGGGGGAGTGTAGGCCCCGCAAAGCGCATGAAATGGCGGTTCTGGCCAGATTTCGCCGTCCGGCCTATAATGGAGGGCTTTGCTGCATCATCCTCAGACACTGAGAGAACACTACCATGGCATCTACCAAGCCCAAGAAGAAGAACCCGCGCCTGGCGTCGGGCCGCAAGCGCGTCCGCCAGGACACCAAGCTGAACGCAGCGAACACCTCGCTGCGCTCGAAGTACCGCACCGCCGTCAAGAACGTCGAAAAGGCCGTCCTGGCCGGCGACAAGACCAAGGCGACCGAGCTGTTCGCCAAGGCCCAGAGCATCGTCGACACGGTCGCCGACAAGGGCATCTTCCACAAGAACAAGGCTGCTCGCGACAAGAGCCGCCTGTCGGCCAAGGTCAAGGCCCTGGCCCTCGCGCCTGAAAAGGCCGCCGCCTGACACCTGTCAGGCAAGCCCGGACCGGTTCGTGCCGGTCCGCCGTTTGATCGGGGTGCGCTGCAGCAAAGTGAAAAACCGCCTTCGGGCGGTTTTTTCATGGGCGAACGGTTTGTCGAAAAAGGAAAAGCGGTCGACCGCTCAGGGCTTCTTGACCGGCGTCGGCGGGGTCCGCTGGAGCCCGGCCTTGTGCTGGTGATCCGGATCGGGCACCAGGCAGGCCTCGGCCACCTGCAGGTCGTTGTCGCGCGCGAAGTTCACGCAGAAGTCCCAGGCCATGGGTTCGGCCTCGCGCAGCGCGCTGTTCACCACCACGCACTTCACGCCGTTGATGGTGGTCGGCACGCACCACGGCGAATAGCTCAGGTGGCTGCCCGGATAGGCCCCGCCGGGCCGGAAGGAGCACATCACGCCGGCCAGCCGCTCGGCCCAGTCGCTCGGGCGAAAGGTGCGGCCGTCGTGCGTGATGCCTTGGATGAAGATCTCGGTGGCGGTGGGGGAAATCATCGTTTGGGAAGAGGCGACCGCAAGCCGTAGCGAGCTGTTGCGGTGCAGCAAGGATTCTATCCGCGCCCTCCTGCCTTCCACCCGCCGCAGGGCATTGCTGTGATGCGGAATCCTCAACGCCAGCGTCAAACTCGCCGCCTAGAATCCGCCTTCCCTTACTGGAGAACCGAATGAGCGCTACCGTCGAGCCCACCTCGCCCCACGTCATGAACACCTACGGCCGCCTTCCGATCGCGCTGTCGCACGGTCAGGGTTGCCGAGTCTGGGACACGAACGGCCGCGCCTACCTCGACGGCCTCGGCGGCATCGCCGTCAACACGCTGGGCCACAACCATCCCGAGCTGGTGCCCGCGCTGCAGGACCAGGTCAGCAAGCTGATCCACAGCTCCAACTACTACCACGTGACCGGCCAGGAAAAGCTCGCCGCCAAGCTGACCGAGCTCTCGGGCCTGACCAATGCCTTCTTCTGCTGCACCGGCCTCGAAGCCAACGAAGCCGCCCTGAAGCTGGCGCGCAAGTTCGGCCACGACAAGGGCATCGAGCGCCCCGAGATCGTGGTCTATGAAGCCGCCTTCCACGGCCGCAGCATCGCCACCCTGTCGGCCACCGGCAATCCCAAGGTGCAGAAGGGCTTCGGCCCGCTGGTCGAGGGCTTCATCCGCGTGCCGCTCAACGACATCGAGGCCCTGAAGAAGGCCACCGAGGGCAATCCCAACGTGGTCGCCGTGTTCTTCGAGACCATCCAGGGCGAAGGCGGCATCCACCCGATGCGCATCGAGTACCTGAAGCAGGTGCGCGCGCTGTGCGACGAGCGCGACTGGCTCATGATGATCGACGAGGTGCAGTGCGGCATGGGCCGCACCGGCAAGTGGTTCGCCCACCAGTGGGCTGGCATCAAGCCCGACGTCATGCCGCTGGCCAAGGGCCTGGGCTCGGGCGTGCCGATCGGCGCCGTGGTGGCCGGCCCCAAGGCCGCCAACATCTTCGGCCCCGGCAACCACGGCACCACCTTCGGCGGCAACCCGCTCGCCATGCGCGCCGGCATCGAGACCATCCGCATCATGGAAGAGCAGAAGCTGCTCGAGAACGCCGCCAACGTCGGCGCCCACCTGAAGGCCGCGCTCGAGCGCGAACTCGGCGGCCTGCCCGGCGTGAAGGAAGTGCGCGGCCAGGGCCTGATGCTGGGCATCGAGCTCGACCGCCCCTGCGGCGCGATCCTCAACCGCGCCTGCGATGCCGGCCTGCTGCTGAGCGTGACCGCCGACAGCGTGATCCGCCTGGTGCCGCCGCTGATCCTGAGCATCGCCGAGGCCGACGAGATCGTCGCCATCCTCGCGCCGATCGTGAAGACCTTCCTCTCGGAGCCCGCCCCCAAATGACGAGTGCCAGCGCGACGCCAGCCATCCGCCACTACCTGCAGTTCTCGGACTTCTCGGCCGACGAGTACGCCTACCTGTTCGACCGCATGGCGGTCATCAAGAAGAAGTTCAAGACCTACGAGAAGCACCAGCCGCTGACCGACCGCACGCTGGCCATGATCTTCGAGAAGGCCAGCACGCGCACCCGCGTGAGCTTCGAGGCCGGCATGTACCAGCTCGGCGGCAGCGTGGTGCACCTGACCACGGGCGACAGCCAGCTCGGCCGCGCCGAGCCGATCGAGGACAGCGCCAAGGTCATCAGCCGCATGGTCGACCTGGTGATGATCCGCACCTACGAGCAGACCAAGATCGACGCCTTCGCCGCGCATTCGCGCGTGCCGGTCATCAACGGCCTGACCAACGAGTTCCACCCCTGCCAGATCCTCGCGGACATCTTCACCTACATCGAGCACCGCGGCTCGATCCAGGGCAAGACGGTGGCCTGGGTGGGCGACGGCAACAACATGGCCAACACCTGGCTGCAGGCGGCCGAGATCCTCGGCTTCACCGTGCACGTGAGCACGCCCAGCGGCTACGAGGTCGACCAGTCGATCGCCGGCATCCGCTCGGGCGACAGCTACAAGGTCTACAAGGACCCGATGGAAGCCTGCCGCGGCGCCGACCTGGTGACCACCGACGTCTGGACCAGCATGGGCTACGAGGCCGAGAACGAGGCGCGCCGCAAGGCCTTCGCCGACTGGTGCGTGGACGAGGAGATGATGCGCGTGGCCCAGCCCGACGCGCTGTTCATGCACTGCCTGCCCGCGCACCGCGGCGAGGAAGTGCAGGCCGAGGTCATCGACGGCCCGCAGTCGGTGGTCTGGGACGAGGCCGAGAACCGCCTGCATGCGCAGAAGGCGCTGATGGAGTTCCTGCTGCTCGGCAGGCTCTGAGCGCCCCTTCCCTCGCCTCCTTCGACGCACAGCCCGCCATGAACGCCTGCCAGCAATGCGGCGCCTGCTGCGCCAGCTACCGCGTCGACTTCAGCGTGCACGAGCTCGACGACAACGGTGGCCGGGTGCCCTCGGGCCTGGCCGTCGAGGTCAACGACACGCTGTGCCGCATGCGCGGCACCGACCACACGCCCGCGCGCTGCGCGGCCCTCACCGGCAAGATCGGCCAGTCGGTGGCCTGCGGCATCTACGAGTGGCGGCCCAATCCCTGCCATGAGCTGCAGGCCGGCAGCGACGCCTGCCAGCGCGCGCGGCTGCGCCACGGGCTCGGCGCGCTGCCCGACACCCTGCACTGATCAGGCCGCCGGCACCGGCAGGCCGCCCACGCGGCCCTTGAATTCCTGCAGCGAGAAATAGGTCTGCACGTGGCGCACGCCCGGCAGGCGGTGCAGCTTGCGCTGCAGCAGCTCCGAGTAGGCGTCGAGGTCCTTCGCCACCACCACCAGGATGAAGTCCTCGGGCCCCGAGATGCCGTGGAACATCACGACCTCGGGGATGGCGCAGACCGCGTCCTCGAAGGCGCGCGACGAGATCTCGGTCTGGTGGTCGATGCCCACCATCACGAAGGCCATCACGCCGAAGCCCAGCGCGCGCCGGTTCAGGCCCGCGTGATAGCCGCCGATCACGCCGTCGTCCTCGAGCTTCTTCACGCGCCGCCAGCACGGCGACTGCGACAGGTGCGCCATCTGCGCGAGCTCGCCCGAGGTCAGGCGGGCGTTGTCCTGCAGCGCGCGCAGCAGCTGGAGGTCGGTGCGATCGAGGTCGGCTTGCATGATTTTTTCCAGAATCGGTCGTTTGAGAATGGATTATCCAATTTCATTCGAACCCATGGATAACTTCTCGACTTCAAGCAACTCTTGCGAATAGCATCCGGCACCGCGCAACGGCTTGTGGCAAGCCGGCATCCGGCCCACACTGGCTGCCTCGGCCCACCGGCATTGTTGCCACCCGAACCCCACCCTTCGTGACACCGCTTCGTGACACCGATTCAGCCACCATGACCGCACCACGACGACTCTGGGACATCTCCGCCCCCGTGCACGCGGGCAGCCCGGTGTTTCCGGGCGACACGCCCTATACGCAACAGTGGTGCGCCACCATCGGGCCCGGCTGCCCGGTCAACGTGAGCGCGATCACGATGTCGCCGCACGTGGGCTCGCACGCCGACGCCCCGCTGCACTACGACCCCGAGGGCGCCACCATCGGCGACGTCTCGCTCGACGCCTTCATCGGCCCCTGCCGCGTGATCCACGCCATCGGCCGCGGCCCGCTGGTCGAGTGGGCGCACATCGCCCACGCGGTCACGAGCCAGCTGCCGCCGCGCGTGCTGGTGCGCACCTATGCCGCCATGCCGGTCGATCGCTGGGACGGCCAGCTCGCCGCCTATGCGCCGTCGACGGTCGAGCGCCTCGCGGCCATGGGCGTGAAGCTCATCGGCATCGACACCGCGAGCATCGACCCGGCCGACAGCAAGACGCTCGACAGCCACCAGGCGATCCGCCGCCGCGGCCTGCGCGTGCTCGAGAACCTCGTGCTCGACGAGGTACCCGAGGGCGACTACGAACTCATCGCGCTGCCGCTCAGGCTGGTGAGCGCCGATGCCTCCCCCGTTCGCGCCGTGCTGCGCGAGCTTTGATCCGCCAAGACCCATGACGACCACCCTCGAAGACTGCCGCGCGCTCGACGCGCAAGACCCGCTGCGCGCCCTGCGCGACCAGTTCACGCTGCCCGACGGCGTGATCTACCTCGACGGCAACTCGCTCGGCGTGCTGCCCAAGGCCGCGCCCGCGCGCATCGCCGAAGTGGTGGCCAGGGAATGGGGCGAAGGCCTGATCCGCTCCTGGAACACCGCGAGCTGGTTCGACCTGCCGCAGCGCCTGGGCGACAAGGTCGCGCGCCTCGTCGGCGCCGCGCCCGGCGAGGTGGTGTGCACCGACAGCACCTCGGTCAACCTCTACAAGGTGCTGTTCGCCGCGCTCTCGCAGCAGAAGGACAGCGGCCGCAAGCTGGTGGTGAGCGAGCGCAGCAACTTCCCGACCGACCTCTACATCGCCGAGTCGCTGTGCCGCGAGCGCGGCTTCACGCTCCAGCTGATCGAGGCCGACGAGCTGCCCGGCGCGCTGACCGACGAGGTCGCGGTGCTGATGCTCACGCACGTCAACTACCGCACCGGCGCCATGCACGACATGAAGGCCATCACCGCCGCCGCGCATGAGGCCGGCGCGCTCGCGGTCTGGGACCTGGCCCACAGCGCGGGCGCGGTGCCGGTGGCGCTCAACGAGGCCGAGGCCGACTACGCCATCGGCTGCGGCTACAAGTACCTCAACGGCGGCCCCGGCGCGCCGGCCTTCGCCTGGGTGCACACGCGCCATGCCGGGCGCTTCGAGCAGCCGCTGTCGGGCTGGTGGGGCCATGCGGCGCCGTTCGAGTTCACGCCGCACTACCGGCCCGCGCCGGGCGTGGCGCGCTACCTCTGCGGCACGCAGCCGATCGTCTCGCTGTCGGCGCTCGAATGCGGCCTCGACACCGTGCTCGCGGCCGAGCCCTTCGACGGCGAGCGCGGCGGCATGGGCGCGCTGCGCGCCAAGTCGCTCGCACTGACCGACCTGTTCATCGCGCTGGTCGAGGAGCGCTGCGCGGGCCACGGCCTGTCGCTGGTCACGCCGCGCGAGCATGCGCGCCGCGGCTCGCAGGTGTGCCTGAGCCGCGACGAAGGCGCCTATGCGATCGTGCAGGCGCTGATCGCGCGCAACGTGATCGGCGACTTCCGCGCCGGCGACGCGCAGATGCCCGACATCCTGCGCTTCGGCTTCACGCCGCTGTACCTCGGCTTCGAGGACGTCTGGAATTCCGTCGAGCAGCTGGTGCAGGTGCTCGAGACCGGCGAGTGGCGACGCCCCGAATTCAACCGCAAGAACGCAGTGACATGAGCACCGAGAAGCGCCCCGAAGAGATCGTCCACGAAGAGAAGGCGCAGCTGGATTTCAGCGCGTCGATGAGCTACGGCGACTACCTGCACCTCGACGAGATCCTCAACGCCCAGCATCCGCTCTCGCCCGCGCACGACGAGATGCTGTTCATCGTGCAGCACCAGACCAGCGAGCTCTGGATGAAGCTGATGCTGCACGAGCTGCGCGCCGCCACCGCCTGCATCGCGAGCGAGCAGTTGCCCGATGCCTTCAAGATGCTGGCGCGCGTGAGCCGCATCATGGAACAGCTGGTCGGTGCCTGGACCGTGCTGTCGACCATGACGCCGCCCGAATACACCGCGATGCGCCCCTACCTCGCGAGCTCGAGCGGCTTCCAGAGCGCACAGTACCGCTGCATCGAGTTCGCGCTCGGCAACAAGAACCCCGCCATGCTCAAGCCGCATGCGCACCGCCCCGACCTGCTGGCCCAGGTCGAAGCCGCCTGGCGTTCCCCCTCGCTCTACGACGAGTCGCTGCGCCTGCTCGCGCGCCACGGTCTGGACGTGCCCGCCGACCGCCTCGAGCGCGACTGGACCCAGCCCTACGAGGCCAGCGACGGCGTCGAGGCCGCCTGGCTGCAGGTCTACCGCGAGCCGCACCGGCACTGGGACCTCTACCAGCTCGGCGAGAAGCTCACCGACATCGAGGATGCCTTCCGCCTCTGGCGCTTCCGCCACGTCACCACCGTCGAACGCGTGATCGGCTTCAAGCGCGGCACCGGCGGCACGGGCGGCGTGAGCTACCTGCGCAAGATGCTCGACGTGGTGCTGTTCCCGGAGATCTGGCGCCTGCGCACCGACCTCTGAGTGCCCGCGCGGCCGCACCCGGCCGCGCATGATTCGCCTCCTACAATCCGCGCGGCACCGGCGCTTCAAGACACGACGAGGCCCTGCGATCCGTCGCCTTGCCTCGTGCTGCGGGGTACCCCCGCGGTGGATGGATGGTTGCCCATTCCGGCGCGCAAGCGGGACTGCGCTCACGCGCAGGACAGCTGGCGCTTCACCGGCTGGTTGAAGCGCCGTGGCCACCCTCTTCAACGGCTTCGCGGCCCTCATCCATGACGCGTGAACCGAATTACAGGGAGTGGATCGCGCGCAGCCTCGCCCGCGCGCTGCTCGCCGATGCGAGGCAGCCCGGCGGCACCGCGCCGGGCGCCCTGCGCGCGCGGGCCGCGGCCACGCTGGGCAGCGATGCGCCCTGGCTCGCGCCGCTCATCGAAGCGCTGGCCCGACGCTCGCCGGCCACGTGGCGGCGCACCGACCTGCCCGCGCTGGCGCAAGCGATCCACGACCTGCCCGAATTCGATGCCGCCTTCGAGCAGGACGAGCCGCCGCGCGTGCGGCGCATCATCCTGCGGCCCGCGCAGATGTTCCCGCGCCCGCTCGGGCTCGACCACCTCGCGCTGCCTGCGCTGCCGACGCAGGCCGAACTCGCGCGCTGGCTGGACCTCGATCCGCAGCGCCTCGAATGGCTGGCGTCGCCCGCGCAGGCCTTTCGCACGCCGCAAGGCACGAGCCCCGCGCCCGCCCGCCACTACCGCTACCAGCTGCAGCCCAAGCGCCTCGGTGGCCTGCGGCTGCTCGAGATCCCACGGCCCGAGCTGAAGCGCGCGCAGCGCGGCATCCTCGACGCGCTGCTCGCGCGCGTGCCCGTGCACGAGGCGGCACATGGCTTCGTGCCGGGCCGCTCGGTCGCGAGCCATGCCGCCGCGCATGCCGGCAAGGCGGTGGTGATCGGCTTCGACCTGCGCGACTTCTTCGCCGGCGTGCGCGCCTCGCGCGTGCATGCCACCTGGCGCACGCTGGGCTATCCCGACGGCGTGGCGCGCACGCTCACCGCGCTGTGCACGCACCGCACCGACGCCGCGGTCATCGAGCGCCTGCGCGACGACGGCGGGCTCGACCTCATGGGCGGCAAACGGCTGGCCGAGGCGCACCTGCCGCAGGGCTCGCCCTGCTCGCCCGCGCTGGCCAATCTCTGCGCCTTCCGGCTCGACCTGCGGCTCGAGGGCCTGGCCTGGGTCTTCGGCGCCACCTACACGCGCTATGCCGACGACCTGGTGTTCTCGGGCGACGAATCGCTGCGCCTGCGCTTCGATGCGTTGCGGGCCTGGGTCGGCGGCATCGCCGCCGACGAGGGCTTCGAGCTCCATCCACGCAAGCTGCGCTGCATGCCGCGGCACCGCCAGCAGCGCGTGACCGGCGTGGTCGTCAACGACCGTCCCAATGCGCCGCGCGCCGACTTCGACCGCCTGCGCGCGCTGCTGCATCAATGCACGCTGCACGGTCCCGCGAGCCAGAACGCCGCCGGGCTCGCCGATTTCCGCGGCCACCTGCTGGGCCGCATCGCCTGGTTCGGCCAGTTCAGCCCGACACGCCAGGCCCGGCTGCGGCGCCTGTTCGATCGCATCGAGTGGCCGGCCGGCGCCGCGCCCGCCTGAACCGAGGGTGGCACCCATTGCCCCCGCGGCCCAGCGCGCTACATTTTGGGAACAACGGAGGCGCCATGAACGACATCCAGTTTTCGGCCGATGAACTCGACACCCTGCGCGAACACGGCGTGGCGCTGTTCGCGGACCGGGTGATCTTCGATGCGCAGCCGCCGATGCCGGCGCACCGCATCTCGGCGATCCAGGCGATGTGCGCGGGCCCGCTGCCCGAACCGCTGCTCGCGCTGTGGCGGCTCACGGCGGGCGGGCGCCTCGACTACGACCTCGCGCTCGAGATGAACGGCAACATCGAGAACATCAGCTGGTCGGAGCTGTTCTGGGACGGCAGCGACGGCTACCGCGACCTGCAGGGCTGGATCGAGCACGAGCAGGAACTGGCCGAGGAAGGCGCCCAGACCCACGGCCTGCGCTGGCGCGGCAAGCTCACGCACCTGCCCTTCGGCGGCTTCGAATACTGCGACCGCATCTACACGGTGGTCGAGCCCGGCGCCGAGCACGGGCAGGTCGTGGCCTGGAAGCAGGGCCTGCCGCCGGCCTGGACCCATGCGCTGCACGAGGACGGCCTGAGCGTGGTCGCGAACGACCTGTTCGGCGCCTTCGCCGCGCTGCACCTCGACGAGGATCCGCTCGCGCCCACGGGCGACTGCTACTCGGGCCACGCACTGCTGGCCTACATCGACGACCGCCACCAGACGCATGGGCTGGACATCGACCTGATGGACAAGCTGGTCACCTTCTACTGCCGCGCCGTGGTCGACTGGCGCACGCCGCTGGCCGACGGCAGCCTGCGCCGCCAGCCCGCGGTGGCGCGCACCGCGCTGCGCCATGCGATCGCGGTCGACGACGCGGCGCTGGTGGTCGATCTCGCGGCCGCGGGCGTTCGCTTCGAAGGGCCGCTGCAGGGCAGCGCGCTGGCCACCGACATGGCGGTGAGCCGCAGCGCCTATGCGGCCGCGGCCGCGCTGGTGCGCGCGGGCGCGCCGGTCTCGGCCGAGGTGCTGGCGAACATCGACGGGCAGATCTCGCCCGAACTCACGACCGCGCTGCTGGCCAATGGCGCGGAGCCCAACATGACGGCCGTGGTCGCCTGCGTGGCATGCGGCGCGCCCGCGAGCGCGCGGCTGATCGCCGAGGCCTGCGCGCGCGCGGGCATCGACGTGCCGGCCGCCTTCATCGTCGACCGCGACGCGCTGCTGGCCGAGCTCGAGGGCACGCTGATCCAGGTGCGCAGCGGCTCGATGGGGCACTACCTCGGGCCCGAGGGGCTGGCCGAGCGCATCGAACACCTGCAGTCGTTCAGGCTCTAGAGAACTCTCAGGGAGCTAGCCGCCGTACAGCCAGGGCTGGTCGAGCAGCCGCTCGCCGAGCGCGCGCATCGCGAGGTCGCGGCCCAGCCGCACCAGCCCGCTGGCATGGAAGATCTGCCCGTTGCGCCGTGCCTTCGCCTGCACCTGCGCATTGCGCTGCCAGCGCGCGGCCGCGTAGCGCGCGAAGGCGGCGGGCACGGCAGCGGCGCCGCCATCGCCCAAGGCCTCCGACAGCGCCACCGCATCCTCGATCGCCATGCCCGCGCCCTGCGCGAGGTACGGCACCATCGGATGCGCGGCATCGCCCACCAGCGCCAGCCGCTCGTGCGCCATCTCGGCGGCCGAGGCCAGCGGCGGGCGATCGCTCAGGGTCCAGGCGCGCCAGCCGGGCATGGCCTCGAGCAGCGCCTGCAACGAAGCGCCCGTGCGGCCCGTGGCGGCCTGCAGCGCCGCGAGGCCGCTGGCCTGGTCCCAGTCATGCGCATTGCCGGCCGGCGCCGACTCGGCGATGACCACCACGTTGAGCCATTCGCCGGCACGCACCGGATAGGCCACCGCATGCAGTTGCGGCCCGAGCCACACGTCGACCCCGCTGCGGCGCAGCGCGGGCGGCAGCGCGTCCTGCCGCGCGAGCGCGCGCCACGCGGTGTGGCCGGTGATGCGCGGCGGCCGGTCGGCCGTGGCCGCATCGAGGCGCCGCCGCACCACGCTCCAGAGGCCGTCGGCACCGACCACCGCCTCGCCCTCCCAGGCGCGCGCGTCGCTGCTCGACACGCACACGAGCTCGTCGCTGAGCTCCACGCGCTCGATCTGCGCGGCGGTCACGAGCGCGCCGGTGCCGCGCGCGCGCACGGCCTCGAGCAGCAGCCCATGCAGGTCGGCGCGGTGGATGCAGAGGTAGGGGGCGCCGTAGCGTTCACGCATGGCGGCGCCGAGCGCGAGCCGGCCGATCTCGGCACCGCTGCCGGCGCTGCGCACCACCAGCGCTTCGGGCTGCGCGGCGACCCGGGCGAGGGAGTTTTCGAGGCCGAGCTGCGACAGGCGCCGCGTGACGTTGGGGCCGAGCTGCACGCCGGCGCCGATGTCGCCGAAGGCGGCGGCCTGCTCGAACACGTCGACGCGATGGCCGCCGCCGGCCAGCGCCAATGCGGTGGCCAGCCCCCCGATGCCGCCGCCGGCGACGAGGATGTGCGCGGGCATCGGCCTCAGCGCGCGGAGGACGAAGAGGCGGAGGAGGAAGCCGGGGACGCCGGGTTCTGGGGGGATTTGGGACCGCAGCTGTTGCAGCTGTCGCACGAGCCGCAGCCCGAGGTCTTGGCGAGCGAGGCCGCCAGTTGCTCGGCGCGCTCGGCATCGACGAGGCCGGCGCGCTGCGTGCCGGTGGCGACCTTGCGCGCGGCGCTGCGCCGCCAGCCCGCGGGCATCCAGCGCCAGACCGCGTAGAACGCGGCGCTCGCGACGATCAATCCGACGATCAGTTCTTGTGCCATGGAAGCTAGCCTTTCAGGGGCGGTTTTACCCCGCCCCGAGAGCCACCGCAACGTGGTAGGTGATGAAGCACGCGATGTAGGCCAGCGCGAACAGGTAGCCCGCCATGATCCACACGTACTTCCACTGGCCGGTCTCGCGCTTGACCGTGGCCAGGGTCGAGATGCATTGCGGCGCGAACACGTACCAGACCAGCAGCGACAGCGCGGTCGCCAGCGACCAGCTGCCGGCGATCAGCGGCTCGAGCGCGCCGGCCACGTCGTCGCCGGTGGCCGAGAGCGCGTAGACCGTGCCCAGCGCGCCCACCGCGACTTCGCGCGCGGCCATGCCCGGCACCAGCGCGATCGAGATCTGCCAGTTGAAGCCGATGGGCGCGAAGATGTGCTCGAGGCCGCGGCCGATCATGCCGGCCAGGCTGTACTGGATCGCCGGTCCGGTTGCGCCCTCGGGCGGCGACGGGAAGGTCGAGAGGAACCACAGCAGGATGGTCAGCGTGAGGATGATCGTGCCCACGCGCTGGATGAAGATCCATGCACGCTCGTACAGACCCAGCAGCAGGTTGCGCGGATTGGGCCAGCGGTAGGCCGGCAGTTCCATCATCAGCGACGAGCGCTGGGTGTTGTCGCGGAAGCGCTTCATGACCCAGGCCACCAGCATCGCCGAGACGATGCCGAAGACGTAGAGCGCGAACAGCACCACGCCCTGCAGGTTGAACACGCCGGCCACGGTGCGCGCCGGGATGAAGGCCGCGATCAGCAGCGCATAGACCGGCAGCCGCGCCGAACAGGTCATCAGCGGCGCGATCATGATGGTGGTGATGCGGTCGCGCCAGTTGCTGATGGTGCGCGTGGCCATCACGCCCGGGATGGCGCAGGCGAAGCTCGACAGCAGCGGGATGAACGAGCGGCCCGACAGTCCCACGGTGCCCATCACGCGGTCGAGCAGGAAGGCAGCGCGCGGCAGGTAGCCGGAATCCTCGAGCGCCAGGATGAACAGGAACAGGATCAGGATCTGCGGCAGGAAGACGATCACGCCGCCCACGCCCGCGATCACGCCGTCGACCAGCAGGCTCTGCAGCATGCCCTCGGGCATGTGGGCCTTGAGCAGTTCGCCCAGGCCCTCGGTGGCGGCCTTGATGGCGTCCATCGGCACGTTGGCCCAGCTGAACACGGCCTGGAACATTAGGAACATGGTGACCGCGAGCACCAGCATGCCCCAGACCGGGTGCATCACGATGCGGTCGATGCGGTCGCTGGTGACCAGGCTGCTCGCGGGCTCCTTCACCGCCAGGCCGAGGATGCGGCGCACCTCGCGCTGGGTGGCGAGCACGTCGTCGAGGCCCGGCGCATGCCAGGGCTGAGGCGTGGCCGCGGCCACGGGGGTGTCGAGCACGGCCAGCAATTCCTTGGCGCCACCGGACTGCACGCCCACGGTCTCGATCACCGGCAGGCCGAGTTCGCGCGAAAGCACGGCCGTGTCGACCGCGATGCCCTGCTTGCGCGCCATGTCGGTCATGTTGAGCGCAACCACCATCGGCAGGCCGAGCTTCTTGGCGTCGAGCACCAGGCGCAGGTTCAGGCGCAGGTTGGTGGCGTCGGTCACGCAGACCAGCAGGTCGGGCAGCGCCTCCTGGCTCTGGCCGGTGACGACGTCGCGCGTGACGGCCTCGTCGGCCGACAGCGCGTTAAGGCTGTAGGCGCCCGGCAGGTCGAGCACGAACACGCGCCGGCCCGCGGGCGTGCGCAAGCTGCCTTCCTTGCGCTCGACGGTCACGCCCGCGTAGTTCGCGACCTTCTGGCGGCTGCCGGTCAGCAGGTTGAACAGCGCGGTCTTGCCGCAGTTGGGATTGCCCAGCAGCGCGATGCGGTTGGGCTGGCCGGTGGCGGCGAAACCGCCCGGGCCCTGGATCACGGCTTCAACCATGGCGCGCACCTCCGGCCACCTCGGCGCCCGGCGCCACGTGGATCAGCGCGGCCTCGTGGCGGCGCAGCGCGAAGGTGGTGTGGCCCAGCCGCACCGCGATCGGCTCGCGGCCCGGCATGCCGCTGGCGACGATGCGCACCGACTCGCCCGGCACGAAGCCGATCTCGGTCAGGCGCAGCACCAGTTCGCGGTCCTCCGCGCCTTCGGGGCGGGCGACGTCGAGCACGGTGGCCCACTGATGATCGGGAAGCTGGTCGAGACGCAGGCCCGCGGCGGCCGGCGCAGTGGCCGCCTGGGCGGCGATGTTGTTGGTTTGCACGGTGGGAGTGCGCTCGGAACCCCGGGAGCGCCAGTTAGCAAAACCAGGATGCTATCAATTCTCAATCGCGTAAACCTGACCAAGACCCCACAAATCCGACGATCGCGCCCCGCGCCGGTGCGTTTCGACCCCGGCAGGACCGGGGATCGAGGGTCAGTTCAGGCCGAGCATGCCGCGCAGCTTCGACAGGTCCTCGGCCAGCGTGTTGACCCGCCCGGCCAGCAGCTTGCGGTCGCGCTCGCTGAGCTTCGAATAGGTCTCGAAGCCGCCGTCGGGCGTGCGGTACTTGGCGAGCGTGTCGAACACCACCTTGAAGTTGGCGTCGGTCTTGTCCGAGAAGGCCTTGTTCTCCTTCACCACCAGCGGGCGCAGCAGCTCGACGATCTTGAAGGCGCCCTCGAAGTTGGACTGGAAGTCCCACAGGTCGGTGTGGCTGTAGCGGTTCTCCTCGCCCGAGATCTTGGTGGCCGCGACCTCCTCCATCAGCACGGCGGCGCCGCCCACCACCTTCTCGGGCGGGAAGGTCAGCGCGCCCAGGCGCTTCTGCAGCTCGAGCACGTCGGCCAGCAGCTTGTCGGCCACGGGGTTCAGCTCCTTCGTGCTCTTCTGCACCCACAGGCCGTACTCGATGCGGTGGAAGCCGCCGAAGGCCGGGTCCTTCTCGGCCTTCTCGTGGTCGTCGGCGCGCGAGTCGATGGACTTGTCGAGGTCGTTGAACAGCTCGGCCACCGGCTCGATGCGCTCGTAGCTCGTGCGCGTCGGCGCGTACAGCTTCTTCGCCTTCTCGATGTCGCCGGCCTTCACCGCGGCGGTGAAGGCACGGGTGTCCGCGGCCAGCTTGCGCACGTTCTCGGCGACGTAGATCTTGTAGTCGGAGATCGGGCCGACCAGCTCGAGCGGCGACACGGCGGCCTGCGCGCCGGCGGCGTAGAGGCCGGCGATGCCTGCGAGGAAGGTGGCGAGGAAGCGACGGCGGAACTGCACGGTCATGGATCTCCTTGGTTCTGAGGGTGGTGAAAAAACTGGGTGGCGCGCGGCGCGCTCAGGCCGCCATCAGGCTGCGGCCGAGCCAGTCGGCCTCGTCGCGCACGCCCGGCAGCGTGAAGAAGAAGCCGCCGCCGATGGGCCGGATGTATTCCTCGAGCGGCTCGCCGTCGAGGCGCGTCTGCACCGCGATGAAGCCGTCCTCGAGGTTGGCCTGGTAGCAGATGAACAAGAGGCCCATCTCGAGCTGGCCCGACTTGGTGACGCCGTTCGAATAGTTGAAGGGCCGTCGCAGCATGAGGTTCTTGTCGGACGCCCTGGTGCGCGGATTGGCCAGCCGGATGTGCGCGTCGAGCGGCGTGGTCTTGCCCTCGGGGTCCTTCGCGTAGTCGGGCACGTCGTGCTCGGTCCTGCCGCCGTCCATCGGCGCGCCCGTGGGCTTGAGCCGGCCCATGATGGCCTCCTGCTCCTGCAGCGGCGTGCGGTCCCAGCGCTCGACGAAGTTGCGGATGATGCGCACCGCCTGGTAGCTGCCGCCCACGGCCCAGGCCGGCTCGTCGCCGCCGGGCGGCACCCAGACGATGCGGTCCATCAGCGTGTCGTCGGCCGAGTCGGGGTTGGCCGAGCCGTCGCGAAAACCGAGGAAGTTGCGCGCGCTCTCGGCCGGCTTGCCGGGCACGGCCGGGATCGGCGGCACCGTGCCCTCCTGCTTCCAGTGCAGCACCAGCAGGTCGGGCGTGTTCTTGATGATGTCGCGCAGCGCGTGGATGTTGGTGTCGGGCGTGTTGGCGCAGAACTGGATCGACAGGTCGCCATGGCACAGCGCGGCATCGAGCGCGTCGTTCGGATGGCGCTGCATCTGGTTCAGCCGCTTGGGCTTCTTCGCGGCAAGGCCAAAGCGCTCGTCGAACAGCGAGGTGCCGACCGAGACGGTGACGGTGAGCCCGTCGGGCTGCACCACCGGTCCGAGGATGCCCGAGCCCGCGGGCGGCAGCTTGGGATCGGGATCGGTCTGCGGACCGCCCTGCGTGAGGAAGGCGATGCGCTCGGTCAGCGTGCGGAACAGGCGCTCGAGGTCGGCGCGGTTCTCGGCCAGCACGTAGAACGAGGCGATCATGCCGGCCGTCGGCCGCGGCGTGACGATGCCGGCCTGGTGCTTGCCGCGGAAGGGCACGCGGTCCTGCGTGTGGGTGCTCTGCGGCGCGTCGGTGACCTGGGCGCCGGCATCGGGCCCGTTGGGCGGGCCCGAGGGCGCGGCGGCATGCGCGGCCGCGGCCAGTCCGGCGAAGGCGGCACCGGCCGCGCCGAGCATCCGGCGGCGGTGCGGGGAGGCGGGTGGCCCGTCGGTGGGGAGGGATTCGTTCTTCGTTGTCATGAGAGGTCGGTCGGCAATAGCCTCATTCCAGGCCGAGCGCGGCATTCACCTTGGCCAGTTCCTCGGCCAGCGCGCGCACGGGCTCGGCCAGGGCCTTGCGCTGCGCCTCGTCGAGCGGCGCGGGCTTGAAGCCCTCGCCTTCGCGATACGGCGCGAGCGCGGCATCGAAGGCGGCGAAGCGTTCGTCCAGGCTCTTCTGCAGCGCGGGCGCGGCCTTCACCAGCAGCGGCTGCAGCAGGTCGGCGATCTTCTTCGTGCCTTCATAGCTGCCCTGCAGGTTCGCGAGTTCGGCATGGCCGTAGTGGTCCTCGCCGCCCGCGGGCAGGTTGTCGGCCACGCGGCGCAGCAGCTTCGAGGCCGAGCTCGCGAGCCGCTCGGGTGGCATGTTCAGGCCGCGCAGCCGTTCCTTGAGCACGCCGATGTCGGCGATCAACTGCGCCACCACGGGAGCCAGGAGTTTCAGGTCGTTCTGGCCATACAGCGCGTACTCGATGCGGTGGAAGCCCGTGAAGCCGGCATCGGCCTCGCGCTTCTCGAAGTAGTCGGCGCGCGCGTTGATGCGCGTGTCGAGGTCGGCGAACAGTTCGGCCATCGGCTCGATGCGCTTGTAGGCCTGGTGGGCGGGCGCGTAGAGCGCCCTCGCCTGCTGCAGGTCGCCGGCCTGGACCGCGTCGGACAGCGCGCGCACCGCGTCCTCGAGCGTGCCGGCCTCCAGGCGCAGGAAGGTCTGGTACTCCGCCAGCGCGCCCACGTAGTTGACCAGCGAGGGCCGCGCCGCCTCGGCCTCGGAGGCGGCCGAGGGCGTCACGCGCAGCTTGCCGCGCGGGTTGCTCAGCAGGCCGCAGGTGATCGCGAAATCGCCGGGCTGCAGCTTCACCGTCATGGTCTGCGAGAAGCCTGGCGCGATGTTCTCGCGCTCCTCCACCACCATCACGCCGTCGAGGATCTCCCACTCGAGCGCGCGGTTCGACTGGTTGACGATGGTGAAGGTGGTGCGCCCGGCCGGCACCGTGATCTCGTTGGGCTCGCAGACATTGCCGCGGATCGTGACGGTGACCGCGTTGTCGGCGGCCTTCGGCGGCGCCTGGCGCGCATGGTTGGAGGCATACCAGAAGGCCGCGAGGCCGGCGAGCGCCAGCAGGGCCGACGCGGCGACCGCCGCGCGCATCAGGTGGGAGGAAGGTGCCTTGGGTTCGGGAGAGGAAGAGGACATCGAGGGGTTTCAGCCGGCCGCAGCCGCGCGCGGCGCCGGCACGGCCGGACGCAGGAAGAAGAACAGGGCGACGGCCAGGAAGGCCAGGTAGACGACGACCTCGCCCACCACTGGCGCGGCCTGGTAGCCGAGCAGGCCCGACAGCACGGCGCCCAGCGGGCTGTCCATCGGCAGGGTCTCGCTCATGTCGAAGACCACCGTCTGCAGGTGGTTCCAGACGCCGCCCTCGTGCAGCTTGCGCAGCACGCCGGCCAGCAGGCCCGCGGCCACCAGCAGGATGAACAGGCCGGTGAAGCGGAAGAAGCGCCGCAGGTCGAGCCGCACGCCGCCCGAGTAGAGGCCGTAGCCGACCACCACCGACACCGCGATGCCGGCAAGCGCGCCAACCGGTGCTTCCCAGCCGCTGCTCTGCTGGAAGATCGCGAGCAGGAAGAACACCGACTCCAGGCCTTCGCGCGCGACCGCGAGGAACACCATGCCGATCAGCGCCCAGCCCTGGCCGTCCGAGCCCTTGGCGAGCGCCTGGTCGATCGAGGCCTGCAGCTCGCCCTTGATCGAGCGCGCGGCCTTGCGCATCCAGAACACCATCGAGGTCAGCATCACCACCGCGATCAGCCCGACCACGCCCTCGAACAGCTCCTGCTGCTTCTGCGGGAATTCGGCCGCGAGCAGTTGCAGCCCGGCGCCCGCGAACAGCGACAGCGCGGTGGCCAGCAGCACGCCGACCCACACCGCGGGCATCAGCGCGCCGCGCCCGCTCTGCTTGAGGTAACTGGCGACGATGCCGACGATCAGCGCGGCTTCGATGCCTTCGCGCAGCATGATGAGAAAGGGGATGAGCATCGGCTTCGGAAATCAGGGCAAGAGGAGCCCTCCGGAACCGGCGCGATCAGCGGCGCTGCATGTCGGCTCCCCGGAGGAGCGGACGAGGATAACCCATCAAACAAGAACCATTCTCATCTGATGGGCTTTTCTTACCGAATGGTAATGAAAGCCCTGTGACAGGCGGGGTCAGACCGCCAGTTCGACGATGCGCGCGTCGACCGCGCCGCCCTCGATCCGCAGCTCGGCAACGGCGATCGGCAGGCTGAAGCGTCGCGGCCCCGCGCTGCCCGGGTTCACGTAGAGCACGCCGCCGCGTTCCTCGATCCTGGGCTTGTGCGAATGGCCCGAGACCACCACGCGCACGCCGGCCGCGGCCGGGTCGATGGGCAGTTGCGCGAGATCGTGAATGGCATAGAGATGCACGCCGCCGAAGGCCACGCGCTCGTTCTCGGCAATGCCCTCGGCCCAGGCCTCGCGGTCGTTGTTGCCGCGCACCACCGTCAGCGGCGCGATCGCGCGCAGGGCGTCGAGGATGGCGGGACTGCCGATGTCGCCGCCATGCACGATGAAGTCGCAGCCCTGCAGGGCCGCCACGGCCTGCGGGCGCAGCAGGCCGTGGGTGTCGGAGATCAGTCCGACGCGCGTCACCGAATCAGGCGGCCAGCAACTGCCGCAGCACGAACGGCAGGATGCCGCCGTGCTTGTAGTAGTCGACCTCGATCGGCGTGTCGATGCGCAGGCGCACCGTCACCTCCTGGTGCGTGCCGTCGGGGCGGTGCACGACCAGCTTCACGTCCATCTGCGGCTTGAGCTCGCCGCCGATCACCACGTCGATCTGCTCGTCGCCCGTGAGGCCCAGGGTCTGCCAGGAATCGGCGCCGCGGAACTGCAGCGGCAGCACGCCCATGCCGACCAGGTTGGCGCGGTGGATGCGCTCGAAGCTGCGCGCCACCACGGCCTTGATGCCCAGCAGCTGCGTGCCCTTGGCGGCCCAGTCGCGCGACGAGCCGGTGCCGTACTCCTCGCCGCCGAACACCACCGTGGGCGTGCCCTGGGCGATGTACTTCATGGCCGCGTCGTAGATGAACATCTTCTCGTTGCCGGGCTGGAACAGCGTGACGCCGCCCTCTTCCTGCGTGCCGTTGGCGTCCGGCGGAATCATCAGGTTCTTGATGCGCACGTTGGCGAAGGTGCCGCGCATCATCACGTCGTGGTTGCCGCGGCGCGAGCCGTAGCTGTTGAAGTCGGCCTTGGGCACGCCGTGCGCCTTGAGCCAGATGCCCGCGGGCGAGCTTTCCTTGATCGAGCCGGCCGGCGAGATGTGGTCGGTGGTGATCGAGTCGCCGAACAGCGCCATGATGCGCGCGCCCTTGAAGCCCGCGTCCGAGGCATGCGGCTTCATCTTGAAGCCCTCGAAGAACGGCGGCTCGGCAATGTAGGTCGAGGTGGGCCAGTCGTAGACCTGGCCCGTGGTGCCCTTGATGCTGCTCCAGAACTTGCCCGGATCGGTCTTGACCTTGTCGTAGTTGGCGCGGAACGACTTGGCGTTCATCGCGAAGCGCAGGTTCTGGTCGATCTCCTTCGGCGTGGGCCAGATGTCGCCGAGGTAGACGTCCTTGCCGCCCTTGCCCTTGCCCACCGGCTGGGTCATCAGGTCGACCATCACGTTGCCCGCGATCGCGAAGGCCACCACCAGCGGCGGCGAGGCCAGGAAGTTGGCCTTGAGGTTCGGATGGATGCGCGCCTCGAAGTTGCGGTTGCCCGAGAGCACGGCCGCGCCGATCAGGTCGTTCTTGGTGATGATCTCGTTGATCTCGGACGTGAGGTCGCCCGCGTTGCCGATGCAGGTGGTGCAGCCGTAGCCCGCGAGGTAGAAGCCCAGCTTCTCGAGGTAGGGCAGCAGGCCGGCCTTCTCGAGGTACTCGGTCACGATGCGCGAGCCGGGCGCCAGCGAGGTCTTGACGTGCGGCTTGACCGAGAGGCCAGCTTCCACCGCCTTCTTGGCCAACAGGCCCGCGGCCAGCATCACGCTCGGGTTCGAGGTGTTGGTGCACGAGGTGATGGCGGCGATCAGCACGTCGCCGTTGCCGATGGTCACCTCGCCCTTGGACTTGGACGGCGCCGCCGGCGCGGTGGCGCTCACGTGCGCGGCCGCCTTGGTCGTGCGGTTGGCCACCATCTCGACCAGGTCGCGCGGCGCGCCCGGCGCGGGCGCGGCGGTCTCCTCGTCGTTGCCGGCGCCGGCCGGCGCGAGCGGGTAGCGCAGCTTGAGCTTGTCGGCCGGCTGGTTGAAGCCGTTGGCGTCGTTGGGCTTGCTGTAGAGCTCGGAGAACTTGGTCGACAGGTGGCCCAGGTCGATGCGGTCCTGCGGCCGCTTCGGGCCGGCCAGGCTCGGCGAGACGGTGCCGAGGTCGAGGCGCACGACCTTGGTGTAGTCGATGTCGCCGGGGTTGGGCATGCCGAACAGGCCCTGCGCCTTGTAGTAGGCCTCGAAGCGCTCGACCTCCTCCTTGGTGCGGCCCGTGCCCTCGAAGTAGGCGACGGTCATCTCGTCGACCGGGAAGAAGCCCATGGTGGCGCCGTACTCGGGCGCCATGTTGCCGATGGTGGCGCGGTCGGGCACGGCGATCGAGGCGGCGCCCGGGCCGAAGAACTCGACGAACTTGCCCACCACCTTCTCGGCGCGCAGGATCGCGGTGACGAACAGCACCAGGTCGGTGGCGGTCACGCCCTCGCGCAGCTTGCCGGTGAGCTCGAAGCCCACCACGTCGGGCGTGAGCATGTAGACCGGCTGGCCCAGCATCGCGGCCTCGGCCTCGATGCCGCCCACGCCCCAGCCGACCACGCCCACGCCGTTGATCATGGTCGTGTGGCTGTCGGTGCCGACCAGCGAGTCGGGGTAGTAGACCGGGACGTCGCCCTTGTCGTTCGGGTTCGAATAGACGCCGCGCGCGAAGTACTCGAGGTTGACCTGGTGCACGATGCCGAAGCCCGGCGGCACGACGCGGAAGGTGTCGAAGGCCTGCATGCCCCACTTCATGAACTGGTAGCGCTCGTTGTTGCGCTGGAACTCGAGCTTCATGTTGAGGTCGAGCGCCTTGGGCGTGCCGTAGTAGTCGACCATCACCGAGTGGTCGACCACCAGGTCGACCGGCACCAGCGGCTCGATGGTCTTGGGCGACTTGCCGAGCTTGGCGGCCACGCTGCGCATGGCGGCCAGGTCGGCCAGCAGCGGCACGCCGGTGAAGTCCTGCAGCACCACGCGGGTCACGACGAAGGGGATCTCGTCGGTGCGCTCGGCGTTCGGCGCCCAGTGGGCCAGTTCCTCGACGTGCTTGGCCGACACCTTCTGGCCGTCGCAATTGCGCAGCACCGACTCGAGCACGATGCGGATCGACACCGGCAGCCGATCGACGCTCGGATGCTGCTTGGCCAGCTCCTTGAGGGACCAGTACTTGCCGGCCTTGCCCGATGCGGTCTTGAAGGTCTTGAGGGTGGACGCAAAGGCGTGAGCCGGTGCTTTGGCCATGTGTGGGACTCCTTGGGGAATGTGTTCGTGAAGCGCCTCAAAGGTTAGCAGGGATGAATGTCAATTGCTGTAGTCAGGCATCGCATCGGCGGGGGCAAAAGGCCATGGCGGCCATTGACAAAAAGGCCTCCCGCGTGGCCATGAAAAAGGCGCCCTAGCGGGGCGCCTCGGCAGTCCGTGGGCGGAAGGCGTTCAGGCCAGCGCCATCCGCGCCACGGGCCGGCTCGCGCGCAGCCCGCTCCATTGCAGTTCAGCCAGCACCAGCACGCACACCGCCTGCGCCAGCACCCAGGCCACGCCCAGCGCGTTCACCGGGAACAGGCCGCCGGCCAGCAAGGCGGCGCAGGCCACCGCCCAGCCCAGGTTGCCGAGCATGACCACGCCGATCAGCGTGCGCGGCGGGGTGGCGCGGCTGGCCATGAAGGCGGCCGCGGCGGCATAGGCCAGCAGGAACACGCCGGTGCCCAACAGCAGCGCCGCCGGCAGACCGGTGAGGCGGGCCAGGGTGTCGGTGAAAGCGACCTGCAGCGCGCCGGTACCGGCGCAGGAGGCGGCGTCGGCCCACATCACGCGGGGCAGGAAACGCGGCGAGGCGAAGAGCGTGGAACGTGCGGTCATGAGGTTTCTCCTTCGGTTCGGGTGGTACGCCGCAGAACAGTCCTGCTGCGTTGGGGTCGATGATTCCGGGAGCGGCGCACAGCGTCCATGACCTGCCAGGTCATGGCGATGCGCGGCCCGCGCGCCAGAATGCGGCCCCATGAACACCCCCCGCCCCCACCCCACGAAGCCCGGCCAGCCGGGCGCGCGCGATCCCTTCGGCGTGCACCTGCGGCACTGGCGCACGCACCGCCGCCTGAGCCAGCTCGACCTGGCACAGGAGGCCGAGGTCTCGACCCGGCACCTGAGCTACGTGGAAACCGGCCGCGCCGCCCCCAGCCGCGAGATGGTGCTGCGGCTGGCCGAGCGGCTGGACGTGCCGCTGCGCGAACGCAACGCGCTGCTGGTGGCCGCGGGCTTCGCGCCCATGTACCGCCAGCGTTCGCTCGACGACCCGGCCATGGCCTCGGCGCGCCGCGCGGTCGACCTGGTGCTCAAGGGCCACGAGCCCTTTCCCGCGCTGGCGGTGGACCGCCACTGGAACCTGGTGGCCTACAACGCGCTGGTGCCGCTGTTGATGGAAGGCGCGTCGGCCGAGCTGGTGACGCCGCCGGTCAACGTGCTGCGCCTGAGCCTGCGGCCCGACGGGCTGGCCTCGCGCATCGCCAACCTCGCGCAATGGCGCGCCCACCTGCTCGAGCGGCTGCAGCAGCAGATCGCTGCCACCGGCGACCGCGTGCTGGTCGAACTGCACGACGAGCTCGCGGCCTACCCCGTGCCCCACGTCGGCCACGACACCCCGCCCGCGGGCGGCGAGCTGTCGGGCGTGGTGGTGCCGTTCCAGCTCGTGACGCCGAACGGCGTGCTGAGCTTCATCAGCACCACCACCATCTTCGGCACGCCGGTGGACATCACGTTGCAGGAACTCGCGGTGGAGTCGTTCTTTCCGGCCGATGCGCAGACGGCGGCGGCCCTGCCGGCGCTGGTTGCGCAGGCGAAGGCGCAGGCTGGCGCGGCGGGCTGAGCGCGCCCTCGCCCGCCTCGTCTTCGTCGCGCGCCTTCGGCCCCGGCACGTCGTCGACCTGGATCACCTTGTCGGCCGCGCGCAGATAGGCCAGCGCGAGCGCCGGATCGGCCGCCGTGCGGGCCGCGGCCTCGAGCGAGTTCGTGCGCCGCAGCACCTTGTTGAGGGCCGCGGTTTCCTCGCCGAGCCGGTCGCCGAGTTCCAGCGCGCTCATCAGGTCGCGCAGGCCGCCGGCCGCGGGTTCGCTGAGATCGGGCACCAGCCGCTCGACCACGTCGGGCCGGGTGCGCAGCGTCTCGGCCAGCGCCAGCAGCTGCACGTCGCGCAGCGGCGCCAGGTGCGCCGTGCGCCGCAGCACCAGCGCGCCGATGAAGCGCCGGCCCGGCGTGGGCAGGTTGGCATAGAGGTCGTGCAGGATCGCCGCCGCCTGGTCGAGTTGCACGCGGATCGCGGCCTGCGCGAAGGGCAGCATCTCGGGCGCCGCCTCCACCCCGTAGCGCCACACACAGGCGCTTGCCAGGTACAGGTGGGCCAGCACGTCGCCGAGCCGCGCCGACAGCAGTTCCATGCGCTTGAGCTTGCCGCCGAGCATGCCCATGGCGAGGTCGGCGGTGAGCGCGTACTTGGCGCTCATGCGCGCGATCAGCCGGGCCTCGGGCGCCAGCGCCTCGGGCGGGCGGCCCAGCACCGGCGCGCCGAACAGGCTGTGCCAGAGGTTGCGCGCCACGTGCCCGCCATGCGCCATCAGCGCCTTGCCGAGCGCGGTCTCGTCGTTCGCCTGCACCGCGGCCATCTCGTCGAGCACATGCGGATGGCAACGCACCGCGCCCTGGCCGAACACGATCAGCGCGCGCGTGAGGATGTTGGCGCCCTCCACCGTGATCGCGATCGGTGCCTGCCGGTAGGCCACACCCAGCAGGTTCGAGGGGCCGGAGATGATGCCCTTGCCGCCGAGGATGTCCATGCCGTGGTTGACCGCGCGCCGGCCGGCCTCGGTCAGCTGCACCTTGAGGATCGCGCTCGCCACGCTGGGCCGCTCGCCGGCATCGAGCGCGCAGGCGGTGAAGCGGCGCGCGGCATCGCTCGCATAGAGCTCGGCCGACATCTGGGCCACCAGCCCCGCCACCGCGTGGAACTTGCCTACCGGCAGGCCGAACTGCTCGCGGATGCGGCCATAGCCGTTGCTCACGAACAGCGCGGTCTGCTGCATCGCCGAGCCGAGCGCGGGCAGCGAGATGGCGCGGCCCGCGGCCAGGCACTCCATCAGCATGCGCCAGCCCTGGCCGACCTGCGGCTCGCCGCCGATCACCCAGTCCATCGGCACGAAGACCTGGCGACCGTGGATGGGGCCGTTCATGAAGGCGCTGTCCATCGGGCGATGACGCCGGCCGATCTCCATGCCCGCGTGCGGCACCGGGATCAGCGCGCAGGTGATGCCGAGATCGCGCTGGCCCTCGGGCCGGCTCTCGTCGACCGCGTGGAAGGCCAGGCCGACCACGGTGGCCACGGGCGCCAGCGTGATGTAGCGCTTGTCGAAGTCGACCAGGAAGCCGCGCGTTGGCCGGCCCTCGAACTCGCGCTCCACCAACACGCCGCGGTCGGGAATCGAGGCGGCATCGGAGCCCGCATAGGGCGAGGTCAGGCCGAAGCACGGCAGCTCGCGGCCATCGGCCAGGCGCGGCAGGTAGTGCTGCTTCTGGCCGTCGGTGCCGTAGCGCAGCAGCAGCTCGGCCGGGCCGAGCGAGTTGGGCACCATCACCGTGACCGCGGTCGCGACGTTGACGGTGGCGATGCGCGCCACCACCGTGGCATGAGCGTGGTGGCCGAAGCCGAGGCCACCGAACTCCTCGGGAATGATCATTCCGAAGAAGCGCTTTTCGCGCAGGTAGCGCCATACCTCGGGCGGCAGGTCCTTCGCTTCGTCGATCGCATGGTCGTCGAGCATCGCGCACAGCGTGCGCACCTCGCGATCGATGAAGGCCTGTTCGCGCTCGGTCAGGCGGTTGGGCCCGAAGGCGGCGAGCGCGTCGAAATCGGGGCGGCCCGCGAACAGCTGGCCTTCGAAACCGACAGTGCCGGCTTCGAGCGCGGCGCGTTCGGTGTCGCCCAGTGGCGGCAACGCCTTCGAGAAAGGCTTCATGGCCCAGCGGCCGATCAACGAGGCCAGCGGCATGCGTGTCTCCTTCGCCGCGAGGCAGGCGCGCGGCGCTCGACCATGGTGCGACCGGGGCGGCCCGGGCCCGGCCGGCCGAGGGCGACCGCGCGTGTCGGAGACGGGCTCGCATTCCCGGCGCTCCGCAACGCTTGACCCTCCACCCGGTGGAGACGCTACAACCCGCCCATGAACGTCAAACGACTGCTTTCCATCGGCGAGATCGCCAAGCTCAGCGGCGTGTCGGTGCGGCGCATCCGGTTCTATTCGGATGCGGGCCTGCTGCCGCCCGCGGCGCGCAGCGAGGCCAACTACCGCGGCTACACCCACGACGACGTGGCGCGGCTGGACCTGATCCGTTCGCTGCGCGACGCGGGCATCGGGCTCGAGACCATCGGGCGGACGCTGTCGGATCGGCTGTCGCTCACCGACGTTCTGACGATCCGTCTCCAGGCCCTGGAGGCGGAAATCGCTTCCCGCCGCCGCATCGCCGCCGTGCTGCGCGCGACGCTGGCCGACGAGAAGCAGCCCACCGAAACCTCGCTACGGAGACTCTGGACCGTGACCACCCTTTCGAACACCCGCCTTCGCCAGACCATCGAGAACTTCTACGACCAGGTGGCCGCCGGAGCCCGCATGGGCGACGACTGGAAGCGCCAGATGGTCGATGCCGCCACGCCCGAACTGCCGGCCGAACCCACGCCCGCGCAGATCGACGCCTGGACCGAGCTGGCCGCCATGCTCGGCGACCCGGCCTTCATCGCGAGCATGCGCGCCGAAGCGGCCGGCATGTGGAATGGCGAATTCGATCCTGCCGCCTATGCGCAAGCGGCCAACGCCACGCTGGCCCGCGTGCGCGCCGCGATCGCCGCGCGCACCGAGCCCGCGTCGGAAACCGGCCGGGCCATCGCGCAGGACTGGCTCGCGGCCTCGGCAAAAGCCATGCGCCGCGCGCCCGACGCGGACTTTCTCGCCTGGCAACTGGGGCAATACCGCAAGCACCACGCGCGCTCGGCGCGCTATCAGGAACTGATGGCCGTGCTGCGCGGCGAGGATGCCGACGCGGCCGCCGCGCAGGGCACCGAGTGGCGCTGGATCCACGAGGCGATGACGCCGCTGCTCGGCGCCGCGGCCTGAGCGGCAAGCGCGCGGCTCAGCGCCGCTTCGGCGCCTGCTGCGCGGCCGGTGCCGCCGGTGCGGGCGCCGCTTGCGGCGCGGCCGCCGCAGCCGCCGGATCGCGCCAGCCGTATTCGACATAGCGCCGGATCACCAGGCAGCCCGGCGGCGAATCGATCAGCGACACCGACGAGGTCGGCTCCTTGTCGTCGGTGTAGACCGTGTAGACCGGCAGCAGCTTGGTCGCGCGGTAGTTCGGCAGCTCCTGCTGGGCGATGCTCGCGCAAGTGAACGGCGCCACCGAGATGCGCTCGGCCGCCACGGTGCAGCTGCCGCCGTCGTCGGGGATCGCGGTGATCGAGCCCGCCACGCCGGCATTCGGGAACTCGATGCCGATCAGCGAGAACACCGGGCCGCTGTCGGGGCGCTTGCGGTCCCAGTCGAGCAGCACGTCGTGGCTGCGGCTGCCCTGCACGGTCAGCGACGACAGCCGCGTGATCGCCGGCAGGCAGCGCTTGACGCCCACGCTGGCGGCCGCGCGCGTGAGCGTGTCCTGCGGCGGCGCGGGCGGTGCCTGGGGCACGAGCACGCCCTGCGCGAAGGCGGTGGCCGTCAGGGTGCAGGCCGCGGCGCACAGCAGCAGGCGGCGGATCGGAAGCGAGGTCGGGGTCATGGCCATACGTTCTTCGGGAGTTCGCGCTCAGGCGTAGAGCGCCTCGATCGCGGCGGTGTAGATGCGCACGTTCTCCTCGCCTTCGGGGTCCAGCCGCTCGAGCAGCGCCCGCGCGCGCTCGCGGTAGTTGGGCAGGTCGGCGTCGTGCTCGGAGAAGGCGCGCCGCAGCGCCCGGCCACCATCCTCGCAGTCGAAGCCCTGGTAGCGGTAGCCGCAGTCGCCGATCAGGTGCGAGTTGTGCACCAGCGGATAGCCGCCGTACAGCGCCTCGTAGTAGAGGTAGTTCTGGCCGTTCTCCCAATGGTGCGCGAACACGCAGTCGACATTGGGCGGCACCACCTGGTAGACCGGGAAGCGCCCCTCGAACGAGGCCAGCCCGTGCTGCACCAGGTCCAGGCTCTGGGCGAAGCCGACGAACAGCGGCTTCTCGCGCAGGTGGAAGCTGTTGTACACCCACAGGCGCTCGATCAGGTCGGGCTGCGCGCGGTGCGCCGCCTCGCAGCCCAGCATCGGGATGAAGCTGGTCTTCACCATGCAGATGTTGGGCTCGAAGATCGCCACGCGCCAGTGCCTGCGCCCGGGCTCGTAGGCGAAGGGCTTGCCGCCACCGCTGCGCGCCAGGGCGCGCTCGAGCACCATCGGGCTCCACAGGTGCGGCATCAGGCGCACCGGCGTGCGGAAGGCGGCCTCGAAATAGGGTTTGCAGGTGGCCTCGTACTCGGGCAGCGTCCAGACCTCGTTGTAGGGCGCCAGCGTCAGCAGCAGGCCATGCGGCTTGTCGAAGATCATGCGCTCGATGTCGATCACGTAGTCGTTGCCCACGCGCATCGACACGATCTTGCCGCCGCGCTCGCGGAAGGCCACGGCCCAGTCGCGCCCGAGCTGCGCGCTCATCTCGATCATCACGTCGAGTTCCTGCGCGGCGGTTGCCATGTCGATGATCGGCACCGGCGAATCGGCCAGGAAGCCGGCCGCATCGGCCGGCGCGCCGTCGCCGCCGCCGGCCACGAGCACCGTGCTGGCCACGCGCGGCGAGCGCAGCAGCAGCATCACGAGAAACAGGCAGTTCTGGTAGACGCCGTTCTCCCACAGGCTCTGCTCGCCCTTGCGGATGAAGATCGAGACGCCGACGCGCAGCTTGTCGGGCATGGCGTTCATCGCGCGGTGCCTCCGGCGCGGAAGTTCGCATCGCCGCCCACCAGTTGCAGCAGCCGCTGCGCATAGCCCTCGACGTTGGCGCTCGCCAGCGGATCGAGCGCGTCGAACACGCGCTGCGAGCGGGCCCTGTAGTCGCCGAGTTGCGCGTCGTGATGGCGCGCCGCGTTCAGCAGCTGCTCGACGCCGGCGCCGACCTCGAAGCCCGGGTAGTAGTAGCCCGCGTCGCGCAGCCAGGGCGAGTTGTGCACCAGCGGGTAGTTGCCATAGAGCGCGTCGAGGTAGCTGTAGTTCTGGTCGTTCTGCCACTGGTGCGACACCACCGCGTCGGCGTACTGCACCATGAAGCCCGCGAAGTCGTGCCGGCCATGGAAGATCGCCTTGTGCTCGCGAACGATGTCGAGCGAGTTCGCCAGGTAGAGCATGGTCGGGTGGTCCTTCATGTGCAGCGTGTTGAGCGCATGCATCCAGTTCACCGCCTTCGGGTCGGCGCGGTAGGCGCCGTCGCAGATCAGCATCGGCAGGGTGCCGGCCTTCACCACCGAGATGTTGGGTTCGAAGATCGCCACCCGGAAGCCCGGCTGCTCGGCCGTGCGCGGCACGTAGCCGAAGCGGAAGCCCGCCGCCTCGACCTCGGCCACGCGCTGCGCGAGGAACTCGGGGGACCAGAGGTAGGGCACCACGTGCACCGGGCAGCGGTTGTAGACGCGCATCATCGGCGCGAAGGCCTGGTCCTTGGGCAGCAGCCAGACCTCGTCGCAGCGGTCGGGCCGGCTGAAGTGGCCCTTGTCGGAGAAGAGGATCGGCTCGGCCAGCGACACGAAGGGCTGGCCCACGCAATGGAACACCACGCGCCCGCCGCGGGCCCGGAAATACGACAGCCACGAGACCTCGAGCGCGCCCGCCATCTCGAACACCACGTCGAGCGCATCGGTGAGCTCGCGCGCCCGGCCGATCGCGAGCCCGCGCGCCCCGAGGTCGACCTGCGGCGGCATCGCCGACTGGTCGCCCGCGTCGATCAGCGTGACCGACTCGACGAACGGGATCTGCTGCAGCAGCCGGGCCAGGAACAGCACGTTCTGCCCCATGCCGTTCTCCCAGATGTTCTGGCCGGCGTGGGTGAGGACTGAAATACCGATGCGCATGGGCAGCGAGTGTCCCTCAAAAAAGGAAAGCCCCCGCACCTGGGGCGCGGGAGCCTTCGAGGGGGCTTTTCTCTCCCTGTGACTTACTTCCACTTCCAGCCGATGCCGGCGTTGATGCCCCACTCCTTGCCCGTGGTCGAGAGGCCTGCGCCCCAGGACATCTTGCCGTCGTCCGACAGGGCCTTGAAGGTCAGCGCCACCGCGCTGTAGCCCTTGTAGCTGCCGAAGCCCACGCCCACGGTCTTCTCGCCGGGGTAGAGCGTCGGCAGGTAGGTGCCCGACATCGCGAACGCCATCGCCGTGCCCGAGTAGGCGACGCGCGCCACGTCGCCGATCTGGTTGCGCACGTCGGTCAGCTGCTGCACGTTGACCGCGTCGCCCGGCAGGATGCCCGGCGCCACGTTGCTGATGCGCGTGCCGCCCGCCGCCTGGCCGGCGCCCAGCGTGATCTGGTTGTAGTTGACCGACCCGTCGGGGTTGGTCTCGTACTGCACGCTGCTGGCCTTCGAAGCCGCCGAGGCCGCCTTCAGCTGCGCCACGTTGGTGGCGTCGCTGTCGGCCGAGCCCGCGGCCACGCCGGTGATCTGGCGGAACTGGCCGTTGGCCGCATCGCCGACCGACACCGCGCCCTGCGTGCTGGTGGTGGCCTTGATCGCCGCCTCCTGCGCCGCGGTGGCGCTGCCTGGCACGTAGCCAGCCACGCCCGCGCCCCTGGAGGCCACCGAGCCCGAGCCCAGGGCCACGCCGCCGGTCTGCTGGACCACCGCGTTGAAGCCGACGGCCGTGCCGTTCGAGACGTTCGACGCCGCGCTCCTCGAGGTGCCGCCCGCATCCGCGCCGTCGCCGATCGCCACGCCCTTGCCGCCCGCGCTGGCACCTGCACCGATCGCCTGCGAGCCGGTGGCCAGTGCCCCGGTACCGATCGCGATCGCGTTGGTGCCCGTGGCCTGTGCCCCGAAGCCCACCGCCACCGCGCCGTCGGCCGTCGCCTTCGCGCCGTTGCCCGCGGCGAAGGAATTCGCGCCGCTGGCCACCGATTGCGGTCCGATCGCCACCGACTCCTGGCCGATGGCCTGCGAGTCGCCTGCCGTCGAGTTGGCGTGGAAGTACTTCGTGCCGTTGTTGTAGATGTTGGTGACGGTGCTGTTGGTGGTGCTCAGCCCCGTCGACAGGCTGCCGATGCCGCTGACCGACCCGCTGATGCTCGTCGACAGGCTGCTGAGGTTGCTGTTCGTCGTGCTCAGCCCGCTCGACAGGCTGCCGAGGCCGCTGGTGACGGTGCTCAGGCCGGTCGAGGTCGAGGTCGACAGGCTGGAGACGTTGCTGTTCGTCGTGCTCAGGCCCGACGACAGGCTGCCGATGTTGCTGGTCGCGGTGCTCAGGCCGGTCGACAGGCTGCTGATGCTGCTCGTGGCCGTGCTCAGACCGGTCGAGGTGGAGGTCGACAGGCTGTTGATGCTGCTGGTCGCCGTGCTCAGCCCGCTCGAGGTGGACGTCGACAGGCTGTTGATGCTGCTCGTCGCCGTGCTCAGGCCGCTCGACGTGGACGTCGACAGGCTGTTGATGCTGCTCGTCGCCGTGCTCAGGCCGCTCGAGGTGGACGTCGACAGGCTGCCGATGCTGCTCGTCGCCGTGCTCAGGCCGCTCGACGTGGACGTCGACAGGCTGCTCACGGTGCTGTTCGTCGTGCTCAGCCCGATCGACAGGCTGCCGATGCCGCTGCTCACGGTGCTCAGGCCCACCGACAGGCTGCCGATGGAGCTGGTCGCCGTGCTCAGGCCGGTCGAAGTCGAGGTCGAGAGGCTGTCGATGTTGCTCGTCGCGGTGCTGAGACCCGTGGAGGTCGAGGTCGACAGGCTGTCGATGCTGCTCGTGGCGGTGCTCAGGCCGGTCGACGTGGAGGTCGACAAGCTGCCGATCGAACTCGTCGCCGTGCTGAGGCCAGTCGACGTCGACGTCGAGAGGCTGCTGACGCCGCTGGTGGCGGTGCTCAGGCCGGTGGACAGGCTGTCGATGCTGCTGGTGGCGGTGCTGAGGCCGGTCGACGTGGACGTGGACAGGCTGCCGATGGAGCTCGTTGCCGTGCTGAGGCCAGTCGACGTCGAAGTGGACAGACTGCCGATGGAGCTCGTCGCGGTGCTCAGGCCGGTGGACAGGCTGCCGATGCTGCTGGTCGCCGTGCTCAGGCCCGTGGAGGTCGAGGTCGACAAGCTGCCGATGGAGCTCGTGGCCGTGCTCAAACCGGTCGACGTGGACGTGGACAGGCTGCCGATGGAACTCGTCGCCGTGCTCAGACCCGTGGACGTCGAAGTCGACAGGCTACCGATAGCGCTGGTGGCAGTGCTCAGACCGGTCGAGGTCGAAGTGGACAGGCTGTCGATGGAGCTCGTCGCCGTGCTCAGGCCGGTCGACAGGCTGCCGATGCTGCTGGTCGCAGTGCTCAGGCCCGTGGAGGTCGAGGTCGACAAGCTGCCGATGGAGCTCGTTGCCGTGCTCAAGCCGGTCGACGTGGAAGTCGAAAGGCTGCCGATGCTACTCGTGGCGGTGCTCAGGCCCGTCGAGGTAGACGTGGACAAGCTGCCGATCGAACTCGTCGCCGTGCTGAGGCCGGTAGACGTCGAGGTCGAGAGGCTGCCGATGCTACTCGTGGCAGTGCTCAGACCCGTCGAGGTTGACGTGGACAAGCTACCGATCGAACTCGTCGCCGTGCTGAGGCCGGTAGACGTCGAGGTCGAGAGGCTGCCGATGCTGCTCGTGGCTGTGCTCAGACCCGTGGAGGCCGACGTCGACAAGCTGCCGATGGAACTCGTTGCCGTGCTCAAGCCGGTGGACGTCGAGGTCGAAAGGCTGCCGATGCTGCTCGTGGCGGTGCTCAGACCCGTCGAGGTCGAGGTAGACAAGCTACCGATCGAGCTGGTCGCCGTGCTCAAGCCAGTCGACGTGGAGGTCGAAAGGCTGCCAATGCTGCTCGTGGCAGTGCTCAGACCCGTGGAGGTCGAAGTCGACAAACTGCCGATGGAGCTCGTGGCCGTACTCAAGCCGGTGGACGTCGAGGTCGAGAGGCTGCCGATGCTGCTGGTCGCTGTGCTCAGGCCCGTCGAAGTGGACGTGGACAGGCTACCGATCGAGCTCGTCGCTGTGCTCAAACCGGTCGACGTGGACGTCGACAGGCTGCCGATAGAGCTGGTGGCCGTGCTCAGCCCCGTCGAGGTCGACGTGGACAAACTGCCGATGGAGCTCGTCGCGGTGCTCAGGCCGGTCGACGTGGAAGTCGACAGGCTATCGATGCTGCTCGTGGCGGTGCTCAGGCCCGTCGAGGTCGAGGTGGACAAGCTACCGATCGAACTCGTTGCCGTGCTCAGCCCCGTCGAAGTCGATGTGGACAAGCTACCGATCGAACTCGTTGCGGTGCTCAAACCAGTCGACGTCGAAGTCGAGAGACTGTCGATGCCGCTCGTGGCCGTGCTCAGGCCCGTCGAAGTCGACGTGGACAAGCTGTCGATGGAGCTCGTTGCCGTGCTGAGGCCAGTGGACGTCGATGTCGACAGGCTGCCAATGCTGCTCGTGGCCGTGCTCAGACCGGTCGAGGTCGATGTGGACAGGCTACCGATCGAGCTCGTTGCCGTGCTCAGGCCAGTCGACGTCGAAGTCGAGAGGCTGTCGATGCTGCTGGTCGCCGTGCTCAAGCCGGTCGATGTCGATGTGGACAGGCTGCCAATCGAGCTCGTGGCGGTGCTCAGGCCCGTCGATGTCGAGGTCGACAAGCTACCAATGGAACTCGTCGCAGTGCTCAAGCCGGTGGATGTCGAGGTCGACAGGCTGTCGATGCCGCTGGTGGCCGTGCTCAAGCCAGTCGAGGTCGAAGTCGACAGGCTGTCGATGCTGCTGGTCGCGGTGCTCAGGCCGGTAGAGGTCGACGTGGACAGGCTACCGATCGAGCTCGTTGCAGTGCTCAGGCCGGTCGAAGTCGATGTCGACAAGCTATCGATGCTGCTGGTCGCCGTGCTCAGACCCGTAGAGGTCGATGTGGACAAGCTGCCGATGGAGCTCGTTGCCGTGCTCAACCCCGTCGACGTAGAGGTCGACAGGCTGCCAATGCTGCTCGTGGCAGTGCTCAGACCGGTCGAGGTCGAGGTGGACAAGCTGTCGATGGAGCTCGTCGCCGTGCTGAGGCCAGTTGACGTCGAAGTGGACAGGCTGCCGATCGAGCTCGTTGCCGTGCTCAAACCGGTCGACGTGGACGTCGACAGGCTATCGATGCTGCTGGTTGCGGTGCTCAGGCCCGTCGAGGTCGACGTGGACAGGCTGCCGATCGAACTCGTTGCTGTGCTCAAACCGGTCGACGTGGACGTCGACAGGCTGCCAATGCTGCTCGTGGCGGTGCTCAGACCCGTCGAGGTCGACGTGGACAGGCTGTCGATGGAGCTTGTTGCCGTGCTGAGGCCAGTAGACGTCGAGGTCGAGAGACTGTCGATGCTGCTGGTCGCAGTGCTCAGGCCCGTGGAGGTTGAGGTGGACAAGCTACCGATGGAGCTTGTCGCTGTGCTCAAGCCCGTAGAGGTCGAAGTCGACAAACTGTCAATAGAGCTCGTTGCCGTGCTCAGGCCAGTGGACGTCGAGGTCGAGAGGCTGCCAATGCTGCTCGTGGCCGTGCTCAGCCCAGTCGACGTCGAAGTCGAGAGGCTATCGATGCTGCTCGTCGCGGTACTCAGGCCCGTAGAGGTCGAGGTGGACAGGCTACCGATCGAACTCGTCGCCGTGCTGAGGCCAGTAGACGTCGAAGTCGACAGGCTATCGATGCTACTCGTGGCGGTGCTGAGACCGGTCGAAGTCGACGTGGACAGGCTACCGATCGAGCTCGTTGCCGTGCTCAGGCCCGTCGACGTGGAGGTCGACAGACTGCCGATGCTGCTCGTGGCCGTGCTCAAACCGGTCGACGTCGAGGTCGACAAGCTGTCGATGCTGCTGGTCGCCGTGCTCAAGCCGGTCGACGTCGATGTGGACAGGCTGCCGATCGAGCTCGTTGCCGTGCTCAGACCCGTCGACGTCGAAGTCGAGAGGCTATCGATGCTGCTCGTCGCGGTGCTCAGGCCCGTAGAGGTCGAGGTGGACAGGCTACCGATCGAACTCGTTGCCGTGCTCAGGCCAGTCGACGTCGAAGTCGACAGGCTATCGATGCTGCTCGTCGCGGTGCTCAGACCCGTCGAAGTCGACGTGGACAGGCTGCCGATCGAACTCGTTGCCGTGCTCAGGCCAGTCGACGTCGAAGTCGACAGGCTATCGATGCTGCTCGTCGCGGTGCTCAGACCCGTCGAAGTCGACGTGGACAGGCTACCGATCGAACTCGTTGCCGTGCTCAAGCCGGTCGACGTCGAGGTCGACAGGCTATCGATGCTGCTCGTCGCGGTGCTCAGACCCGTCGAAGTCGACGTGGACAGGCTGCCGATCGAACTCGTTGCCGTGCTCAAGCCGGTCGACGTCGAGGTCGACAAGCTGTCGATACTGCTGGTCGCGGTGCTCAGACCCGTGGAGGTCGAGGTGGACAGGCTACCGATGGAACTCGTGGCCGTGCTCAAGCCCGTCGAGGTCGACGTCGACAAGCTGCCGATGGAGCTTGTCGCCGTGCTCAACCCGGTCGACGTGGAGGTCGACAGGCTGTCAACAGAGCTCGTTGCCGTGCTCAAGCCAGTCGATGTCGAGGTCGACAAGCTACCGATGCTGCTGGTCGCCGTGCTCAGACCGGTCGACGTAGACGTCGACAGGCTACCGATCGAACTCGTCGCGGTGCTGAGCCCAGTCGACGTCGAAGTCGACAGGCTGTCGATAGAGCTCGTTGCCGTGCTCAGACCGGTCGACGTGGAGGTCGAGAGGCTGCCGATCGAACTCGTCGCGGTGCTCAAGCCAGTGGAGGTCGAGGTCGACAGGCTACCGATGCTGCTGGTCGCCGTGCTCAGACCGGTCGACGTAGACGTCGACAGGCTACCGATCGAACTCGTCGCGGTGCTGAGCCCAGTCGACGTCGAAGTCGAGAGGCTGTCAATGCTGCTCGTGGCGGTGCTGAGACCGGTCGAGGTCGACGTGGACAGGCTACCGATCGAGCTCGTTGCCGTGCTCAGGCCCGTCGAGGTCGACGTCGACAAGCTGCCGATCGAGCTTGTCGCCGTGCTCAACCCGGTCGAGGTGGAAGTCGACAGACTGTCAATAGAGCTCGTTGCTGTGCTCAAGCCGGTGGACGTCGAGGTCGAAAGGCTGCCAATGCTGCTGGTGGCAGTGCTCAAACCCGTGGAGGTCGAGGTCGACAAGCTGCCGATGCTGCTCGTAGCCGTGCTCAGGCCCGTCGAAGTGGATGTCGAAAGGCTATCGATCGAGCTGGTGGCCGTGCTCAGGCCGGTCGAGGTCGATGTCGACAAGCTACCGATCGAACTCGTCGCCGTGCTCAGACCAGTCGATGTCGAAGTCGAGAGACTGTCGATGCTGCTGGTCGCCGTGCTCAAGCCGGTCGAAGTCGACGTAGACAGGCTGCCAATCGAACTCGTCGCAGTGCTCAGCCCGGTCGACGTCGAGGTCGAAAGGCTGTCGATGCTGCTGGTCGCGGTGCTCAGGCCCGTGGAGGTCGAGGTGGACAAACTACCGATGGAACTCGTGGCCGTGCTCAAGCCAGTCGATGTCGAAGTCGACAGGCTGCCGATGCTGCTGGTCGCGGTGCTCAAGCCCGTGGAGGTCGAAGTCGACAAGCTGCCGATGGAGCTCGTGGCCGTGCTCAAACCGGTCGACGTCGAGGTCGAAAGGCTGTCGATGGAACTCGTTGCCGTGCTCAGACCCGTCGACGTGGAAGTCGACAGGCTGCCGATGCTGCTGGTCGCGGTGCTCAAGCCCGTGGAGGTCGAAGTCGACAAGCTGCCGATGGAGCTCGTGGCAGTGCTCAGACCCGTCGACGTGGAAGTCGACAGGCTGCCGATGGAGCTTGTTGCCGTGCTCAGACCAGTCGAGGTCGACGTGGACAGGCTACCGATCGAGCTGGTTGCCGTGCTGAGGCCAGTCGACGTCGAGGTCGACAAGCTATCGATGCTGCTCGTCGCAGTGCTCAGACCCGTGGAGGTCGACGTGGACAGGCTGCCGATGGAACTCGTTGCCGTGCTGAGGCCAGTCGACGTCGACGTCGAGAGGCTGTCAATGCTGCTCGTAGCAGTGCTCAGACCCGTCGAGGTCGACGTCGAGAGGCTGCCGATGGAGCTCGTTGCCGTGCTGAGGCCCGTCGACGTCGAGGTCGAAAGGCTGTCGATGCTGCTGGTCGCGGTGCTCAGGCCCGTGGAGGTCGAGGTGGACAAGCTACCGATCGAACTCGTGGCCGTGCTCAAGCCAGTCGACGTCGAGGTAGACAGGCTGTCGATACTGCTCGTAGCGGTGCTCAGCCCCGTAGAAGTCGAAGTCGACAAGCTACCGATGGAGCTCGTCGCAGTGCTCAGACCCGTCGAGGTCGACGTGGACAGGCTACCGATGGAACTCGTCGCCGTGCTCAGGCCGGTCGACGTAGAAGTCGAGAGGCTGCCGATGCTGCTGGTCGCAGTGCTCAGACCCGTGGAGGTCGAAGTCGACAAGCTGCTGATGGAGCTCGTTGCCGTGCTCAAACCGGTCGATGTCGAGGTCGACAGGCTGTCGATGCTGCTCGTCGCGGTGCTCAGGCCCGTCGAGGTCGACGTGGACAGGCTGCCAATGGAGCTCGTTGCAGTGCTGAGGCCAGTGGATGTCGAGGTCGACAAGCTACCGATGGAGCTCGTTGCGGTGCTCAAACCGGTGGAGGTCGAGGTCGAGAGGCTATCGATGCTGCTGGTCGCAGTGCTCAGGCCCGTGGAGGTCGAAGTCGACAAGCTGCCGATGGAGCTCGTTGCCGTGCTCAGACCCGTCGAAGTCGATGTCGAAAGGCTATCGATCGAGCTGGTGGCGGTGCTCAGACCCGTCGAGGTGGAGGTCGACAGGCTGCCGATGCTACTGGTCGCAGTGCTCAAGCCTGTGGACGTCGACGTCGAGAGGCTACCGATGGAGCTCGTTGCAGTGCTCAAGCCGGTGGAGCTGGAAGTCGACAAGCTCGACACGCTGCTGTTCGTCGTGCTCAGGCCTGACGACAGACTGCCGATGCTGCTGGTTGTGGTGCTCAGTCCGGTCGACAGGCCATCGATACGGCTGTTCGCCGTGCTCAGACCTGTGGAGGTCGAGGTCGAAAGGCTTCCGATCGAGCTGGTCGCAGTGCTCAGGCCCGTCGAGGTCGAGGTCGACAAGCTGTCGATGCTGCTGGTCGCCGTGCTCAAGCCGGTCGACGTCGATGTGGACAGGCTGCCGATCGAACTCGTTGCAGTGCTCAGGCCAGTGGACGTCGAGGTCGACAAACTGCCGATGGAGCTCGTTGCGGTGCTGAGACCCGTGGACGTCGAAGTCGACAGACTGCCGATCGAACTGGTCGCAGTGCTCAAACCCGTGGAAGTCGACGTGGACAGGCTGCCGATGCTGCTCGTAGCCGTGCTCAGACCAGTGGAGGTCGACGTCGACAGGCTCGACACGCTGCTGTTCGTCGTGCTCAGACCCGAAGACAAGCTGCCAATCGAGCTGGTTGCGGTGCTCAGCCCCGTCGAGGTGGAGGTCGACAAGCTGCCGATGGAACTCGTTGCGGTGCTGAGACCCGTGGACGTCGAGGTCGACAGACTGCCGATCGAACTGGTCGCCGTGCTCAAGCCTGTCGAGGTCGATGTGGACAAGCTGCCGATGCTGCTCGTGGCCGTGCTCAGCCCCGTGGAAGTCGAAGTCGACAGGCTCGACACGCTGCTGTTCGTCGTGCTCAAACCCGAAGACAAGCTGCCAATCGAGCTGGTTGCGGTGCTCAGGCCCGTCGAAGTCGAGGTGGACAGGCTGCCGATAGAACTCGTTGCCGTGCTCAGACCAGTCGACGTCGAGGTCGACAGGCTGCCAATCGAACTTGTTGCAGTGCTCAGACCCGTCGAGGTCGAGGTAGACAGGCTGCCGATCGAGCTCGTTGCCGTGCTCAGGCCAGTCGACGTCGAGGTTGAGAGGCTACCAATGCTGCTGGTGGCAGTGCTCAGGCCAGTAGACGTCGAGGTCGACAAGCTGCCGATAGAACTCGTTGCGGTGCTGAGACCCGTGGACGTCGAGGTCGACAGACTGCCGATCGAACTGGTCGCAGTGCTCAGGCCTGTCGAGGTCGATGTGGACAGGCTGCCGATGCTGCTCGTTGCCGTGCTCAGGCCCGTCGAAGTCGATGTCGAAAGGCTCGAAACGCTGCTGTTCGTCGTGCTCAGACCCGACGACAAACTACCGATCGAGCTGGTCGCAGTGCTCAGGCCCGTCGAGGTCGACGTGGACAAGCTACCGATGCTGCTCGTGGCCGTGCTCAAGCCCGTGGACGTGGAGGTCGACAGGCTGCCGATGGAACTCGTTGCGGTGCTCAGACCCGTGGAAGTCGAAGTCGAGAGGCTCCCGATCGAGCTGGTCGCAGTGCTCAGCCCCGTGGAGGTCGAGGTCGAAAGGCTGCCGATCGAACTCGTGGCCGTGCTCAGACCTGTGGAACTGGAAGTCGACAAGCTCGACACGCTGCTGTTGGTCGTGCTCAAGCCCGACGACAGGCTGCCGATGCTGCTGGTTGTGGTGCTCAGGCCGGTCGACAGGCCATCGATGCGGCTGTTTGCCGTGCTCAAGCCAGTGGAGGTCGACGTCGACAGGCTACCGATGCTGCTCGTGGCGGTGCTCAAGCCAGTCGAAGTCGAAGTCGAGAGGCTGCCGATGGAACTGGTCGCCGTGCTCAACCCCGTCGACGTCGACGTGGACAGGCTCGACACGCTGCTGTTCGTCGTGCTCAAGCCCGACGACAAGCTGCCGATGCTGCTCGTGGCCGTGCTCAATCCCGTGGAAGTCGAGGTCGAGAGGCTGCCGATCGAGCTGGTGGCGGTGCTCAGCCCCGTCGAGGTGGACGTCGACAGGCTGCCAATAGAGCTCGTCGCCGTGCTCAACCCTGTGGAGGTCGACGTCGACAAACTCGACACGCTGCTGTTCGTCGTGCTCAGCCCCGACGACAGGCTGCCGATGCTGCTGGTGGCCGTGCTCAGCCCCGTGGAAGTCGACGTCGAGAGGCTACCGATCGAACTGGTGGCGGTACTCAGACCTGTCGAGGTGGACGACGACAAGCTGCGGATGCTGCTCGTGGCCGTACTCAAGCCCGTCGAGGTCGAAGTCGACAGGCTCGACACACTGCTGTTTGTCGTGCTCAGACCCGACGACAAGCTCCCGATGCTGCTGGTCGCGGTGCTCAGGCCCGTCGAGGTCGAGGTCGACAGGCTGCCGATGGAGCTCGTCGCCGTGCTCAACCCCGTCGACGTCGAAGTCGACAGGCTCGAAACGCTGCTGTTCGTCGTGCTCAAGCCCGACGACAGACTGCCGATGCTGCTCGTGGCCGTGCTCAAGCCAGTCGACGTCGAGGTCGACAGGCTGCCGATGGAACTGGTCGCCGTGCTCAAGCCAGTCGACGTCGAGGTCGACAAGCTCGAAACGCTGCTGTTCGTCGTGCTCAGCCCCGACGACAGACTACCGATGCTGCTGGTCGCAGTGCTCAAGCCGGTCGACGTCGAAGTCGACAGGCTCGAAACACTGCTGTTCGTCGTGCTCAGCCCCGACGACAGGCTACCGATGCTGCTCGTGGCCGTGCTCAACCCCGTCGACGTCGAAGTCGACAAGCTCGAAACGCTGCTGTTCGTCGTGCTCAGCCCCGACGACAGACTGCCGATGCTGCTCGTGGCAGTGCTCAAGCCAGTCGACGTAGAAGTCGACAGGCTGCTGATGGAACTGGTCGCCGTGCTCAACCCCGTCGAGGTCGAAGTCGACAGGCTCGACACCCGGCTGTTCGTCGTGCTGAGGCCCGACGACAGGCTGCCGATGCTGCTGGTCGCGGTGCTCAGGCCGGTCGAGGTCGACGTCGAGAGGCTGCTGATGCTGCTGGCGGTCGTGCTCATGCCCGTGCTCAGCTGCGCCACCGTCACGGCGTCCTGCAACGCTGCGCCATCGGCCACGTTGGTAATGCGCCGCAGGGCGGACGACGAGCCCACCGAGACTTCGGAGGCGGGTGCGTTGGTACCAGTGAGGAAGCCGTTGCCGGTCGGTCCCTTGGCGCCCGTCACGCTGCCCGCGCCCAACGCGACGCTGTTGGCATAGGCGGCGTTGGCGCCGGTGCCCATCGAGACCGCGTTCGAGCCCAGCGACACGGCGTTGGCGCCGAAGGCGATCGCGGCATCGGTCACCGACAGGTCGGCCGACTTGACGACGGCGCCATTGCCGATCGCGATGCTGCGGGTGGTACGGTCGTCGGTCGTGGCATTGCCGCCGATCGCGATCGAGGCGTTCTGGGGTGCCACGCCGATCTGGTCAGCGGATGCGCCGGTGCCCAGGGCGATGCTGCCGCCCCAGCTGTTCGCATTGGTCCCGATCGCGATGGTGTTGACATCGGTGTTCGAGCCGATGGTGGCGTTCTTGCCGATGGCGATGGCGCCATCCGCGATCGAGCGTGCGCCGGAGCCCAGCGCGACGCTGGCGTTGCCCGAGGCCAGGGTGCTTTGCCCGATGGCGACGGCGGCCGCGGCCGCGGCGTTCGCGCCGGTGCCGAAACCGATGGCATTCGCGGCCGATGCGCTGGCCGCGTCACCGAAGGCGAGCGTGCCGGCCGCGGTGGCGTTGGACTTGTTGCCCAGCGCAACCGATCCCTGCCCGATCGCATTGTTGGAATTGCCGATGGCCACCGCGCCGCTCGCCGCGGTCGTGCCGTCCAGGCTGCCGGCGGCGGTGTTGTTGGCACCCATCGTCACGGCACCGGTGCCGTTCGAGACGTTGGGATCGCCGATGGCGACCGCACCGTCGCCCGTGGCCTTCTGGCCGCGGCCGATGGCCACCGCGCCACCCGCGGCGGTACTGGAGTTCGCGGTCGTGCCCGACGAACCGATGGCAACGTTCTGCCCCGTGGCGCCACTGACGACGCCGTCGCCCTGGGCAATGCCGAAGGCGCCGTTGACGATGGCACCGCGGCCGAGCGCGATGCCGGAGGTTGCCGCGGCCACGACGCTGGACTGGCCGCCGATGGCGATCGAATCGGCCGCGGCGGCGGATGCGCCGCCCACGGAATTCGTTCCGAGCGCCAGGGCACCGGCGGCGGTTGCGCTCGCCGTGCGGCCCAGGGCCGAGGAGAAATCGCCCGTGGCCGTGGCCCCGGCACCGATGGCGGTGCTGCGATTGCCGAAGGCGTTCGCCAGCGTGCCGACCGCCAGGGCATTCTCCGCGCCGGCGTTCGAGGAATAGCCGAACGCCACCGAGGTCTTGCCCCAGGCCTGCGCGAACACGCCGAAGGCCGTGGAACTGCCGCCCCAGGCATTGGCGTTGTTGCCGAAGGCCGTGGAAGGCGCCAGGGAACTCGCGTCGCCGCGGGCCGTCGCATTCGTGCCGAAGGCCATGTCGTTGCCGAAGGCGGCATTGGCGCCGGCGCCGATGGCCGTCGCGCCGCCGCCGTTCGCCTTGGCGCCGGCACCGATCGCGAGGTTGTTCGTCTTGTTGGTCGCGCTCGCATTCGCGCCGATGGCGATGCTCGAATCCGCGCCGGCTCCGACGTTCGCACCGCTTCCCAGGGCGATGGTGCTGTTCGACTGCGCATTGGCGTTGAGGCCGATGGCGATACCCGAATCGGCCGCGCTGCCGACGACCGACTGGCCGCCGATCGCGACCGAGTTGGCGCCCAGGGCACGGGCCGCCGCGGTGCCGCTGGCACCGATGGCCGTTGCGCCGGTGCCGCTCGCGGTCGCGCCGGCGCCCACCGCCGTCGCGTAGTTGGCGGTTGCGTTGGCGCCCACGCCGATCGCCGACGCATTGGTGCCGCTCGCGCCACCGTCGTTGCCACCGATGGCCAGGGCATTGGTGCCGCTCGCGTTGGCCTGGCCGCCGATCGCCACCGCGTCCTGCGCCGTGGCCTTGGCGCCGGTGCCGATGGCCAGCGAATCGCCGACCGTGGTGTTGGACGAGGCGACGGAGTTGGCACCGATCGCGATGGCCGTGCCCGCGCTGATCGCCGCCGCGTTCGCGCCCGCGCCGATGGCGATGTTGTTGTTGCTCGCGGCGAGGGCGTTCTGGCCCATCGCGATGCTGGCGATGCCGAAGGCATTGGCCTGGAGGCCGAAGGCCGAGGCGTACTGCCCGGCGGTCGATCCCATGCCGAACATGCTGGAGCCCTTGCCGCGCGCCGTCGTGAACGACCCGAACATCGTGACGCCCAGGAAGCCGCCGCCATTGGCCGAGCACCCGCCGACCACGGTCGAGTACACGCCGGAACCGTCGACCGGATCGACCGTCGCCGGGTAGGCCTTGCCGTCGGGACCGGTGTTCGCGCCCGTGTTGCAGGCGCCGTTCGGCGGTCCGACGATGTAGGCGTTCGCGCTCTCCATCAAGCCGAAGGACGCCAGCGCGACGCTCAGCGCGGCACCCGCGATCACCGCAGCCGAACTGCTGCGCTTGCCTCGGGCGGAAGTGATTTCCGAAGCGGCCACCCATGCACCGAGCGACTCATTCCAGATACTTCTATATGACTTGTTCATTGACTGCCAACTGCGTGTGGAATCTCAGGACCCGCGCGGTAGGTCCCAGGAAAAATGTGAAGGGTCGTGCTTGGCGCTCGTCGTCGAGATCCCAATCACCGCGCTGTTCACAAGAGCGGTGGAATGTACATACTTGTTTACATTCAGAACGCAAAAGACCAAATCGCTCAAAAAGCTTCGATGATTTAGTTCACAAAAAAGGACACAAATTAGCATTCACATTGATTAACAATTGTCTCCTGAAGGTGAAAGTGCCGCGAAAACATAGAATCCCCTCACCGTTCGAAACGGGGCAGAAGATTCGATGCAAGCCCTTGTTTCATAAGGACTTTTTCTTCGATCATGTGGAATTAATTCACATTGAAGCTTGCGAACGTCAACTTTGGCAGGTGAGTAAAAAAGCACACTCGATGCGCGCCAATCTGGAACTTGTTCACGGATCCATTTATTCATCCGTGATTTATTTCTCGCCGTAGAGCGCAGATGACGCCAATTAACAATTGGGCAACAAAAGTGAATTCAAACGACTCCCTCCGCATCGGCATCACCATCGGTCTTCACCACGAAGCCGAAACACTCTGGAACAACGGCATCAAGCAGAACGCCGTGTTCCTGGCCGAGGCGCTCAAGCACTGCCCCGGCGTGGCGTCGGTGGTGCTGGTCAACACCACGGCCACGCCGATCACGCCGGCCCTGCCCTGGGACCAGGCGCGCTGGCCCACGACGAACTTTGAGGGCGCCAAGGACAAGGTCGACGTGCTGATCGAGCTGGGCGGCCAGATCGATCACCTGCAGACCGACTACCTCAAGCAGCGCGGCGCCCGGCTGGTGTCGTACTGCTGCGGCTTCGAGTACGTGCATGCGATGGAGTCGATGCTGTTCAACAAGCCGCTGTGGGGCCGGAACCTGTTCGTCAACCAGCGCTACGACGACATCTGGATGGTTCCGCAGGTGGCGCACATCAGTCAGCCCTACTTCGAGGTGCTGCGCCGGATCGAGGCGCGCGCCGTGCCCTTCGTCTGGAGTCCGGTGTTCCTCGAGGAGCGCACGCGCGGGCTGCCCGAGAACGGCGTCTACCAGCCGCGCGTCGGCCCGCGGCGCCTCAGCGTGATGGAGCCGAACATCAACGTGGTGAAGTTCTGCCTCTACCCGATCCTGGTCGCCGAACTGGCCTACCGCGCGCGGCGCGAGGCGATCGCACTGCTGCAGGTGGCCAATGCCGAGAAGATGGCGCGCGAGAACATGGAATTCATCACCCTGATGAACCAGCTCGACCTGGTGCGCGAGCACAAGGCCGTGTTCCTGGGCCGGCACGACACGCCGACCTTCCTGGCCCAGAACACCGACATCGTGATCTCGCACCAGTGGGAGAACCCGCTCAACTACTTCTACCTCGAGACCTGCTGGCAGGGCTATCCGCTGGTGCACAACGCCCACCTCTGCGCGGACCTCGGCTACTACTACGAAGCCAACGATGTGGCAGCGGGCAGCACGCGCGTGCTCGAGGCGATCGACGCGCACGATGCGCAGCCGCTCGCCTACCGCGAGCGCCAGCGCGGCCTGATCGACCGCTACCTGCCCGGCAACGCGGCCGCCACCGAGGTGTACAACACGCTGCTGCTCGGCCTGATGCAGCGCCCCGCCCGATAACCGGAGCCGCCATGCTCGAACCCTCCGCTCTCCAACGCTTCTTCCCAGTGGTCGTCACGCCGAGCCACGACGGCAAGTTCTTCCAGAACTACGTGATGTCGATGATGAACTTCGCCATCGAGGCCGAGCGCGCCGGCATGCGGATGCAGGTGCTGTTCCACCAGGGCGAAAGCCTCGTGACCCGGGCGCGCAACAACTGCGTGGCCCAGTTTCTCGCCAACCCGGAATGGACCCACCTGTTCTGGATCGACGCCGACATCGGCTTCTCGCCGCAGGCGGCGTTCCGGCTGCTGCTCTCGGACTACGAGATCGCGGCCGGCGTCTACCCGCTCAAGCGCGAGGACTGGCCCGAGGAAGGCGTCGCGTCCGGCACCACGCGCGCGCAGTTCGATGCCACCTTCACGCGCTACACGGTCAATGCGAGCGCCTCCGAAGCCAGCGGCAAGGTCGAGCTCGAGGTACAGCCCGACGGCTTCATGAAGATGACCGAGGCGCCCACGGGCTTCATGGCGATCAAGCGCGGCGTGTTCGAGCGGCTGATGGCGAGCTACCCCGAGCTCAACTACGTGCCCGACAGCATCGGCGAGGCCGACCGCGGCCTGCACTACCGTTTCTTCGACGTGATGGTCGACCCCGTGACGCGCCGCTATCTCTCGGAAGACTACGGCTTCTGCCGCCTCTGGTCGGGCCTGGGCGAATCGATCCACATCGATGCCAACTCCAACCTCACGCACCAGGGCGCCAAGCTCTACCGCGGCGACTTCGCGACCTCGCTGCTGACCTCGCTGCCGCATGCGGTGGGCGGCCCCGCGGGGGTGTCCATGGAACTGACGGGCACGCAGTACCTGCGTCCGAACCACCCGCCGACGCTCTGAACGCCGGCGCCAGTGCCATGAAAAAAGCCCCGCGGATGCGGGGCTTCGTCGACACGGGCCGGGCCGGCCGCGGGGACCGTCCGGCTTGTCTTCAGGCTCAGGCCGTGACCGAATCGGCCACGTTCTTGTAGTCCTCGATCTTGTCGAAGTTCAGGTACTGGTAGATCTGCGCGCTGGACGCATCGAGCACGCCGGTGCTGGCCATGTACTCTTCCCGGGTCGGGATGCGGCCGAGGCGCGAGCAGATGGCGGCCAGTTCGGCCGAGCCCAGGTACACGTTGGTGTTCTTGCCCAGGCGGTTCGGGAAGTTGCGCGTGCTGGTCGACATGACCGTGGCGCCTTCGCGCACTTGCGCCTGGTTGCCCATGCACAGCGAGCAGCCCGGCATCTCGGTGCGGGCACCGGCATTGCCGAACACGCCGTAGTGGCCCTCCTCGGTCAGCTGCTGCGCGTCCATCTTGGTCGGCGGCGCGATCCACAGCTTGACCGGGATGTCGCGCTTGCCTTCGAGCAGCTTCGACGCGGCGCGGAAGTGGCCGATGTTGGTCATGCACGAGCCGATGAACACTTCGTCGATCACGGCACCCGCCACGTCGCTCAGCGTCTTCACGTCGTCGGGGTCGTTCGGGCAGGCCACGATGGGCTCGTGGATCTCGGCCAGGTCGATCTCGATCACGGCCGCGTAGTCGGCGTCGTCGTCGCCCTTGAGCAGTTGCGGGTCCTTGAGCCAGGCTTCCTGCGCGGCGATGCGGCGCTGCAGCGTGCGCGCGTCGGCATAGCCCTCGGCGATCATCCACTTCATCAGCGTGATGTTGCTGTTGATGTATTCGATGATCGGCTCCTTGTTCAGATGCACCGTGCAGCCGGCGGCCGAGCGTTCGGCCGAGGCGTCGCTCAGTTCGAAGGCTTGTTCGACCTTGAGGTCGGGCAGGCCCTCGATCTCGAGGATGCGGCCCGAGAAGATGTTCTTCTTGCCCTTCTTCTCGACCGTCAGCAGGCCGCTCTTGATGGCGTACAGCGGGATCGCGTTGACCAGGTCGCGCAGCGTGACGCCGGGCTGCATCTTGCCCTTGAAGCGCACCAGCACCGACTCGGGCATGTCCAGCGGCATCACGCCGGTGGCGGCCGCGAAGGCCACGAGGCCCGAGCCCGCGGGGAAACTGATGCCGATCGGGAAGCGGGTGTGGCTGTCGCCGCCGGTGCCCACGGTGTCAGGCGTCAGCAGGCGGTTGAGCCAGCTGTGGATCACGCCGTCGCCCGGGCGCAGCGAAACGCCACCGCGGTTGGCCATGAACTCGGGGAGTTCATGGTGCATCTTGACGTCGACCTTCTTCGGGTAGGCCGCCGTGTGGCAGAACGACTGCATCACGAGGTCGGCCGAGAAGCCCAGGCAGGCCAGGTCCTTGAGCTCGTCGCGCGTCATCGGGCCGGTGGTGTCCTGCGAGCCGACCGAGGTCATCTTGGGTTCGCAGTAGGTGCCCGGGCGCACGCCCTGGCCTTCGGGCAGGCCGCAGGCGCGGCCGACCATCTTCTGTGCCAGCGAGAAGCCCTTCTTGGTGTCGACCGGGCTTTGCGGCAGGCGGAACAGCGTGGAGACCGGCAGGCCCAGCGCTTCGCGCGCCTTGGCCGTGAGGCCGCGGCCGATGATCAGCGGAATGCGGCCGCCGGCGCGCACTTCGTCGAACAGCACGTCGCTCTTCACGGTGAATTCGGCGATGACCTGGCCGTCCTTCAGGGCCTTGCCTTCGTAGGGACGCAGCTCGACCACGTCGCCCATGTTCATCTGCGTCACGTCGAGCTCGATCGGCAGCGCGCCCGAGTCTTCCATCGTGTTGTAGAAGATCGGTGCGATCTTGCCGCCGAGGCAGACGCCGCCGAAGCGCTTGTTGGGCACGAACGGGATGTCTTCGCCGGTGAACCACAGCACCGAGTTGGTGGCGCTCTTGCGCGACGAACCCGTGCCGACCACGTCGCCGGCATAGGCCACGAGGTGGCCGCGCGCGCGCAGGTCCTCGATGAACTTCACCGGGCCGCGCTTGCCGTCTTCCTCCGGAACGATGCCGGGGCGCGCGTTCTTGTGCATCGCCAGGGCGTGCATCGGGATGTCGGGACGCGTGGTCGCGTCGGGCGCGGGCGACAGGTCGTCGGTGTTGATTTCGCCGGCCACCTTGAAGATGCTGACGGTGATGCTCTGGGGCACTTCGGGACGGCTGGTGAACCACTCGGCATCGGCCCAGCTCTGCAGCACGCCCTTGGCGTTGGCATTGCCCTTGTCGGCCTTTTCCTTGACGTCGTGGAACTGGTCGAACATCAGCAGCGTCTTCTTGAGGCCCTCGGCCGCGACGGCGCCGACTTCGGCGTCGTCCAGCAGGTCGATCATGGGGCTGATGTTGTAGCCGCCGAGCATCGTGCCGAGCAGTTCGGTGGCACGGGCGCGCGTGATGAACGCGCTCTTCTCGGTGCCATGCGCCACAGCCGCGAGATAGCTGGCCTTGACCTTGGCGGCGTCGTCCACGCCCGCGGGCACGCGGTGGGTCAGCAGGTCGAGCAGAAAGGCACCGTCCTTGTCGTTCGCGCTCTTGAGGAGCTCGATCGCTTCAGAGGTCTGCTTCGCGCTCAGGGGCAGCGGCGGGATACCGAGCGCGGCGCGTTCGGCGACATGGTCAACGTAGGCTTGCAACATCTTCTTTTCTCCGGAAACTTGGGGCTGGAGGGCATGCGGCGCGGTGTTCGACCCGCCGTCCGGCTTTCGCCGGTCGGCAAGCAAGAGCCGCGCCGCCCCTCGTGGGGTCGACTTACTTCTTGTCGCCGTCAGCGCCTTCGAAAAGGCTCTTCGGCGGGTTCTTCTTCATTTCTTCGGCAAAGGCCACCTGGGCCGGCGTCTGGCATTCGTCGGCGATGCGCAGGCCGGCCTTCTGGTTCATCAGCATCGACTTGTTGCCCAGCTGCAGCCACATGGCGCCAGCGCGGGGGTCTTCGAGGCGGATGGCGCCGGTGCGGCTTTCGACCGGGTGCATGCGGTAGCGCAGGCCCTTGGTGGTCACGGTGAAGAAGCCGGGCTTCTTCTCGTCCTCGGTCACGGTCACGTCGGCGCCGAGTTCGCACTGGGCCTTGCCGGTCGACACGCGCTTGGCGACCTCGAGGTCGGAGTCGGTGAGCACGACGTTGGTGTCGTCGCTGATCGGCGTGACTTCCTCGACGGCCTTGGCGGCCTTGCGGGTGACCTGGCGCTTGGGCGGGGCCTTCTTGGCTTCGGTGGACTTGGCGGCGGGCTTGGCAGCGGCCGGCTTGGCGGGCGTGCTGCTCTGCGCCAGGGCACCGAACGGCAGAGCCAGGGCCACTGCGGCGATCAGGGCGATTTTCTTCATGTGAGGGTTTCCTTGAGGCTGGTTCGGAGGTTTCAGGAGACCGCGGGCGTCAGCCAGGCCTTGGCCTCTGGCGGCAACGCGCGCCCTGTTGCGTGGGCACGCGTCAGCACCTGCCAGAAATGGCGGTAGCTCGCGCGGTCGTGCAATGTGCCATCAATTTGTGTCGGCGCCCAATCCGCGGCCGCTGCCTTGAGCAGGATATTTGTGGCAATTTGAATCTGCGCCTCGTCGGGCGCGAAGGCCTCGAGGATCGGCCGGATCTGGTTCGGATGGATGCTCCACATGCGCGTGTAGCCGAATTCGCGGGCCGCCTTGCGGGCCGCGGTGCGCATGGCGTCCATGTCGTTGAACTCGGTCACCACGCAATGCGAGGGCACCTTGCCGTGCGCATGCGCGGCCGAGGCGATCGCCAGCTTGGCGCGCACCACCAGCGGATGCGTGAACTGGCCCGCGGCGCCCATGCCCTCGGCGGGGATGGCGCCGGCGTGGGCCGAGACGAAGTCCATCAGGCCGAAGCTCAGCGACTGCACGCGCGGATGGGCCGCAATGTCGAAGGCGTTGTGCACGGCAAAAGGCGATTCGATCAGCACGTGCAGCGGCAGCGTTTCGGCATCGGCGGCGTCGAGCGCGGCCACGGCCTGCTCGACGTCGGCCACCGATTCGACCTTCGGCACCATCAGGTGACTGAGCCGCTGGCCGGCGCGGCCCGCGATGGTGACCACGTCGCCCGCGAAGGCCGGGTGGTCGACCGGGTGCACGCGCACGCCGACGCGTATGCCGGGCCTGGCGGCCAGCGCCAGCTCGGTGACCAGCGCCGCATGCTCGGCCTCGCCGCCCACCGGGGCGCCGTCCTCGCAGTCGAGGGTGACGTCGAACACGCAGGCGCCGAACTCCTCGGCCATCTCGGCCTGGAGCGCGAGGCTCTTCTTCATGCGCGCCTCGACGCCGCTGTAGTGGTCGCACACCGGCAGGCTGACGGCGCCGGCCTGCGCGCCGAGCAGCACGGCAGCGGGATGGGCGGGGGCGCGTTCGCTCACGGTCGTCACGCCTTCTTCTGCGCCACGATGAACATGCGCGGGAAGGCCAGCAGCCGCTTGCCGTCGGTGCGTGCCGGGTAGGCCTCGTTCACGCGGCGCTCGTATTCGGCCAGGTAGCTGGCCTGCAGGTCGGGCGGCAACCGGTCGACGAAGGGCTTCAGGCCCGTGCCGCGCACCCATTCGACGATGGAGGCGGCATCGGCCATGCGGTGCTGGTAGATCGTGTGCCAGACGTCGACGTTGGCCGCGCGTGGCGCCAGCAGGTCGTAGTAGCCGCCCAGCGGCAGCAGCCTGGTGCGCAGCCGGTCGGCATCGCCGATGGGCTCGGCCCAGGGCGCTTCGGCCGCGAGCGCGCGCATCAGGCGGTGCGTGGGTTCCTGGCGGTTGTCGGGCATCTGGATGGCCAGCACGCCGCCGGGGGCGAGCGCGTCGAACAGGCGCGGGATCAGCGTTTCGTGATCGGGCACCCATTGCAGCGACGCGTTCGCATAGATGAGGTCGGGCGCCGCTTCCGCGGAAGGCGCCCAGGTCGCGATGTCGCTCAACTCGAAGCGCGCGCCGGGCAGGCGCTCGCGCGCGCTGACCAGCATGGCTTCGGAGTTGTCGGTCCCGAGGGCCTGGGCCTTCGGGAACCGGTGGACCAGCAGCTCGGTGGAGTTGCCCGGACCGCAGCCGAGGTCGACCACGCGGGCCGCCTCCGCCAGAGGCACCCGCGCCAGGAGTTCCTGCGCGGGGCGGGTGCGCTCGTCCTCGTAGCGACGATAGAGCGCGGGGTTCCAGTCGAGCATGCCGGCAGGCCTTGCTTAGATCAGGTGAGCAACGCCGGCTTGTTCGCCTTGCAGCTCTTCCAGGGTCTTGTTGATGCGTTCCTGGCTGAATGCGTCGATCTCGAGGCCTTCGACCAGCTTGTATTCACCGTTTTCGCAGGTGACCGGGAAGCCGAACATCGTGTCCTTCGGAATGCCGTACTGGCCGTCCGACGGGATGCCCATCGTGACCCACTTGCCATTGGTGCCCAGGGCCCAATCGCGCATGTGGTCGATGGCGGCGTTGGCGGCCGAGGCAGCCGAGGACAGGCCGCGTGCTTCGATGATGGCGGCGCCGCGCTTGCCGACGGTCGGCAAGAAGGTGTTGGCGTTCCATTCCTGGTCGTTGATCATCTTGGCGACGCTTTCGCCGTTGATGGTGGCGAAGCGGTAGTCGGCGTACATCGTGGGCGAGTGGTTGCCCCAGACGGTGAGCTTTTCGATGTCGGCCACGGGCTTGCCGGTCTTGGCGGCGAGCTGGCTGGCGGCGCGGTTGTGGTCCAGGCGCAGCATGGCGGTGAAGTTCTTGCGCGGCAGGTCCGGTGCGCTCTTCATGGCGATGTAGGCATTGGTGTTGGCGGGGTTACCGACCACCAGCACCTTGACGTTGCGGCTGGCAACGGCGTTCAGGGCCTTGCCTTGCGCCGTGAAGATGGCGCCGTTGACGGCCAGCAGTTCGGCACGTTCCATGCCCGGGCCGCGGGGACGCGAGCCGACCAGCAGTGCGTAGTCGGCGTCCTTGAAGGCGGTCATCGGGTCGCCGTGGGCTTCCATGCCGGCCAGCAGCGGGAACGCGCAGTCGTCGAGTTCCATCATCACGCCCTTGAGCGCCTTCTGGGCCTTCTCGTCGGGGATTTCGAGCAATTGCAGGATGACCGGCTGGTCCTTGCCGAGCATTTCGCCGGACGCGATACGGAACAACAGGGCATAACCGATTTGACCGGCGGCACCGGTGACGGCAACGCGGACGGGCTTTTTGCTCATGGGAAGACTCCAGAAGTGATGTGACGGTGTCGGCGCACGCGCGAAACGCGGCGGCGGAAGTCTCGCGGGGCGGTCGGGAGGTCCGAAAGGGGCCGGACGGCCGCGGCGCGGGAACGGCCGGCATTTTAAGCCGATTCGATGAGGCCCGTCTTATGTCTTATATAAGATATCCTCCGGGTTCCGCCACGGCGCTTACCCACGCCCTGCCATGAACAGCCCCACCACCACCCTCGACGAGCCCACGACGCCCTCGTTCAGCCCGCTCTACCAGCAGATCAAGACCCTGATCCTGCAGAGCCTGCAGGCGGGCGAGTGGAAGCCGGGCGAGCCGATCCCCAGCGAGATGGACCTGGCCGTGCGCTTTCGCGTCAGCCAGGGCACGGTGCGCAAGGCGATCGACGAGCTCGCGGCCGAGAACCTCGTGGTGCGGCGCCAGGGCAAGGGCACCTTCGTCGCCACGCATGCCGAGCAGCATGTGCAATACCGTTTCCTGAAGCTGGTGCCCGATGGCGGCCTGCCGAGCGCCGAAGGCCCGGCCGAGCGCACCATCGTCGACTGCAAGCGCCTGCGTGCCTCGGCCGACGTGGCGCGCGCGCTGGGCCTGCGCACCGGCGATGCCGTGCTGCAGGTGCGGCGCGTGCTCGCCTATGGCGGCGTGCCGACCATCCTCGAAGACCTCTGGCTGCCCGGCACGCCGTTCAAGGGCCTCACGGCCGAGCGGCTGCGCGCCTGGCCGGGCCCGATGTACGCGCTGTTCGAAACCGAGTTCGGCGTGCGCATGGTGCGCGCCGAAGAAAAAATTCGCGCGGTGCTGCCCGACCCCGAGCAGGCCCAACTGCTCGACGTCACGCCGCAGATGCCGCTGCTGAGCGTCGAACGCGTGGCCCACACCTACCACGACATGCCGATGGAACTGCGCCGCGGCCTCTATCGCACCGACACGCACCACTATCGCAACCAGCTCGGCTGAATGCGCCTCACGATGGACCACGTAACGAATACGCTTCAAGCCGCCGCGCGGCGCGCGCAAGACGCTATGAAGTCAAGAGCATCCGACTGCCGCGGTGCGTCGACGCGAGCGCGACCGATGCGCGATGGTGCATTGCAATAGAATTTTGCGTTGTTTGCATTTCCCGAAGAGAAAACAAAAGCGTTCGCTCTCAGAACAAGTCAATCAACAAGCCACGAAAGCCCCTCCATGACAGAGCTTGCATCCTCCTCCACACCACGGCGTCGCGAATTCCGCAACATCAACGCCTTCACCGATCTCACGACCTACCGCCTGCCGCCCGCCGGCATCGTGTCGATCCTGCACCGCGTCAGCGGCGCGCTGATGTTCCTGCTGCTGCCGTTCATCATCTGGATGTTCGACACCTCGCTCTCGTCCGACTATTCGTTCGCCAAGTTCAAGGCCGCCTTCAACAGCGGCCTTGGTTTCGTTCCGGGCTGGTTTTTCAAGCTCGTCGTGCTCGCGCTGATCTGGGCCTACCTGCACCACTTCATCGCCGGCGTGCGCCACCTCTGGATGGACGTGAGCCACAAGGCCGTGACCAAGGAGTTCGGCAAGAGCTCGGCCATCTTCACGCTGGCCGCGAGCGTCCTGCTGACCATCGTGCTCGGCGCCAAGCTGTTCGGCCTGTACTGAGAAGGAGCCTCAAATGTCTGTGAACTACGGCTCCAAGCGCATCGTCGTCGGCGCGCATTACGGCATGCGCGACTGGCTCAGCCAGCGCGTCACGGGCGCCCTGATGGCGCTCTTCACGATCATCCTGCTGGCGCAGCTGATCTTCACGCGCGGCCCGATCGGCTACGACCTGTGGGCCGGCATCTTCGCCGCGCAGTGGATGAAGGTCCTGACCTTCTGCGTCATCGTGTCCCTGCTCTATCACGTGTGGGTCGGCATGCGCGACATCTGGATGGACTACATCCAGCCCGTCGCGATCCGCCTCGTGCTCCAGATCTTCACCATCGTCTGGCTGGTCGGTTGTGCGGGTTGGGCCATTCAAGTGCTTTGGAAAATCTGACGACCCCATCCCCACCATGACCTACACAAAAGAACAAATCACCAAGCGCAAGTTCGACGTCGTGATCGTCGGTGCCGGCGGTTCCGGCATGCGCGCCTCGCTGCAACTGGCGCGCGCGGGCCTCAACGTGGCCGTGCTCTCCAAGGTGTTCCCCACCCGTTCGCACACGGTCGCCGCGCAAGGCGGCGTGGGCGCATCGCTCGGCAACATGAGCGAGGACAACTGGCACTACCACTTCTACGACACGATCAAGGGTTCCGACTGGCTCGGCGACCAGGACGCGATCGAGTTCATGTGCCGCGAAGCACCGAAGGTTGTGTACGAGCTCGAGCACTTCGGCATGCCCTTCGACCGCAACCCCGACGGCACGATCTACCAGCGCCCGTTCGGCGGCCACACGGCCAACTACGGCGAGAAGCCCGTGCAGCGCGCCTGCGCCGCGGCCGACCGTACCGGCCACGCGATGCTGCACACGCTCTATCAGAAGAACGTGGAAGCGCGCACCCAGTTCTTCGTCGAATGGATGGCGCTCGACCTGATCCGCGACGACGAAGGCGACGTGGTCGGCGTGACCGCGCTCGAGATGGAAACCGGCGACCTGCACATCCTGCAGGCCAAGACCGTGCTGCTGGCCACCGGCGGCGCGGGCCGTATCTTCCAGGCCTCGACCAACGCCTTCATCAACACCGGCGACGGCCTTGGCATGGCCGCGCGCTCGGGCATCCCGCTGCAGGACATGGAGTTCTGGCAGTTCCACCCGACCGGCGTGGCCGGCGCGGGCGTGCTGCTGACCGAAGGCTGCCGCGGCGAAGGCGCGATCCTGCTCAACAGCAACGGCGAACGCTTCATGGAGCGCTATGCGCCCACGCTGAAGGACCTGGCGCCGCGCGACTTCGTGTCGCGCTCGATGGACCAGGAAATCAAGGAAGGCCGCGGCTGCGGTCCCAACAAGGACTACGTGCTGCTGAAGCTCGATCACCTCGGTGCCGAGACCATCCACAAGCGCCTGCCTTCGGTGTACGAGATCGGCATCAACTTCGCCAACGTCGACATCACGAAGGAACCGATCCCCGTGGTGCCCACCATCCACTACCAGATGGGCGGCATCCCGACCAACATCAACGGCCAGGTCGTAATCCAGAAGGGCGAGGACAACAGCGCCGTCGTCAACGGCCTCTACGCCGTGGGCGAATGCTCGTGCGTGAGCGTGCACGGCGCCAACCGCCTGGGCACCAACTCGCTGCTCGACCTGCTGGTGTTCGGCCGCGCGGCCGGCAACCACATCGTCGAGTTCAACGACAAGCTCAAGGAACACAAGCCGCTGCCGGCCAATGCCGCCGACCGCACGCTCGAGCGCCTCAACGAGTTGCAGAACTCCACCGGCGGCGAGTACGCGCAGGACGTGGCCAACCAGATCCGCGTCACCATGCAGCAGCACGCCGCGGTGTTCCGCAAGCAGGCTTCGATGGACGAAGGCGTGGTCAAGATCGCCGAAGTGCGCGAGCGCGTGAAGGCCATCGGCCTGAAGGACAAGTCCAAGGTGTTCAACACCGCGCGCATCGAGGCGCTGGAAGTCGACAACCTGATCGAAGTGGCGCAGGCCACCATGGTCTCGGCCGCGGCCCGCAAGGAATGCCGCGGTGCCCACACCGTCGAGGACTACGAGCGCCCGGCCGACGATCCGGTCGCGCCGCTGGGCCGCGACGATGCCAACTGGATGAAGCACACGCTCTGGTACAGCGCCGACAACCGCCTCTCCTACAAGCCCGTCAAGCTGCAGCCGCTCACGGTCGCCTCGGTGCCGCCGAAGGTTCGCACCTTCTAAGCGCCAGCTAATGATCAGCCACGTAAAAGCATTCACAAGGTCACAACGATGAAGCGCACATTCCAGATCTACCGCTACGACCCGGACAAGGACGCGAAGCCCTACATGCAGACCGTCGAGATCGAACTCGACGGCCACGAGCGCATGCTGCTCGACGCCCTGATGAAGCTCAAGGCGCAGGATCCCACGCTGTCGTTCCGCCGCTCGTGCCGCGAAGGCGTCTGCGGTTCCGATGCGATGAACATCAACGGCAAGAACGGTCTGGCCTGCCTGACCAACATGAACACGCTCAAGGGCACCGTGGTGCTCAAGCCGCTGCCCGGCCTGCCGGTGATCCGCGACCTGATCGTCGACATGACCCAGTTCTTCAAGCAGTACAACTCGATCAAGCCGTACCTGCAGAACGACACCGTGCCGCCCGAGAAGGAGCGCCTGCAGTCGCCGGAAGAGCGCGAGGAGCTCAACGGCCTGTACGAGTGCATCCTGTGCGCGAGCTGCTCGACGAGCTGCCCGAGCTTCTGGTGGAACCCCGACAAGTTCGTGGGCCCGGCCGGCCTGCTGCAGGCCTACCGCTTCATCGCCGACAGCCGCGACGAAGCCACCGCCGAGCGCCTCGACAACCTCGAGGACCCGTACCGCCTGTTCCGCTGCCACACGATCATGAACTGCGTCGACGTGTGCCCGAAGAGCCTGAACCCGACCATGGCCATCGGCAAGATCAAGGAACTGATGGTGCGTCGCGCCATCTGACCCGACATGGCTGCTTTGCCCGGCACCCCATCGCCCTCGGCGCCTCCTGCGGGAAGCGCGGCGGCCGAGCCGCTCGGAGAACGAGCGCTCAGCAAGCTCAAGTGGCGCTGCCGGCGCGGCCTGCTCGAAAACGATCTGTTCATCGCCCGCTTCTTCGAGCGGCACGAATCTCGCATCACCGTCGGCCAGGCCGGCGCGATGGAAGTTCTGATGGACCTCTCGGACAACGATTTGCTCGATCTTCTCCTTCGTAGAAAGGAGCCCGAGCCCGCATGGGCCGGGGCCGAGGTGGTCGAGCTTCTGCAGCTGATGCGCGCCGACGGCGCGCAGCGGCCCGCAGCCTCCACGACCTCTCCCTCCTCGCCCTCTCGAACAATCCTCTGAAAGAAACCCGAAATGAAAGCCTCCGATACCAAGGCCACGCTATCGTTCAGCAACGGCGCCGACAAGGTCGAACTGCCGATCTACAAGGGCACCGTCGGTCCCGACGTGATCGACATCCGCAAGCTGTACGCGCAGACCGGCATGTTCACCTACGACCCGGGTTTCATGTCCACCGCGGCCTGCCAATCGGCCATCACCTACATCGATGGCGACAAGGGCGAACTGCTGTATCGCGGCTATCCCATCGAGCAGCTCGCCACCAACTGCGACTTCCTCGAGACCTGCCACCTGCTGCTGTACGGTGAACTGCCGGATACGGCCAAGAAGGCCAACTTCACCAAGCTCGTGACCAACCACACGATGGTCAACGAGCAGATGCAGTTCTTCCTGCGCGGCTTCCGCCGCGACGCGCATCCGATGGCCATCATGACCGGCCTGGTGGGCGCGCTGTCGGCCTTCTATCACGACAGCACGGACATCAACAATCCCGAGCACCGCGAGATCGCCGCGATCCGCCTGATCGCGAAGATGCCCACGCTCGTGGCCATGGCCTACAAGTACACGATCGGCCAGCCGTACATGTACCCGAAGAACGAACTGAGCTATGCGGGCAACTTCCTGCACATGATGTTCGCCACGCCCTGCGAGGAGTACAAGGTGAACCCGGTGCTCGAGCGCGCGCTCGACCGCATCTTCATCCTGCACGCCGACCACGAGCAGAACGCCTCGACCTCGACCGTGCGCCTGTGCGGCTCGTCGGGCACCAACCCCTTCGCGGCCATCGCGGCCGGCGTGGCCTGCCTCTGGGGCCCGGCCCACGGCGGCGCCAACGAAGCGGCGCTCAACATGCTCTACGACATCCAGAAGGAAGGTGGCGTGGAGAAGATCGGCGAGTTCATCAAGAAGGTCAAGGACAAGAACTCGAACGTCAAGCTGATGGGCTTCGGCCACCGCGTGTACAAGAACTACGACCCGCGCGCCAAGCTGATGCAGGAAACCTGCAACGAAGTGCTGACCGAGCTGGGCCTGGAAAACGACCCGCTGTTCAAGCTCGCCAAGGAACTGGAAAAGATCGCGCTCGAAGACGAGTACTTCGTGTCGCGCAAGCTGTACCCGAACGTCGACTTCTACTCGGGCATCGTGCAGCGCGCCATCGGCATCCCGGTCCCGCTGTTCACCGCGATCTTCGCGCTGGCCCGCACCGTCGGCTGGATCGCCCAGCTCAACGAAATGATCGGCGACCCCGAGTACAAGATCGGCCGCCCGCGCCAGCTGTTCGAAGGCTCGCCCAAGCGCGACGTGAAGCCGATCTCGGCCCGCTGATCCGCTTCGACTGAATGCCGCCTCCGGGCGGACCGATGCCGCCCTGGCGCAAGCCGGGCGGCATTTCTTTTGGCGCGGGCCGTTACCACTTCACGCGCACACCCACCCCTGCATTGACCGAGCTGCCCACGCGAGCGACGCCACCCGAGGCCCACTGCTTGCCGAGCTCGCCATACAGGCTCGTGCGCTGGGTCAGCGCCAACGTGAAGCCTGCGGCCAGTTCCGTGCTCGTGCCACCGATCGGCGCGCCCACCGGCGTGATCGCCGCCGGGTTCACGAAGCGGGCGATGTCGTTGCCCTTCGAGCTGCGATAGACGTTCAGGCGCGCATAGGGCTGCAGCGTGCCCGCTCCTGTCGCGAAGCTGCCCTTGATGCGAACGCCCGCGCGTGCGGTCCAGCTGCTGTCGGCGTCCTGCTGCACCAGCGCACCGGGGATCGCCACATCGTCCAAGCGCAGGCGCTGGTGGATCAACTGCAACTGCGGCTCCACCGACCAGCCGCCCGTGCCCAGCGCGAAGGCCTTGCCCACCTCGATCGAGGCCAGGAAGCTGTTGCCCTTGCCCGTGACACCGGCGCTCAGCTGCGGCTGCACCGTGTAGCGATGGCGGCCGGCCTGCAGCACCGTGTCTGCATAGAAGCCATCGTCGCTGGTGAACGTGCCGTAGAGGCCCAGGTACTGGCTGCGCAGGTCGTTGCGACCCGCGGCGCCGTTCAGGAGGCCGCTGCTGAAGCCGCTGACACGCGTGTCGCCTTCGAGCTGGCCCACATAGATGCCCGCGCGCCAGTTCGCATTGGCCCACAGGTCGGTGCCGGCCTGCAGCCCGCTCACGCGGCCCTCGGCATGCGGCGAGACGGTCCCGCCCTGGCGGATGTCCATGTCGGTGGAGATCAGACGGCCCCAGGCGCGACGGTTGCTGCCGTCCACGCTCGTGCTCGCACCACCGCTGCCGCGCACGTCGTCGTCGCCGATGCGCTGGCTCAGGCTGGCGAGCATGCCGAGGTTGCTTTGGCGCAGTTGGTTGGGCAGAGCCGCGAAGAGCGAGGCCTCAGCGCGGTAGGTCGGCAGCGAGGCGCCCGGCTCTGCCTCGGTGCGCAGGTACCAGTTCTCGCCCTCGCCGCCCGCATCGCCTGCATAGAGGCGGTACTCGTAGGCACCGGCATCGACGCGACCGCCCGAGAGCACGAAGGCGTCCTTGCTGGTCTGCGCGGTGGTGGTCGCGCCGTTCTTCGCGCTGATCAGCTCGGTGCCCGCGCCGCTGGTGCGTGCGCCCAGGCCGCCGAGGTTGGTGACCTGCACTGTGGTCTTGCCGCTCGCACTGACCGATGCGCCGTCGAGTACCAGGCGGTCTGCGATGCCGGGGTTGTCGAGCTTCGCACCGAGGCGCAGCACGCCGTTGTTGCCGACGTAGGGGCCGGTCAACGTCAAGGTCGTGCCTGGGACCATGCCGAGCAGAGAGACCGTGCCTGCGTTGGTCAGGCCGGCCATCTTCTGGCTGAAGCCGCCGAGGTCGAGCGTGGCGCCGCTGGCGACTACAGCGCTCGATGCGGCGCTGAAGGCGTTGGTGGCGCCTGCCTTCAAGGTGCCGCCGGTCACGCGAGTCTCGCCGCTGTAGGTCGCGGTGCCTGCGAGTGTGAGCGTGCCTGCGCCGACCTTGACGAGCGAGCCCGTGGTGCCGGTGATGGCACCGGAGATCGTGTTGTCGCCTCCGATAGCGCCGGTGGTCAGCGTCTTCGCGCCGAGCACCACATCGCCTGCACCGCCAAGCGAGCCGATGCTCGTCCCAGTGGTCGTCAGGTCGATGCGCACCTGGCCACCCGCTGCATTGGTCACCGTGGCGCCTGCCGCGCTCGCGGTGTCTTGCAGTCGCAAGGTGCCTGCATTGGCGATCGCGAGCTTGCCCGCATCGGCCTTGCCGCCGAACTGCAGCGTGGCGCCCGAAGCGATGCTGGCGGGACCCGAGCCAAACGCACCCGTGGTGTCAGTCGTTAGCGTGCCCGCATCCACCAGCGTGCCGCCGCTGTAGCTGTTGGCACTGGTCAGCGTCAGCGTCCCGGTGCCGACCTTGCGCAGCTTGCCCGTGCCGCTCATCGTGCCCGCATAGGTGCCCGCCGTCTTGCCTTGGTCGAACGCGACTTCGGCGTTGTTGACGATATTGCCCTGCAGGCTGGTCGCGCTGCCCTGCAGCACGCCGCCCTTGACGGTGGTGCCACCGGTGTAGGTGTTGGCACCGCCCAGGATCAGCCGGCCGGCATCCTCCTTCGAGATACCGCCCGTGCCCGACAGCGCCACATTGAGGGTTGCAGTCATGCTCGCACCTGCAGCCGTGCCATCACCCACGCGGATCACCGAGTTGGCGTTGTCCAACACGATGCCATCGCCTTGCACCACATAGCCATCGGTGGCGAACTGCGCACCGGCGATGCGCACCGCGCCGCCAGTCGCATCCACCGTCACGGTGCCAGCCTTGCCGCCGAACACCGCGAACTGGTTCTGCGCCCAGTTGCCGTTGAGCTTGCCGTCCATGTCGGCCCAGGCATCCATCGAGGGCTGCGGGTTGCCCACGCGCCAGGTGCCCGAACCACCAGCGATCTGACCGTCGTTGTACTTGGTGCTGTCGCCACCGTCCCAGAAGTTCAGCGACAGGCCCGCGCGGTTCACCAGATTGACCTGGTTCGCCACCGAGGTCTGCACCTGCAGGTCCGCCGCCTTGGCCGAGCCCGGCACCGTGCCGATGTCCAGACCGTTGTCGGTGAAGCTGCCGCCGTAACTCATGAGCCTGTAGAGGCCAGGGCCGAAGCTGCCGCCCGCCGACTGCGCGACGTTCAAGGTGCCATCGAGTTGCAGGTTGCCGGTCACGTTGATCAGGTCGTTCAGGGCGCCGCCAGGAACGCCAGCTTGACCGAGTTCGTAGTTCAGCGTGGAGCCGCCGGCCAGAGTCAGTGCGCCCAAGGTCAACGTGCCCGGGCTGTTACCCGCTGCGAGGATGCCGCCCTTGTCGATGGTCACCGCGCCCGCGATGCTGCCGCTGCCCGCGAGCGTCGCGCCCGCCTGCACCTGCACGGCACCCGTGCCCGTCGCACTGCCGCTCTTGTTGTTCACGCTCAGCGTGCCCGCACCCACGGTGGTGCCACCGGTGTAGGTGTTGGCGCCCGTGAGCGTCAGCGTGCCAGTCCCCACCTTGACGAGCGAACCGCCCGCACCACTGATCGTCCCCGACACCGTCGTGCTGGTGTTCAACCCGCCCGTGGTCAGCGCCTTCGCGCCCAGCAGCACGCTGCCCGCGCCTTCGAGCGAGCCGATGCCCACGCCCGCGTTCGTCAGGTTGCCGATGCGCAGCCGCGCGCCCGCGTTGTTCACCACCGTCGCCTGGTCCGCGCTCACGCGGTCGAACAGGTCGATCAGGCCGCCACTCTCGTTGACGAAGCGCGCCTGTCCGGCGCTCGCATCGTCGAGCAGGTTGATCTGTCCGCCATCGAAGTTGGTGATCTGCGCCTTGCCTGCGTTCGCGTTGAACCACAGGGTGGTGATGCCGCCGCGGTTCTCGATCACCGCATTGCCCGCGCTCGAGCTGTCGCGGAACTCGACCGCGGCGTCCTTGTTCGCCGTGATGGTCGCGTGGCCGGCCGAGCTGCTGTCGCTGAACGCGAGGAAGCCGCCGTTGTCGGTCGGCGCACCGCCGCGCGCGGCCACGGTGATCGCGAGCTTGCCCGCGTCGGCCTTGTCGGTGAAGGCCAGCGAGGCATTGCCCGCGACCGACACCGGCCCCGTGCCCAGCGCGCCCGTGACCAGCGCCTGCAGCGAACCCGCCGCGACGTCGGTGCCGCCCGCGTAGCCGTTGGCCGCGCCCAACTGCAAGGTGCCCGCGCCGCTCTTGCGCAGGCCGCCCGCGCCGATCACGGCACCGTTCAGGCCCAGCGTGCGGCCCGGATCGACGTCGAACACGCCGCCGGCCTTGCCGAGCGTGACGCCGCGGGTGCTCGCCGTGTCGCCGGTCACGCGCAGCGTTCCGCCGTCGAGCGTGAGCGCGCCATCGGCGCTGCCGAGGGCGGCGTCGTCGGCGATCGAGAGCGCGCCGCCCAGCACCCGCCAGGGCGTGCGCTCGCCCGTGCCGCCGACCAGTGTCCAGGTGCCGGCACCGGTCTTCTCGTAGCCGGCGAAGCCGCGGTAGCTCGCGGCGGCCAGCGAGGTCGTGGTGTCGGTCGCGTCGCCGGCCAGGCGCAGCAGGTTGCCGCTGCCGTTCGCCACCAGTGTGCCGGCGATCGCGGAGCCGGCGCGCAGTTCGAGCGTGTTGTCGTTGCCGGTGATGCGCACCGCATCGCCGCGCGTCACGCGGTCGCCCGCGAGACCGCCGAGCAGGCTGCCGCTGTTGATGACGGCATTGCCGTCGCCCCGGATGCGCAGCCCCGCGCCGCCGATCCCGTTCTGCCCATTCGAGGCACCGCCCGCGCCGCCGGCCAGGGTGCCGGTATTGCTCAGGGCGTTGCCGTTCGATTCGAGCGCCAGGCCGGCACCGCCCTCGCCGCCCGCGGCCGCGATGCCGAAGCCGCCCCAAAGGGCGGCGCCGCCAGCGCCACCGGTGGCGATGCCGCCATTGCGAACCGTGGCGCCGCCGCCCTGCAGCACGATGGCATCGCCGCCACCACCTCCGCCGCCGGCCCACTGCCCGTTGGCGCCCGCACCGCCGTTGCCGCCGCCGATGCGGCCGCCCAGGTTGTCCAGCACGAGCCCCGCGGCCGTGGCCTGCAGTCCCGCGCCGCCGCCGCCATTGCCGCCGAGCAGGGTGGTCGCGCCAGTCACCGTGAGGGCACCGGCGGTCGTGTAGTAGACCGCCGCGCCGCCGCCGCCACCGCCGCCACCGCCATAGAAGGGGTCGGGATCGGACAGCCCGTTGCCGCCATGGCCCCCGCTCGTCGCACCGGCCGTCACCGCGGTGGCGCCGACCGCCCCGCCGGCGCCACCGGCGCCCGCCGCGCCATTGCCGCCGGCACCGCCATGTCCGGTCGCCGACGCCTGGCCGTTGCTGGTCGGATATTCGCCGACGTTGCCGCCTCCGGCGCCGCCGCCATTGCCAGGACCGCCACGCCCGCCGGTACCGCCGCTGACGGCGGGCGCGTTGCCGCCGGCCGGCTGCCCCCACGCCCCGCCGGGATCGGCCAGCAGGCCCACGAACGTCAGCAGACCGGCCGCAACCCGTGTCGCCGAAGGGCGCCGACCGCGTCGCCGCGACAGTTCGGAAACGGCGACCCACGCGCCGAGCGCAGCGTTCCAGACGCTGCAATGGATGTTGCTCATGCCCTCGCTCCCTGTGCTTCTGGTGCGTGCGGATCCGGACGATCCGCACGCCGGAAGTGTGGGAACGAGTGCGCGCGCGGATTTGATCGCGCTTGCGGTCGTCGGGGAAAAACGACGGAAATCCGTGGCTGCGACTCAGATCAGCATCACCATGATCGAGAACGACTGGACCTGTCCCATGCGCCGCCACGGCGGCGCGTGGTAGCGCTCCATCGCTGGCGCCTCGGCGAAATGCTCGCCGTGGCGCGCGGTCCAGACATTCGCGATCGCGCGATAGGCCGCGAACACCTTGCGGTACGGTGCTTCGAGCAGCAGCGTGGCACAGCGGCTGATCTGCATCGGCGGCAGGCGCGCGAATGGCGCGGGCAATTCCTCGGGCAAGCCCGGGTCGGCGAAGCAGCAGTCGTAGCGGATCAGCCCCTGCGGCGTGATCAAGGGGTTGTCACGGATCAGCGCGTAGCACTCGAGCGTGTCGGGGTCGAGCCCCAGCCGCAGCCGCACCTCGTCGGCGAAGCGCGCCCAGTAGCACTCCGCCTGGTCATAGCCGCCGTGGAAGCGCAGACCGACCAGCGGCCGGATCTCCCAGCGCTCGAGCCGCACGCGGTCGGCCATCGCCAGTTGCTCGGGCACCGGCGGCCGCACCGCCGCACGCGCGGCGGGCTGGTAGACGGTCGGGGCGACGCCGAACTGGCGCTGGAACGCGCGCGAGAACGCCGCGAGGCTGCCGTAGCCCGCCACGGTGCCGATCTCGAGCATCGAGAGTTCGCTGGCCGCGAGCCGGATCGCCGCGGCGTCGAGGCGCTGGCGCCGGATGAAGCCGCTCAGGGCCTCCCCCATCACCTCGGCGAACAGGCGGTGGAAATGGAAAGGACTCAAACCATTGGCGCGCGCGAGTTCGGCCAGATGGTGGTCGTGCGGAAGGTCCTGCTCGATGCGGCGAACTGCCTTGATCACGCGCGGCTCGGCCAGCAGCGTGGGCGGAAGGTGGCGCCGCACATGCTGCACGCGCGGACCTGCCGGCGGCATCTCGTAGCGCAAGCGGGCCTCCTCCGATGTCGGATCGGCCGGAAGCATCCTGCGATCGGCATGAGGCGGCGGCTTGTCGTCGGCAGCGGAGTGGGTCATGCCCAGGTGTCCTTGCAACACTTACTAACAATTGATGGTATGCCAGACCACGCATTTGCGAACAGCACCCGTCGCCTCCGGGCAATGAAGCCATCTCTCATCACGACGACCATGGCGAAAAAATAAGGAGAAAATAGCCGACTCATCGCCAGATGCGATGCCCAAGCCCCCATGAGCACGTCCGAACGCAACTTTGCCCGCCGCATCGACCTCACGTCGCTGCAGCTGTTCGTGGCCGTGTGCGAGCTGGGCAGCATCGGCCGCGCCGCGGAGCGCGAATTCATCGCCGCCTCGGCCATCAGCAAGCGGCTGTCGGACCTCGAGGCCACGCTCGGCACCACCCTGCTCTACCGCCATGCGCGCGGCGTCGACCTGACGCCGGCCGGCGAGAGCCTGCTGCACCACGCCCGCTCGGTGCTCTACAGCCTCGAGAAGATGCAGGGCGAGCTCAGCGAGTACGCCGACGGCGTGCGCGGCCACGTGCGGGTGCACGCCAACATCTCGGCCATCGTGCAGTTCCTGCCGGAAGACCTGGGCGTGTTCACGCGCGCCCACGAGGCGATCAAGATCGACCTCGAGGAGCACCTGAGCACCGAGGTGATCCGCGCGGTGCAGGAAGGCGCGGCCGACCTCGGCGTGTGCCACGTGGCCGGCGGCGCGGGCGAGCTGCAGAGCCTGCCCTACCGGCACGACCGCCTCGCGCTGATCGTGCCCGCGGGCCACGCGCTGGCCGACCAGGGCGCGATCGAGTTCATCGCCGCGCTCGATTACGACCACGTGGGCCTGCACACCAACAGCTCGATCTACGTGGCGATGCACGAGGCCGCGCTGCTCGCGGGCCGCAGCGTCAAGCTGCGCATCCACGTCACCGGCCTCGATGCGATGTGCCGGATGATCCAGAACGGCCTGGGCATCGGCGTGATGCCGCAGCGCGCCTTCGAGCTGATGCAGGACGGCATCGGCCGCGGGCTGGTCAGCGTGGCGCTGTCCGACGCCTGGGCCGCGCGCGAGATCCGGCTGGTGGCGCGCGATTTCTCCACGCTGCCGGTGGCGGCCCGCACGCTGGTGAACCACCTGCACGCGGCCTCCTCCACCGAGGCCGAGGCCGAACCCGGCACCGACCGGCTCGCGGCCTGAAACACAAGACAATCCATTCCCCACGAAAGAGAAGAGACCGACATGGCACGCACGCTCTACGACAAGATCTGGGACGAACACGTCGTCCACACCGAGGAAGACGGCACCGCGATCCTCTACATCGACCGCCACCTGGTGCACGAAGTCACCAGCCCGCAGGCCTTCGAAGGGCTGCGCGAAGCCGGCCGCAAGCTGTGGCGCATCAGCTCGGTGGTGGCCACGGCCGACCACAACACGCCGACCACCGGCTGGGAGCGCGGCTACGAAGGCATCGCCGACCCGACCAGCAAGGAACAGGTCACCACGCTCGACCACAACATCGCCGAGTTCGGCGCGGCCGCGTTCTTCCCGTTCCTGAGCAAGCGCCAGGGCATCGTGCACGTGATCGGCCCCGAGACCGGCGCCACGCTGCCGGGCATGACGGTGGTCTGCGGCGACTCGCACACCTCCACGCACGGCGCCTTCGGCGCGCTCGCGCACGGCATCGGCACCAGCGAGGTCGAGCACGTGATGGCCACGCAGACGCTGCTGGGCAAGAAGGCCAAGAACATGCTCGTGAAGGTCGAGGGCAAGCTGCCCCTGGGCTGCACGGCCAAGGACATCGTGCTGGCCATCATCGGCAAGATCGGCACCGCCGGCGGCACCGGCTACACGATCGAGTTCGCCGGCTCGGCCATTCGCGACCTCAGCATGGAAGGCCGCATGACGGTGTGCAACATGGCGATCGAGGCCGGCGCGCGCGCCGGCCTGGTGGCGGTCGACGAGAAGACCGTCGCCTACATCAAGGGCCGCCCGCTGGCGCCCACCGGCGTCGAATGGGACCAGGCCGCGGCCTACTGGCGCACGCTGCAGTCCGACCCCGGCGCGAAGTTCGACACCGTGGTCGAACTCGACGCGACCCAGGTCAAGCCGCAGGTCACCTGGGGCACCTCGCCCGAGATGGTGGTGGCGATCGACGGCCGCGTGCCCGATCCCGACAAGGAAAAGGACAGCAGCAAGCGCGGCGCCATCGAGCGCGCGCTGGTCTACATGGGCCTGGAGCCGAACAAGCAGATGAACGACATCTTCATCGACAAGGTGTTCATCGGCTCGTGCACCAACAGCCGCATCGAGGACATGCGCGAGGCCGCGGCCGTGGTGAAGAAGCTGGGCCAGAAGGTCGCGAAGAACGTGAAGCTGGCGCTCGTGGTGCCCGGCTCGGGCGTGGTGAAGGAACAGGCCGAGCGCGAAGGGCTCGACCAGATCTTCAAGGCCGCGGGTTTCGAATGGCGCGAGCCCGGCTGCTCGATGTGCCTGGCGATGAACGCCGACCGCCTCGAGCCCGGCGAGCGCTGCGCCTCGACCAGCAACCGCAACTTCGAAGGCCGCCAGGGCGCGGGCGGCCGCACCCACCTCGTGAGCCCGGCCATGGCCGCCGCGGCCGCCGTGCACGGCCATTTCGTCGACGTGCGCACCTTCGCCTGACCAGGAGACACCCCATGCAGAAATTCACCGTGCACAAGGGCCTCGTGGCCCCGATGGACCGCGAGAACGTCGACACCGACGCGATCATTCCGAAGCAGTTCCTCAAGTCGATCAAGCGCACCGGCTTCGGCGTGAACCTGTTCGACGAATGGCGCTACCTCGATCCGGGCGAGCCCGGCCAGGACCCTGCCAGCCGCAAGCCGAACCCCGACTTCGTGCTGAACCAGCCGCGCTACGCGGGCGCCTCGGTGCTGCTGGCGCGCAAGAACTTCGGCTGCGGCTCGTCGCGCGAGCATGCGCCGTGGGCGCTCGACCAGTACGGCTTCCGCGCCATCATCGCGCCGAGCTATGCCGACATCTTCTTCAACAACAGCTTCAAGAACGGCCTGCTGCCGATCGTGCTGTCCGAGACGCAGGTGGCCCAGCTGTTCGACGAGACCTTCGCCTTCCCGGGCTATTCGCTGACCATCGACCTCGAGCGCCAGGTGGTGGTGAAGCCCGACGGCCAGGAGTTCGCCTTCGACGTGCAGGCCTTCCGCAAGTACTGCCTGATCAACGGCCTGGACGACATCGGCCTCACGCTGCGCCACAAGGACAAGATCAAGGCCTTCGAGGCCGAGCGGCTGGCGCAGAAGCCCTGGCTCGCGCACACGATGCTCGCCAACGCCTGAGCGTTTTCCGTTTCACTTCCTTCGACAACCACCCAATGAAAATCGCAGTTCTCCCTGGTGACGGCATCGGCACCGAAATCGTGGCGGAAGCCGTCAAGGTGCTCCAGGTGCTCGACCTGAAGTTCGAGCTGGAGACCGCCCTGGTCGGCGGCGCCGCCTACGAGGCCCATGGCCACCCGCTGCCCGATTCGACGCTCAAGCTCGCCAAGGAGGCCGACGCGGTGCTGTTCGGCGCGGTGGGCGACTGGAAGTACGACAAGCTCGACCGGCCGCTGCGCCCCGAGCAGGCCATCCTGGGCCTGCGCAAGAACCTCGGCCTGTTCGCCAACTTCCGCCCGGCCATCTGCTACGAGCAGCTGGTAGGCGCCTCGAGCCTCAAGCCCGAGCTGATCGCGGGCCTGGACATCCTCATCATCCGCGAGCTGACCGGCGACATCTACTTCGGCCAGCCGCGCGGCCGCCGCACCGCGGTCGACGGCCACTTCCCGGGCGCCGAGGAAGCCTTCGACACGATGCGCTACTCGCGCCCCGAGATCGAGCGCATCGCGCGCGTGGCCTTCGAGGCCGCCCGCAAGCGCAGCAAGCGCGTGACCAGCGTCGACAAGGCCAACGTGCTCGAAACCTTCCAGTTCTGGAAGGACGTCGTGACCGAGGTCGGCAAGGACTATCCGGACGTCGAGCTCGACCACATGTACGTCGACAACGCCGCCATGCAGCTCGTGAAGGCGCCCAAGAAGTTCGACGTGGTGGTCACCGGCAACATGTTCGGCGACATCCTCTCGGACGAGGCCGCGATGCTCACGGGCTCGATCGGCATGCTGCCCTCGGCCTCGCTCAATGCCAGCAACCAGGGCCTGTACGAGCCCAGCCACGGCAGCGCGCCCGACATTGCCGGCAAAGGGGTCGCCAATCCCCTGGCTACAATACTGTCCGCTGCCATGATGCTCCGTTTCTCCCTCAACCAAGCCGAAGCTGCCGACCGGATCGAGTCGGCGGTCAAGCATGTGCTGGCCTCCGGCCTGCGCACGGGGGACATCTGGTCGGAGGGCACCCGCAAGGTCGGCACCATCGAGATGGGCGACGCCGTGGTGGCGGCACTCTCGGCCTCGATCACCAAAAAGACGATTACCGGCTAACCGCAGCCCGCTTCGTCACGCCCACCCGGCTCCTGACGAGTCGGGCGCAAAGAGAAACCAGCGACTTTCTTTTTTCTTAAAGGGCACACTCAAATGGCGAACGCATCTCAACCTCTGGTCGGCCTCGTGGGCTGGCGCGGCATGGTCGGCTCGGTCCTGATGGACCGCATGCAGGCCGAAAACGACTTCGGCCTCATCGAGCCGGTCTTCTTCTCGACCTCCAACGCCGGCGGCAAGGCCCCGGCGATGGCCAAGAACGAGACCGCCCTCAAGGACGCGCACGACATCGAGGCCCTGAAGAAGTGCGACATCGTCATCACCTGCCAGGGTGGCGACTACACGACCGAGGTGTTCCCCAAGCTGCGTGCCGCCGGCTGGAACGGCCACTGGATCGACGCCGCCTCCACGCTGCGCATGAAGGACGACGCGATCATCGTGCTCGATCCGGTCAACCTGCCCGTGATCCAGAACGCGCTGACCAATGGCGGCAAGAACTGGATCGGCGGCAACTGCACCGTGAGCTGCATGCTGATGGGCGTGGGCGCGCTCTACAAGGCCGGCCTGGTCGAGTGGATGACCAGCATGACCTACCAGGCCGCCTCGGGCGGCGGCGCGCAGCACATGCGCGAGCTGCTGACGCAGTTCGGCACGCTCAACGCCGAGGTCCGCTCGCTGCTCGACGACCCCAAGTCCGCCATCCTCGAGATCGACCGCAAGGTGCTGCACAAGCAGCAGAACCTGAGCGCGGCCGAGACCGCCAACTTCGGCGCCCCGCTCGGCGGCTCGCTGATCCCCTGGATCGACAAGGACCTGGGCGACGGCATGTCGAAGGAAGAGTGGAAGGGCGGCGCCGAGACCAACAAGATCCTCGGCCAGGGCGCGGGCTTCGGCACCGCGGCCACGCCGGTCGACGGCTTCTGCGTGCGCATCGGCGCCATGCGCTGCCACAGCCAGGCGCTGACCTTCAAGCTCAAGAAGGACGTGCCGGTGGCCGACATCGAAGCCATGATCGCCGCCGACAACGCCTGGGTGAAGGTGGTGCCGAACACCCGCGAAGCCACCCTGCAGGACCTGACGCCCGTGGCCGTGACTGGCACCATGGGCATCCCGGTCGGCCGCATCCGCAAGCTGGCGATGGGCCCGGAGTACGTCGGCGCCTTCACCATCGGCGACCAGCTCCTCTGGGGCGCCGCCGAACCGCTGCGCCGCATGCTGCGCATCCTGCTGGAAGCCTGATGGGGGCAGTTCGCGCCCGTTGCCTACCCCCTTGTTGTCGAAAGGCGACAGAAGATGTGTTCGTAAGTATGCGCGCACTGGGTAGAACGGGCGCACTGCCTTGTCAGTAGGGGGTGATGATGCTAACGTCCTCTTACAATTTCTGGGCCTGAGCCGCCCCCCTATCAGCATGACAAGACATCTGTTGCCCGCGGCCTGCCCATCGGCCGCTCGCTCCTCCCTTCCCCTGAACGGCGTTCGTCTGTCCGTCCTGAGTGCGGCGGTGGCCGTGGCGATGGGTCTGGCCAGCACCGATGCGAGCGCGTTGGCACTGGGTCCGCTGAAGGTGCAGTCGGCGCTGGGCGAACCGCTGCGGGCCGAGATCGACGTGACCGAGATCACGACCGCCGAAGCCGACAGCCTCAAGATCAACGTGGCCACAGCCGACGCCTTCAAGGCGGCCGGCGTGCCCTACAACCCGGCCCTCAGCGACGTGCGCGCGACGCTGCAGCGTCGCGCCGGCGGCCAGTACGTGGTGCGCCTCAACGGCAGTCGTCCGCTCAACGACCCCTTCATCGACCTGCTGCTCGAAGCCAACGGCAGCACCGGCCGCATCGTGCGCGACTACACCGTGCTGCTCGATCCGCCGGCCGCGCGCCCCGCGGTCGATGCCGGCACGCCGATCGCCCCCGTCTCGCCGCGGGTCGCGGCACCCGTCGAGCGCCCGGGCCCGGTCGTCGCGCGCACGCGCCGCGCACCGGCCGCGGCGCCCGCGCCAGTCACCGTGGCACCGGCACCGTCCGCGGCCTCCTCCGCCGCACCCGTCGCTCCTTCGCCCCGCCCGGCGGGCAGCGGCGAACAGCTCACGGTGCAGCGCGGCGACACCGCCGGCAAGATCGCGGCGGCCAACAAGCCGGCCGACATCTCGCTCGACCAGATGCTGGTCGCGCTGCTGATGGCCAACCCCGATGCCTTCATCGGCGGCAACGTCAACCGCATCAAGGCCGGCGCCGTGCTCGACCTGCCGAGCGCCGCCGAAGCCGGCGCGGTGCCGGCCGCGGAAGCCCGCCGCACGGTCACGGCCCAGAGCCGCGACTTCGGCGCCTACCGCCAGCGGCTGGCCGAGAACGCCCCGACCTCGAACGTGGCCGGCGCCAGCCGCCGCGCTGGCGGCCGGGTGCAGGCCAATGTCGAGGACCGCAACGCAGCCGCCGCCGCGCCCGACAAGCTCACCATCTCGCAAGGCAGCGCCACCGCGCGCGCCGCCGAGGAAAAGGTCGCGCAGACCCGCCAGGCGCAGGATCGCAGCGCCCGCGCCGCCGAACTGTCGAAGAACATCGAGGAGCTCAACAAGCTCAAGGCCGCGGGTGGCTCGACCGCCGCGGCGCCTTCGGCCGCGCCCACGCCTGCCGCTGCGGCCGCCCCAGCCGCCGCGCCCGCCACCACGCCGGGCATCCCGGTGCCGGTCGCCGGCCCCGCCGCCACCGCACCGAGCCCCGCTGCCGCGCCTGCACCGGCACCCGCTGCTGCAGCCACGCCGGCCCCGGCCGCAGCGACGCCCGCCGTCGAGGCTGCGCCAGCGGCAGCGCCCGCCGCAGCCGCCGCGGCCGCCACCCCCACCGAAGGCGCTGCAGCCACCGGCGCCCCCGCTCCGAGCCCCGCGGCCAGTGCCGCGGCACCCGCACCCAAGCCCGCGCCCAAGAAGGTCGTGGCGCCGCCGCCTCCGCCGCCCGAACGCAGCTTCCTCGACGAACTGCTCGACAACCCGCTGATGCTGGGCGGCATCGCGCTGATCGCGCTGCTGATCGGCTTCCTGCTCTACCGCGTGCTGGGCCGCCGGCGCGAGGAAATGAGCGAGAGCGTGTTCCTCGAGAGCCGCATCCCGAAGGACTCCTTCTTCGGCGCCAGCGGCGGCGAATCGGTCGACACCAAGAACCGCGGCGATTCCACCGTCTCCTCGCTGTCGTACTCGCCGAGCCAGCTCGATGCCGGCGACGTCGACCCGGTGGCCGAGGCCGACGTGTACCTGGCCTACGGCCGCGACCTGCAGGCCGAGGAGATCCTGCGCGAAGCGCTGCGCGTGAATCCCGACCGCACGGCGATCCACCTGAAGCTGCTCGAGATCCACGCCAAGCGCCGCGACCTGCGCGCCTACGAAGGCCTGGCCACCGAAGTGCACAAGCTCACCGGCGGCAGCGGCGCCGACTGGACCCGCGTGGTCGACATGGGCAAGGAACTCGATCCTGGCAACCCGCTGTACGAATCGGGCACGCCGCGCAGCGCCACGCCCGCCGAGAGCGCCGCCCTCGCGACCGCGCTGGCGGCCGCCTCGGCCCGCCCGCCGGTCGCCGCCAAGCCCGCGCCCGCGCCGGCTCCGGTGGCAGCCGCTCCGGCCTTCGTGCCCTCGGTGGCACCGCTCGACTTCGATCTCGACCTGAGCCAGCCGCCCGCACCGCCGCCGCTGGCACCGGTCGGCGCCAGCCTGCCGAAGTCGGCCTATGCGCCCGCCCCGACCGCGCGCCCGACGACGCCCCCGTCCGCCAGCCTGGCTGCGCAGCCGACGGTCGACCTCGAGAACGATTTCGATACCGCCCCCGGCGCGCTGCCGCTCGACACCCTGCCCGGCTCGCTCAACGACGCCGACAACACCCGCCCGGCCGTGCTGCGCGGCGGTGCCGGCCTGCCGGCCGATTCGGGCTTCATCGAGTTCGACATGAGCGCCCTGGCCGGCCTGCCCGCCCGCTCGGGCAACGGCGCCGACCATCCCGCGCCGTCGGCGTCGGCCCATGAGGACGACGAGAGCCCGCATGCCGTCAAGCTGTCGCTGGCGCGCGAGCTGCAGGCCATCGGCGACGTCGAGGGCGCGCGCTCGCTGGTCGAGGAAGTCGAAGCCGAAAGCGCCGGCGAACTCAAGTCGCAGGCGCGGCAGTTGCTCGCCGAGCTGCGCTGAGCGCGCGGCGCCGGCCTCCTTGTTCCTGGTTTCGTGAGGCTGGCGCTCGGCATCCGCTACAACGGCCAGGCCTACGACGGCTGGCAGAGCCAGTCCTCGGGCCGCACGGTGCAGGACAAGCTCGAGAAGGCGCTGTCCCAGTTCGCCGCGCAACGCATCTCCACGCTGTGCGCCGGCCGCACCGACGCCGGCGTGCACGGGCTGATGCAGGTGGTGCACTTCGATACCGAGGTGCAGCGCGAACCCTTCTCCTGGATGCGCGGCACCAACCGCTACCTGCCCGACGACATCGCGGTGCAGTGGGCGCACCCGGTGCCGGCCGAATTCCATTGCCGTGCCAGCGCCCTCGCGCGGCGCTACGTCTACGTGCTCTCGCAGTCGCCAGTGCGTCCCAGCCTCGACGCGGGGCGGGTCGGCTGGTCGATGAACCTGCTCGACGGCGACGCGATGCGCGCCGCGGCCGCGCTGCTGATCGGCGAACACGATTTCAGCTCGTTCCGCGCCTCGGCCTGCCAGGCCCGCTCGCCGGTCAAGAACCTGCGGCGCATCGAGATCACGCGCCACGGCGAGGGCGAGCGCTGCCGCTGGCAGTTCGAGTTCGAGGCCGATGCCTTCCTGCACCACATGATCCGCAACCTGATGGGTTGCCTGGTGCGCGTGGGCCGGGGCGCCGAGTCGCCCGAGTGGATCAGCGAGGTGCTCGCGGCGCGCAGCCGCGACGCGGCGGCACCGACCTTCTCGCCCGACGGGCTGTACTTCCTCGGCCCGTTGTACGACGCCAAGTGGGGTCTGCCGGCCGAGGCCACCTTCCAGGCCGCCCGCGCGGCCTATGATGGCCCGCCATGAGCCTTCTCCCGCCGCGCACCCGCATCAAGATCTGCGGCCTCACGCGCGAGGCCGACCTCGATGCCGCCGTGGAAGCCGGCGCCGATGCCGTCGGCTTCGTGCTCTACCCCAAGAGCCCGCGCGCCATCGCGCCCGAACGCGCGGCCGCGCTGGCCGCGCGCCTGCCGCCCTTCGTCACGCCGGTGCTGCTGTTCGTCGATGCGCAACCCGCCGAGGCCATCGCCGCGCTGGCCCGGGTGCCGGGCGCCATCGCCCAGTTCCATGGCGATGAAACGCCCGCCGACTGCCTCGCGGCGAGCGGAAACGGCCGCTTCCGCTTCATGCGCGCGGCCCGCATTCCCCTCGGCGAGGCCGGCGCCCGCTTCGACCTCGTAAAATACGCATCCGATTTCTCAAACGCCCAGGCCATCCTGCTCGACGCCCATGTCGACGGTTATGGCGGTGGCGGCAAGGCATTCGATTGGTCACTTCTTCCACCCGCCGTCGACGCTCACCTCGTCTTGAGTGGTGGACTCACACCTGCAAACGTGGGCGATGGCATTCGCACGCTGCGGACACGCTGCAAGACGCTGTCCGTTGATGTGAGCTCGGGCGTCGAGATCGACGGTCCCGGGAACAAGGGCCTGAAGGACGCCGGCAAGATCCGGCAATTCGTCGCCGCGGTGAGAGCGGCCGACGCCTCGTCCTTCTCCAGTTAGCCGCCGCACCCGGTTGTCGACCGGGCTGCGGCCCAACGATCGAGAACCATGCAAAGTACCTACCAGCAACCCGACGCCACCGGCCATTTCGGCAACTACGGCGGCACCTTCGCGAGCGAGACGCTCACCCACGCGATCAACGAGCTGCGCGACGCGTACGCGAAGTACAAGGAAGACCCGGCCTTCCTGGCCGAATTCCACTACGAGCTCAAGCACTTCGTCGGCCGGCCCTCGCCGATCTACCACGCCGCGCGCACCAGCCGCGAGATGGGCGGCGCGCAGATCTACCTCAAGCGCGAGGACCTCAACCACACCGGCGCCCACAAGATCAACAACGTGATCGGCCAGGCGATGCTCGCGCGCCGCATGGGCAAGCCGCGCGTGATCGCCGAGACCGGCGCCGGCCAGCACGGCGTGGCCACGGCCACCATCTGCGCGCGCTACGGCCTCGAATGCGTGGTCTACATGGGCAGCCAGGACGTGAAGCGCCAGAGCCCCAACGTCTACCGCATGAACCTGCTCGGCGCCACGGTGGTGCCGGTCGAGTCGGGCAGCAAGACGCTGAAGGACGCGCTCAACGAGGCGATGCGCGACTGGGTCACGAACGTGGAGAACACCTTCTACATCATCGGTACCGTCGCCGGCCCGCACCCCTACCCGATGATGGTGCGCGACTTCCAGAGCGTGATCGGCACCGAGTGCATCGAGCAGATGCCCGCGATGCTGGCGGCCGACGGCATCACCGGCGAAGCCGAGGGCAAGCAGCCCGATGCGGTGGTCGCCTGCGTGGGCGGCGGCAGCAATGCGATCGGCATCTTCCATCCCTACATCCCGTTCGCCGGCACGCGGCTGATCGGCGTCGAGGCCGCGGGCGAAGGCCTGGACAGCGGCAAGCACGCCGCCTCGATCCTGCGCGGCAGCCCGGGCGTGCTGCACGGCAACCGCACCTACCTGCTGCAGAACGAGGACGGCCAGATCACCGAGACGCACAGCGTCAGCGCCGGCCTCGACTACCCCGGCGTGGGCCCCGAGCATGCGTACCTGGCCGACATCGGCCGCGCCGAGTACGTCGGCGTCACCGACCTCGAGGCCCTCGAGGCCTTCCACTACCTGTGCCGCACGGAGGGCATCATTCCCGCGCTCGAATCCAGCCACGCCGTGGCCCACGCGCTGAAGCTCGCGAAGACCATGCGCCCCGACCAGTCGATCCTGGTCAACCTCTCGGGCCGTGGCGACAAGGACATCGGCACCGTCGCCGACCTCGCGGGCGTCGACTTCTACGACCGGCCCTCGATGCGCGGACTGAGCGTGAAGGGAGGCAAGTGATGAGCCGCATCGCAGCCACCTTCGAAGCGCTGAAGAAGGACGGGCGCCGCGCGCTCATTCCTTACGTCACGGCCGGCTTCCCCTTCGCCGACATCACGCCCGAGCTCATGCACGGCATGGTCTCGGCCGGTGCCGACGTGATCGAGCTCGGCGTGCCCTTCTCCGACCCGATGGCCGACGGCCCGGTGATCCAGCAGGCCGGCGAAGCCGCGCTCGCGCTGGGCATCGGCATGAAGCAGGTGCTGGCGATGGTCGCGGCCTTCCGCGCGAAGGACACGAGCACGCCCGTGGTGCTGATGGGCTATGCCAACCCGGTCGAGCGCTACGACCTCGTGCACGGCAAGCACGCCTTCATCCGCGATGCGGCCGCGGCCGGCGTCGACGGCCTGCTGGTGGTCGACTATCCGCCCGAGGAGTGCGAGCAGTTCGCCGCCGATCTGCGCGAAGCGGGCATCGACCTGATCTTCCTGCTGGCGCCGACCAGCACCGACGAGCGCATGGCGCAGGTCGCGCGCATCGCGAGCGGCTACGTCTACTACGTGTCGCTCAAGGGCGTGACCGGCGCCGGCCACCTCGACACCGAGGCGGTCGGCCGCATGCTCCCGCGCATCCGCCAGCACGTGGGCATCCCGGTCGGCGTGGGCTTCGGCATCCGCGACGCCAGCACCGCGCAGGCAGTGGGCTCGGCGGCCGACGCGGTCGTGATCGGCACCAAGATCATCCAGTTGATCGACGGCCAGCCGCGCGAGAAGGTGGTGCCCGCGGTGCATGAATTCCTCGCGGGCATCCGCGAGGCGCTCGATGCCTTGCCGGCGGCTACCGCGAAGAATGCGGCTGGCCGATAATCGCCGCTGCCCTCGTCAGGCCCCTTTCGTCATGCGAAAAAGCACGGAAGGGGCACTGACGGCCCCGAAGGCTCTCCCGCCTTCGCGCGAACCTAGGAATGCCCATGAGCTGGCTTGAAAAACTGCTACCCGCCAAGATCGCCCAGACCGACCCCGCCGAGCGCCGCCAGGTGCCCGAGGGCCTGTGGATCAAGTGCCCGGCCTGCGAGACGGTGCTCTACAAGACCGACCTCGAGCACAACCAGAACGTCTGCCCGAGCTGCAGCCACCACCATCGCATCGGCGCGCGTCCGCGCCTCGACGCTTTTCTCGATGCCGAGGGCCGCTACGAGATCGGCCAGGAAGTGCTGCCGGTCGACGCGCTCAAGTTCAAGGACAGCCGCAAGTACCCCGAGCGCCTGAAGGAAGCCCTGGAGAACACCGGCGAGACCGACGCGCTGGTCGTGATGGGCGGCTCGGTCCACAGCATCAGCGTGGTGGTCGCCTGCTTCGAGTTCGAATTCATGGGCGGCAGCATGGGCAGCGTGGTCGGCGAGCGCTTCGTGCGCGGCGTCGAGACCGCGATCGAGCAGAAGGTGCCGTTCATCTGCTTCACCGCCACCGGCGGCGCGCGCATGCAGGAAGGCCTGCTGTCGCTGATGCAGATGGCCAAGACCAATGCCGCGCTCACGCGCCTCGCGAAGAAGGGCCTGCCCTACATCAGCGTGCTGACCGACCCGACCATGGGTGGCGTGTCGGCCGGCTTCGCCTTCATGGGCGACGTGGTGATCGCCGAGCCCAAGGCGCTGATCGGCTTCGCCGGCCCGCGCGTGATCGAATCGACCGTGCGCGTGACCCTGCCCGAAGGCTTCCAGCGCGCCGAGTTCCTGCAGACCAAGGGCGCGATCGACTTCATCAGCGACCGCCGCGAACTGCGCAAGACCATCGCCAGCACGCTCGCGATGCTGCTGCGCCAACCGGCGGATGCGGTGAGCTGAAGTCCCGGCTTCCCAAAAGACGAAGCGCCCGGAAACTCGCGGTTCCGGGCGCTTTTTTCATGGGGACTGCAAACGGTCAGAGCCGGTAGGCCAGCACCAGCAGGTTGTTCAGCACGATCGCGATCACCTGCAGCACGACGATCGCGGCCAGCGGCGACAGGTCGACGCCGCCGAGCAGCGGAATGACGCGGCGGAACGGCCGCACCAGCGGCTCGGCCAGGCGCGAGATCAGGTCGAGCAGCATCGGCGAGGCGCCCGGCACCCACGAGAGCACCGCGTACACCACCAGCAGCGCGGTCAGGCCCGACACCGCGAGCTGCAGCAGGCCGATGAACGACACCAGCGGCAGCGCGCCGATGCGCCCGAGGTTGCCGATCAGCAGCCACAGCACGAGGAACTTGGCGATCACCAGCAGCCAGGCGGCCACGGCGCTCGCGAGGTCCCACTTCTTGACGGCCGGCAGCAGCCGCCGCAGCGGCAGCACGATCCAGTCGGTGATGGCGAAGATGAAGCGGCCCAGCGGATTGCCGAAGGGCACGCGGTGGTACTGCATGTAGAGCCGCAGCAGGCAGGCGCCGCCGAGCAGGCCGACGATCACGTCGAGGAGGAACGATGGGATCTGATAGAGCATGGCGCGCGAGGTGAAGCGGAGTGCGATGATAGCCACGCAAGGCTCTTCGATGACGACACAACCCCTTCTGAACTCCCTGCCTTTGTTCCCGCTCGGCACGGTCCTCTTCCCCGGCGGCCTGCTGCCGCTGCGCATCTTCGAGGTGCGCTACCTCGACATGATCGGCAAGTGCCGCAAGGGCGGCGTGCCCTTCGGCGTGGTGAACCTCACGAGCGGCACCGAGGTGCGCAAGGCCGGCGCGCAGGCCGAGCGCTTCGCCGAGGTCGGCACGCTGGCCGTGATCCGCGAATTCGAATCGCCGCAAAGCGGCCTGCTGCAGATCGAGTGCGTGGGCACGCAGCGCTTTCGCGTGCGCCACAGCGAACTGCAGAAGCACGGCCTGTGGATCGCCGACGTCGCGATCCTCCCCGACGACGTCGCGCTCGAGATCCCCGAGGACCTGCAGCACACCGCCACCGCGCTGCGCCGCCTGGTCGACACGCTCGAGGAACGCAAGCGCGCGCAGGACGCCACCGGCTCGCCGCCGGTGCGCCTGCCGATCGGCGCGCCCTACCGCTACGACGACTGCGGCTGGGTCGCCAACCGCTGGTGCGAGCTGGTGCCGATGCAGCTCGAGCTGCGGCAGCGGCTGATGGAGCTCGAGAGCCCGCTGATGCGGCTCGAACTGGTCGGCGATCTGCTGGCGCGCACCGGCATCGCCTGAGCGCTCGGGCGACAGGGCCGAAGGGCCCGCCCCGCTTCGTTTCGCGCTTCGAATTTGATAGCTGATGGCGCAAGGCCGGCGACGGGTTCGCCGGAATTCGCGCGCCATCGCCTGGGCTAAAATCCCGCCTTTCGCGCCGAATTTCCCTGCGCGCGCCTCCCCCACCGCCTCCCCATGTCCGAACAACAGCCGCCCACCCCTGCTCCGGCCGCGACCACGCCCGCCGTCGACGACAACCAGCTCATCGCCGAACGCCGCGAGAAGCTCAAGCTGCTGCGCACCGCGCAGACCGAAGGCAAGGGCGTCGCGTTCCCCAACGACTTCAAGCCGGGCCACCGCGCCGCCGCGCTCGTCGAGGCGCATGGCGTCGTCGAAGCCGAAGCGCTCGAGGCGCAGAACGTCGCCGTGAGCGTGGGCGGCCGCATGATGCTCAAGCGCGTGATGGGCAAGGCCAGCTTCGCGACCCTGCAGGACGCCACCGGCCGCATCCAGCTCTACGTCACGCGCGATGCGGTCGGCGAAGAGGTCTATGCCGAATTCAAGCGCTGGGACCTCGGCGACATCCTCGGCGCCGAAGGCACGCTGATGAAGACCAAGACCGGCGAACTGTCGATCAAGGTCACGACGCTGCGCCTGCTCACCAAGAGCCTGCGCCCGCTGCCCGACAAGTTCCACGGCATGGCCGACCAGGAGCAGAAGTACCGCCAGCGCTACGTCGACCTGATCACCGACGAGTCGGCGCGCGTGCGCTTCACCGCGCGCAGCAAGGCCGTGAGCGCGCTGCGCGAATTCATGGTGGCCAACGACTTCCTCGAGGTCGAGACGCCGATGCTGCATCCGATCCCGGGCGGCGCCAACGCCAAGCCCTTCAAGACGCACCACAACGCGCTCGACCAGGAGATGTTCCTGCGCATCGCGCCCGAGCTCTACCTCAAGCGCCTGATCGTCGGCGGCTTCGAGCGCGTGTTCGAGATCAACCGGAGCTACCGCAACGAGGGCATCTCGGTGCGGCACAACCCCGAGTTCACGATGATGGAGTTCTACGCGGCCTACTGGAACTACCGCGACCTGATGGACTTCACCGAGACGCTGATCCGCACCATCGCCGACAAGGCCGTGGGCACGCAGCAGCTCACCTACCAGGGCAAGCCCGTCGACCTGACGCAGCCCTTCGAGCGCCTGACGATCCGCGAGGCGATCCTCAAGCACACCGATGCGGGCGATGGCGTCGACGACAGCGCCTGGCTCGTCAACGCCCTGCGCAAGCTGGGCCTGAGCGAGGAGAAGGACAAGCTCTCGCAGCGCAGCCTGGCCAGCCTGCAGGTGATGTACTTCGAGGAGACCGTCGAAGAGAAGCTCTGGCAGCCGACCTTCATCATGGAACACCCGACCGAGATCTCGCCGCTGGCGCGCGCCAACGACGAGCGCCCCGAGGTCACCGAGCGCTTCGAGCTCTACATCACGGGCCGCGAGTTCGGCAACGGCTTCAGCGAGCTCAACGACGCCGAGGACCAGGCCGCGCGCTTCAATGCGCAGGTGGCGGCCAAGGACGGCGGCGACGACGAGGCCATGTACTACGACCACGATTTCGTGCGCGCGCTCGAGTACGGCATGCCGCCCACCGGCGGCTGCGGCATCGGCATCGACCGGCTGATGATGCTGCTGACCGATTCGCCGAGCATCCGCGACGTGATCCTGTTCCCCGCGCTGCGCAGGGAATCTTGAGCACCGCGACCGCGAACGCCACCGCGATCGGCATCGACTTCGGAACCTCGAATTCGGCCGTCGCCTGCCGCGTCGCGGGCGCCACCCGGCTGCTGCCGATCGAAGGCGCGGCCACCACCCTGCCCACCGCGATCTTCTTCAACGCCGAGGACCGCAGCACGCACTTCGGCCGCGACGCGATCGCGCTCTACCTGGCCGGCGTCGAAGGCCGGCTGATGCGCTCGCTCAAGAGCCTGCTGGGCAGCCCGCTGATGCAGGAGAAGACCGCGATCTTCGACGGCCTCGTGAGCTTCGAGGACATCATCGCGCGCTTCCTGCGCGAGATGGCCGAGCGGGCCGCGCGCGAGATGGGCCGCCTGCCCGAGCGCGTGGTGATCGGCCGGCCGGTGCACTTCGTCGACGACGACAGCAAGCGCGACGAACGTGCCGAGCAGAGCCTGCGCGCCGCCGCGCGCGCCGCGGGATTCCGCGATATCGCCTTCCAGCTCGAGCCGATCGCGGCCGCCTTCGACTACGAGCAGCGCGTGCGCAAGGAATCGCTGGTGCTGATCGTCGACATCGGCGGCGGCACCTCCGACTTCACCGTGGTGCGACTGGGCCCCGAGCGCGCCGCGCGCGAGGAGCGTGGCGACGACGTGCTGGCCACCACCGGCGTGCACATCGGCGGCACCGACTACGACCAGCGGCTCAACCTCGACCGCGTGATGCCGCTGCTGGGCTTCGGCCATCACGGGCCGCAGGGCCGCGAGGTGCCGAGCAAGGTGTTCTTCGACCTGTCGTCGTGGCACCTGATCAACTGGCTGTACCTCGCCAAAGCCACCCGGCAGGCGCGCGAGCTGCGCACCAGCTATGCCGACATGCGGCTGCACGACCGGCTCATGGCGGTGCTCGACGAGCGCCACGGCCACCGCGTGCTGGGCGCGGTGGAGCAGGCCAAGATCGACGCCTCGGTCAGCGACGCACCCGCCGTCATCGACCTCGACTGTGCCGAGCCCGGCCTCACGAGCACCCTGTCGCCGGCCGACATGGCGCAGCAGCTCGCGGCGCAGTTCGAGGCGGTGATCGCCTGCGCCCATGCCTGCGTCAAGCGCGCCGGCCTGCGCAGCAACGAGCTCGACGCCATCTACCTCACCGGCGGTTCGTCGGCGCTGCGGCCCTTCCAGCAGGCGCTGCGCAAGAGCTTCGCGGGCGTGCCGCTGGTCGAGGGCGACCTGTTCGGCGGCGTGGCCTCGGGGCTGGCCTTCGCGGCACGCTGAGCGACCGACTCCGCGTCATCGGTCGCGCCATCGCGCATGAAGTACCTCTCGGCCTATCCGACGACACTGCAGGCGCAGGTACGCCGGCTGCTCGACGAGCAGCGCCTGGGCACCTGGCTGCGCGAGCGCTACCCCGAGGGCGCGCATGCCGTGCAGACCGACCAGGCGCTCTACCTCTACACGACCGGGCTCAAGAACGAGTTCATGCGCAAGGCCGGACCGCTGTCGAAGGTGATCTTCGACAGCAAGCTGCACGTGATCCGCCACGCGCTGGGCACCCACACCACCGTGTCGCGCGTGCAGGGCAGCAAGCTCAAGACCAAGCAGGAGATCCGCGTCGCGAACCTGTTCAAGGCCGTGCCGGCCCCCTGGCTGCGCATGATCGTCGTGCACGAGCTCGCGCACATGAAGGAGCGCGACCACGACAAGGCCTTCTATGCGCTGTGCACGCACATGGAGCCGGACTACCACCAGCTGGAGTTCGATCTGCGGCTGTACCTGACGCACATCGAGGCGGGCGGAATGCGCCTGTGGGAATCGGCGACCACGCCGCCTGCCGCATCCTGAGCAGGCGCGGCGGCTTGCATGGGGCCGCGGCCGTGCACACAATCGCCCTCGCATGGCGCGCGATTAGGGAGGCGCGCCCCCAAGAGAAAGAGGGAGCCCATGAAACATCCACTGCACCTGACATCGGCGGGCGATCCGCAGTTCATCGGAGAGATCGTCGAGGGCTTCAGGCTCGGGCTCCTCGAACTCGGCTACGACGTCAACTGGCAGCAGGCGCAGGTCGACGCGCGCCGCGTCAACATCGTCATGTTCGCGGCCGGGCTAACCTGGAACCAGCTGGCGCACCTCGGGCCCGACTGCATCGTCGTCAACATCGAGCAACTGGTCGAAGGCGGCAATGCCTTCACGCCGGCCTACCTGGAGATCCTGCGCAACAGCTACGTGTGGGAATACAGCGCGCTGAACTTCCGGCGCTACGCGGAGCTCGGCATCGCCCGCGCGGACCTGGTGCCCTACGGCTACCAGGCCGGCGCCATCCTGCCGCCGCCGGCGTCCGACCCGCCCGTGGCCGAAGACATCGACGTCCTCTTCTTCGGCAGCCTCAACGATCGGCGCATGCGCCTGCTGGAGGCGCTGCGCGCGCGCGGAATGACCGTCGTGGCGCACCATTCGATCCCGGTGGCGGAGCGCGCCGCCCTGCTGGCACGCAGCCGCCTGCTGCTCAACGTGAGCTTCCTCGACGCCACGCGCACGGTGGAGATTCCGCGGCTGGCAGTCGGTTTCGTCGCGAAGAAGCCGATCCTGACCGAGATCTACGACGACAGCGAGCTGCGGACCGAGCTGCGCGAGGGGGTCTTCGGCGAGCCCTATGAGCGGCTCGCGGACACGGCCGAGCGGCTGCTGTCGGCACCGGAAGAACGCCTGGAACGCGCCGAGCTGGGCCACCGGCTCTTCACGGCCACGTCGCAAGCGATGTTCATCCAGCCCGCGATCGAGCGCTTCTTCACGTGGCGCTCGCAACAAGCCGGCGGCTGAGCCGACCGCGAGTGCGCAGGCCGGCGCCCCGGTTCAGCGAAAGAAGGCCGACAGCTCGACGGCCAGGGCTTCGACCTCTTCCTGCGACATGTCGGCGATCGCCTCCGGCGCACGCGCATTCTCGGTATCGCGAATCCGCTCGATGTGCTCGCCGCGCGAGACCGAGTCATGGTGCAGGTGGAACATCGGCACGTTCATCGAGTGCCAGCGCACGCCGAGCCGCGAAGCGCGGCGCAGCAGTTCGTCGTCCTCGCCGCCCCAGCCCTCGAGCCGCGCGTTGTAGCCGCCCACGCGGATGTACTCGCTGCGCTTGAACAGCACGATGCCGCCGTTGGCATTGGGGTACAGCACGATCGCGTCCTCGGGCAATTGCTGCGGATCGATGGTGGCCAGGCGGCCATAGTCCGGGTCGGCCATGAAGCCCTGCTTGAGCGCGCCGGCGACGTTGATCACCGACCAGTAGGGGCACAGCGCATCGCTGTCCTGCCCCTCCATCAGGGCGTCGATGCAGGCCCGCAGCGACTGCGGCTGGGCGATCGAGTCGGCATCGTGGAAGCAGATCACCGGGCTGCGCGCGAGCCGCACGCCGGTGTTGTAGAGCATCGACTTGGGAAACGGACCGTCGTGCGGCACGAAGACATGCCGGATGTGCGGATCGTCGAGCCGGCGCCAGTCGAAGCTCGGCGTGGCCGCGGCCTCGAGCAGCCACAGCCGGTAGTCGGTGTAGGTGCGCCCCAGGTGCGCGAGCACGGTGTAGAGGTTCTCGCGCCGCTCCTCGTTGGCCTCGCGGTACGACACGATGATGTCGATGTCGCGCAGGGAGGTCTTGTTCGCTTCGGCCATGGCGCTGCGGCTCTCAGAAAGGCCGGTAGAGGATGAAGTTGTCGTCGCCCGCGGGCTGCTTGAAGCGGGTGTCCCGGATCTCGAGCTGCACCGGCTGGGTCTTCTCGTCCTGGTAACGGTTGAAGATGCCCGCGCCGTTCACCTTCTCGACCACTTCCGCCAGGCCGGGGCCGGCCCAGTTGTCATGGCCGCGCAGCAGGTAGAAATGCATCACGCCGCACTGCTGGTGCGCCCAGTAGTCGTGCCACGAGAAGGAATCGGGCCGCCAGAGCGAGTTGTGGCCCTCGAAGAAGACGGGGCGGCTCATCGGCATGCACTCGGGCGTGGAGATGAGGATATAGCGCGAGCGGTAGTTGAGGAACTCCAGCAGGTCCCGGCCCTGCGAATGCAGCATGTGCTCGATCACGTCGCCGAGGATGACGACGTCGTAGAGGTCGCTGCTCTGCTTGTACAGCCCGTCGGCGGTGATCGGGAGGATGTGGTGGTAGCCCGTTTCGCGCAGGCCCGGGAAGGCCGCTTCGTCGCATTCGAGCGCGGTGAGCTCGCAGCGCGGAACGATGTCCTTGAGCAGCGCGCCGTACTTGCCGCCCCCGGCGCCGATGTCGAGGATGCGCTGCGGGTCGATCGCCCGGACGATCTCCTGCGTCAGGACGTCGAAGGTGGGCCAGGAATAGCCTATGTGCGCCATGGGAATCCCTCTGCTCTCGCTGCTGTTCTGGGGCGTACGACTGTACAGGAGCGCCCTGGCGCGGCGGGCGCCGCGGTGTCAGGTTCTGCACGGTTGCGCGGGCTTTGATCGCCCACGGCCGGCGGCTAGCGGCTCTTCTGCGAGGCCGCGTCCATGGCGGCCATGTACACCGACCGGTAGGGCTCGGACAGGCTCACGAAATGGACCAGCAGCGTGTCCTCGTCGGCCAGCAGCGGCGGCGTGTTGAGGCTGAGGTTGTCCAGCACGCTGTGCTCGCCGAGCAGGCCCTCCTCCTTCAGCACCTCGTTGGTGTAGTGCTGGTCGCCCAGGCTGCTGTAGACCTGGGACTTGTCGGCCACCTCGCCGATGCGCGCCCAGATGCGTTCCAGCAGCGCGAGGTTGGCCGGCGTGTTGCGAAAACCCATGACGCCCGAATTGAAGCGCCAGGCGCCGACGTCCTTGGCCAACAGCAGGTCGCGGCCCTGCAGCAGCGGCTCGAAGGGGCGCGCCTGGTTGCGGAAGACCACGTCGGCGTCGACCCAGATCACCCAGTCGTGCTGCGCCAGGTGCTGCTGCAGCAGCCAGGTGCGCACCCACGAGCCGTTGATGCCGGGCCCGATCGCTTCGGGCAACGCCCGGTACACGTGGTACGCGTGGCCATGGCGCTCGCAGTAGCGGCGCACGTTGTGTTCCGACACGCGCGCGTAGGTGGCGATGTGGTGGGTGTAGAGCGTGAGGAAGGCGATGCGCGCCTGCGGATTGACGCTGGTGCACGCCTCGTCGGACAGCACCGGATAGTCGGGCGGCTGCAGCACCGGGCGGCCCTGCATCAGGGCACCGTTGACCTCGCGCACCAGCAGCGCCTGCAGGTTCAGGTCGTGCAGGATCTCGTCGCGCCAGCCACCGTCGGGCAACGGCACCGGCAGCGCGGCGAGGTTCACCACGAAGACCCGCGCGTCGTGCCACTGCGAGACGCGCCACGAGACGTTGACGTAGGCCTCGGCCAGCACGCTGTTGCAGGGCAGGAGCCCCGCCGGTGCCAGGCGCGCGGTCTCGTCGAGGCGCGGCGATTCGAGCGCGACCACGTGGCCGGCGTCGATGATCAGCTGATGCAGCAGCGCGCGGTTGCCGCGCGTGTTGCGCAGCACCAGCATGTTGGTCATGGCGGGACCGGCGCGGTCGCCGGTCGATGGCCCCTCGAGCGCGACCAGGTCGCGCCCCTGCATCAGCGCCTCGACCGCGACCGGGTGGAACACCACCGAATCGCCGTCGAGGAACAGCAGCCAGTCACCCTCGGCCAGCGTGCGCAGGTGGCGCAGGATCTGGCTGTACTTGGCGCTCGCGCGCAGCGCCGGATGAGCGATGCGCTCGGTGTCGGCCCACTGGTGCGGATAGCCGAACAGGCGGCAGTAGTGCGCATGGTTGCGCAGCACCGCCTCGTCCGCGCGCTGAAGAAGGCTGAGGCACAGGGGCATGGGTCACTCCAGGCAGCGGACCGCCGCGGGCGACGATGGCATCGCGCTAGATGTCGAGCAAGCGGCGCGCATCGAGGTACCCGCGCGAACGCGTGAGCGCCTGCCAGTCGACGGGCTCGCCTTGCGGCAGCAGGCCGCGGCGCCGTGCCTCGCCGGCGCGCGCCTCGGCACCGGGCTGCCAGCGACCGGCGCGTTCGGCGGCTTCGAAGCCGTCGAGGAACTCGTCGAGCGGCCGGCCCTCGCCGATGCTCTGGTTGCACAGCAGTGCCAGGTCGCAGCCGGCGCCGAGCGCAGCCAGCGCCGCGTCGGCGAAGCTCAGCAGTTCGCCGTCGATGTAGCGACCGGCCTCCATGCTGAGGTCGTCGCTGAAGATGGCGCCGTCGAAGCCGAAGCGGCCGCGCAGGATCTCGCGCAGCCAGCGCGGCGAGAAGCCCGCGGGGCGGCTGTCGACCTTCGGATAGATCACGTGCGCCGGCATGACCGCCGCCAGCGCGCCGCCGAGCCAGTCGTAGGGCCGCGCGTCGTCGGCCAGGATGGCCTTGAGGCTGCGCTTGTCGACCGGGATCTCGACATGCGAATCGGCATTGACCCAGCCGTGTCCCGGAAAGTGCTTGCCGCAGTTGCGCATGCCCGCGAGCAGCATGCCGTGCATCAGGCTCTTGGCCAGCAGCGCGACCACGCGCGGATCGCGGTGGAAACTGCGCGTGCCGATCACGGTGCTGCGGCCATGGTCGAGGTCGAGCACCGGCGCGAAGCTGAAGTCGACGCCGCAGGCGCGCAACTCGCCGGCCAGCACCTGGCCCGCCGCAGTGGCGACCTGGGTGGCCTGCATGGCGTCGCGCATCCAGAGCTCGCCCAGCGACTGCATCGTCGGCAGGTGGGTGAAGCCGTCGCTGCGAAAGCGCTGCACCCGCCCGCCCTCGTGGTCGACGCAGATCAGCAGGTCGGGCCGGATCGCCTTGATCTCGGCATTGAGCGCCGTCATCTGCGCGCGGCTTTCCCAGTTGCGCGCGAAATGGATCACGCCGCCCACGCGCGGATGCGCCAGCCGGCGGCGGTCGGCATCGGTCAGCGCCGTGCCGGCCACGTCGACGATCAGCGGCGACAGAAGCAGTTCCTCGGTCTTCGCACTCATGGCGCGGGCCCATCCTTGCGTTCGACCACCACGAAGCTCGCGGCGTATTCGGTTTCGTCGGTGACGGTGACGTGGGCCGTGAGGTTCTGCGCCTCGAACCAGGTCTTGAGCTCGCCGTGCAGCACGATCACCGGCTTGCCGCTGCGCAGGTTGGCGATCTCGCACAGCCGCCAGCTCATCGGCATGCGCATGCCCATGCCGATGGCCTTGCTGAAGGCCTCCTTGGCCGAGAAACGGGTGGCAAGGTAGCTGAGGCCGCGCTTGGGCCAGCGCTCGCTGCGGGCCTTCCAGACCGCGAATTCGGCGTCGCTGAGCACCCGGCGCGCGAAGCGCTCGCCCTGGCGCTCGAAGGTCGCGGCGATGCGGCGAACGTCGCAGATGTCGGTGCCGATGCCGTAGATCATGCGGCGGCGTGGGCCTCGGCGATGCAGCGCAGGTAGTCGCGCGTGGCGGCCTCGTAGCCCAGCTCGAGCGCGTCGGCCACGAAGGCATGGCCGATCGAGACCTCCTGCACGCCGGGCACCGCCTTCAGGAAGGGCGTGAGGTTGTCGCGGCTCAGGTCGTGGCCGGCGTTCAGGCCCAGGCCGGCGGCGAGCGCGGCGCGCGCCGTGGCCGCGTAGCGCTCGAGCACGGCCTGCTCGTCGGGCGTGCCGCGCGAGGCCGCGAAGGATTCGGTGTAGAGCTCGACGCGGTCGGCGCCGACGGCCTTGGCCGCGGCCATCATCTCGGGGATCGGGTCCATGAACAGGCTGACGCGCACGCCCAGCGCCCTGGCTTCCGCGATCAGCGGGCGCAGGCGCTCGGCGTCGTCGGGGAAGGTCCAGCCATGGTCGCTGGTGGACTGGGTCTCGCTGTCGGGCACGAAGGTGGCCTGGTGGGGACGCAGCTCGCGCACGAAGTCCATCAGGTTCTGGAACGGGTTGCCCTCGATGTTGAACTCGATGCCGGGCCAGTCTTTCGCCAGCAGCGCCGACAGGTCGTGCACGTCGTGCGTGCGGATGTGGCGCGCGTCGGGCCGCGGATGCACGGTGATGCCCTGGGCGCCGGCCTGCAGGCACAGGGTGGCGGCCTTCACCACGCTCGGAATGCCCAGGTGGCGCGTGTTGCGCACCAGCGCGACCTTGTTGAGATTGACCGACAGCGCGGTGGTGCCGGCCGAGGCAGAGGAAGTGCTCATAGTGCTTGGATATCTCTCATCAACTGCCGCGTACGCAGCGTGGACACGCCGCAATGGTAGTTGAGCAGCGCGCGCAGCTGGTTGCGCAGCGCGCTGTTGCTGCCGTTGCTCAGGGTCGCGACCAGCCGCAGCGTGGCGGTGAACGGCGCGCGGTCGTCGAGCGCCGCCTGCAGCCGCTGCCAGTCGGTGCCGGCCAGCGCGGCCTCGTCGTCGGCCGCGGCGCGCAGGCCGGCCTCGGCGACCAGGGCGTAGCGGGTGCCGGCTTCGAGCGACTCCAGCGTCAGGGTCTGCACATCGAGCTGCGGCAGCAGGCCGACCCCGCGCAGCAGCAGCAGCTCGAAGGCGCGCAGCGCGGCCGCCTGGGTGGCGGCCTGGGCGCCGCCGTGATCGCCGGCCAGCACCTGCACCACGCCGCCATAGGCGTCGAACAGGGCCTCGTGCGCGTCGTCGCGCGCCAGCAGGCGCAGCAGCAGCTCGTTGAGGTAGTAGCCCGACAGCAGCGCATCGCCAGTGGGCATGACGTGGCCGCCCATCCATTCCGCGCCCTTGAGGGTGCGGATCTCGGCATCACCGCCGTAGTTGATCTCCAGCGGCTGCAGTGGCAGCAGCACCGGGCGGAAGTTGGAGCTCGGCCGCTTCGCCCCCTTGGCCACGAGCGCGATGCGCCCGTGGTGGCGGGTGAAGACCTCGAGGATCAGGCTCGACTCGCTCCAGTCGTAGCGATGGAGCACATAGGCCGGTTCGTGCGAAACGCGGTGGGCGGCGGCCACTTCATTCGTAGCCGAACGAGCGCACGCGGGCCTCGTCGTCGGCCCAGCCCGAACGCACCTTGACCCAGAGTTCGAGGAACACCTTGGCGTCGGCCAGCTTCTCGAGCTCGACGCGGGTTTCCATGCCGATGCGCTTGATGCGCTCGCCCTTGTCGCCGATCACCATCGCCTTGTGGCTGTCGCGCTCCACCACGATGGTGGCGGCGATGCGCAGCAGGCGCTTGTGGCCCTTCTTCTGCGGCGCTTCCTCGTCGAACTTGTCGATGACGACGGTCGAGGTGTAGGGCAGCTCGTCGCCGGTGAGGCGGAACAGCTTCTCGCGCACCAGCTCGCTGGCGAGGAACTTCTCGCTGCGGTCGGTGAGCTCGTCCTCGTCGTAGAACCAGGGCTGCTCGGGCAGGTACTTCTCGCAGATGCCGAACAGGCGCTCGACGTCCTTCGCGTTCTTGGCCGACATCGGCACGAACTCGGCGAACTCGTGCTTGGTCTGCATCTGCTGCAGCCAGGGCGCGATGTCGCCGCGGCGCCCGACGTTGTCGAGCTTGTTGGCCAGCAGGATCGTCGGGATGCCCTTGCCGAGCAGCTTGAGCACGCGCTCGTCGGCCGGCGTGAAGCTGCCGGCCTCGACCACGAACAGGATCAGGTCGACGTCGCCGACCGCGCCCTGCACGGTCTTGTTGAGCGACTTGTTCAGCGCGTTGGCATGCAGGGTCTGGAAACCCGGCGTGTCGACGAACACGAACTGCGTGGCGCCGAGCGTGCGCATGCCGGTGATGCGGTGGCGCGTGGTCTGCGCCTTGCGCGAGGTGATGCTGATCTTCTGGCCGACCAGCGCGTTGAGCAGCGTCGACTTGCCCACGTTGGGCTTGCCGACGATGGCGACCAGACCGCAGTGCTGCGGGCCCGTGGCTTCCGATGGTTTGGATTCGCCCGCCGGGTCCTGGGGCTGTGCTGCTGATTTGATAGCGTCGTTCATTTCGTTTTCACGCGCCGCCGCGTGCCTTGAGGCGGATCAACATGGCGGCGGCTGCCGCCTGCTCGCCGGCGCGGCGCGAACCGCCGATGCCGCGTTCGCGAAGGCCCAGTTCGGGCACTTCGCACTCGACGTCGAAGGTCTGCTTGTGCGCTGCCCCCAGTGTCCCCGCGACGCGGTAGACGGGCAGCTTCATTTTGTGACCCTGCAGCCATTCCTGCAATTCGGTCTTCGGGTCCTTGCCCACCGCTTCCATGCGCGGATTGATCTCGACCGCCTCGTAGAGCCGGTGCACCAGCGCCTGCGCGGCCGAGAAGCCGGCATCGAGGTAGACCGCGCCGATCAGCGCCTCGAGCGCGTCGGCCAGGATCGAGGGTCGATTCGGACCGCCGGAGCGGGCTTCGCCCTCGCCCAGCCGCAGCAGCGGCGAGAGCGCGAGGCCCACGGCCAGCCGGTGCAGGGTGTCCTGCTTCACGAGGTTGGCGCGCACGCGCGACAGATCGCCTTCGGGCAGGGCCGCGAGGCGGGTGTAGAGCAGGTGCGAGACCGCCAGGTTCAGCACCGAGTCGCCGAGAAACTCGAGGCGCTCGTTGTGGTCGGCGGAGAAACTGCGGTGCGTGAGCGCGAGCTGCAGCAGCCGCGGGTCGGCGAACGTGTACTTCAGGCGCGACTGGAGCGCCGTGAGGCCGCCATCCACCTTGCTTCCCTGGGCGTTCAGTTGGTCTCGCCCTTGTACTTGAGCACGAGGTAGGCGGGGCCGAACAGCGGGATCTCGCGCTCGTAGGAGAAGGCCACCACGACCTTGTCGTTGACCTTCTTGATGTCGAGGTCCTTGCCGGTGACCGACTGGAAGTCGTCGATGGCCTGGGCGCGGTCGAAGATGGCGCGGATCTCGGGCACGGTGCTGCCTTCCTTGGCCTTGTTGGCGGCCTTGTAGATCGCCTGGTACTCGATCAGCGTCGGGATGACCTGGGCGACGACGACGCCCACGCAGGCCAGCACGACGGCCACGAACACGAGCCCGATGAACGAGATGCCGCGCTGGCGCGCCGCACTGTTCCGGCTGGACCGAACAGTTCTCATACCCTCATACCCCTCGAACGATTTGCTTGATGCTTATTGAAACGGACCGATGCGTCCCAGGTCGCCGAAGTTCATCCAGACGAAGAAGGCCCTGCCCACGATGTTCTTGTCCGGCACGAAGCCCCAGAAACGGGAGTCGGCCGAATTATCGCGGTTGTCGCCCATCATGAAATAGTTGCCGGCCGGCACCTTGCAGGTGACGCCTTCGACCGAGTAGCGGCAGTTCTCGCGGAAGGGGAAGTCGCTGGCACCGGGCACGAAGGCGGGGCCGGCATCGTCGTTGAGGATCTTGTGCTGCTTGCCCGCGAGGTTCTCGTCGAACTGCTTGAGCAGGCGCATCGACTCGCCGTCGAGGTAGTCGGGCGCGGGCTCCTTCGAGACCGGCTGGCCGTTGATGGTCAGCTTCTTGTTCAGGTAGGCCACCTCGTCGCCGGGAATGCCGACCACGCGCTTGATGTAGTCCTGGCTCGGCTTGGGCGGGTAGCGGAACACCACCACGTCGCCGCGCGCCAGCGGCGTGCCGTCGGTGATCTTGGTGTTGATCACCGGCAGCCGCAGGCCGTAGGTGAACTTGTTGACCAGGATCAGGTCGCCGGTGAGCAGCGTGGGCATCATCGAGCCCGAGGGAATCTTGAACGGCTCGTAGAGGAACGAGCGCAGCAGGAACACGACCAGGATCACGGGGAACAGCCCCGCGGTCCAGTCGAGCCACCAGGGCTGCATCAGCAGCCGCTCGCTGGCCTTGGCGTCGGCGGTATCGACTTGCTTGATGCCCTGGCCGGCGAGCCGCGCATTGCGCTCGGCCAGCGAGCTCTCGAGCGCGGCGGCCGCGCGCTCGCGTCGCGGCAGGAAGTAGAAGCGCTCGGCCAGCCAGTAGAGGCCGGTGACCACCGTGGCCAGGAACAACAGCAAGGCGAAGTTGCCCTCGATCGCTCCGAAGTACCAGGCGCCGATGTAGCCGGCGAATGCCGCAAGGATGAGGGAGGTGATGAATGCCATGTTGATCAGTCTTCGACTTGCAGGATCGCGAGGAAGGCCTCTTGCGGGACCTCGACCGAGCCGATCTGCTTCATTCTTTTCTTGCCCGCCTTCTGCTTCTCGAGCAGCTTCTTCTTGCGGGTGATGTCGCCGCCGTAGCACTTGGCCAGCACGTTCTTGCGCAGCGCCTTGATTGTCTCACGCGCAATGATGTTGACCCCGATGGCGGCCTGGATCGCCACGTCGAACATCTGGCGCGAGATGATCTCGCGCATCTTCGACACCACCGCGCGGCCGCGGTACTGCGACTGGGTGCGGTGCACGATGATCGAGAGCGCGTCGACCTTCTCGCCGTTGAGCAGGATGTCGACCTTGACCACGTCGGAGGCACGGTACTCCTTGAACTCGTAGTCCATGGAGGCATAGCCGCGGCTGACCGACTTCAGCTTGTCGAAGAAGTCGAGCACGATCTCGCCGAGCGGCATCTCGTAGGTCAGCATGACCTGGCGGCCGTGATAGGCCATGTTCATCTGCACGCCGCGCTTCTGGTTGGCGAGCGTCATGACGGCGCCGACGTATTCCTGCGGCATGTACAGATGCACGGTCACGATCGGCTCGCGGATCTCGCTCATCTTGCCGACGTCGGGCATCTTGGACGGGTTCTCGACCATGATGACCTCGCCGTCGCTGCGCACCACCTGGTAGACCACGCTCGGCGCGGTCGTGATCAGGTCCTGGTCGAACTCGCGCTCGAGGCGCTCCTGCACGATCTCCATGTGGAGCAGGCCGAGGAAGCCGCAGCGGAAGCCGAAGCCCAGCGCCTGGCTCACCTCGGGCTCGTAGCGCAGCGACGAGTCGTTGAGCTTGAGCTTCTCGAGCGCGTCGCGCAGCGAGTCGTACTCGCTGGCCTCGGTCGGATAGAGACCGGCGAACACCTGCGGCTGGATTTCCTTGAAGCCCGGCAGCGCCTCGGTCGCGGTGGCGGCCGCGCCGCCGGTGCCCGGCTTGATCAGCGTGACGGTGTCGCCGACCTTCGCGGCCTGCAGCTCCTTGATGCCCGCGATGATGTAGCCCACCTCGCCCGCCTCGAGCGAAGCGCGCGGCTCGTTGGCCGGCGTGAAGACACCGACGTTGTCGGCGTTGTAGCTGGCGCCCGAGGCCATCATCTTGATGCGGTCGCCCTTCGCGAGCCGACCGTCGACCACGCGCACCAGCATCACGACGCCGACGTACGGATCGAACCAGCTGTCGACGATCATCGCGCGCAGCGCGGCGTCGGGATTGCCGCGCGGCGCCGGCATCTTGTGCACGATCGCCTCGAGGATGTCGTCGATGCCCAGGCCGGTCTTCGCCGAGCACGGAATCGCATCGGTCGCATCGATGCCGATCACGTCCTCGATCTCGGTGCGCGCGTTGTCGGGATCGGCGTTCGGCAGATCCATCTTGTTGAGCACGGGCACCACTTCGACACCGAGGTCGAGCGCGGTGTAGCAGTTGGCCACCGTCTGCGCTTCCACGCCTTGCGATGCATCGACGACCAGCAGCGCGCCTTCGCATGCCGACAGCGAGCGACTCACTTCATAAGAGAAGTCGACGTGGCCCGGCGTGTCGATCAGATTGAGGTTGTAGACCTGTCCATCGCGTGCCTTGTAGTGCAGTGCCGCGGTCTGTGCCTTGATGGTTATCCCACGCTCTTTCTCGATGTCCATCGAGTCGAGCACCTGCGCTTCCATCTCGCGTTCCGCGAGGCCGCCGCAGCGCTGGATCAAACGGTCTGCGAGCGTCGACTTGCCATGGTCGATGTGCGCAATGATCGAAAAATTTCTGATGTGATTCATCAACGGGAACGCTTAAGTACTTGAATTGGCTCGTGCACAGAGGGCAACAGGCAAGAAAAAAGGGCGCGTCTCCTGGAGACGCGCCCTGAACCAACAAGCAATGGCAACTGCAGTAGTTGGAACTTCATTGTAGGCAAAAAGGGAAGCGCGTACATCCGGGAACAGGGTCCAAACGGGTCGTTGCGGGTCAACAACAAGCAACTTATAAACAACTTATCAACAGGCTTGGTGGAGCACTCTCTGAACAACTTGTGGGCGATCTGTGGAGCGTCGGTGGACTGTCACCTAACATCTCGCATCGTGAAGGAGACCGCTCGGCTTATGCGCCGACTCGCCGCCGAGAGGCCGCTATTCTACCGAAAACGGTCCTTAGCCCTTCCTTAAGTCAGCAAACACTAACAAATCGCCGGCTTGGGGCCGATGCAGATTTTTTTAGAGCGGCGCGCCGAAGCGTCGCAAACAGCTCAAAAAAATGGCCCCAAACCCGACTGACGGGTGGGGCCACTTGACGGCACAGCCGGGATCAGCGTGCGGGCCGGATGAGCGCGTACTGCGCCCATTCGCCACGGCGGAACAGCACGCTGAGCGGCTTGCTCTTGTCGGCCTTGCCCACGGCCGACTCGAATTCGCGGGCGTTCAAGACCTCGATATTGCCCACGGCCAGGATGATGTCGCCCTCGCGCAGGCCGGCACGCGCCGCGGCCTCGTTCGAGGCGTCGACCTTCACGCCGCCCTTGAGCTTGAGCTCCTTCTTCTGCGCATCGCTCAGGTCGCTGACCGCGAGGCCCAGCGACTTGGCGGCGGCGGAAGCCTGCGGCTTGGGCGCCGGCTCCTCGCGGTCGGCGGCGCGCTTGGCCGGCTTGTCGGGCTCGATCTCGGCGATGGTCACGCTCAGGTCGCGCGAGCTGCCGCGGCGGAACACCGTCAGCGTGCTCTTGGTGCCGGGCTTGGTGTTGCCGACCAGGCGCGGCAGATCGCTCGGCTTCTCGATCGCCTTGCCGTCGAACTTGGTGATGATGTCGCCCGGCTCCACGCCAGCCTTCTCGCCCGGCGAACCGGCCTCGACGCTGCGCACCAGCGCGCCCTGCGCCTTGCCCAGGCCGATCGATTCGGCGACGTCCTTGGTGACCTGGTCGATCTGAACGCCGATGCGTCCGCGCGAGACGCGGCCCGAGGTGCGCAGCTGTTCGCTCACGCGGATCGCTTCATCGATCGGGATCGAGAACGAGATGCCCATGAAGCCGCCCGAGCGCGAATAGATCTGGCTGTTGATGCCGACGACCTCGCCGCGCATGTTGATCAGCGGACCGCCCGAGTTGCCGGGATTGATCGCCACGTCGGTCTGGATGAACGGCAGGTACTCGCCGGTGTCGCGCTGCTTGGCGCTCACGATGCCCGCGGTGACGGTGTTCTCGAGACCGAAAGGCGAACCGATGGCCATCACCCATTCGCCCACGCGCAGCTTGGAGATGTCGCCGACCTTCACGGCCGGCAGGCCGGTAGCCTCGATCTTCACCACCGCCACGTCGGTGCGCTTGTCGGCGCCGACGATGCGGGCCTTGAACTCGCGCTTGTCGGGCAGCGTGACCATCACCTCCGAGGCGTCCTCGACCACGTGTGCATTGGTCATCACGTAGCCGTCGGCCGTCAGGATGAAACCGGAGCCCACGCCGCGCGGGCGTTCTTCTTCCTGCGGCTGCGGCCGGTTGGGGCGCGGCCCCTGGCGCGGAGCGCCGGGAATCGGCTGGCCGAAGAAGCGGCGGAAGAACTCCTGCATCTCCTCGTCCATCTCGCCGCCATTGCCGCTGCGCTGCGCCACCTTCTCGACGGTGCGGATGTTGACCACCGACGGGCCGACCTGGTCGACCAGGTCGGTGAAGTCGGGCAGCGTGCGGGTGGCGGTCTGCGCCTGCACCGACTCGGCCGGCATGAACGCCAACCCGGCCGTGAGCGCCAGCATGGACGCGAACACGCCGGAACGGAGCTTGTGTCCCTCGATCTTGAACATCATCGGTTGTCTTTCAAAGAGAACGGCTGCGACTCGAAACAGGTACTGAGAGTTTCCGCTTCTCGCCGGATCGGGCGAGAAAGGTGTCGGACATGTTCTTTTCAACGCGTGCGTGCGAGGCTCTGCGCAAAGGCGTCCAGGGTTTGCTGCGGCACTTCGCCCACCGCCGTGAGCCACCAGTCGTTGGCCGGCTCGGGCAGGCGCCTGCGGATCGCATTGGTCGCGCCGATGGTCAGCACGCCGTCGCGCGGCGCGCGCTTGGCGTCGTAGCGCTCGATGAAGAGCGACACCGAGGCGAGCCCATCGGAGAAGATCCATTGCACGGTGCGGTCCTGCGTCGCGGCGTTCTTGTCGCCGCCCGCGGCCGGCCGCCGGAAGAAGCTGCGCGGCTTGAAGCCGGCCACCGGCGCGCTCAGGGTCCAGCCCTCGTCCTGCGCGCTGGTGCGTTCGAGCTCGAGCTTCTCGATGCGATAGCCGGCGGTGTTGGCCATCATCTGAGCCAAGGCCTGGGCTTTCACGGGCACGTCGAGCTGCAGCTCGGAGAAGGCCGATTGCTCGACCACGCGCGACTGGTCGTCGAGCGTCTGCAGCTTGACGACCAGCCCGGTGCGGCGCTCGCTCCAGATGCGATAGCCGAAGCGCAGGCCGTCGTGCGGCGTCAGTTGCACCACGTCGGCGTCGAAGCCGGCCACGCGGTCCTTGCCGATGGGCCGCACGTCGTAGAACTCGCCGATCGACGAATCCTGCTTGTCGGGCAGATTGGGAAAGAGATCGAGGTTCTCGCGCTTCTCGACCTTCACCACCTTGGCTTCGGGCAGGAAGGTCATGACGCTCTGGTTGCGGCGGAAGGTCGAACGCTGCGGGCCGCTCAGCGCCTCGATGCGCTCGATCTGCTGCTCGCCGTCACGCACATGCCAGATGCGCGCACTCGACAGATCGCCGCCGGGCGCGGACACCACGAAGGTGCCGACGTAGTTGCGCTGGCGCGCACCCGCGTGCATGCGCTGCAGCCACTCGGTGACGCTCATGGCGGGCGGCTCGCCCGCCGCCTGGGCCGATGCCGCGCCCCGGGTGTTCGCCGCACTGGAACGGGTCTGCGCGGAGGCGATCTGCGCGATGCAAAAAGCGGCAAGCACGAGCACGAACGCGCGTGCGGAGATCGGCATCTGAACAGTCATTGGCAGGGAAGGAGGCAGAGGCGCGCGCTCAGCGCGTGGGTCCTTCGAAGGTCGCGTTGCGCAGGAAACCGGAAGGCATTTGCGAGGCGCCACCCGCCTGCTGGTGTGCCTCGAGCAACTGGTCCAGGCGCGGATCGCGCAGCATCACCTGCGGCTTGCCGTTGCCCACGATCACGCGCGTGGGCGTGAGCGTCGAACCCTGCGCGCCGTTGGTGGCGGCCGATGCGAGCACCGGGCCCGACACGGGTTGTTGCTGCGCCAGTTGGGCACCGGCCGGGCCGTTGACGACACCGCTGCCGACCCAGCTCCAGCTGATGGCGGCCACGGCCACCAGCGAAGCGGCACCGGCCACCAGCTTCCAGCGGAAGACCGGCTCGTTGGCCGCGTCGGCGCGACGCTGAAGCGGCACCACCTGGGCCTCGGGAACGGCCGCCACGGGCCGGATCGACACCGGCTCGGCCGCCAGCCGCTGCTGGAAGCGGGCCAGGAAAGCGCTGCTGTCGCTGCACGCCACGTTGGCGCTCGAACGCAGCACGTCGCCCACCACATGGTAGGCCTGCCACGCCGCGCGGTATTCCTCGTCGCCGCAGACCTTGTCGATGGCCTGCGCGAACTCGTCGCCCTGCAAATGACCATCCGCGAGCGCCGACACCTGTTCTCGAACCGTCATCGTCTGATTCATTTCGTTCACCTGATTTTGCTTACCAACGCTTGCCCGACTGGTTGTCGAGCAGCGGTTTGACCCTGGCCGAAATGGCCTCGCGCGCACGGAAGATCCGCGAACGCACGGTGCCGATAGGGCAATCCATGACTTCGGCAATCTCTTCGTAACTCATGCCCTCGATCTCGCGCAGCGTGACTGCCTGGCGCAACTCCGCGGGGAGCGCTTCCATGGCGGACTCGACCGCGGCCGCGATTTCGTTGGCCGCCATGACCGATTCGGGGGTTTCGTCGGTGGTTGGTTCGTTTCCCGGACGGTAAGTTTCATCGTCGTCCTCGGAAGAAGGCCGCAGGGCGCTTTCCGAGATGGTCGGGTCGCGCTTCATGTCGACCAGCGCCTTCTTCGCGGTGTTCACCGCGATCCGGTAGAGCCAGGTGTAGAACTGCGCCTCGCCGCGGAATTGGTGCAGTGCACGATAGGCGCGGATGAAGGTTTCCTGCGCGATGTCCTCGACCAGGTCGACATCGCGCACCATGCGCCCGATCAGGCGCTCGATGCGGCGCTGGTACTTGATGACCAGCAGTTCGAAGGCCTTCTGGTCGCCCGCCACCGTGCGCTGCACGAGCTGGAAGTCGATCTCGCCCGGACGCGGCGCCGCGGCGGCGTCGGTCAAGCCGGAATCCGGCGGCACGGGCGGCGGGGACGTGGTCATCGAGAGGGGGATTTCAGGGTGCGTCGGCGGGTGCGGTCGCGCGCCAGACATCGCCGCCGGTGTCGGCAGCGGGGGGGCGCGAATATACCGCACGGCGCAGATCGCGCCAGCGCTCGGGCATCGTCTGTCGCTCGACCCAGAGCCAGCGGTGCGGCCGGCCCGGCTCGCTCAGGCGCAGCAGCAGCAGCGATTGCAGGTCGAGCGCGACGACGGCGCGCGCGGCCAGGACCGAGCGCGCCGGATCCGCGGCATCGGAAGCCGCGGGTGCCAGCGACCAGAACTGGCCGTCGAAATGAAGAAGACCCGCGCCGTCGCGGCGCAGGCCGATGCCGGCGGCTGCCCCTGCGAACAGCACGCTGAGCAGCAGCAGCGCATGGCGCCAGCCAACGCTATCGAAAAAGTAGCAGGACGCACCCGCGCAGAGCGCGCCGAGTGCCCAGACCACGGTCAGGAGGCGGGCTGCGCCACGCGAGCGCCCCACCGGGTAGGTCACCGACGGTGCGCCGTGCATGGGAGATGAAGACTCAAGCGCGCTTGAACACCAGCGTGCCGTTGGTGCCGCCGAAGCCGAAGTTGTTCTTGACCGCGACATCGATCTTCAGATCGCGCGCCTCGTTGGCGCAATAGTCGAGATCGCACTCCGGATCCTGGTTGAAGATGTTGATCGTCGGCGGGCTCTTCTGGTGATGCAGGGCCAGCACCGTGAACACCGATTCGATGCCGCCCGCGCCGCCCAGCAGGTGGCCGGTCATGGACTTGGTCGAATTCACGACCAGCTTCTTCGCATGGTCGCCGAAGGCGTTCTTGATCGCATTCGTCTCGTTGAGGTCGCCGAGCTGCGTCGAGGTGCCGTGCGCATTGAGGTACTGCACCTGGTCGGGGTTGACGCCCGCATTGGCGAGCGCCATGACCATCGAACGGCGCGGGCCGTCGACGTCGGGCGCCGTCATGTGGTACGCATCGCCCGTCAGGCCGAAGCCCGCGACTTCGGCGTAGATCTTGGCGCCGCGTGCCTTGGCATGTTCGTACTCCTCGAGCACGACCACGCCGGCACCCTCGCCGAGCACGAAGCCGTCGCGGTCCTTGTCCCACGGACGCGAGGCCGTGGCGGGATCGTCGTTGCGCGTGCTGAGCGCGCGCGGCGCGGTGAAGCCACCGATGCCGAGCGGAGAGATGGTCGACTCGGCGCCGCCCGCGATCATCACGTCGGCATCGCCGTACTCGATCATGCGCGCCGAGGTGCCGATGGCATGCAGGCCGGTGGTGCAGGCGGTGACCACGGCGATGTTCGGGCCCTTGAAGCCGTACTTGATCGACACGTGGCCCGAGATCATGTTGATGATCGACGCCGGCACGAAGAACGGCGACACGCGGCGCGGGCCGCGGTTCACCAGCTCGCCGTGCGTGGCCTCGATCATCGGCAGGCCGCCGATGCCCGAACCGATGTTGCAGCCGATGCGGACCGCTTCCTCGTACGGGAGTTCTTCGCCGGTCTTGAGCCCGCTGTCCTGCACCGCCTGGATCGCGGCGGCCATCCCGAGATGGATGAAGCGGTCCATGTGGCGCGCTTCCTTCTCGGAGATGTATTGGGCGATGTCGAAACCCTTCACCTCGCCCGCGAATTTGCAGGCGAAGGCGCTCGCATCGAACGCGGTGATGTTCGCGATGCCCGAATTTCCCGCCAACAGGTTGGCCCAGGAATCGGCCACCGTGTTTCCGACGGGAGCGATGCAACCGAGTCCGGTCACGACGACGCGGCGTTTGGTCATGCCGGCAAACCTTTCTGGAAGCGCTGGACGACGGCCGCTCGGCGCATGCGGTTCCGAAAGAAAGCCGCCGGCCGCCGCAGTGTCGTCAGTTGGGGCCGATCAGGCCTTTTGATTCTTGGTGGCGTAGTCGACGGCGTTTTGCACCGTGGTGATCTTTTCGGCGTCTTCGTCGGGGATCTCGATGCCGAATTCGTCTTCGAGTGCCATCACGAGTTCGACCGTGTCGAGCGAGTCAGCGCCGAGGTCGGCCACGAAAGCCTTTTCGTTCGTCACTTGGGACTCTTCCACGCCGAGTTGCTCGGCGATGATTTTCTTGACACGTGCTTCGATATCGCTCATTTGATTCCCTCTGAGGGTTGTAGGTAACCGGTGGATTTTAGCCGGGCGGATTGCGAGCTTCCCCGCAGGCCCGGCACGACGAAAAGCTTGCGCCTTGCGGCTACATGTGCATGCCGCCGTTGACGTGCAGTTCCTGCCCCGTCACGTAGGCGGCCTGGGGAGATGCGAGGTACGCCACCGCATGCGCGATGTCGGCGGGCTTGCCCAGATGGCCCAGCGGGATTTGTTGCAGCAGCGCCTGCTGCTGCGCTTCGGGCAGGCTGGCCGTCATGTCGGTCTCGATGAAACCGGGGGCGACGCAGTTGACCGTGATGTTGCGGCTGCCGAGCTCGCGCGCCAGTGCGCGCGTCATGCCGGCCACGCCGGCCTTGGCGGCCGCGTAGTTGGCTTGGCCGGCATTGCCGGAGGCGCCGACCACGCTGGTGATGCTGATGATGCGGCCGTAGCGCTGCTTCATCATCGGGCGGATCACGGCGCGCGACAGGCCGAAGACGGCCTTCAGGTTGGTGTCGAGCACCGCATCCCAGTCGTCGTCCTTCATGCGCATCGCGAGCGTGTCGCGCGTGATGCCGGCGTTGTTGATCAGCACGTGGATCGCGCCGTAGGCCTTCACGATCTCGTCGATCAGCGCCTCGACGGCCGCGCCGTCGTTCACGTTCAGCGCGCGGCCTCGGCCGTCGTAGGCGCTGAGCATGGCGGTGATCTTGGACGCGCCCTCTTCCGTGGTGCCGGTGCCGACCACCTTGAGGCCGCGCTGCGCGAGCTCCAGGGCGATGGCCGCGCCGATGCCGCGCGATGCGCCGGTAACCAGGGCGACTTGCCCTTCGAATTTGGGAATGCTCATAAGAAGAAAGAGGTCTCTGGGCCTGGCACCGGTCAGCCGGCGAGCGATTGTCGAACGTCGGCGAGCGTGGCCGGGTCGTACACCGACGCGGCTTCGAGCTCGGGGGCGATGCGCTTGGCCATGCCGGCCAGCACCTTGCCCGGACCGCACTCGATGATGGCGGCTACACCGCGCAGTTTCAAGGCCTGCACGCTTTCGACCCAGCGAACCGGGCCGGCGGCCTGGCGCACGAGTGCGTCGCGGATGCGGTCGGCATCGGTCTCGACCGCCACGTCGATGTTGTTGAGCACCGGGATCTGCGGCGCGGCCAGCGTCACCGAGGCCAGCTTCTCGCGCAGCGCCTCGGCCGCGGGCTTCATCAGGCTCGAATGGAACGGGGCCGACACCGGCAGCGGCAGCGCGCGCTTGGCGCCGTTGGCCTTCAGCGTCTCGCAGGCCTTCTCGACCGCCGCCTTGCTGCCCGCGATCACGGTCTGCATCGGGTCGTTGAAATTCACGGCCTCCACCACTTCGACGCTGCCGGCGCCGAACGAGGCGGTGACCTCCTGGCAGTTGGCGATGACCTTGGCGGCCTCCATCCCGAGGATGGCGGCCATGGCGCCGGTGCCGACCGGCACGGCCTGCTGCATCGCCTGGGCACGGAAGCGCACCAGCGGCGCCGCCTGCGCGAGCGTCAACACGCCCGATGCCACCAGTGCCGAATATTCGCCGAGCGAATGGCCGGCCACCACCGACGGCGTGGCGCCGCCTTCGGCCAGCCAGGCGCGCCAGGCGGCCACACCGGCCACCAGCATCACGGGCTGGGTGTTGGTGGTGAGCGCCAGCGTTTCCTTCGGGCCGGTCTTGATCAGCGCGCCGAGATCTTCGCCAAGCGCTTCGGAGGCTTCGCGCAGCGTTTCGGCCACGGCCGGGTGATCGCCCCAGGCATCGAGCATGCCGACCGCCTGCGAACCCTGACCCGGAAAGACAAAAGCAAAGGATTTCATTGTTGTATGCGTCACGTCGCGCGGCCCGCCTAGGCAGGACCGGCTGTCTCGCCCACTAATTACTACAGATTCAGCAGCACCGCGCCCCAGGTGAAACCGCCACCCACGCCTTCGAGCATGAGGGTTTCACCCTTCTTCACCTTGCCGGAACGCACCGCTTCGTCGAGCGCCAGCGGAATCGAGGCCGCGGACGTGTTGCCGTGCTCATTGACGGTGACGACCAGCCGCTCGCGCGGCAGCTTCAGCTTCTTGGCCGTGCCTTCCATGATGCGGATGTTGGCCTGGTGCGGAATCAGCCAGTCGATGTCGGCCTCGGTCTTGCCGGCCTTGGCCAGCGTGGCGCGCGCGGCTTCCTCGAGCACGCGCACCGCGAGCTTGAAGACCGCCTGGCCGTCCATGTGCAGCAGCGGCGTGCCGAGCACGTTGCCGCCCGACACATGGCCGGGCACGCAAAGAATGCCGACATGCTTGCCGTCCGCGTGCAAGTCGGTCGCCAGGATGCCGGGCTCGTCGCTGGCTTCCAGCACCACCGCGCCGGCGCCGTCGCCGAACAGCACGCAGGTGGTTCGGTCGTTGAAATCGAGGATGCGCGAGAACACCTCGGCGCCGATCACCAGCGCGCAGCGTGCGCTGCCGGTGCGGATCATGGCGTCGGCCACGGTCAGCGCATAGACGAAGCCGCTGCACACGGCCTGCACGTCGAAAGCCGGGCAGCCGGCGATGCCGAGCTTGTTCTGGAGGATGGCCGCCGACGAGGGGAACACCATGTCGGGGGTCGAGGTGGCCACGATGATCAGGTCGACATCGCTGGCCTTGCGTCCCGCCGCCTCGAGGGCGTGGCGGGCGGCATGCAGGCCCAGGTCGCTGCTGCCCACGTCGGGCGCCGCGAAATGGCGCGCATGGATGCCGGTGCGCTCGACGATCCACTGATCGGAGGTCTCGATGCCGCGCGCCGCCAGTTCCTTGGCGAGATCGTCGTTGGTCACCCGGCGCGGCGGCAGATAGCTGCCGGTGCCGGTGATGCGTGAATATGGGCTCATCAAAACGTGAAGCTAGACCGCGTCGGCCGTCGCCGCCGATTCCTGCCGCGCAAGCAAAGGCGCGGCGTGGGCGATACGGGCCCGAACGCGGTCGAGCAGGTTGTTGCGAGCGGCATCATAAGCGCGATCCAGCGCATGGCCGAAAGCCGTCTCGTCGGCCGAACCGTGGCTCTTGAAAACCAGTCCACGCAGGCCCAGCAGCGCCGCGCCGTTGTAGCGGCGATGGTCCAACCTGTTCTTGAACGCTTTTAGGACCGGATAAGCCACGATGGCAGCAATCTTCGTGAAGATGCTTCGCGAGAACTCGACGCGAATGAACTCACCGATCATCGAAGCCACGCCCTCGCTGGCCTTCAGTGCCACGTTGCCGACGAAACCGTCGCAGACCACGATGTCGGTGGTGCCCTTGAAGATGTCGTTGCCTTCCACGTTGCCGTAGAAGTTCAGATCCTTGGAATTGGCAGCCGTACGCAGCAGTTGGCTGGCTTTTTTGATCGTTTCGCTGCCCTTGATCGCTTCCTCACCCACGTTGAGCAAGCCGACCGAGGGCGATTCGTTGCCGGTCAGGGCCGACACCAGCGCCGAGCCGAGCACGGCGAACTGGAGCAGGTCCTCGGCGTCGCAATCCACGTTGGCGCCAAGGTCAAGCACCGTCGTGGCGCCACCTTTCGCGTTCGGCAACTGGGGCGCAATGGCGGGCCGGTCGATGCCATCGAGCGTCTTGAGCAGATAGCGCGCGATGGCCATCAGCGCGCCCGTGTTGCCGGCGGAAATCGCGGCCTGCGCCACACCATCCTTCACCTGCTGGATCGCGACTCGCATCGACGAGTCTTTCTTCTTGCGCAGCGCGATCTCGATCGGATCGTCCATGCCGACCACTTCGCTGGCCGGAACGATCCGGGCGCGAGGATGCGCGGCAAAGCCAGCCAGCGCATCGGGCGCGCCGACCAGCAACAGCGAGGCCTCGGGATGGCGCTCGAGAAAAGCACGGCAGGCCGCGAGCGTGACGCGCGGGCCATGGTCGCCCCCCATGCAATCGACGGCGAGCGTGATTGCCGAAGGCGCAGCAGTGGAAGCCGGGGAAGAAGAAGGCGTAGCCATCAAAACAAAGGCCCGATGCTACAAAAAAAGTAGCTTCGGGCCTTGGCCTTGGAGTGCGAAATCAGGCTTCGGACTTGTTCTTGAGCACCTGACGGCCGCGGTAGAAACCGTTGGGGCTGATGTGGTGACGCAGGTGCGTTTCGCCAGTGGTCGGCTCGACGGCGATGCCGGGCACGCCCAGGGCATTGTGGGAACGGTGCATGCCGCGCTTGGAAGGCGACTTCTTGTTTTGCTGGACGGCCATGATGGCTCCTGGACGGTAAGGTGGGTGAGAGGATGCGGGCTCAGGCTGTAGCAGTGAGGCGGCATGAAGGACATGCCCAGATTCCGAAAGCCTCGAAAGTCTTCTCCGAAATCTGCACTGCTGCGTACGGCGGCGCGCGCGAAGCCCATGATTATAGCCCAGACTGCCCGGATGGGGCTAGTCGCCCTGTCCGGGCTTGCGCGAACGCAACGCACCCAGCACGGCGAAGGGGTTCTCGCGCTCCTTGTCGGGCGACTCGAAATCCGGATCGACGGCCGAGAGCTGGACCGGCGCCGGGCACACGTCGTGCACCGGCATGACCGGGATTTCCATCAGCAGCTCGTCCTCGATCAGCGCGTGCAGGTCGAAATCGCGGCTCGCGACCAGCAGGTCCTCCTCGGACTCCTCGTCCTGAACCGCCGCGGTTTCTTCATCGGCCACGAAACGGAACCAGCGGTCGACCTGCACCGGCGTGTCGACCGGCGACAGGCAGCGCTGGCAGACCAGCGGCACGGTGGCCTCGGCCGTCAGGTGCAGCCAGGGCTCTTCGCGGCCGTCCGCGCCGACGCGCTGCTCGCCATCGGCCTCCCAATGCACCACGGCATCGGAGGGAGCCTCGGCCGCCATCTCGTCGACCAGCCGGGTGTAGTTGCGCACCGGATCGTCGGCGGACAGGGTGGCCGCCGCGGCGGCAAAACCGGCGACATCGAGCCGGCCGGGGGCAAATTCTCTCTTCATCCGCCCCAGTCTAGCGCGCCGACGCCGGCTTTCCCGTCGGGCCGACCCCGAAGGGGTTGTAGCGCCTCCCTCACAATCGCCGCATGCAACGCACCGTGATCCTCGCCTCCACCTCGCGCTACCGCCGCGAGCTGCTCACCCGCCTGCGCCTGCCCTTCGAGGTGCATGCGCCCGAAGTCGATGAAACGCCGCTGCCCGGCGAAACCCCGCAGGCCCTGGCCCACCGGCTCGCGCTCGAGAAAGCCAACGCCGTGGCCGCCCGCTTCCCCGACGCCGTGGTGATCGGCTCCGACCAGGTGGCCGACCTGGCCGGCGAATCGCTCGGCAAGCCCGGCGACCATGCGCGCGCCACCGCCCAGCTGCGGCGCATGCGTGGCCAGACGCTGGTCTTCCAGACCGCGGTGGCGGTCGTCTGCCAGGCAACGGGCTTCGTCCAGCGCGACCTGGCGCCCGTGCGCGTGGTGTTCCGCCAACTCAGCGACACCGCGATCGAGCAGTACCTGCTGGCCGAGCAGCCCTACGACTGCGCGGGCAGCGCCAAGAGCGAAGGCCTGGGCATTGCGCTGCTCGAGGCCATCGACAGCGACGATCCCAGCGCCCTGGTGGGCCTGCCGCTGATCCGCACCGCCCGCATGCTGCGCGCCGCCGGGATCGACCTGCTGTGAGCCGCGGCAAGCTCTACCTCGTGCCGGCGCCGCTCGATTTCGGCTGCGACACCCAGGCCCCGCTGCAGGACGCGCTGCCGCTCGGCACGCTGCAGACCGCCGCCGGCATCACGCACTGGATCTGCGAGAACGCCAAGTCCGCGCGCGCCTACCTCAAGCGCATCGACGCCGTGGCACCGCTGGCGGCGCCGCTGCAGGCGCAGGCCATCCAGGAACTGCCGCGCGAAGTGCACAAGAAAGGCGACCACACTGGCCAGTTCGACGCCCGCCCGCTGCTGGCCGCGGCGCTCGAAGGCCACGACATCGGCCTGCTCAGCGAAGCCGGCATGCCGGCCGTGGCCGATCCGGGCTCATCGGTGGCCCGCGCGGCGCACGACCTGGGCATCACGGTGGTGCCGCTGATCGGCCCGGTCTCGCTGCTGCTGGCGCTGGCCGCCAGCGGCCTCAACGGCCAGAACTTCGCCTTCGTCGGCTACCTGCCGCAGGACGCCGACGAGCGCCAGCGCCGCATCCGCGAACTCGAGGCGCTGGCCCTCAAGACCGGACAGACCCAGTTGTTCATCGAAACGCCCTACCGCAACGCCGCCCTGCTGCAAGCGCTGGTGCAGACGCTGCAGCACAACACGCGGCTGGCGGTCGCGCGCGGCCTCACGCTGGCCGAGGCGAACCTGCGCAGCGAGACGATCAAGGGCTGGCGCGCCAACAAGCCGCCGGCCGGCGTCGACGAACGCCTGCCCGCCGTGTTCGCGATCGGGCGCTGACGATGGCCGTGACTGCGTCCACGCGCTGGGCCTCGCGCGCGCAATTCTTCGCCTCGGGCTTCATCTTCGCGACCTGGGGCGTGCATGTGCCCACGGTCAAGGGGCACTACGGCATCGACGAGGCCCAGCTCGGCCTCGCCATGCTCGCGGCCGGCGCCGGCGCGATGTACGGCCTGACCAGCGCCGGCCGCTGGATCGGCCGCCATGGACCGCGGCGCATGGCCGCGCTGTGCGGCTGCGTCTACGCGCTGCTGCTCTGCGGCCTGATCGCGATGCCCGGCTATGCCGCCCTGCTGGGCCTGCTGGCGGTGTTCGGCCTCGTCACCAGCGTGTTCGACGTGGCGATCAACACCGAGGCCGCGCAGCTCGAACTGCACGGCGGCAAGCCGCTGATGAGCGGCATGCACGGCATGTTCAGCCTCGGCGGCATGGCCGGCGCGGCCAGCGGCAGCGCGGCGCTCGCGGCCGGGCTTGCCCCGCAGGCGCACCTGCTGCTGGTGTCGGCGGCGATGGTGGCACTGGTCGCGCTGTCGGCCACGCGCATGCTGCCGAAGCCGCCCGCGGCCGCCGGCGCCACCGAGGCCGATCACGGCTTTCGCCTGCCGCGCGGCGCGCTGGCGGTGCTGGGCGTGCTCGCGGCGCTGGGGCTGATCGCCGAAGGCGCCATCTACGACTGGAGCGTGCTCTATCTGCAGCAGGAACTGGGCAGTCCGCAGCAACAGGCCGCCCTCGCCTACGCGAGCTTCTCGGCCGCCATGGCGGCGGCACGTTTCGGTGGCGATGCGCTGCGCGCCCGTTTCGCGCCCGCGGTGCTGCTACGCGGCAGCGGCCTGCTGGCGGCGGCGGCGATGGCGCTGGTGCTGCTCACCGACTGGCCCTGGCTCGCGCTGGTGGGTTTCGCGGGCGTGGGCATCGGCTTTGCCAATGTGGTGCCGATCCTGTTCGCGGCCTCGGCCAAGGTGCCGGGCGTGGAGCCGGCGCGCGGCATCGCGGCCGTCTCGGCGATCGCCTACCTGGGGTTCATGGCGGGCCCGGCGGTCATCGGGCTGATCGCGCGCGCCACCTCGCTGACGGCGGCGCTCTACGTGGTGGTGGTGTTCGCGGTCGCGCTGGCGGCCTCGGCGCGTTACGCCGCGGCCGGCATGCGCGGCGACTGACTGCGCCTCAGCGCAGCGCGGGCACCGACTTCAGCGAACGGATCGTGGCGTCGCCCATGGCGGCGCCGAACTTCTTGGCCAGCTTCTCGGCCACGTTGTCGCGGCGGGTGTAGTCGATGACTTCCTCGGCCTTGATCACCTCGCGCGCCACGTAGTCGACGTTGCCGAGCTGGTCGGCCAGGCCGTAGCTCACGGCCTGCTCGCCGCTCCAGAACAGGCCGCTGAACAGGCCCGGGGTGTCGAGCTTGAGGCGGTCGCCGCGGCCGGTCTTCACCACGTTGATGAACTGCTCGTGGATCTGGTCGAGCATCTTCTGGGCGTGTTCGCGCTGCGCGTCGTTCATCGGGCTGAAGGGATCGAGGAAGCCCTTGTTCTCGCCCGAGGTCAGCAGGCGGCGCTCGACGCCGACCTTCTCCATCGCGCCGGTGAAGCCGAAGCCGTCCATCAACACGCCGATGCTGCCCACGATGCTGGCCTTGTCGACGTAGATCTTGTCGGCGCCGGCCGCGATATAGTAGGCCGCCGAGGCGCAGGTTTCCTCGACCACGGCATAGACCGGCTTCTTGTGCTTGGCCTTCAGGCGCTTGATCTCGTCGTTGATGATGCCGGCCTGCACCGGGCTGCCGCCGGGCGAGTTGATCAGCAGCACCACGCCCTTGGCGCCGTCGTCCTCGAAGGCGGACTTCATGGCCGCCACGACGAACTCGGCGCTGGCATCGCCGCCGTTGGCGATCTCGCCCTTGATCTCGACCACCGCGGTGTGGGCCGTGGTCTTGGCGGTGCTCGGCGCGCCGCGCGACAGCGCGAACCAGGCCAAGAAGATGAAGAAGGCCAGCCAGGCCAGCCGCGTGAAGGTCTTCCAGCGCCGCGTGGACTTCTGCTCGTTGAGGGCCGCGAAAGCCAGCTTCTCGAGCGTGGCGCGCTCCCAGCCGGGACGCTGAGTGGGATCGTTGGACATGGTGCGTTGGGGATCGGGCGAAGACGAAAGAGAAGGCGGGGCCGGCTCGAAAGGCTCGAAACCGTGGGGATCGGTGCGGTTCTGGTCGTTCATGGAAGCGGCAGGCGAACAGGCAGTCGCAAAGCGCGGCGCTTGCTAGAAGTTGAGGGGTTGAAGGTTCCAGGCAGTATGCCAGTGCACCACGCCGTCGCGCTCGCTCAGCGCGATCTTCACGAGGCCGCCGCGGCACGGCCCGCCCGCGCATTCGCCGGTGTCGGGCCGGTACACGGCGCCATGGGTGGCGCACAGCAGCCACTGGCCGGTGTCGTCGAAGAAGCGGTCGGGCTGGAAGTCCATTTCCATCGCCACGTGGCTGCAGCGGTTGAGGTAGGCGTGCGGCTGGCCCTCGAAGCGCACCGCGAAGGCGCGGCAGGTCTCGCCGCCGTAGACCACGTCGAAAGGCACGGCCTGGCTGCCCTCCACCAGGTCGGCGCCATTGCACAGGGGAATGCTGTCTTCGCTCATGGCAGGCGATTGTCGTGTCAGGCGTTGCCCAGCAGCCAGGCCTCGAGGTCGGCGATCGAGTGCGCGATGTGCAGCGGCTTGAACTCGGCGAAGCTGTCGGGCTCGTGCGCGCCGTAGCTCACGCCGACGCTGGCGCAGCCCGCGTTCACCGCCAACTGCAGGTCGTGCGTGGTGTCGCCGATCATCAGCGTGCGCTCGGGGGCCACCTCGAGCTCCTCCATCAGCTCGAGCAGCATGCGCGGATGCGGCTTGCCGAAAGTCTCGTCGGCGGTGCGCGAGGCGTCGAAGCGGTCGCGCAGCGCCACCGTCTTGAGCGCCTCGTTGAGCCCGCGGCGCGACTTGCCGGTGGCCACGGCCAGCTTGTGGCCGCGCGCGCGCAGCGCATCGAGCATCGGCAGCACGCCACCGAACAGCACGATGTCGTCCTGGTGCTGCAGGTAGTGGTAGCGGTAGCGGGCACCGAGTTCGGGGTACTTCTCCTTCGGCACATCGGGCGCGGCGCGTGCCAGCGCCTCGGCCAGTCCCAGGCCGATGACCCAGGCAGCATCGTCCTCGCTGGGCTTGGCGCCGCCGACGTCGACCACCGCTGCCTGGATGCAGCGCACGATCAGCCGCGTGGAGTCGTAGAGGGTGCCGTCCCAGTCGAAGGCGATCAGGTCGAAGCGCGGGGGACGGGCGTTGTCTGCAGAGTCAGTCATGGGTCGTGGGCGTGGGGTGTCGGGTCATCGCGTCGAGCGCGGCGGGCGGCATCAGCGAGCGCAGCTCGGGCGGCAGCTCGGCCTGCAGCGCGACACGCTCGCCGGTGGCGGGGTGGTTGAACTGCAGTCGCCAGGCGTGGAGGAACATGCGCTTGAGGCCCAGCTTCTGCAGCGCGCGCCGGCGCTCGGATTCGCCGTACTTGTCGTCGCCGGCGATCGGATGGCCGGCCGACGCCAGGTGAACGCGGATCTGGTGCGTACGGCCGGTCTTGATGGTGACCGCGAGCAATGACATCGGCGTGGCATCGCCGGGCAGCGACAGCGTGGCCAGCGCTCGCACCAGCGTCACGGCGCGCATCGCGTCGGGATGGTCCTTGGCCACCACGCGCACGCGGCGTTCGCCGGCACCGGCGCCGCCGTCGGGCAGCAGGTACTTGGCGAGCGGCGCGTCGAGCACCTTCTTGTTGGCGGGCCAGGTGCCCTCGACCAGCGCCAGGTAGGTCTTGCCGGTCTCGCGCTCGCGGAACTGCTCCTGCAGCGCCACCAGCGCGCTGCGCTTCTTGGCGACCAGCAGGATGCCCGAGGTCTCGCGGTCGAGCCGGTGCACCAGCTCGAGGAATTTCGCGCCCGGGCGCGCGGTACGCAGCTGCTCGATCACGCCGAAGCTCACGCCGCTGCCGCCATGCACCGCCACGCCGGCGGGCTTGTCGACGGCCAGCACGGCCTCGTCCTCGAGCAGCAGCGGGAATTCGCGCGCCGGCGCGGCGCTCGCGGCCTCCTCGGCGCGTTCGGCCACGCGGATCGGCGGCAGCCGCACCACGTCGCCGGTCTCGACACGGGTCTCGGCCTGCGCCCGCCCCTTGTTGATGCGCACCTCGCCCGACCGGATGATCCGGTAGACGTGGGTCTTCGGCACGCCTTTCAGATGGCGGAAGAGGAAGTTGTCGAGGCGCTGCCCGGCCGACTCGGCGTCGATCGTGAGGAAGCGGATGGCCGCCGGCTCTCCGGCAAACTCCTTAGCCGCGGGGGCTTGCTTCGCACCTATAATGTTTTTCACCAGCGCGGTCGTGTAAGTGCTTGATTAGACAGAAGTTTAGAGCACTGCTGTCAAACACCCCGGCGGCGCTGCGAGGTCGATGCCGCTTTGGCGACGAGCCTGCAAACCCCGCGCAACTGCGCAAAGTGGCAGGCCAGACGCCCAAGTCAAGCCGACACCCACGAAACACCGATACGGAATACCAGCCTGCAGCCTCCAGCTGCCGGCGGATCGAAGCGAGTCCCTTTGTGCTGATGCTGCTGATTCAAATATGCCTGCGCTGGCTGACCTGGTCCCGACCAGCGGCCTCGGGCATCGAATCGCCAGAACCGCGCGCCACCCTTGCGCAACGGGCTGTCAAAAAGACAGCCTCTCAGCACCACGAAGGGCTCGCCCCCATCCACGCGCCCCCACTCCGGCTGTCGTCACCGAGCTGACGCTCGAGACGGCCGCTCGCGCTCGCGCGCCGCGGCACCCAGCATCCGGAGCCAAGCGGCAATTCCCCAAGTTTCGCGGGCGTCGTCCGTGCATCGTTGGCCCTCCAGGGCCGGTAGAACGATACATATAAGGACAACGCATCATGAAGCGGATGCTGATCAATGCCACGCAGGCCGAAGAACGCCGCCTGGCCATCGTCGACGGGCAGAAGCTCCTCGACTACGAAATCGAGATCGAGGGACGCGAACAGCGCAAGGGCAACATCTACAAGGCCGTCGTGACCCGCGTCGAGCCCAGCCTCGAAGCCTGTTTCGTCGACTACGGCGAAGACCGCCACGGCTTCCTGCCGTTCAAGGAAATCTCCAAGCAATACTTCGCCGAAGGCGTCTCGGCCAGCCAGGCCCGGATCCAGGACGTCATCAAGGAAGGCCAGGAACTGGTCGTCCAGGTCGAGAAGGAAGAGCGCGGCAACAAGGGCGCGGCCCTCACCACCTTCATCTCGCTGGCCGGTCGCTACGTCGTGCTGATGCCGAACAACCCGCGTGGCGGTGGCGTTTCGCGCCGCATCGAGGGCGACGACCGCGCCGAGCTCAAGGAGGCGATGGACCAGCTCGAGTACCCGAAGGGCATGAGCATCATCGCGCGCACCGCCGGCATCGGCCGCTCGGCGCCCGAACTCCAGTGGGACCTGAACTACCTGCTCAAGCTCTGGACCGCCATCGACGGCGCGGCCAAGGGCGGCAAGGGCGCCTTCCTGATCTACCAGGAATCCTCGCTCGTGATCCGCGCGATCCGTGACTACTTCAATCACGACATCGGCGACATCCTGATCGACACCGACGACATCTACGACCAGGCGCAGCAATTCATGGCGCACGTCATGCCCGAGCATGCCGCCCGCGTGAAGCGCTACCGCGACGACGCCGCCCTGTTCAGCCGCTTCCAGATCGAGCACCAGATCGAATCGGCCTACGCCCGCACCGTGCAGCTGCCCTCGGGCGGCGCCATCGTGATCGACCACACCGAGGCGCTGGTCTCGGTCGACGTGAACTCGGCCCGCGCCATCAAGGGCGGCGACATCGAGGAAACCGCGACCCGCACCAACCTCGAAGCCGCCGACGAAGTGGCGCGCCAGATGCGCCTGCGCGACCTCGGCGGCCTGATCGTCATCGACTTCATCGACATGGACGAGTCGAAGAACCGCCGCGAAGTCGAAAGCCGCCTGCGCGACGCGCTGCGCCAGGACCGCGCGCGCGTGCAGTTCGGCTCGATCAGCAAGTTCGGCCTGATGGAAATGAGCCGCCAGCGCCTGAAGCCGGCGCTGTCCGAAGGCTCGTCGATCCCCTGCCCCCGTTGCGGCGGCTCGGGCCACATCCGCGACACCGAATCGAGCGCGCTGCAGATCCTGCGCATCATTCAGGAAGAGTCGATGAAGGACAACACCGCCGCCGTGCACGTGCAGGTGCCGGTGGAAGTCGCTTCCTTCCTGCTCAACGAGAAGCGCACCGAGATCGCCAAGATCGAACTCAAGCAGCGCGTGAGCGTGCTGATGGTGCCGAACAAGACGCTCGAGACGCCCAACTACAAGCTCGAACGCCTGAAGCACGACGACCCGCGCCTCGACCACATCGAGGCCAGCTACAAGATGGCCGACGAGATCGAGGACCCGACCTCGGTCACGCGCCGCTCGCAGGAGCCCACCAACAAGCAGACGCCGGTCATCAAGGGCGTGCTGCCCGACGCGCCGGCCCCCGTGGTGCCGGTCAAGCCCGAGCCGGTGCGCGCGCCCGTCGCCGCACCCACGCCGGTCGCGCCGCCCGTGGCGGTGGCGCCCGCGCCGGCCGAGCTGGGCTTCTTCGCCCGCATCAAGAGCTGGTTCGGCGGCGGCACGCCGGCGGCCGCGCCGGCACCCACGCCCTCGGCGATTCCGGTCGAGCCGCCGAAGCCGACGCGCCGCGAAGGCCGTGACGGCCGTCCGGGCCGCGATGGCGAATCGCGCGGTGCACGCGACGGCGAACAGCGCCGTGGCGGCCGCGGCGGCGAAGGCCGCAATACCGAAGGCCGTGGCGAGAACGGCGCCCGTTCGGGCAACCGCGACGGCGAACGCCGTGGCGGCGGCCGCAATGGCGAGCGCCGCGAAGGCGGTCGCGAGGGCCGTGAAGGTCGTGAAGGCCGCGACAACCGCAGCGCCGAGCTGCGCGCCGATGGCCAGCCGCGCGAGAACAACCGCGAAGGCCGTCCGCCGCGCGAGGGCGATCAGCGCCGCGGTCGTGGCGAACGCCGCGAGGGCGAAGGCCGCAACGTGCCGGCCGAAGCGCTCGAAGGCGTCAGCCTCGAAGCCCAGCAGCTCGCACCGAACGCGGTGCCGGGCGAGGAAGGCACGGCTGGCGGCGAACGCGCACCGCGCGCCCGTCGCGAACGGGGTGAACGCGGCGAGCGCGGTGAACGTGGCGAGCGCAACGGCGAACGCGGCGAGCGCAACCTGAACGGCGACGCGCCGCGCAGCGAAGCAGCCGCCGGCGAAGACGGCAACGCCGCGCAAGGCGAACGCACCGAGCGTGCACCGCGCAACGGCCGCGAAGAGCGTGGCCCGCGTGGCGAACGCAACGATGGCCGCCGCGAGCGCCGCAACGATGGCCAGCCGCGCTTCAACGAGGAAGGCGAAGCCGCCACCACCGCATCGGCCGACGCCGAAGCCGGCCGCGAAGCCGCACCGCAGGACGGCGCCGAGCAGGCACCGCGCCGCGACGGCGAAGAGCGCCGCGGCCGTTCGCGCGACCGCTACGGCCGTGACCGCCGCGAACGCGCACCGCGCGAAGAAGGCGAAGCGCAACCCGTGGCCGCCTTCGACGGCGCGCCCGCCGAGGCGCAGAACCTGCAGGACGCACCCGTCGCGCGCCAGCCGCAGCCGTTCGCTGAGCAAGCGGTGGCTCCGGCCGCCGAAGCCGCCGACAGCGCCGTGGTCGTCGCCGAAGCCCCGGCCGCCGCACCGCAGGTGCGCGAGCCCGCGCCGCAAGCGCGCTTCGAGCAGCCGCAGCAACCCGCAGCACCCGCGGCACCCATCGTGGTCGAACGCGCGAGCGCGCCGCAGCCGGCCGCCAACGGCCGCGCACTGCCGAAGGTCCAGTCCTTCGAGCTGCCGCTCGACGAGCTCGCGCAGATCGCGCAAAGCTCGGGCCTGCAGTGGGTCAACTCCGACGCCGAACGCATCGCGCAGGCGCGCGCCGCGATCGCCGCCGAGCCGAAGCCGGTCCACGTGCCGCGCGAGCGCCCGCCGGTGATCGTGCTCGACGAAGGCCCGCTGGTGCTGGTCGAAACCCGCCGCGAACTGGCCGCGATGACGCTGCCGTTCGAGCAACCGGCTGGCGAGGCGCAGCCGGAGCAGCGCACGCTCTGAGCATCCGCTCGAGTGCAATGAAGACGGCGCCCTCGGGCGCCGTTTTTCATGGGGCCGGCATCTCGAGGATCAGCTGCCCGAAGCGGCAGGCACAGGGCGTGTGGCCGTTCTCGCTCCAGATCAGCGAGAAGTCCACGCTCGGCAAGGGCCGCAGCCCATAGCGGCCGTCGACGATCTTCATGCCCGGCTCCACGTCCTCGCGCGTGATCACCGTCGCCGCGAGCCCCGCGAGCACCGCCGCACGAATGCCCTGCGGACTGGCCGAGGTGAACACCACGTGCCAGTCGATCGGCGCGAGGTCGAGCGCCGCGCCAGCCACCTGCCGGTAGACGCAGGGCTTCGGAAAGAAGGCCAGCGGCAGCGAGCCTCCCTTGGGCGGCTCGAAGGTCTCGGCCGCGGCCCAGACCAGCTGCGTGCGCCGCAGCCGCGTGCCCTCCTCCACCTCGGGCGGCGACATCACGACCGCGAGGTCGAGCTCGCCGGCCTTGATCGCCGCGCGCAGGTCGACGTGCATGCTCACGCAGACCTCCATGCGCACCGACGGAAAGGCGCGCGCGAACTGCGACAGCAGCGGCGCCAGGCGCTCGCCGAGGAAGTTGTCGGGTGCGCCGAAGCGCACCACGCCTGAGATCGGCGAGGGCTGGAAGCGCTGCGTCATGGCATCGAGCGTCGTCAGGATCTGCTCGGCATAGCGCAGGAAATCCTCGCCGTCCTCCGTCACTGTGAGGCGGCGCGTCGTGCGATGCAGCAGCGCGCGGCCCACCTGCTCCTCGAGCCGGCGGATCTGGTGGCTGATGGCCGACTGCGTCAGGTGCAGGCGCTGCGCGGCGCGCGTGAAGCTGCCGGTCTCCTTCACGGCCACGAAGGCGCGCAGCAGGGTGGGATCGAAGTCCATGGCGGGAGGCGGGAAGTCGTTTGAGTAGTGACGGAGATTAATGAATCTCACGAAATTAAATCATTTCTCTCATGAAGACCCTTTGCCCAGAATCGCGCTCCTCACGGCCGGCCTCCTCGCCGCGCCGCGCCAACCGGACGCCCCATGACCCTCTCACCCACCGCACGCAACCGCCTCGCGCTGGTCGCCCTCTGCCTCGTCGCCGCGATGTTCGGCCTCGAGATCTCCAGCATTCCCGTGATCCTGCCCACGCTCGAGAAGACGCTGCACGCGGACTTCGAGGCCATGCAATGGATCATGAATGCCTACACCATCGCCTGCACCACCGTGCTGATGGCGGCCGGCACGCTGGCCGACCGCTATGGCCGCAAGCGCGTGCTGGCGATCAGCCTGCTGCTGTTCGGACTCACCTCGCTGGCCTGCGGCCTGGCGCCGAGCGCGCCGCTGCTGATCGGCGCGCGCTTCCTGCAGGGCCTGAGCGGCGGCACCATGCTGATCTGCCAGATCGCCATCCTCTCGCATCAATTCCAGGAAGGCCGCGAACGCAGCCGGGCCTTCGCGATCTGGGGCGTGGTGTTCGGCGTCGGCCTGGGCTTCGGGCCGATCGTCGGCGGTGCGATCGCCGCGCTGTGGCGCTGGGAATGGGTGTTCCTGGTCCATGCGCCGCTGGCCGCCATCGCCTGGCTGCTGGCGGCCGTCAGCATCGGCGAGTCGCGCGACCCCGAGGCGAAGCGGCTCGACCTCGCGGGCATCGTCACGCTGTCGCTCGCGGTGCTTGGTCTCACGGGCTACATCACGCAGGGGCCCGGGCTCGGCTTCGCGAGCGCGGCGAGCCTGGCCCTGCTCGGCGCGTCGGCCGCGAGCTTCGCCGCCTTCGTCGCGGTCGAGCGAAGCCGCGCCCATCCGATGTTCGACTTCTCGGTGTTTCGCATCCGCGCGTTCTCGGGCGCGATCCTCGGCTCGGTCGGCATGAACTTCAGCTTCTGGCCCTTCATGATCTACCTGCCGATCTACTTCCAGGCCGGCCTGGGCTACGACGCGGTGCAGGCCGGCACGGCGCTGCTGGCCTACACGCTGCCGACCCTGGTCGCGCCGCCGCTGGGCGAGCGGCTCGCGGCGCGCTTTCGCGCCGGTGTCGTGATCCCGGCCGGCCTGTTCGCCATCGGCGCGGGCTTCCTGCTGATGCGCTGGGGCAGCGGCGTCGCCGAGGCGAGCTGGCTCACGCTGCTGCCGGGCTGCCTGCTGGCGGGCCTCGGCCTGGGCGTGATCAACACGCCGGTGACCAACACCACCACCGGCTCGGTGCCCGCGAGCCGCGCCGGCATGGCCTCGGGCATCGACATGAGCGCGCGGCTCATCACGCTGGCGATCAACATCGCGCTGATGGGCTTCCTGCTGCTCGCGGGCATCGGGGCCGCGCTGCGCCGCGCGCTGCCGGAACTGGCGCCGTCGCTGCCCGCGCTCGCCGAACGGATCGCGGCCGGCCATCTCGCGACACTGCACCAGGAGTTCCCGGCGCTCGCCGCGCTCGACCCTTCGGGTGCGATCGCCCACGGCGCGTTGCTGCAGGGTTTCGGCGGGGTGATGCTCTACGGCGCGCTCGGCGTGTGGGTGCTCGCGGCGCTGAGCGCGCTGGCTTTCCACGGCGGCAGCAGGCGGCCCGCGGTCGCCTGCGCCTCGCGCCCCTGAGGACGCGGTCTAGCGCAACGAAACCGGGTGGTTCTCGATCTGCGCCGCGTTGCGCCAGGCCAGCGCGGCCTGCTCGGCATCGCCGCGGTCCTCGGCCAGTTGCGCGAGCGCGAGCCAGGCGCGGCGGTAGAGCTCGGGGTCCTGCAGCCCCATGCCGGCCTGCGACAGCAGCTGCTGCGCCTTGCCCCAGAGCTGGCGCTTCATGCAGGCCATGCCCGCGAGGTATTGCAGGTTCGCATCGCGCGGGTTGTTGCGCTGCGCGCTCTCGATGCGCGCGAGCCAGTCGGCATCGACCGAGTCGAGCCCCGCCTCGAGCGCCAGCGCGAGCTTCACGCGCAACGCGTCGCCGAGGCCGCGCGGCAGCGACACCATGCGCTCCCAGGCCGGCAGCAGCCAGTTGCGCGCCACCGGCAGGTCGCCCTTGAGCAGCACCATGCGCTGCGCGGCGTGGATGGCGACCTCGGGAATCTCGCGTTCGACCGTCTCGAGTTCGGACCAGGCGCGCAGCAGCTGCGCCGGATCGTGCGCACCCGACAGCAGCTCGGTCGCGAGCCCGCGCACGATGCTCTGCGCGGCGGCCTCCGAGAAGGCGCGGTGCTTGGCCAGCAGTCGCGCGGTCTCGAGCGCCTCGAGCGTGCGGCGGTCCTGGCGCGCGGCCTTCAGCCGCAGCCGCAGCGCCAGCGTGCGGCGCTGCGCGCCCTGCGGCAGTTCCTCCAGCCGCGTGAGCGCGGCGGCCGGATCGCGGTCTTCGAGCGCCCAGCGCGCGGCGCGCAGTTGCACGCCCTCGCGGGTCTCGGGACTGGCCAGCAGGTTGCGGTCGGCGCTCTCGTTGAGTGCCTGCTGCAGATGGGCGTCGCGCGCCGGGCGGTCCTGCAGCGCCTGCGCGCTCTCGGCCGCGAGCAGGTGCGACAGCACGCGCACCTGTTGCGCCTGCGGCAGGCTGGCGCCGAGCGCGGCCAGGGTCTTCTCCTGCGTGAGCGCGGCCTGCGCGGCCTTGCGTGCGCGCGAGAAGCGGCCCGAGATCAGCTGCACCATCGCATCGAGCAGCGCCGAATGCAGCATGCGTTCCTTCTGCTGCATGCGCCACTGGCGCGCCTGGGTCGGCAGCGAGAACAGCGCGGCCAGCGCGCGCAGCGCCGCGTGCAGCAGCACGAACAGCGTCAGCAGGATCACCAGCACGAGGTTGAGCGAGAGGTCGACCCGCCAGGGCGGCCAGAACACGGTGATCGTGCCCTGGTTGTTGCCGGCGAACAGCGCGACCGCCGCGGCGACGGCGAACAGCGCGAGGAGCCAGAGTGCGGCGCGCATGGAAAGCCCTGCCTCCTCAGCGGCCGGCCGCGGCGGTGGCCAGGGCGGCGAGCGTGTCGTCGATGCGCGGCGGCTCGGTGGTCTTCACCAGTGCCTGCAGCTGCTGCAACTGCGTGGCGGCCGTCTGCGTGCGGCGCGACGCGGGATCGAAATAGCGGTTGAGCGAGGCCGCCACGTTGGCGAGCTCGGTGCGCGTGACGTCGACCTGGCGCGACAGCAGCGACAGGCGCGCGTTGAGCAGCTTGAGCTTGAGGTTCTCGCGCAGGAAGTAGGTCTGGTCGGGCGCCAGCAGGATCGCCTCGGGCCGCTCGATGCGGCCCACGCGCACCAGCGAGCGCGCCTCGTTGCGCACCGTGAGCAGCGCGCGCTCCCACCAGGGCGCGTCGGCCGGCACCGGGTCGGACTGCCAGGCGTTGAGGCCGGTGCCGCGCATCGCGACCGCGTTGAGCGGCGGCAGGTCGTCCACGCCGCGCATCAGTTCGTCGAGCTTCTGCAGTGCCTCGCCGCCGTCGGCGCTGGCGGTGCTGCGCAGCCGGTCGGCGTCGCGCTGCATGGCGCGCTGCAGCGGCGCCAGCCGCGGCTGGGCGGCGCGCGCGATGCGCAGGTCGCCGGCCTTCAGCGCGGCCAGCAGCGGCTCGACGCTGCCCGTGACCTGCGCCTGCTGCAGCGCGAGCCGCAGCGTGGATTCGATGTCGACCACCAGGTTCTCGTCGCGCGAACGCGAGAGGCTCTGCATCAGTTCCTCGAGCTGCGAGCGCTGCAGCGCGACCTCGGCGACGCGGGTCTCGGTGAGCGCCACGCGCGCGGCGGTGTCGCGCACCGTGTCCTTGGCCTCGCGCGCCAACGTGCGCGCCTCGAGCGACTGCATCAGCGCCTCGCTGCTCTGGCGCGCGAGCTGTTCCTTCATGTTGCCGACCTTCTGCCACAGCGCGATCGACGTCAGCAGCGCGCCCAGCGAGACCAGCGCCAGCAGGCCGAGGCCGATGCGCGTCAGGGTGGTGGCGGCCGCGGCGAGGGCGGCAGGAGATTGGGAAGAAGTCGTCAGCGGAGCCGGCACGGGTGCCTGGGGTGCGGCGGAGGCGGAAGAAGACTCGTCGGACGGAGGCACGGCGCTCATGCGAGGGATTCTATCGACGCGACCAGCGCTTCCAGCAGCGGCGCGCTCTCGCGCACCGTGCCGAAACCCGCGCCACGCGCGGCTTGCGCGATGCGCGGGTGGGTGGCGATGGCGCGCGCGGCCCGCCAATCGATGGCCGGCAGCGCGGCGCGCAGGTTGGCGATCGCCTCCGAACTGCTGAAGAGCCAGAGCGCGCGGCCCGCGGCGCCCTGCTCGGCCAGCCGGCGCTGCGCGCCATCGAGCACGGGCGCGAGCCGGCGGTAGGCCACCACGGTCTCGCGCCGCGCGCCCGCATCGTCGAGCGCCTGCGCGAGCCAGTCGCGGCCCGCGGGAAGGCCCTGCACATCGCCGCCGCGCACGATCAGCACCCGCAATCCGGGCACGACCCGCGGCCCCACGATCGCCCACAGGGCTTCGGAATCGAAGCGGCCTTCGTCGGCGGCGGGCGTGTCGATGGCCTCGGGTGGAACACCGTTGCGTTGCAGCGCGCGCGCGGTACCGGGGCCGGTGGCCCAGAAGCGGCAGTCGGCTGGCGGCGCGGCGCCGGCGTTGGCTTCGAAGAAGCGGTCGACCGCCGCGGCGCTCACGAACATCCGCGCCGCATGGCGCTCGTTCCAGGCCGCGCGCAGCGGCGCGGCATCGGCCACCGGCGCGATCTCGATCAAGGGCAGCGCGCGCGCGTCGAAGCCCGCGTCGCGCAGTGCATCGATCCAAGGCGGCGCCTCGCGCGCCGGCCGCGTCACGAGGACGGTCGGCGCTGCGGTCGTCGCCACGGTCCCCACGCGTTTCAGTGAGCGCCCGCGTCGCGCAGCAGCGAGGCTGCGTGCAACCCGAGCGCATCGGCCTGCGCGTGATCGCCGGCCTCGGCGCGCGCGCTCACCTGCAGCATCGGCTCGGCGCCTTCGGGGTCGCCCCAGGCGGCGTCGATGCGCAGGCTGCCGTCGGGCTGCCAGCGCGCATGCGCGGCCAGCGGCATCGAGCAGCTGCCGCCCATCGCACGGCTCACGGCGCGCTCGGCGGCGGTGGCGAGCCAGTCGCCGCGGTGCGACAGCGGCGCCAGCAATGCGATCAGGTCGGCGCGGTCGGCGCGCACCTCGATGCCCAGCGCGCCCTGGCCCGCGGCCGGCAGCATGGTCTCGGGCTCGAAGGCGACGCGGATGCGGTCCTCGAGGCCCAGGCGCTTGAGGCCCGCGGCGGCGAGCACGATGGCGTCGTACTGGCCCTCGTCGAGCTTGCGCAGCCGGGTGTCGAGGTTGCCGCGCAGCGGTTCGATGCGCAGGTCGGGCCGGCGCGCGCGCAGCAGCATCACGCGGCGCAGGCTCGAGGTGCCGACCACGGCGCCCTGCGGCAGTTCCTCGAGCGAGGCATAGCGCGGCGACACCAGCGCGTCGCGCGGGTCCTCGCGCTCGAGCACGCAGGCCAGCACGAAGCCCTCGGGCAGCTCCATCGGCACGTCCTTGAGCGAGTGGACCGCGATGTCGGCGCGCCCTTCCTCGAGCGCGAGCTCGAGCTCCTTCACGAACAGGCCCTTGCCGCCGACCTTGCTCAGGGTGCGGTCGAGGATCTGGTCGCCGCGCGTGGTCATGCCCAGCAGGCGGACCGAATGGCCTTTTTCTTGCAACAGCGTTTGCACGTGCTCGGCTTGCCACAAGGCCAGCCGGCTTTCGCGCGTGGCAATCACGATATTGCTCAAAACCGCCCCCGAAAAGTACATGAACAGAAACCGGCGGGATGCTAGCATGTTGCGCCGCAGCAACGGCGGCGAAGCTCCATTCCAACAGCACTCCAAGTCTCCAGGAACACCATCGAATGAAAGCCAGCAAGACCCCTGCCGCCCCACCGAAGCGCAGGCAAGCCGAAGACCAGCCGCTGATCGACGACATCCGCCTGCTGGGCCGAATCCTCGGCGACGTGATCCGGGAGCAGGAGGGCAAGGAGAGCTATGAACTGGTGGAGAAGATCCGCACGCTGTCGGTGGCCTTCCGCCGCGATGCCGACCAGGCCGCCGACCGCGCGCTCAAGAACCTGCTCAAGAGCCTGACCGCGGCCGAGACGGTGCGCGTGATCCGCGCCTTCAGCTACTTCAGCCACCTGGCCAACCTGGCCGAAGACCGCCACCTGATCCGCCGCCGCACCGAGGCCGAACGCGCCGGCGAGAGCGCCGACGGCGACCTGCAGACCGCGCTGGCGCGCATCCGCAAGGCCGGCGTGAAGCCCGACGAGATCGTGGCCACGCTGGCCCATAGCTACCTGTCGCCGGTGCTCACCGCGCACCCGACCGAGGTGCAGCGCAAGAGCATCCTCGACGCCGAGCGCGCCATCGCGCAGCTGCTGACCACGCGCGACGAGATCCGCCTGCGCCAGCAGGCCTATGCCGGCGGCACCGACGCGCTGTCGCCGCTCGAATTCGCCGACAACGAGGCGCAGATCCGCATCCGCGTCACGCAGCTGTGGCAGACGCGCCTGCTGCGCTTCTCCAAGCTCACGGTGGCCGACGAGATCGAGAACGCGCTGAGCTACTACGAGGCCACCTTCCTGCGCGAGATCCCGCGCGTCTATGCCGACCTCGAGAAGGCACTGGCGCAGGGCGGCCAGACGCCCTCGGTCGCGACCTTCCTGCGCATGGGCCAGTGGATCGGCGGCGACCGCGACGGCAATCCCAACGTGACGGCCGAGACCCTCGAGTACGCGCTGCGCCGCCAGGCCGAACTGGCACTGCGCCACTACCTCACCGAGGTGCACTACCTGGGCGGCGAGCTCTCGCTGTCGGCCACCCTGATCGACGTGTCGGTCGAGATGCAGGCGCTGGCCGAGCGTTCGCCCGACACCAGCGAGCACCGCAAGGACGAGCCCTACCGCCGCGCGCTGACCGGCGTGTACTCGCGGCTCGCGGCCACGCTGCGCGAGCTCACGGGCGGCGAGGCCGCGCGCCACGCGGTGGCGCCGCAGAACCCCTACGCCTCGGCCGAGGAGTTCCTGGCCGACCTGCGCACCATCGACGACTCGCTCGGCGAGAAGCACAGCAGCCTGCTGGCCGCGCCGCGCCTCAAGCCGCTGATCCGCGCGGTCGAGGTGTTCGGCTTCCACCTCGCCACGGTCGACCTGCGCCAGAGCTCCGACAAGCACGAGGCCGTGATCGCCGAACTGCTGGCCACCGCGCGCATCGAGCCCGCCTATGCCTCGCTGGCCGAGGAGGCCAAGCAGACGCTGCTGCTCAAGCTGCTCGACGACGCACGCCCGCTGCGCGTGCCCGATGCCGACTACTCGCCGCTCGCCCGCAGCGAACTCGCGATCTTCGCGGCCGCGCGCGTGGCCCGCGCGCGCTACGGCAACGCGGCGATCCGCCACTACATCATCAGCCACACCGAGACCGTGAGCGACCTGCTCGAGGCGCTGCTGCTGCAGAAGGAAGTGGGCCTGCTGCGCGGCGCGATGGACAAGGACGCCACCTGCGACCTGATCGTGGTGCCGCTGTTCGAGACCATCGAGGACCTGCGCAATGCCGCGCCGATCGTGCGTGCCTTCTATGCGCTGCCGAACATCCAGGCGCTGATCGAGCGCTCGGGCGCCGAGCAGGACGTGATGCTCGGCTACAGCGACAGCAACAAGGACGGCGGCATCTTCACGAGCAACTGGGAGCTGTACCGCGCCGGCATCGCGCTGGTGGCGCTGTTCGACGAGCTCAACAAGAAGAAGGCCAACCCCATCCGCCTGCGCATGTTCCATGGCCGCGGCGGCACGGTGGGGCGCGGCGGCGGCCCGAGCTACCAGGCGATCCTCGCGCAGCCCCCGGGCACGGTGCGCGGCCAGATCCGCCTGACCGAGCAGGGCGAGGTCATCGGCTCGAAGTACGCCAACCGCGAGATCGGCCGGCGCAACCTCGAGACCCTGGTGGCGGCCACGCTCGAGGCCACGCTGCTGCCGCAGGGCAAGTCGGCGCCCGCCACCTTCCTGTCGGCGGCCGGCGAACTCTCGAGCGCGAGCATGGCCGCCTACCGCAAGCTGGTCTACGAGACCCCGGGCTTCGGCGAGTACTTCTTCAGCGCCACGCCGATCCGCGAGATCGCCGAGCTCAACATCGGCTCGCGCCCCGCCTCGCGCAACCCCAGCCACAAGATCGACGACCTGCGCGCCGTGCCCTGGAGCTTCAGCTGGGGCCAGTGCCGCCTCACCATCCCGGGCTGGTTCGGCTTCGGCGCAGGCGTGGAGCAGTTCCTCGCGGCCGCCGGCAATGCCGCGGGCCGCAAGGAGCGCCAGGCGCTGCTGCAGCGCATGTACGCGCAGTGGCCCTTCTTCCGCACGCTGCTGTCGAACATGGACATGGTGCTCGCCAAGAGCGACCTCGCGCTGGCCTCGCGCTATGCCGAACTGGTGAGCGACCGCAAGCTGCGCCAGAAGGTGTTCTCGATGATCGATGCCGAATGGCACCGCACCTCGGACGCGCTCACGCTGATCACCGGCGCCAAGCAACGGCTCGAGGGCAATGCCGAGATGCAGCGCTCGGTGCGCCACCGCTTCCCCTACATCGACCCGCTGCACCACCTGCAGGTCGAGCTGATGCGGCGCTACCGCGCGGGCGACGGCGGCGAGCGGCTGCAGCGCGGCATCCACATCTCGATCAACGGCGTGGCCGCGGGCCTGCGCAACACGGGCTGAGGAAACACGGCATGCAAGGCTCCTGTCTCTGCGGCGCCGTGGCCTACGAGGCCGCGAAGCTCGCGGGCCCGATCGGCCACTGCCACTGCCGGACCTGCCGCAAGGCGCATGCGGCCGCCTTCGCGAGCACGGCGCGCGTGGACCGCGCCGACTTCCGCTGGCTGCGCGGCCAGGACGACGCGCTCGCCGCCTTCGAGTCGACACCCGGCAAGCTGCGCCATTTCTGCCGCCGCTGCGGCAGCCACCTCGTGGCCGAGTGGGTGGCCCAGCCGCAGGTGATCCTGCGCGTGGGTTCGCTCGACGACGATCCGGGCGTGCGGCCCAGCCAGCACATCTGGCGCTCGCACGACGTGCCGTGGATGGCCTGCGGCGAGGACCTCCCCTCGTTCGCCGAGGCCGCGCCGCCCAAGCCCTGAGCGCGCCCTTGCCGTCGATGGACGGCAAGGTGCCGCTCCCGGGCGCCTGCGTGCAGCCGAGAGCACGCAAACCCCTCGATTGTTCGCCCTGGGGAAACTGACAACTGCCGCGCGCCCCCTTTGTCGCGGGCGCCCCGGCGACCACACTGCGAAGCCCTTTGCAACAAGCATCGACCGCCGTGCCGGCCGATGCCCACCGGACTTCCTTCCCATGATGAACGCTCCCAGCGGCGCCCCCTGCATCGACGCGCTGCCGCCCGATTCCGCGAAGACCTCGCGCTCGACCTGGCTCGCGGTCGGCTCGCTCTCGGTCGGTTCCTTCGCCATGGTCTCGACCGAGTTCATGCCGATCGGCCTGCTCACCGACATCGCCAGCACCCTCAACGTCTCCAACGGCACCGCGGGCCTGATGATCACCATGCCCGGCATCCTCGCGGCCTTCGCGGGGCCGGGCCTGATCGTGGCCTCGGGCCGGCTCGACCGCCGCACCCTGCTGATCGGTCTCACCGTGGCGCTGATCGCCTCGAACCTGCTCGCGGCCTTCGCGCCCAACTTCGCCACCATGCTGATCGCGCGGCTGATCCTCGGCCTGTGCGTGGGCGGCTTCTGGACCTTCGCGCCGCCGGCCGCCACGCAACTGGTGCCGCCGGCCCAGCAGGCGCGCGCGATGTCGCTGGTGCTGGCCGGCGTGTCGGCCGCCACCGTGCTCGGCGTGCCGGCCGGTGCCTTCCTCGGCACCACCTTCGGCTGGCGCGCCTCCTTCGCGGCCACCGGCGCGCTGGCCGGGGCCGTGCTGCTGGTGCAGCTGTGGCTGCTGCCGCCGCTGCCCTCGGCACGCGCCATCGGCGCGCGCGACCTGCTGATCCCGCTGACGCGCCGCATGGCCCAGGTCGGCCTGCTCGCGGTGCTGTTCTTCATCGCCGGCCACTTCGCCGCCTACACCTACCTCAAGCCGCTGCTGCAGCAGGTCTTCGGCCTCGACCCCAACGGCGTGACCACGCTGCTGCTGGTCTACGGCGCCGTGGGCTTCTTCGGCACCTTCCTCGGCGGCAGCATGGTGGCGCGCAGCGTGCGCGGCACCACCCTGCTGGCCGCGCTGCTGCTGGCCACGGCGCTGATCCTGTCGACGCTGCTCGGCACCGGCATGGTGGCCGGCGCGGTGGTGGTCGTGATCTGGGGCGTGGCCTTCGGCCTGATCCCGGTGGCGCTCACGGGCTGGATGCTCGAGGCCGTGCCCGATGCGCCCGAGGCCGGCCAGGCGCTGCTGGTCAGCGGCTTCCAGGTGGCGATCGCCTCGGGCGCGCTGCTCGGCGGCCGCGTGGTCGACGGCTGGGGCATCTCGAGCACCATGGTGATGAGCGGCGGACTGGTGCTGGTCGCGGCGCTGATCGTGGTCACGCTGGGCCGTGTGCGCAGCGCCGCCGTGGCGGCCTGAGCGGCAGTTTCTCCCTCAACGGCCGGGACGCCCGCGTGGCGCGCCCGGCCTTTTGCTTTCGGCCCCGGCCCGCGCGATCGCATCGAGCACCACGCGCAGACCCTTGCCCACCGGCTTGTCGCGCCGCAGGACGATCGCCAGCGTGCGCGACATGGGCGGCACCAGCCGGCTGATCTTCAGCTCGGGATGGGCACCGCGCCCGCGCATCGCCATGCCGGGCACGATGGCGTAGCCCAGCCCCGCCGCCACCATCTCCTTCATCGCCTCGACGCTGCCGAGCTCCATCACCGGCTGCGGCTGCAGCCCCTCGGCCGCGAACCAGCGGTCGACCAGCCGGCGCGTGTTGGCCGTGGGTTCGAACAACACCAGCGGCAGCGATGCCAGGTCGGCCGGTCCCACGCGCGCCTTCAAGGGCGCGAGGTCGGCGCGGCCGATGGCCACGAACTCGTCGTCGAGCACCGGCGTCACCTCGAGCGAACGCCCCGTGGCCGGCAAGGTGACGAGCGCGAGGTCGATGCTGTTCTCCTCCACCTTGCGCACGCAGTCGTCGGTGTTGCCGGTGCTCACCACCACGCTGAGCGCCGGGTACTGCTCGCGCAGCGCGCGCAGCAGCGGCGGCAGCAGGTGCAGGCAGGCGGTGGCGCCGGTGCCCAGCCGCACGCGGCCCGCGACCGCGCTCGCATGGTCGGCCAGCGCCTCGATCGCGTTCTCGACCGCCGCATCGATGTGCTGCGCATGCCGCAGCAGCTCGCTGCCGGCCGCCGTGGCCCGCGCGCGCCGTCCCACGCGCTCCACCAGCCGCACCGCGAGGCGGCGCTCGAGCTGGCGCACCTGCAGGCTCACCGCGGGCTGGCTCAGGCCCAGGCGCTCGGCCGCGGCCGAGAAGCTGCCGGTCTCGACCACCAGGCCGAAGGCGCGCAGCTGGTCGAGGTTGAGCGCGCGCTGCAGCGGCTTGTCCAAAGTTTTTCTCATGGCTTGCATAGGTGATCGAAGCTTCATTTATCGAACACCGCGCGTCAAGATCGCGCCATGCCTTCCTCCGACCTTTCTTCCGCTTCCGCCGCGTTCGAGATCGCCGACGCCGAGCCCCAGCACCTGGACCAGATCCAGGCCATCTACAGCCACTACGTGCTGCACGACCTCTGCTCCTTCGAGGAGCAGGTGCCGACCGTGGCGCAGATGCTGTCGCGCCGCCTCGAGGTGCTGCGCCTCGGCCTGCCCTACCTGGTCGCGCTGCGCGAGGGCCGCGTGGTCGGCTATGCCTATGCCGGCGCCTACCGCGCGCGCTCCGCCTACCGCCACACGGTCGAGGACTCGATCTACGTCGCGCAGGGCGAGCACGGCCGCGGCATCGGCAAGGCGCTGCTCGCGGCGCTGATCGAGCGCTGCGCCGCGCAGGGCCTGCGCCAGATGGTCGCGGTGGTCGGCCACAGCGGCAACGCGGGCTCGACGCGGCTGCACGAGAGCCTGGGCTTCGAACGGGTCGGCGTGCTGCGCGACGTGGGCTTCAAGTTCGGCCGCTGGGTCGACACCGTGCTGATGCAGCGCGCGCTGGCCTGATGGCGGCACAGCCGTCCCTGCCCGCGCCGGGCTGGCTCGCGATGCTCTGCGCGAGCCGGCTGCTGCAGGCCATGATCGTCACGGCCTATGCCGGCGTGCTGCCCTTCACCATGGTCGACTGGCAGATGAGCGCCGCACAGGCCGGCTCGATTCAGAGCGCCTGGCACCTGGGCTACATGAGTTCGCTGTTCGCCGTGGGCCTGCTCGCGGACCGCTTCGGCGCGCACCGCGTGTTCCTGCTCGGCAGCGCGGTCAGCGCGATCGCGGCGCTGGGCTTCGCGCTGTTCGCGAACGGCCATCGCTCGGCGCTGCTGCTGTACGGGCTCGCGGGGCTGTGCGCCGGTGCCTCGTACACGCCGGGGCTGCAGCTGCTCGCGCGCAATGCCGAACCCGCCGTGCGCGGCCGCGCGATGGGGCTGTTCCTCGGCGCCTCGTCGCTCGGCTATGCGCTCTCGCTCGCGGTGGTGGCCGCGCTCGCGAGCCTCTCGCACTGGCGCCACGGCCTGATCGCGGCGGCGCTGTGCACCGCGGTGGGCGCGCTGCTCACCGTGCCGGCACTGCGCCGCATGCGACTGCCCACGGCACCGCCCCAGGCCGCGCGCGAGAGCACGCTGCGCGCGCTGGCCGAGACGGTGCGCGACAAGCCCGCGATGGCCGGCAACTGGGCCTATGCCTTCCATTGCTGGGAGCTGATGGCGCTGTGGGCCTGGCTGCCCGCCTACCTCGTGGCCGCGTCGGGCGATGTGCCCGCGGCGTGGAAGGGCGCGGGCATCGCGCTCGCGGCGCTGGCGCACCTGGTCAGCGTGTTTGGCAGCATCGCGGGCGGCGCCGCCTCCGACCGCTGGGGCCGCGCGCGCGTGATGATGGTCGCCACCCTCGCGAGCCTGTGCATGTCCTTCGCCTTCGGCTGGATGTGGAGCTGGCCGCTGTGGCTGCTGGCGGTGGCGGCCGCGCTCTACAACCTGTTCGCCATCGCCGATTCCTCGGTCTACTCGACCGCGCTGGCCGACGTGGTGGCGCCGCATCGGCTGGGCGTGGCCTATTCGGTGCGTTCGGTGATGGGCTTCGGCGCGGGCGCGATCAGCCCCTGGGTGTTCGGCCTCGCGCTCGACTGGGGGCAGGCCCGCTTCGGCGTCGGCAGCACCCACGGCTGGGTGGCGGCGTGGACCACGGTCGGGCTCGGCGCGCTGCTCGGACCGCTGATGATCGCGCGCTTCGCGCGGCTGGCCAGGCCACCGCGCTGAGCGCCCTCAGTCGCCCTCGCCCTGCGCCCACTCGGGGCTGTAGCCACCCAGCGTCGGGTGGTACATCTCGTCGCCCGCATGCTGGGTGAACTCGACGTTGAGCCGGTCCTCGCGCAGCCCGAGGATCTCCGTGCAATCGCGGCACAGCGCCTTCGCGACCGCGAGCCGCAGCTCGGCCGAGCGGCCGCGCCGGATGTCGCACATCAGCACCGACATTTCCACCGGCTGGCTGTCGACCATGCGCCACACGCCGCCCTCGCCCGCCTCGCGCACCGCGACGCTGATGCGCCGGATGTCCACGCTCATCATCGCGGCATAGGTCTCGCAGAGGCGCTGCGCGAGCCGCCGCTTGTCCGTGGCCGCATGGCGGCCGTTCACGTCGAGTTGCAGATAGGGCATGTCAGGCGACTCCTTCGAGGGTGGAGGCGAGGCGGAACAGCGCGGCCTCCCTGCCGGCCGCGGCCACCAGTTGCAGCGCGATCGGCAGGCCGTCGATGCGACCCACGGGCACACTGATCGCGGGCAGCCCGACCAGGTTCCACGGGCTCGTGAGCGACAGCAGCGCGGCACGCACCTCGACGGCCGCGCCATCGATGCGGGGCGTTCTCTCGCCGATGGTGGGCGCGAGCATCGGCACGGTCGGCAGCGCCAGCACCTCGTGCCGCCGCAGCAGGTCGGCCACAGTGCGCGCCACGGCCTCGCGCTGCGCGAGCGCGCGCGCATAGCGCCAGGCCGGGATCGCCTCGCCGCGGCGCAGGCGCTGCAGCACCTCGGCATCGATGGCCTCGGCGCCGCGCGCCACGTCCTCCGCATGCACCGCGAAGGCCTCGCTGGCCTGCAGCGTGGAGAAGATCTCGAACAGTTCGTGTGCCTGCGGCAACTGCGCGGGCAGGTCCACCTCGTCGACCGGCAGGCCGGCGGCACCGAGGCGTTCGCGCACGGCGCGCGCGATGCGCGGATCGGTGCGCGCGAGCAGCGAAGGAACGATCCAGCCGATGCGCGCCGCGGGCGCCACGGCCGCGTCGAGCGGCGCCAGGCAGCCATAGGCCAGCGCCACGTCCTCGGCGTTGCGCGCGAACAGCCCCACGTGGTCGAGCGACGCGGCCAGCGGCCGCACGCCCTCGCACGAGACTGCGCCCCAGGCCGGCTTGAAGCCCGCCACGCCGCACAGCGCCGCCGGCACACGCACCGACCCCGCGGTGTCGGTGCCGAGCGCCAGCGGCACCATGCCCGCGGCCACCGCGACCGCGCTGCCGCCGCTGCTGCCGCCCGACATGCGCGCGGGCGCGTGCGGATTGCGCGCCGCGCCATGCACCGAGCGGTCGCCGGTGGCGCCGTAGGCGAACTCGTGCAGCGTGGTCTTGCCCACCGGCACCGCGCCGGCCGCGCGCAACTGCCGCACGCAGGCCGCATCGTCGCGCGCCACGTGCTCGAGGTACAGCGCCGAGCCCTGCGTGGTGGGCTGGCCCGCGATGTCGATCAGGTCCTTGATCGCCACCGGCATGCCGTGCAGCGGGCCGCGGTCGATGCCTTGCCGCAGCTCGTCGTCGGCACGCAGCGCGGCAGCGCGCGCGCCCTGCGCATCCACGCGCACGAAGGCGTTGAGCCGCGGGTTCCGAGACTCGATCGCGGCCAGCGAGGCCTCGATCAACTGCGCCGAGGTGCGGCGGCCCGCGCGCAGGTCGTTCGCGAGCGCGGCGATCGTCTGCCGCGCGAAGAAGCCGAAGGTCTCGCTCATCGCGGCAGCGCCCGTGCCCCGATGTAGCCGAGCAGCGGGTCGTAGAGGTCGGTGCGGCGGTCGCGGTGCAGGTCGTTGAGCGGCGTCCAGATCGGTGCCGAGCGCGCCGCGCCGATGTCGACGTCGGCATGGAGGATGGTGTCCTCGTCGGGTCCGGCGATGCGGCCGATCGGCCAGCCGTTGGTGCCAGCGATCAGCGAGTTGCCCATGAAGCCCGCGCCACGCTCGGTGCCGATGCGGTCGGCCGTCGCGATGAAGATGCCGTTGGCATGGGCCGCCGTCATCGTGAGGTAGGCCGCCATGCAGGTGCCGCTGGCGTCGTACAGCGGCGGCGGCGTCCAGACCCAGTTGGTGGGCGCGCAGACGATGTCGGCGCCCAGCTGCGCGAGGATGCGCGGCACCTCGGGGAACCAGATGTCCCAGCACACCAGCAGGCCGATGCGGCCGATCTTCGTCTCGAACACCGGATAGCCCTCGTCGCCGGGCGTGAACCACAGCTTCTCGTTGTTCCACAGGTGGGTCTTGCGGTAGCGGCCGATGTAGCCCTCGGGCCCGACCAGCACCGCGGTGTCGAACAGCTGCAGCCCGTCCTGCTCGACCAGGCAGCCGACGATGTAGATGCCGTGCTGCGCCGCATACGACACCCAGCCCTGCACCGCGGCACCGCCGGGCACGGGCTCGGCATGGGCATAGGCCTCGGCGCGGCCGCTGAAGCAGTAGCCGGTGGTCGCGAGCTCGGGCAGCACCACCAGCTGCGCGCCGTTGGCGACCGCGGCATCGAGCCGCTGGTAGATCGCCGCGCTGTTGCGCGCGAGGTTCTCCACGCCGACCTGCGGGTCGAACTGGACCACGGCCACGCGCACGGGGCTGGCGCGCAGGCCGGGAACGGCATCGGCACCGCGGGCGATGTCGGCGATGGGGGATGGGTGCGTATCGGATGAAGCGGTCATGGATGGCTTTCTGCGCGGTGGCAAAGGGAGGGATCGAATCGGCTATCTGGTTTTTATTTAAAACCTGATTGATCGTAGGCAGATCGGTTTTTATCTGCAACCTTATGGGTCGGACAGCCCCACCGCGCTGCAAGGTCTTGCGACAGCGCCCATACGGCCATCGCCGAGATGGTTTAATCCTGCAACCACATCCACCCGCAACGCATCGCCATGGCCCGCCGCAAAAGCCTCAAGGAAGACGCCTGTCCCATGGCGCGCACGCTCGACATCCTGGGCGACCGCTGGTCGCTGCTGATCGTGCGCGACGCCTTCGACGGCATGAAGCGCTTCGGCGAGTTCCAGCAGAGCCTGGGCGTGGCGAAGAACATCCTCGCGGACCGCCTGAAGAACCTGGTGAACGAGGGCGTGCTGAGCCAGGCGCCGGCCTCCGACGGCTCGCTCTACCAGGAGTACCTGCTGACGCCCAGGGGCGAGGGGCTTTTCCCGGTGGTGGTGGGGCTGCGCCACTGGGGCGAGCAGCACCTCTATGCCAAGGGCGAGCCGCACTCGGTGCTCGTCGAGCGCGAGAGCGGCAAGCCGGTGAAGCGCATCGATCTGCGCACGCACGACGGCAAGCCGCTGGCGCCGGCGGCGACCTTCGTGAAGAAGCTGCCCGAGAAGCCGGCGCCGAGCGGCCGGCCGGCCTTCAAGTCGGCGGGCTGAGCCGCCCTACTCGCCCAGCAATTCGCCGATCGGCTGCAGGTCCTCGACCCGGTCGCAGATGGCCTTGATCACCATGGTGATGGGGATGCCGAGCAGCAGCCCCCAGACGCCCCAGAGCCAGCCCCAGAAGATCACGCCGACGAACACCGCGACCGGGTTCATGCGGCTGGTGCGGCTGGTGAGCCAGGGCATCAGCAGGTTGCCGACCAGGGTGTGGATCAGCAGCGAGGTGCCGGCCACCAGGATGCCCATCTCGAGGGTATTGAACTGCAGGAAGGCCACCAGGCCCGCGGCCGAGAGCACGATCACCGAGCCGATGTAGGGAATGAGGTTCGTGACCCCGGCCACGATGCCCCACACGGCCGCGTTCTGCAGCCCGAGGGCCCAGAAGGCCAGGCCGGTGGCCACGCCCACGAGCACGCTGGTGAAGATCTGCACCAGCAGGTAGCGCTCGATGTTGCGCGTGATGTCGTCGAGCACGTGCACGGTGATCTTCTTCTTCTCGAGGCTGGAGCCCGAGATCTTGATCAGCTTGCGCCGGAAGGTAGAGCCCGAACAGAGCGCGAAGTAGGTGAGGAAGGCCACCAGCGTGAGCTGCCCGGCCGCGCCGAGCAGGCCGACGGTGCCGGTCCAGAGGTAGTCGCGCACGTTGAACGGCGGCCGCTCGATCACCACGCGCGCGACGCCGCGGCGCGCCAGCGCGCGCGAGTTCTCCTCGGCCGCGCGCTCGAGCTGCGAGGCCGCCTGCTGCACGCTGTCGAGCGTGCCGCCGGTGCTCTTGTCGGTGCGCGTGGCCTGGCGCAGCTTCTGCGCCGCGGCCGGCAGCGAATCGAGCAGGGACGAGGCGCTGCCCGAGAGCGAATAGCCGGTCCAGCCGATGGCGCCGCACAGGCCGAGCAGGATGACGGCGGCACCGATCCAGCGCGGCAGCCACCAGCGCTCGAGCCGGTCGACCAGCGGCGACAGCGCATAGCTCAGCAGCAGGCTCAGCATCAGCGGGATGAACACCGACTGCGCCCACTGCAGCGCGAACACGCTGGCCAGCACCGCGAGCACCACCAGCGAGAAGCTGCGCACGTCGACCGGCACGCGCAGCACCGGCAGGTCGCGCTCGGCGTCGGCCTCGGACTTCGGCGCGGGCGGCGGCTCGGGGCGCAGCGCGGGCGCGGGAACGGCGGCGGCCGTCACCGGCTCCTCGGGCACCGGGGCAACGGCGGGCGCGGGCGCCTCTTCCTGCGCGGGCGGCGGCCGCGGTGCATCGTCCTCGCGCGCCTTGTCGTTCATCGTGCGTCCTTGATGACCTCGCGCACCGCCGCCAGCTGCCGGCGCGACACCGCGACCAGCTCGGGCACGGTCGACAGGCGCAGCGCCCAGCCCTCGGCATCCTCGCCGTCGTCGTAGCGCTCGAGCGCGCGGATCGCGCTGCGCGCCACCAGCGCATTGCGGTGCACGCGCAGGAAGCGCTGGGGATAGCGCTCCTCGAAATCGTTGAGCGAGCCGTCGAGGATGTGGCTGCGCGCGGCCGTGCGCACCGTGAGGTACTTGTACTCGGACTTCAGGTAGACGATCTCCGCCAGCGGCACGCGCTCGGCGCGGCCGCGGTCCTGGATCAGCACGCTCTCCTGCGCCACCTTGTCGCTGGCGCGCTCCTTGAGGTAGCGCTCGGCCTTCTGCAGCGCCTGCTGCAGCCGCTCGGCGCGCACGGGCTTGGTGAGGTAGTCGACCGCGTCGAGCTCGAAGGCGGTGACCGCATGCGCCGCATGGGCGGTCACGAACACCACGGCCGGCGCGTCGGCGCGTTCGCGCAGCGCGCGCGCCACCTCGATGCCGTCGATGCCGGGCATGTGCACGTCGAGCAGCACCACGTCGAGCTTCATCGACGCCAGCTGCGCCTGCGCCTCGGCGCCCTGCGCGGCCTCGGCCACCACCTCGGCCGCGGGTGCGCTGCAGTCGCGCAGCAGGGTGCGCAGCCGCGAGCGGGCCAGCGCTTCATCGTCGACGATCAATGTCCTCAGGCTCATTCATGTCCCCCCACGCAATGGCATGCGTTCATGATTCGGCGGGTATCGCGATGCGCACCCGGTAGCTCTTCTGATCCATGCCGGCGCTGAACTGCATGCGCATGTCGTGCAGCAGCCGCAGCCGATCCCTCACGTTCGCCAGCGCGATGCCGTGGCCGCGCGGCAGCGGTTCGTCGGCCCAGCGCAGCGGCGGCAGGCTGTTGACCACCTCGATCACCACCATCGAGCCGCGCCGCTCGGTGCGGATGCGCAGCTTGGCACCGTCCGGGCTCGGCTCCACGCCGTGCTTGATCGCATTCTCGACCAAGGGCTGCAGCAAGAGCGGCGGCAGCCGCGCATCGCTGGCCGCGGCGTCGAGGTCCCAGCGGATGCGCAGCCGCTCGCCGAAGCGCACCTGCTCGATCGCGAGGTAGCGCTCGGCCAGCGCGATCTCGTCGGCCAGGGTGCCCGATTCGCCGGGATCGGCCAGCGCCTGGCGGAACAGCTCGCTCAGGTCCTCCAGCATGGTCTCGGCCTTGGCGGGCTCCTCGCGCACCAGCGCGATGGCGCTGTTGAGCGTGTTGAACAGGAAGTGCGGCCGGATCCGCGACTGCAGCTCCTCGAGCCGCGCGGTGGTGGCCGCCGGCGTCTGGCCGCGTGCGCGCAGCACCATCGCCGCCATCACCATGCCGGCGAAGAAGGCACCGGCCAGCGCGCTCGCGAACCAGGGCGCGCTGACCAGCACGCCCGTGAGCCGCAGCAGCCCGCAACCATAGAGCGCCGAGATGGCGCCCAGCAGCGCGCCCACCGCGTACTGCCACGGCACCGGCAGCCGCCGCAGCGGCTTCTTGAGCCCGCAGGCCGCGACCAGCCACAGCAGGGTGGCCGGCAAGGCGCCGCCAGTGACGGTGGCGGCCTGCACCAGCCACTCGCCGGGCGAGCCCGAGACGAACATCGCGGCCACGCCCACCACCGCCTCGACGAAGACCACGGTGCGCAGCACCACGCCGATCTGGCAGGCGTCGAACAGCACGGCCTGCACGCGCGCGGGCGGGCGGGCGCGGTCGGAGGACGCGGCGGGTGGGGTGGCCGATAAAATCGCCGGCTTGCGCATTCGCAGATACATTGGGTAACCAGCCCATTATTGCCTCCCGAACGGCTCCCATGACCCAAAACCAACTCGACAAGAAATCCGAAGCCTGGTCCGCCCTGTTCTCGGAACCCATGAGCGACCTCGTGAAGCGCTACACCGCCAGCGTCTTCTTCGACAAGCGCCTGTGGCAGGCCGACATCGAAGGCTCGCTCGCCCATGCCGGCATGCTGGCCGCGCAGGGGATCATCACCATGCAGGACCACGCCGAGATCGAGCGTGGGATGGCGCAGATCCGCGCCGAGATCGAATCCGGCGCCTTCGAGTGGAAGCTCGACCTCGAAGACGTGCACCTGAACATCGAGGCCCGCCTGACCCAGCTCGTGGGCGACGCCGGCAAGCGGCTGCACACCGGCCGCAGCCGCAACGACCAGGTCGCGACCGACGTGCGCCTGTGGCTGCGCGGCGAGATCGACCTGATCGCCGAGCTGCTGGTCACCCTGCAGAAGTCGCTGGTCGACATCGCCGAGAAGAACGTCGAGGTGATCCTGCCGGGCTTCACCCACCTGCAGGTGGCGCAGCCCGTGAGCTTCGGCCACCACATGCTGGCCTACGTCGAGATGTTCAGCCGCGACGCCGAGCGCCTGGCCGACGTGCGCCGCCGCGTCAACCGCCTGCCGCTGGGCGCCGCCGCGCTGGCCGGCACCAGCTACCCGCTCGACCGCGAGCTGGTCGCCAGGACGCTGAACATGGAAGGCGTGTGCCAGAACAGCCTGGACGCCGTGAGCGACCGCGACTTCGCGATCGAGTTCAGCGCCGCCGCCAGCCTGTGCATGGTGCACATCAGCCGCATGAGCGAGGAGCTGATCCTCTGGATGAGCCAGAACTTCGCCTTCATCCAGATCGCCGACCGCTTCACCACCGGCTCGTCGATCATGCCGCAGAAGAAGAACCCCGACGTGCCCGAGCTGGCGCGCGGCAAGACCGGCCGCGTGGTCGGCCACCTGATGGCGCTGATCACGCTGATGAAGGGCCAGCCGCTGGCCTACAACAAGGACAACCAGGAAGACAAGGAGCCGCTGTTCGACACCGTCGACACGCTCAAGGACACGCTGCGCATCTTCGCCGAGATGATCGGCGGCATCACGGTCAAGCCCGAGGCGATGGAACTGGCCGCGCTGCGCGGCTACGCCACCGCCACCGACCTGGCCGACTACCTGGTGAAGAAGGGCCTGCCGTTCCGCGACGCGCACGAGATCGTGGCCCACGCGGTCAAGGCCGCGACCTCGCACAAGGTCGACCTGGCCGAGCTGCCGTTGGCGGTGCTGCAGCAGTTCAACCCGAAGATCGAGAAGGACGTGTACGACGTGCTGAGCCTGCGCGGCTCGCTCAACGCACGCAACATCCTCGGCGGCACGGCGCCCGCGCAGGTCAAGGCGCAGATCGCGCGCCACCGCGCCCGCCTCGGCTGATCGCGCCGGCCCTCGGCAGCACCGCGACCCGCAGGGCCCCGCCATGTTCTACGCCATCCCGCTCGAGAACCGCCCGAGCTGGCGCAACCCGCCGTGGATGACGGTGCTGCTGATCCTCGTGAACATGCTGGTGTTCTGGGGCCCGCAGCGCAGCGAGGAGAACGCGCAGGAACGCGCCGCGCGCTACTACGCGAAGAGCGCGCTGCCGGCGCTCGAGCTGCCGGCCTTCGTCGACTGGCTCGAGCGCACCCGGTCGCCGCGCGCCGAGGCCGCGCGGCAGCTGCTCAAGCTCAAGCGCACCGACGAGCTGCTCGAGGGCCTGCAGCACGAGCGCGTCTTCCTGCGCCAATTGCGCGCCGACGAGGTGATCACGCCCGCGCATCCGCGCTTCGACGAGTGGAAGCGCGAGCGCCAGCAGTTTGATGCCCAGTGGCCCGCGCCCTTCACCGAACGCTGGGCGCAGGACTACGCGAAGGACGCCGAGTTCAAGCCCTGGACCTGGATCACGGCCGCCTTCCTGCACGGCAGCACCGGCCACCTGCTGGGCAACATGCTGTTCCTGTTCCTGTTCGGCTTCTCGGTCGAACTCGCGCTCGGGCGCACCACCTTCCTGAGCTTCTACCTCCTGGGCGCCGTCGGCGCCTCGGCGCTGGCCGACTGGGCCTATGCGGGCAAGGGCAGCTACGGGCTCGGCGCCTCGGGCGCGGTATCGGCGCTGATGGGCATGTATGCCGTGATGTACCGGCTGCGGCGCATCCGCTTCTTCTACCAGCTGTTCTTCTACTTCAACTACGTCACGGCGCCGGCCCTGCTGCTGCTGCCGGCCTGGATCGCCAACGAGCTGCTGCAGCACCTGGTGGGCGGCCAGGGCATCGCCTACATGGCGCACCTGGGCGGGCTGTTGAGCGGTGCGGCGCTGATGACGCTCGCGCTGGCGCTTGGACGCGTGAAAACGCCCGAGACGCTGGCGGCCGAGCGCGCGAACGCGCGCGACCACGACGGCGGCGATGGCGAATTCCAGCGCCGCGTCGCCAATGCGCGGCGGCTGGGCGCGGCGATGAAGTTCGAGTCGGCCAGCAGCGAATGGCGCGCCGCCGCGGCGCTGCGCCCGAACGACGCCGACACCCTGCGCGCCTGGTTCAACACCGCGCGGCTGCAGCCGGCCGGCGACGACTTCCATGCCGCGGCGCGGCGCATCTTCCGCCTGAGCGCCACCGACCCCGACACGCTCGCGCTGCAGCACACCAGCTTCACCACCTACCTCGACCAGGCGAAGCCCGGCGTGCGCCTCAAGCCCGACGACATGGCGCGGCTGGCGCGCCGCTTCGTGCGCATCCGCCAGTTCGAGGACGCGCGCCGGCTCTGCGCCATCCTCTTGAAGACCGCGCCCGACCATCCCGAGCTGGCCGACACGCTGTCGGTGTGCGCCAACGGGCTGCTGCACGCGGGCGAGCGCGACAAGGCCGTGGGCCTGCTGCCGCACCTGCTGCGGCTCGCGCCCGACGACATGGTCACGCGCGCGCTTCAACGCGCATGAAGCGCGCCTGAGGCCACCCCAAGTACATCTAACTTTGCAATCCGGCAAAGCGTCTGTCACAAGACTTTGTCAATCTTTGGCACTGGACTTGCAGGGCCTCTCTGTAAAGCTCGCCTCCGGCCTCCCGCCGCATTGAACTCGGGAGCGCCCGTTCGCTCCATTTGGGGCCTTCGTCACTTCCCCCTGCCCATGCCCGCTCACACACGCCGTCCCTTCCCGCTGCTCATCACCGTCCTCGCGCTGGCCGCCGCCATCACGCTCGCCGGCTGTTCGCGCAACGAGGCCGCCGCGCCCAAGGCGGCGGCGCCCGAACGGGAAGTCGGCACCGTCACGCTCAAGCACGAGACGCTGGCGCTGAGCACCGAGTTGCCGGGCCGCACCGCAGCCCCGGTCATCGCCGAGATCCGGCCGCAGGTCGGCGGCATCCTCAAGGAGCGGCTGTTCACCGAAGGCTCGCAGGTCAAGGCCGGCCAGGTGCTCTACCAGCTCGACCCGGCCTCGCTGCAGGCGGCCCATGCCAGCGCGCAGGCCAGCGTGCGCAAGGCCGAGTCGGCGCTCGCCACCTCGCGCACCGTGGCGCGCCGCAATGCCGAGCTGGTGAAGATCGACGCCATCAGCCGCCAGGTGTTCGACGAGACGCAGGCCGCCGAGCAGCAGGCCGAGGCCGACCTCGGCGTGGCGCGCGCGGCCGAGCAGACCGCGCGCATCCAGCTCGGCTACACCCGCATCACCTCGCCGATCAGCGGCTGGGCCGAGCTCTCGAGCGTCACGCCGGGCGCGCTGGTCACGGCCAACCAGGCGACCGCGATGACCACGGTGCAGCAGCTCGACCCGATCCACGTGCACGTCACGCAGTCGAGCAGCGAGCTGCTGCGGCTCAAGCGCGAGCTCGCCAGCGGCCGGCTGCAGCGCGCCAGCGATGCCGAGGCGCGCATCCAGCTGGTGCTCGAGGACGGCAGCAAGTACCCGCACCCCGGTCGCCTGACCTTCAGCGGCGTCACCGTCGATGCCGGCACCGGCAGCGTGACCCTGCGCGCGGTGGTGCCCAACCCCGACCGGCTGCTGATGCCCGGCATGTACGTGCGCGCCGTGCTGCAGGAGGGCGTGAACGCCGCCGCGCTGCTGGTGCCGCAGCAGGCCGTGACGCGCGCGCCCGACGGCAGCGCCTCGGCGCTGGTGATCGATGCCGAGAACAAGGTCGCGAAGCGCCCGATCCAGGTCGGCCGCGCGATCGGCACGCGCTGGCAGGTGCTCGACGGCCTCGCACCGGGCGACCGCGTGATGACCGAGGGCTCGCAGCGCGTGAAGGTCGGCGACAAGGTCAAGGTGGTCGACCTCGGTGCGCGCGCCGCGGCCGGCCCCGTGGCCGCCGTCGCGCCCGACGCGGCCGATGCCGCCACCGATCCCGTGGCGCGCTGAGGTCGGGCCATGGCGCAGTTCTTCATCGACCGACCCATCTTCGCGTGGGTGCTCTCCATCGTCGTCATGCTCGCGGGCCTGATGGCGATCCGCACGCTGCCGCTCGAGCAGTACCCCGACATCGCGCCGCCGCGCGTGTCGATCAACGCCACCTACACCGGCGCCTCGGCCAAGACGGTCGAGGACTCGGTCACGCAGGTGATCGAGCAGCAGCTCAAGGGGCTGGACAACCTGCTCTACATGCAGTCGACCAGCAACTCCTCGGGCGTGGCCCGGCTGTCGCTGACCTTCAACCCCGGCACCAGCATCGACGTGGCGCAGATGCAGGTGCAGAACAAGCTGCAGCAGGCCATGTCGCGGCTGCCGCAGCAGGTGCAGAGCCGCGGCGTCACCGTCACCAAGGGCGGCAACGACTTCCTGATGATCGTCTCGATGTTCTCGGCCGACGGCAGCGCCTCGGCCGTGGACGTGGGCGACTACATCAGCAGCAACCTGGTCGACGTGATCAGCCGCATCGACGGCGTGGGCGAGGTCCAGACCCTGGGCACCGGCTACGCCATGCGGCTGTGGCTCGACCCCGACAAGCTGCGCAAGTACGCGCTGATGCCCTCGGACGTGAACGCCGCCATCACGGCGCAGAACGCGCAGGTGTCGGCCGGCCAGCTCGGCGCGCTGCCGGCGGCCGCGCAGCAGCAGCTCAACGCCACCATCACGGCGCGCAGCAAGCTGCAGACCGCGGAGCAGTTCGAGAACGTGGTGCTGCGCGTGACGCCCGACGGCGCGGTGGTGCGGCTGAAGGACGTGGCGCGCGTCGAGCTCGGCGCCGAGAACCTCACGGTGCGCTCGCAGCTCGACGGCCGGCCCGGTGCCGGCCTCGGCGTGGTGCTGGCCGACGGCGCCAACGCGGTGCAGGTGGCCGAGGCGGTGAATGCCAAGGTCGAGGAGCTCAAGCCGCTGTTCCCGAACCAGCTGCAGACCTTCGTGAGCTACGACACCACGCCCTTCGTCAGCGCCTCGATCGACGAGGTGGTGAAGGCGCTGCTCGAGGCCATGCTGCTGGTGGTGCTGGTGATGTATGTGTTCCTGCAGAACTTCCGCGCCACGCTGATCCCCGCGATCGCCGTGCCGGTGGTGCTGCTGGGCACCTTCGGCGTGCTGTCGATGGCCGGCTACTCGATCAACACGCTCACCATGTTCGGCATGGTGCTGGCGATCGGCCTGCTGGTGGACGACGCCATCGTGGTGGTCGAGAACGTCGAGCGCGTGATGCACGAGGAAGGGCTGTCGCCCAAGGAGGCCACGCGCAAGTCGATGGCCGAGATCACGCCCGCGCTGGTGGGCATCGCGCTGGTGCTGTCGGCGGTGTTCGTGCCGATGGCCTTCTTCGGCGGCTCCACCGGCGTGATCTACCGCCAGTTCTCGATCACCATCGTCTCGGCGATGGCGCTGTCGGTGTTCGTGGCGCTCACGCTCACGCCCGCGCTGTGCGCCACGCTGCTCAAGCCGGTGGCCAAGGGCGGCCATGCGGCGCCGCGCGCCGGCCTGCTGGGCCGGGTCGACCGCTTCTTCGCGGCCTTCAACCGCGGCTTCGACCGCAATGCCGCGCGCTACGAGGGCGTGGTCGGCGGCATCGTGCGGCGCGGCAAGCGCAGCATCGTGGTCTACCTGCTGATCGCGGGCGTGATGGCGCTGCTCTTCATGCGGCTGCCGACCTCCTTCCTGCCCGACGAGGACCAGGCCTTCCTGCAGGTGCAGGTGACGCTGCCGCCGGGCGCCTCGAACGCGCGGCTGCAGCCCGTGACCGAGCAGGTGCAGCAGTACTTCGCCAAGCAGCCCGAGGTGCTGAGCGTGAACATCCTCACCGGCCAGAACGGCGACCAGAGCTCGGCGCGCGCCTTCGTCAAGCTCAAGGACTGGGCCGAGCGCACCGGCAAGGGCCAGTCGGCCGCCGAGCTCGCGCGGCGCGCCAACAAGGACCTGTCGACGGTGCGCGACGCGCGCGTATTCGTGCTGCTGCCGCCGGCCGTGCGCGGCCTGGGCGCCAACGCCGGCTTTAACTTCCATCTGAAGGACATCAATGGCCTGGGCCACGACGCGCTGGTGAAGGCGCGCGACCAGGCCATCGACCTGCTGAGCCGCCGGCCCGAGGTGATGAACGTGCGCAGCAACAACCTCGACGACACGCCCGAGTTCGCGGTCGACATCGACGACGCGCGCGCCGGCGCGCTGAGCCTGGCCACCGCCGACATCGACAGCACGCTGTCGAGCGCCATGGGCGGCACCTACATCAACGACTTCCTCGACAAGGGCCGCGTGAAGCGCGTCTACATGCAGGGCGACACCGACTTCCGCATGCTGCCCTCGGACATCGATCGCTGGAGCGTGCGCAACGGCCTGGGCCAGATGGTCTCGTTCCCGGCCTTCTCGAGCTCGCGCTGGAGCTACGGCTCGCCGCAGCTGCAGCGCTACAACGGCAGCCCGAGCTACGAGTTCGTGGGCGATGCCGCGCCGGGCGTGAGCTCGGGCGACGCGATGGCCGCGGTCGAGGAGGTGATGAAGCAGATGCCGCCGGGCATCGGCTACGAATGGACCGGCGCCTCGTTCCAGGAACGGCTGTCGGGCGCGCAGGCGCCGCTGCTCTACGCGATCTCGATCCTGTTCGTGTTCCTGTGCCTCGCCGCGCTCTACGAGAGCTGGTCGGTGCCGTTCTCGGTGATCCTGGTGGTGCCGCTGGGCATCGTGGGTGCGCTGCTGTTCACCAGCCTGCGCGGCCTGAGCAACGACGTGTACTTCCAGGTCGGGCTGCTGACCACCGTGGGGCTGTCGTCGAAGAACGCGATTTTGATCGTGGAGTTCGCCAAGCAGCTGCAGGAACAGGGCAGGAGCGTGCTCGACGCCACGCTGCAGGCGGTGCGCCTGCGGCTGCGCCCGATACTGATGACCTCGCTGGCCTTCGGCTTCGGCGTGCTGCCGCTGGCCATCGGCACCGGCGCCGGCGCGGGTGGCCGCCAGTCGATCGGCACCGCGGTGCTCGGCGGCATGGTGGTCGGCACCGCGCTCGGCATCTTCTTCGTGCCGCTGTTCTTCGCGCTGATCCGCGGCTGGCTCGCGGGGCGGCGCAAGGCCGTGCCGAAGGACGAGCCCCTCGCACCCGCGCAGACCGCCGAGCAAGGAGGCCACTGATGCAACGCGCCCTCCCCTTGCGTTCGCTGACGCTCGTCGCCGCCGCCGTGCTCGCGGGCTGCGTCAACCTCGCGCCCGACTACCAGGCGCCCGCGCTGCCGGTGCCGCAGACCCTGCCCTCGGCCAACGTCGAAGCCACCACGCCGCTCGATGCGGGCTGGCGCGACTTCTTCGTCGAGCCGAAGCTGCGCGGCACCATCGAGCTCGCGCTCGCCAACAACCGCGACCTGCGCGTGGCCGCGCTCAACATCGAGCGCGCGCGTGCCCAGTACGGCATCGCGCGCGCCGGGCTCTTTCCCACCATCGACGCCGGCGCCGGCGGCAGCCGCTCGCGCACGCCGGGCAGCCTCTCGACCGGCGGCGAGCCGCGCTACGCCACGCAGTACAGCGCCGACCTCGGCCTCACGAGCTACGAGATCGACCTGTTCGGCCGCGTGCGCAACCTCAGCGAGGCGGCGCTGCAGAGCTTCTTCCAGACCGAGGCCACGCAGCGCGGCACGCAGATCAGCCTGGTGGCCTCGGTCGCCACCGCCTGGCTGCAGCTCGCGGCCGACGAGCAGCGGCTGCAGCTCGCGCGCCACACGCTCGAGAGCCAGCGCCGTTCCTTCGACCTGATCCAGCGCGGCCATGGCCTGGGCGCGCAGTCGGGCCTCGCGCTCGCGCAGGCCCAGAGCACGGTCGATGCGGCGCGCGCCGACGCGGCCGCCTTCGACAGCCAGGTCGAGCAGGACCGCAACGCGCTCGCGCTGCTGGTCGGCGCCACGCCGCCGGCCGAGCTGCTGCCCACGCCGGCCGCGACCGATCCGGGCACGGCCACGGCGAGCGCCGCCACCGCCGAACCCGCGCCCGCCGCGCGGCTGCTGGTGCCACCGGCCGGCCTGCCCTCGAGCGTGCTGCAGCAGCGGCCCGACGTGCTCGCGGCCGAGCATGCGCTGCGCGCGAGCAACGCCGACATCGGCGCCGCGCGCGCCGCCTTCTTCCCGCGCATCGCGCTCACCGCCTCGGCGGGCACGGCCAGCAGCACGCTGTCGGGCCTGTTCGCCAGCGGCAGCAGCGCCTGGAGCTTCGCGCCCTCGATCAGCGTGCCGATCTTCGACGGCGGCGCCAACCGCGCCAACCTGCGCGTGGCCGAGGCGCAGCAGAAGATCCAGCTCGCGAGCTACGAGAAGACGGTGCAGACCGCGTTCCGTGAAGTGGCCGATGCGCTGGCCGAGCGCCGCACGCTGGCCGAGCGGCTGGACGCGCAGCGCTCGCTGCTCGACGCCACCTCGCGCAGCTTCTCGCTGTCGCAGTCGCTGTTCCGCAGCGGCGCCAGCAGCTACCTCGACGTGCTCGATGCGCAGCGCGCCTACTACGCCGCGCAGCAGACGCTGATCGGCCTGCAGCTCACCGAGCAGACCAACCGGCTCACGATCTACAAGGTGCTGGGCGGGGGCTGGAAGGAGAGCTGAGGCGGCTCAGGCCGAAGCCGCCACGCCCGGCGCCGGCCGCAGCAGCCAGCGCACTTCCTTCGTCTGCTCGCTGTCCGGGTAGCGGTTCTCGAGCGTGGTCAGGATCGGCTGCGCCATGTCCGAGCGGCCCAGCCCCTGCACCAGCACGCGCGCGGCCAGCTCGTAGGCCTGCGGGATCGCGGCATGGCCGCGGAAGCGCCGGTCGAAGCCCGACAGCAGCGCCAGGGTGCCGTGGGCATCGCCGCCGCGCCATTCGGCGCGCGCCATCGCGATCACCATCGCGGCGTCCTCGAGCGCGAAGGCCTTGTCCTTCTCGCGGCAGGTCTTGAACACCTTGAGCGCCTCGGACGCGAGGTCGCGCCGCATCAGCAGCGGGATGAAGCGGCGCGCCTGGTCGAGCATCGTGTCCTTCTTGTCGGGCACGAGCGCCAGCACGCGGTGGTAGCGCCGCTGCGCCGCGAGGTCGTCGGACGGCGCGGTGCGCTGCGCCTCGTAGGCGAGGCCGAGCGCGGCCGCGAGGTCGCCGTCGGTGATGCACTGCGCGACCTCGGCGTCGAGGCGCTGCGCCGCGATCTGCTCGGGCGTGCGGCGGTCCACCGGCGCGCCGTCGTCCACGCCGCCGCCGGGCAGCAGGTCGATGCCCAGCGCCGCATGGTGCTGGTACATCACGTAGCCCAGCAGGCTGGCCATCACCCAGCCGAAATAGATGAAGGCGAAGTTGATGATCGGCAGCGCGATGCGCCCGTTCATCACCGGCAGCAGCATGGCGATCGCGATCTGCGCGCCGGTGCTCAGCAGGAACAGGAAGAAGCACAGCAGCGCATAGGGCCAGCCGATGATGCGCATCGTCTCCCACACGTAGCCGGGGTTCATCGCCTGGAAGAAGCTGCACGACTGCACCAGCACGATCACCGCGGCCGGGAAGGTGAAGGACATGACGAACACGCCGACCGTGGCGAGCATCGGATCGAGCTTGGCCAGCGCGCCGATCGCGATGCCCTGCACCAGCGAGATCGCGAACAGCTTCCACGGCAGGTTGACCCACTCGTCGTCGAGCGTGCGCGGGAAGTCGGCCGAGCGCCAGATGCCGCGCGAGCCCAGCGCCACCACCTTGAAGCCGTAGCGGCTCGCGGCCAGCACGATGCCCAGCTCGATCAGCAGGATCGCCAGCACGTCGGGCAGGAAGAACACCGCCTCGAACAGCAGGCTGCACAGCGCGAGCGCCAGCCCGTACATCAGCGGGCGCATCTGGAACGGGAAGGCGAAGAAGCTGTTGAGGCGGTGCCAGAACGGCGGCGGCGCGGGCCGGTCGTCGTCCTCGCGGATGCGGTCACGGGTGCTCATGGCACGGCCCTCACTTCTTGAAGAAATCGCTCTGCCGCATCGCGCCGGCGCCCTGCAGGCGCACCAGCGTGCTCTGGTCGGAGCGCACCAGCCGCACCTGGCCGAGCTCGCGCTCGATGCGCTGCTCGAAGCTGGAGGCGAACTGCATCGCCTGCTCGCCCATCTTGAGCCGGCTGGTGCCCTTGACGATGGCGCTCTTGCGGTCCGAGGCGAGCTCGACCGAATCGAGGTGGTAGTCGTACTCGATGGTCAGGATGCCGCCCATCGCCTCGCCGATCACCTCGAAGGTCTTGAAGCTGTCGCGCGCGGCATCGCAGGCCTGGGCGCGGTTCAGGGTGCTGTCCTGCGACTGGCCGAGCACGGTGGTGCGGTCCTGCACCACGGCCCGGCTGCTGAGCTGCTTGCACAGCCGCTCGGGATCGCGCGAGAGGATGGCGTGCGCCTCCTGCTCGTAGTACTGGCGGACCAGCGGTTCATCGAGCTTGCGACCGCCGATGAAGTAGTACCACGCGCCCACGCAGAGCGCGATCACGATCGCGATGTTCCTCATGCTCCGCCCCGCGCGCCGCAGCGCCCCGCTCCTGTTATGTGCGGGGCAGTATACGTTCACAAATGTTTCAAACGACCCACCCAAAAGGGGGGCCGCGCGGGGGCATGAGGCAACGGAAAACCGGGGTCGCGGCCCCGGTCTTCAAGGCGCGCGAGGGCTCAGCCCGCGCGGTAGAAGATGTAGTCGGCCTGGTACTTCACGACCTGCTTCTGGCCCATGTTCGAGGCACCGCAGGCCGCGCCCGGCGCCACGCCGCCCTGGGTCGCCACGCGCTGGATGTAGCTCACGTTCTGCATGGCACCGGCGCCCGTGGCGGGGTTGGCCTTCACGAGCTGGTGCGGGATGTTGCCGGTGCCGTTCGGAGCGACGGCGACCTGCGTGGCCGTGACCTTCGAGCCGTCGGCGCTTTCCCAGGTGGCGGGCGGGCCGTAGTACTTGCCGACCTGCTTGCCGGCGCGGTCCCACAGCTTCGCATCGGGGCCGACGAAGAACCACTCGTACTGGCCGGCGGCGTTGGCCTTGACGCGGCATTCGTAGGTGATGTCGCCGGTGCCCACGGTTTCCATGGCCACCGTGTGGCCGGCCGGCACCTTCACCGCGTCGGGCAGGGAGGCCTGCGAGAACGTCGCGGCGGGCTTGGCGCCCATGCCGGAGCAGGCGGCGAGCCCAACCACGGCCAGCGCGGCGGCCAGGGCGTTCAGGGTGCGGATGTGCATGATCGTTTCCTTTTTCAGATCGGCTTCGGGAGAGGTGAAAGAAGAAGCGGTCCGTTGTTGTCGTGAGTTTCGACGGCCTCTTGCGCCTGTACGCGCGCGGTGGGCCGATGGATTCAGCCGGCGCCAAAAACCGGTTGAATCCGGCGCCGCGGCGCGGGCGTATTCCAGGGATGGAAAGCGATGCCCCACAATCCGCGCATGACCGCACCCAGCCCCGACGCCGAGCTGATGGCGCTGATCGACCGGATCGGCCATCGCGACGAAGCCGCCCTGCGCATCCTGTACGACCGGACCGCCCCCAAGCTCATGGGCCTCGCGATGCGCGTGGTACGCCAGCGCGAATGGGCCGAGGACGTGCTGCAGGAGAGCTTTCTCACCGTCTGGCGCGTGGCCGGCGACTACCGCGCCAGCCTGAGCCCGCCGCTGGCCTGGCTCGGGCTGATCGTGCGCAGCCGCGCGCTCGACCTGCTGCGCCGCCGCACCGCCGACCGGGCCCAGCTCACGCAGGAATTCGACGAGCTGCTGGCCGACACCCTCGAATCCGATGCACCGAACCCGGCCGACACGGCCGATGCCAGCGAGCAGGCCTGGGCGCTGCACCAGTGCCTGAGCCAGCTCGAGGGCCGGCAGCGCGAGGTGGTCAGCCTGGCCTACCTGCGCGAGCTCAGCCATGGCGAACTGGCCGACCAGCTCAAGCTGCCGCTGGGCACGGTCAAGACCTGGATCCGGCGCGGCCTGGAGAAACTGCGCGTCTGCATGGGACGCTTCGCGTAGGCGCAGAGAAAGTAGCCCCGCCATGAAACTCACCGCCCATCCCGAACTGCTGGAGCTGCTGGCCGCGAGCCACGCGCTCGGCACCCTGCGCGGCGGCGCGCGCCGCCGCTTCGAGACCCTCGCGCGCGAACAGGCGCCGGTGCGCGCCGCCGCGCTGGTCTGGCAGGGCCGCCTGGCCAGCATGACCGAGCTGCAGAGCCCGGTCGTGCCCGATCCGGCCGTGTGGACCCGCATCCGCAACATGATCGACGCCGAGCAGGCCCAGCTCGCGCTGGCCCGCCAGCGCGAAGCTGCCACTGCCGCCCAGCAGCGCAAGCCCGCGGGCGGCTGGCTCGGCAGCCTCGCGCTGTGGCGCGGCGCGACCGCGGCCGGCGCGCTGGCCACGGTGCTCGCGGTCACGGTCGGCCTGAACCTGCGCGACCAGCTGCTGAATGCACCGGCGGTGCAGTACGTGGCGGTGCTGTCCGACGACAAGGACGCGGCCTCGATGCTCGTGACCTTCGATCCGAAGAAGCGCCAGCTGGTGCTGCAGCGCGTGGGCGGCTTCAGCGAAGGCGCCGACAAGTCGCTGCAGCTGTGGGCCCTGCCGCCGGGCGGCGCGCCGCGCTCGCTGGGCGTGCTCGACCGCGCGCCGGGCCTGCGGCTGCCGGCCAGCGAAGCCGACGTGCGCGCGGTGCCCACGCTCGCGATCAGCCTCGAGCCCAAGGGCGGCGTGCCGAGCGAAGGCGGGCCGACCGGCCCTGTGCTCTTCAAGGGCGCGCTGATCGAGAAGACAATCTGAGGCCTGGCGGGCGCCGCGCGCGGCGCCCTTTCCTTGCCCAGCTTCGGCTTTTCCGATGGTCCGCCTGCCCGCTTTTCCTTCCCGCTCCATGTTTTCGATGAAGACCGCGCTCGCCGCGCTGGCCCTGCTGGCGGCCTCGTTCGCCGCCCAGGCCCAGGCACCCGTCACCGCCCCGGCACCCGCCGCCAGCTTCGACCCGGTCGTCTCCTCGGCCGACTACCTCGCCGCGCGCGTGCGCTGGCACCGCGAGCTCGAGGCCTTCGCGCGCGCCGACCAGGACGGCCTGCCGCCGCCCGGCGGCGTGGTGTTCGTGGGCAGCTCCACGGTGCGCATGTGGACCCGCCTCTCGCAGGACTTCGCCGGCGTGCCGGGCATCGTCAACCGCGGCTTCGGCGGCTCCACCCTGGCCGACTGCAGCCTGTTCGCGCACGACCTGGTGGTGCGCTACCGGCCGCGCCAGGTGATCGTCTACGCGGGCGACAACGACCTCGCCGAGGGCCGCACGCCGCTGCAGGTGCTCGATGCCTTCGTGCGCTTCGCCAACGTGGTGCGCAACGAGCTGCCCGATGCGCGCATCAGCTTCGTCTCGGTCAAGCCCAGCCCCTCGCGCGAGCACCTGATGCCGCTGATCCGCGAGACCAACCACATGGTCTCGGCCTACCTCAACCGGCTGCCCAACAGCGAGTACATCGACATCTTCACGCCGATGCTCGGGGCCGACGGCAAGCCGCGGCCCGAGCTGTTCCGCGGCGACCGGCTGCACATGACCGACGAAGGCTACCGGCTGTGGCAGTCGGTGATCGCCTCGCACCTCGTGCCGGCGCACTGAAGCCGCCGAAGTCCGGCCGGGCCATTTCGAATTCTTTCGACTCCATTTCTCGCCCTTCCCTGCCTCGGCACGGCCTTGTCCTACAGCGCGACTGAGGGAAACGGTCTTCGAAGTTTCATGACGGCTCGGTAGAAAGAGGGCCTGTTCCACGCCTGCCGCGCCGGTGCGCGGCCGTGGCGGCGACGACGACTTCAGGGAGATCGAATCCATGCCGAGCGCATCGCGAGCCACGCGCGTCCTGCGAGTCACCTCGAGCGCCATGCCGCAATGGGGCAACGCGCCGGCGCTCGAGCCGGTGGCCATCGAGGGCAGCGAGGGACTGAGCCAGCTCTACGCCTACACGGTCACGCTGACCACGCCCGAGCAGCCGGGCTTCAACGAGCGCCAGGCCGCCAACGTCGCGATCAAGCAGCTGGTGGGCGAGCCGCTCGCGGTGCACATCCTGCTCGACGGCCGGCCCGGCGCGGGCGGTGGCGAGCGCCACATCGCGGGCCTGGTCACGCGCGTGCGCTTCCTGCGGCTGGAGAACCGCCGCGCGCTCTACGAGGCGGTGATCGAGCCCTGGCTCACGCTCGCCACGCGCAGCAGCGACTACCGCATCTTCCAGCACAAGACCGTGCTCGACATCGTGCGCGAGGTGCTCTCGCCCTACGGCCTGCCGCTCGACATCCGCAGTTCGCAGAGCTATCCGCCGCGCGACTTCCAAGTGCAGTACGGCGAGACCGACTTCGACTTCGTCGCGCGGCTGCTGCACGAGTGGGGCCTGTACTTCTGGTTCGAGCATGCACAGGACAAGCACACGCTGGTGATCGTCGACGAGATGGGCGCGCACCAGCCGTTCGCGAACGCGGCCTACGAGAAGATCCCGTTCCACGCCGCCGAGGACACGGTGCGCGAGGAGCACTGCGACAGCTTCTGCGCCTTCGAGGCGCTGCAGAGCGGGCGCTGGGTGACCGACGACTTCGACTTCGAGCGGCCCAAGGCGCGGCTGCAGCAGGTCAGCGCGATGCCGCGCAAGACCGCGCAGAACGAGCGCGAGCGCTACGCCTGGCCCGGCGACTACACGGCCGAGTCCGAGGGCGAGCAGCTGGTGCGCCGGCGCATGGAAGAAACCGGCAGCCGCGGCGAACGCGCGAGCGGCTCGGGCAATCTGCGCGCGGTGGTGCCGGGCTGCACCTTCACGCTCGAGCGCCATCCGCAGAACGAGGCCAACCGCGCCTACCTGGTCACCGCCGCGCGGCTGCGCCTGCAGGAGCCGGGCGAGGCCTCGGGGCAGGAGCAGTTCGAGTGCCGCGTCGACTTCGAGGTGATCCCCACCAGCAAGGTCTACCGCGCCGACGCGCCCACCGTGCCGCGCCCGCGCACCACGGGCCCGCAGACCGCCATCGTCACCGGCCCGGCCGGGCGCGAGCTCTGGACCGACCAGTACGGCCGCGTGAAGCTGAGCTTCCACTGGAACCGCTACTGCCCGAAGGACGAGAACAGCTCGTGCTGGGTCCGCGTCTCCTCGCCCTGGGCCGGCACCAACTTCGGCGGCATCCAGATCCCGCGCATCGGCCAGGAGGTGATCGTCGACTTCGAGAACGGCGACCCCGACCGGCCGATCGTCACCGGCCGCGTCTACAACGCCGACAACATGCCGCCGTGGGACCTGCCGGCCAACGCCACGCAGAGCGGCCTGCTGTCGCGCAGCTCCGAGGGCGCGACCGATGCCAATGCCAACGCCTTCCGCTTCGAGGACAAGAAGGGCGCCGAGCAAGTGTGGCTGCATGCCGAGCGCAACCAGGACATCGAGGTCGAGAACGACGAGACGCACTGGGTCGGCCATGACCGCGCCAAGACCATCGACCACGACGAGACGGTGAAGGTGGGCCACGACCGCACCGAGAACGTCGGCCACGACGAGACCATCACCATCGGCAACAACCGCGTCGAGACGATCAAGGCCAACGAGCTGCTGACGGTGCTGCAGAACATGAACCGCTTCGTCGCGCTGACCTCCTCCGAGGAGGTCGGCATCGCCAAGACCTCGCTGGTCGGCCTGACGCAGACGGTGGCCGTCGGCAAGAGCAAGACCGAGACCATCGGCGAGGACTTCTCGCTCGACGTGGGCGAGACGCTGGTGATCACCGTCGGCAAGAGCCGGCTCGAGATGACCAAGGACGGCCAGGTGACCCTGACCGGCACGCGCTTCGACTTCCGCGCCGCGGGGCCGGTGCGCATCAACGGCCACGTCATCGACCTCTGCTGAGCATGGCGCTCGACCCCAAGGCCGGTGCCTCGCTTGCCAAGCCCGCCGGGCTCGATGGCCTCGGGGCCGCGCTGCCCTCGGGCGCGACGGGGCGTATCGCCCGCGTCGCGGTGATCGTGGGCAAGCCCCGGCCGCAGACGCCGGCCAGCGATCCGCCGCCCGAGGCGGGCCGCGACGTCGGCCAGGCGCTGGTGGTGTGCACCTCGCCCGACGTCTGCAAGACGCCGATCGGCTCGTCCACCCCGCCCATCCCCTACCAGATCACCGGCCGGCTCGGCGACGATGCCAACGCCTCGCGCAACGTCTTCCTCACTTCGCTCAAGGCCTTCAAGTTCGACAGCCAGGTCACGCACGTCACGGGCGACGAGCCGGGCGCGGCCAAGGGCATCAGTTCGGGCACGGTGGGCGACATCGCCGAGCCCAAGACCGCCTCGACGGTGGTGCGGGTCAACGGCCAGTGGCTGGTGCGCGATGGCGACAGCTTCTGGATGAACAAGCGCAACACCGGCGGCGAGCTGATCTACAAGAAGGACCGCGGCAAGCGCTGGCCGCCCGAGGACCGGCCGGCGATCGACGACAGCCAGGCCGAGGCCCTGCTGGCCAAGGCGCAGGCCGATGGCGCCGAGATCGCCTACTACGGCAGCGACGACGAGAAGACCGGCAAGGCGAAGGTCGCCAGCGCCGCCAACCTGTCGGGCTACAGCTCGCTGCTGCGCGCCTCGCTGGGCGAGCAGCCGGTGCAGCTGGCCTTCCTCGACACCGGCAAGACGCCGACCGTCACCGACATGCCCAAGTGGCGCCCCCCGGCGACCATGCCGCGCACCCAACTGCCCAAGCCCGCGGGCGGCGGCAAGGGCAACCTGATCGCGGTCATCGTGCTGGTGGTGATGCCGATCGGCGACCACTACGCGGCCATTTACGAGGCGAAGAAGGCGCTGACCGGCATCACGCCGCAGACCCCGCGCGAACAGTCGCTCTACGACCAGGCGGTGGACCAGCTCGCCGCCTACAAGCAGGACTACGCCAGCAGCAACTTCCTCGAGTCGCTGCTGCCCTGGGAATCGAAGGGCTTCCATGCCTACGACGCCAAGGTGCGCGATTCGCTCGAGCAGCAGATCGCCGAGGAACGCGCCCGCGCCAAGGAGACCACCACCGCCCCCGCGCCGGCCACCGACACCAGCGGCGGCGGCGGCAAGGACGGCACGCGCATCACGGGCGACAAGGACGACTGCGAGCCCGAGCCCTACGACGAGAACAAGTGCGGCGACGGCGAGGCAGCGCACCACGTCGTGCCCGACTTCATCCTGCGCGTGGGCACCCGCCTCGATCCCGGCGTGCGCATGCCCGGCGCGCCCTCGCTCGACAAGGGGCCGTCGATCTGCCTGAACAAGGACGACCATGCCGAAGTCCATCGGAAGATCTCCGAAGGCATGCGCGCGAAAATAGGCCGCAACGGCACGGTCACGCTGAAGGATGTCCTGGACATCTCGATCGACGCGCTGGACGAGGTCAAGCCCGATTGCAAGAGGCAGTTCGAGCAGCCGATCCGGGACGCCTTCAAGACCATCCCCGACGAAATGCTCGGACGGGGCCTGACGAAGACCTCCGCCGAACTGCGCGAGCTGCTGCAGAACGCGTGGCGCGTGGAATGACGACGAGAAAGCACCGAGCACGACGATGACGCCCCTGACCCAACCCGACCGGATACGGCTGCAGATCGAGGCCGCGGCGCCGCGCGGACGCGACGAGCTCTTCCTGGCCTGCTCCAACGCCGACGCGCGCTTCGAGGGCTTCGCGCGCCTGTGCCAGTACCGCGCGGGCCACGATCCGCTCTGGCGCTCCACCGACCTGCCGGCCACGGTCGTCGACGGCCTCTTCTTCTCGCCCTCGCCCGGCGACTCCGGCGCGGCCGCGGCCTTCGTCTTCCTCACCGAGGAAGGCGACGTGATGCAGCTGCCGCCCGGCGGCGAGGCCATGACCGAGCGCATCGAAGGCGCCGGCCTGTGGAGCGACGACTCCGAAGGCTGGGGCAGCATGATCGCGCTGGCCCAGATCGGCGGGCGGCTCCATGCCTGCGGCGGCGGCGGCCAGATCTATCGCCGGACGAAGCCGGGGGCCTGGGAACACATGGACACCGGGCTGCTGCGCGAGAAGGGCGAGAAGAAGAGCATCAGCTTCAAGACGATCGCCGGCGCGAACGAGCAGGAGGTCTACGCGGGCGGCTGGTTCCAGAACGTGAACGACGGCGTGCTGTATTGCGGCGACGGCCGGCGCCCGTGGAAAGCCGTCGCCAGCGGCATGCCGGCCATCTCGCGCATCCATGTCGAGCGCGAGGACTCGGTCTGGGCCTGCGGCCGCGGTGGCACGCTGCTGCACGGCAACCACGTCGACGGCTTCCAGGACGTCTCGGCGCTCGACGACACGCGCGCCTATGTCGACGTGACGAGCTACGACGGCCAGATCTTCCTGGCCACCGAGACCGGCCTCTACCTGCATGCCAACGGCGCGACGCACCGCATCCGCACCCGGCTCGACCCCGAGTACGAGGACGGCCACCTGCTGCGCGTGGTCGACGGCGTGCTCTGGTCGATCGGCTACGCCGACATCGCGCGCTTCGACGGCACGGCCTGGGAGCGCATCCCCTTCCCCGGCAATCCGCCGATCCGCTGAGGCGCCATGGCCTTGTGGAAGCGCGAGATCGACTGGATGAACGAGGCCGCGCAGCGCATCGGCTGCTGCGGCATCGCCGAGTGGCTGGCCGGCTTCGCGGCCTGGGCGCAGCTCGCGCCCACCGGATGCCCGCCGGCCGGGCTCGCGGCCCGGGCCGACTACGCGAGCGCGTCGAATGGCCTGCGGGTGGCGCTGGTCCATCCCTTCGCCGATCGCGTCGCCCAGGCCGACCCGCAGGCCTGGGTGCTCTACGACCTGCAGCTCGATGCCGCCGCGCTGCCGCTGCCCTTCGGCCTCGACGCGCGCGGCGAAACGCCGCCGGGCGCGCGCCGCAAGCTCTCGGCCGACACCGCCTTCGGCCGCCCGATCGACCTGCGCGACGGCAACCACCGCATCGTCCACTACCTGCCCGACGGCCGCGTGGTGGGCGTGATCTTCAAGCCGGCGATGGTCGGCATCGAGGGGCTGCACCTGCAGCGCCTCGGGGCCATGCCGGACTTCCGCACGCTGGCGACGCAGGGCGCCACGCCATGAGCGATCCGCACGCCGCCTTCCTGCCGGCCCGGCCCGCGCCCACCGCGGACTGCATCGACGACAGCCACGGCCCGGCCCTGCGCATCGACACCCGCGGCACGCATTGCCCGCAGCCCATGCTGCGGCTGCGCAAGGCGATCGCGCGCAGCGCGCCGGGCCAGTTGCTGGTGCTCGCGGTCGACGATCCCGTGGCCTTCGAGAGCCTGGCCGACGCCCTGCCCGCGCTGCCGGTCCAGCTGCTGGGCAGCCAGCGCGACGGCGCCTGCCGCATCTACACGCTGCTGCGACGCTGAGCATGGCGCCCGACCTCGACAACCACACGCCCTTTTCCGCGCTCGCCTTCTCCCAGTTCCACCGCGACGGCACCGACATGGCCGTGCTCGCGGTGCGCGGCAGCTTCCACCTGGTGCCGGGCCAGCCGCTCGCGCTGGCGCCGCGCCAGGCCGCGCTGGAACTGGCCGACCGCTACGACGGCGACCTGGCCGAGGGCCTGCTGGTGCGCTGCTGCGACCTCGTGCCGCACAAGCCGGCGGCCGATCTCACGATCCTCGGCACGGGCTGGGCGCCGCGCGGCGAGGCGGCCGCGTCGTGGCTCGTGGGCGCGCGGCTGGGACGGCTCGAGAAGCTGGTGCGCGTGCATGGGCCGAGGCGCTGGTGCCCCGTTCGGCGCGATCCGCCCGAGGACGATGAGAAGCGCGAAGCCGACTGGACGCTGTCGGCACCGCAGCCCGCGCGCGCCGTGCCGCTGGCCTGGCGCGAGGCCTTCGGCGGCCCGGTCCCCGGCAGCGCGCCCCCGGACGTGCACCGCGCCAATCCGCTGGGCCGCGGCATCGTCGATGCCGCGCATTGCGACGCCGCGGCCGAGTGGCCCGCGCCCGCGATCGAGGATCCCGCCGACCCGATCGCCGACTGGCGCCGCCACGACCACGTGCCGCAGGGCTTCGCGCCGCTGCCGCCGGTGTGGCGCCCGCGCCAGCGGCATGCGGGCCGCTACGACGACGACTGGCTCGCGCGCAAGCATCCGCTGCTGCCCGACGACTTCGACTACCGCTTCTACCAGTACGCCGCGCCGGGCCTGGTGCACGAGGCGCCGCTCGCGGGCGACGAGGAGCTGCAGCTGCTGCACATGCATCCCGACCATGCGCACGTGCAGGTCTGGCTGCCCGGCGTGCGGCTGAGCACGACCGTGCAGCGCGAGGACGGAAAGTCCGAGAGCGTGCCGCTGATGCTCGACGGCGTGCATGTCGACCTGCGCGGCGGCCTCGCGCAGGTGTTCCTGACCTGGCGCTGCTGGGTGCCCAAGCGCGAGGGCATCGCCCACATGGCGCTGCACGCGGTGGACCCCGACGCCCTGCTCGCCGCGGCGAGCCGGTCGGCGAGGCATGAACCGTTGACGGGGTACTAGGCTCGGGCAGGTTCCGTCGGCACCTCGTCCGCCGGCGGCGGCACGTCGGCGCCGCGCGAGACGCGCGCCACCAGGTACATGCCCGTGAACACCGCCGCCAGCAGCAGCGCGTCGCCCCACCAGGGCCGTGCGGTCTGGCTGTCGCCGTAGAAGGCCAGCACCAGCAGCACGGCCACCAGGTGGGCGCAGAACACCGGCAGCGAGGCCGAGCCCATGGCCTCGAGCCAGCCCAGGCGCGGCAGCTTGCGCATCAGCCAGGGACCGAAGCGCACCGCGAGGACGCCCAGCGCCACCAGGTTCACGAGCCGCAGCGGCCCGAGCAGCCATTTGTCGAACAGCAGGTTGCGCTCCACGTCGCCACCGAACGGCGCCTGGCCGTTGATGCCGGTGTGGCGCCAGTAGAAGCAGTAGAGCGCCACGCCCGCCGCCAGCACCAGCAGCCAGGCCGGAAAGCGCAGCGGCCGCATGCCCGGCGCATTGCGGCTGGCGCCGATGGCCAGCCCCGAGAACCAGAGGAACTGCCAGGCGTAGGTGTTGAAGGCGCCCATCTCGTGGTACGGCACCGGCAGGCCCAGGTGGCGCACCGCCAGCCCGTAGACCCATTCGCTGAAGCCGAACTGCGCCGCCGCCCACAGCGCCGCGCTCACCGCCATCACCGGCAGCCAGCCGTGGCGCATCGCGAAGGCCAGCACCCAGGGGCTCATGAGCATGAAAAAGATGTACATCGGCAGGATGTCGAGCAGCGCCGGCTCGTACACCAGCAGCAGCCCGTAGAGGAAGCCGTCGCGCGGCGCCGCCAGGTAGTAGGAGACCAGGTTCTTCACCGCCGGCTGGTCGATGTGCAGGCCCACGCCGGTGATCACGGTGAACAGGAACAGCAGGGTGGCCGCATGACAGAGGTAGACCTTGACCACGCGGCGCCAGAACGCGCTGCGCATCGACTCGACCCCGCGCACATGGCCGATGCGGCTGTAGACCAGGCCCGCGACGAAGGCCGACAGCAGCACGAATCCCTCGGCCGCCGAGACGAAGCCGAAGGGCTGGCCCAGCGGGTCTGTCAGCCGTGTCGGCAGGTGGGTGACGGTCATCAGCACGAGCATCAGCCCGCGCAAGGCGTCGATTTCCCAGTAGCGTTTCATCGGTTGGCGGCGGTTTCCTGACTTCGTCCGCGCGACGCTCGCCCGGGGTGAGCGATTGTAAGAACGTGTTCATGGTCTTTTCATAGTGCCCGTTGCCCCGCAAAGCTGGCAGGTGCAAGGCGCAAAGCGCAGCCGGGCTGGTGGCCCGGCGAGCATTTGCAACGCCGCAGATGCCAGCTTTGCGGGGCAACCCTTCGGGCAAGGCAGCAAAACGCCGCACTCGTCGTTGCGCACCTTGTCCAGGCATCAGCCTGGACGGCGGCGCGCGCCTAGATTGCGGCGTTTTGCTGCCTTGCGGGCACTATGAAAAGACCATGAACACGTTCTGGAAGGGGCGACTTCGCAGGGCCAGCCCGGCTGGCCTATGACGGACGGCACTGCCGTGGCGCCATGCAAATCGGCTACCCTCGTGCGCTGTCCTCAGGAGGAGTTAGTTGTGAACAGTTCGATGAGTGCGCGATCCCTCTGGCTGGCCATCGGCGCGGCGGCACTGGCCGCCCCCGCGTTCGCGCTGCAGATCACCAGCCTCACGCCCCAGGGCGAGGTCTCGCGCGTGCGGCAGGTGGTCGCCAAGTTCGACCAGGCCGCGGTCAACTTCGGCGATCCCAAGGCACCGGCCCCGCTGTCCGTGAGCTGTACCGACGCGCAGGCCGGCAAGGGCCAGGGCCGCTGGACCGACGCCAAGCAGTGGGTCTACGACTTCGAGAACGACCTGCCGCCCGGCGTGCGCTGCACGATCAGCCGCATCGCCTCGTTCAAGCCCGCCAGCGGCGAGCTGACCGGCCCCGAGCGCTACCAGTTCTCCACCGGCGGTCCCTTCATCCGCGACTTCGAGCCTGGCAGCTACGCCAAGATCGACGAGCAGCAGATGTTCATGCTCGAGCTCAACGGCCCGGCCACGCTCGACAGCGTGCGCGAGAACGTCTGGTGCGCGGCCGACGGCGTCGGTGAGCGCGTGCCCGTGAAGCTGATCGAAGGCGCCCAGCGCACCGAGCTGCTCAAGGCCCATGGCCGCGACAAGGCCGCCGCCAAGACGCCGCTGCGCTTCGTCACCCTGCAGTGCAACCGCACGCTGACGCCCGGCAGCAAGCTGCAGATCGTCTACGGCAAGGGCGTGGCCACGCCCTCGGGCATCGCCAACAGCGTCGAGCGCCGGCTGAGCTTCACGGTGCGCGAGCCCTTCGCCGTCTCCTTCACCTGCGAGCGCGAGAACGCGCAGGCCGCCTGCCTGCCGCTGCGCCCGATGACGTTGCAGTTCAACGCGCCGGTCACGCGCAAGGTGGCCGCGGCGATCCAGCTCAAGGGCGGCGGCAAGACGCTTTCGCCCAAGTTCGACGACGAGGGCTCGGCCCAGAACGCCGACGACGTGGTGAGCTCGATCGAGTTCGCGCCGCCGCTGGCCGAGAGCACCTCCTTCAGCATCGAGCTGCCCTCGAAGTTCGAGGACGCCTCGGGCCGGCCGCTGGCCTCGCCCGACAGCTTCCCGCTAAAGGTAGCGACCGGCGCCATGCCGCCGCTGGCCAAGTTCGCGGCCTCGCCCTTCGGCGTGATCGAGCGCCTGGCCGAGCCCGACACCCCGGCCATGATGCCGGTGACGGTGCGCCGCGTGGAGCCGCAGCTGATGGTGCAGGCGCTCACGCCCGGCAAGGTCAGCGACATCAACCCGAAGACCGACGCCGAGATCATCGAGTGGCTGCGCAAGGTGCGCCGCTATGACAGCTACACGATCGCGCGCACCGAGGCCCGCAAGGACCTGCGCACGCCGCTGCCGCCGGTGCTCGACAGCAGCGACAAGAGCTACGTGCAGACCCGCACGCTGTCGCTGCTCTCGGGCCAGCCGGGCGTGAAGTCGCTCGACATGCCCAAGGCCGAGAGCGGCGACCCGCGCCCCTTCGAGGTCATCGGCATCCCGCTGACGCCGGGCTTCCACGTGCTGGAGATCGCCTCGCAGAAGCTCGGCGACGCGCTGCTCGACGAACGCCTGGGCGCCAACCGCACGATGTACGTGCGCACCAGCGCGCTGGCCACCAACCTGGCCGTGCACTTCAAGCTGGGCCGCGAGAACTCCATGGCCTGGGTCACCACGCTCGACAAGGGCAAGGTGGTGGCGGGTGCGCAGGTGCGCGTGTCCGACTGCCGCGGCAAGGCCGTGGCCTCGGGCACCACCGGCGCCGACGGCACCGTGATGCTCGAGGGCGTGCCCTCGAAGGCGCCCAACTGCAACGGCGAGGACGAGTACGGCGAGGGCTTCTGGTTCGTCAGCGCGCGCGCCAAGGACGAGAAGGGCGTGGAAGACCTCGCCTTCACGCAGAGCGACTGGCAGCGCGGCATCGAGCCCTGGCGCTTCAACGTGCCCACCAGCCTGCAGCCCGAGCCCGACCGCATCGCCCACACCATCTTCGACCGCACGCTGCTGCGCGCCGGCGAGACGGTGTCGATGAAGAGCCTGATCCGCACCCAGACCCGCAAGGGCTTCGGCCTGCCCGACGGCACGCCGGACACGCTGGTCATCACCCACCAGGGCAGCGGCCAGCAGTTCACCCAGCCGCTGGCCTGGCGCAAGACCGCCACCGGCGGCCTGAGCGCCGAGAACAGCTTCGCCATTCCGGCCGCGGCCAAGCTCGGCGTGTACGAGGTGCAGCTGCGCAGCGGCGGTGCGAAGAAGAACAACAACGAGAGCGACGACGAGGAGGACGGCGGCGGCCGCAGCTTCGCGACCGGCATCTTCCGCGTCGAGGAATTCCGCCTGCCGGTGCTCGAGGGCCGTATCGCGCCCAGCGACAAGAAGCCGCTGGTGGCGGCCACGGCCGTGCCCACCGACGTGCAGATCAACTACGTGGCCGGCGGCGGCGCGGCCAACCTGCCGGTGCGCGTGTCGGCCATGGTGCGCGGCAAGAGCCTGAGCTTCTCCGACTACGACGCCTTCAGCTTCAGCCCGCCGCGGCCGGTGGAGGCCGCGGGCCTGCAGGCGGCCACCGCGGCCGGCCCCGAGGCCACGGGCGGCGAGGAGGACTTGAACAGCGTCAGCGACACCCGCGTGATCGCCGACAAGCTGCCGCTCACGCTCAACAAGGACGGCGCCGGCAAGCTCACGATCGACAAGGTGCCCAAGGTGAAGGCCGCGCGCGAGCTGCTGCTGGAAGCCACCTACGCCGACCCGAACGGCGAGGTGCAGACCATCCGCAGCACGCAGACGCTGTGGCCCGCGGGCGTGATCGCCGGCATCAAGACCGAGGGCTGGGTCTCGACCGCGCAGAAGGTCAAGTTCCAGGCGCTCGCGCTCGACCTCGCGGGCAAGCCCCAGGCCGGCGTGACGCTCAACGTGCGCGCCGTGGCGCGCATCACCACCACCAGCCGCAAGCGCATGGTGGGCGGCTTCTACACCTACGACAACAAGACCGAGACCAAGGACATCGGCACCGTCTGCAGCGGCAAGAGCGACGCGCGCGGCCTGCTGCTGTGCGAGACCGAGCTCAAGGACGCCGGCGAGGTGGAGCTGGTCGCCAGCGCCACCGACAGCGAGGGCCGCGATGCCCGCGCCGCCAGCTCGGTCTACGTGACCAGGCAGGGCGAGCTGTGGTTCGGCGGCGAGGACAACGACCGCATCGACGTGCTGCCCGAGAAGAAGAGCTACCAGCCCGGCGAGATCGCCAAGTTCCAGGTGCGCAGCCCGTTCCGCTTCGCGACCGCGCTGGTGTCGGTCGAGCGCGAGGGCGTGATCGAAACGCACGTGGTGCAGCTCAACGGCCAGGACCCGACGGTCACGCTGCAGGTCAAGCCCGAGTGGGGCCCGAACGCCTATGTGAGCGTGCTCGCGCTACGCGGTCGGCTGCGCGAGGTGCCGTGGTACAGCTTCTTCAGCTGGGGCTGGAAGGCGCCGCGCGAATGGTGGACCGCCTTCTGGTACGAGGGCAAGGAGTACGTGGCGCCGACCGCCATGGTCGACCTCAGCAAGCCCGCCTACCGCCTCGGCATGGCCGAGATCCGCGTCGGCACGCGCGCCCACCAGCTCGACGTGACGGTGGCCAGCGACAAGCCCAGCTACCCGGTGCGCGGCAAGGCGCAGGTCACGATCACCGCCAAGCTGCCCGACGGCAAGCCGGCCGCCGGCGCCGAGGTGGCGCTGGCCGCGGTCGACCAGGCGCTGCTCGAGCTGATGCCCAACGACAGCTGGGACCTGCTCAACGCGATGCTGCAGCGGCGCAGCTGGGGTGTCAGCACCTCGACCGCGCAAATGGAGATCGTCGGCCGGCGCCACTACGGGCGCAAGGCCGTGCCCGCGGGCGGCGGCGGCGGCAAGGGCCAGACGCGCGAGCTGCTCGAGACCCTGCTGATCTGGAACCCGCGCGTGGTGCTCGACGCCAACGGCCAGGCCGTGGTGACGGTGCCGCTCAACGACGCGCTGACCACCTTCAAGATCGTGGCGGTGGCCGACTCGGGCACCGACCTGTTCGGCACCGGCCAGGCCAGCATCCAGGCCACGCAGGACCTGCAGATCATCAGCGGCCTGCCGCCGCTGGTGCGCGAGGACGACCAGTTCCGCGCCCAGATCACGCTGCGCAACACCACGCAGAAGGCGATGAAGGTGGAAGCCACGCCGCGCGCCACCCTGCTCACCCTGCAGCCGCAGACGGTGGACATCCCCGCCGGCGAGGCGCGCGAGGTGGCCTGGAACGTGACCGCGCCGGCGCAGCTCGCGCAGACGCGCGCCGAGGCGATCCTGTGGGAGATCGAGGCCAAGGACACGCTGGGCGGCGCGCGCGACGCGCTCAAGGTGCGCCAGCGCATCGTGCCCTCGGTGCCGCTCACGGTGCAGCAGGCCACGCTGGTGCAGGTCGACGGCCCGTTCACCATCGACGTGGCGCCACCGGCCGACGCCCTGCCCGGCCGCGGCGGCCTGAAGCTGTCGCTGCAGCCCAAGCTGGCCGAAGGCCTGCCGGGCGTGCGCGACTGGTTCGCCAACTACCCCTTCATCTGCCTCGAGCAGAAGACCAGCAAGTCGGTCGGCCTGCGCGACGCGAAGATGTGGCAGGGCGTGCTCGCGCAGCTGCCCACCTACCTCGACAGCGACGGCCTGGCGAGCTACTTCCCGCCGCGCGACGGCGAGGCCAACGGCGGCAGCGACATCCTGACCTCGTACCTGCTGGCGGCCACGAACGAAGCGGCTTCGCTCGACCCCGCCTTCGCGCTCGCCGACGACGTGCGCGCACCGATGGAAGCCGGCCTGATCGCCTTCGTCGAGGGCCGCCTCACGCGCGACTTCTGGAGTCCGCGCAAGGACCTGGACGTGCGCAAGCTGGCCGCGCTCGAGGCCCTGTCGCGCTACGGCAAGGCCTCGGGCGCCATGCTGGGCAGCATCACCATCGCGCCGAACCAGTGGCCCACCAGCGCGGTGATCGACTGGCTCAACATCCTGAAGCGCGTGCAGGACGTGCCGCAGCGCCAGCAGCGCATGGACGAGGCCAACAACGTGCTCAAGGCGCGGCTGTCCTACCAGGGCACCAAGCTGATCTTCAGCACCGAGCGCGACGACTACTGGTGGTGGCTGATGACCAACGGCGACGTCAACACCGCGCGCCTGCTGCTGACCGTGATGGACGACCCGGCCTGGAAGGATGACATCGGCAAGCTCGCCAACGGCTTCATCGGCCGGCAGCAGAACGGCGCCTGGCACACCACCACCGCCAACCTCTGGGGCGGGCTGGCGCTCGAGAAGTTCAGCAAGGTGTTCGAGAGCACGCCGGTGGCCGGCATCACCGCCGCCACCCTGGGCGCGGCCAAGGCGCAGGTCGACTGGAGCAAGGTCGAGCGCGTGAAGGCCAGCGATCCGGGCGGCGCGCCGAACCAGACCACCTTCTTCGGCGCCCCGGCCTCGCCGGGCAACCTGCGCAACAACGGCATGTTCCTGCCCTGGGCCGCGTCGCCCGGCGGCGCGCCGGTGCGCGACACCCTGCTCGTGACCCAGCAGGGCACGGGCAAGCCCTGGCTCACGATGCAGTCGATCGCGGCGGTGCAGCTCAAGGCGCCGTTCGCGGCCGGCTATGCGATCAAGAAGACCGTGACACCGGTCGAGCAGGCGGTGGCCGGCAAGTACACGCGCGGCGACGTGCTGCGCGTGAGCCTGGAGGTCAACGCCAGCGCCGACATGACCTGGGTCGTCATCAGCGACCCGGTGCCCGGCGGCGCCACCATCCTCGGCAGCGGCCTGGGCCGCGACTCGCAGATCGCCACCCAGGGCGAGAAGAAGTCGGGCGCCGGCTGGCCGGCCTTCGAGGAACGCAGCTTCGAGGCCTTCCGCAGCTACTACCAGTACCTGCCCAAGGGCGTGGTGAAGATGGAGTACACGGTGCGCCTGAACAACGTCGGCGACTTCGCGCTGCCGCCGAGCCGCGTCGAGGCGATGTACGCGCCCGAGATGTTCGGCGAGGTGCCGAACGAGCGCATCAAGGTCGAAGCGGCGCGCTGAAGCCGCCCGCGCGGATGACGGCTCGGCGCAACGCGCGGCCGGCCGTCATCCCGCCTTCATCTGGGTTCGTCACCATCGCCGCCACGAACCACGAGGAGTGATCCATGGGCCTGGCCATCTGCGTCGGCATGCTTGCCGAGCTGCTCGAAGACGACCCCGAGGGCGCCGAGGCGTTCGAGGAGGACCTGGCGGAAGTCAACCGCGTGCTGGCGGCTGCCGGCCTGCCGCCGCACACCGAGCCGCGCGAGGCGATCGAGTTCGACTCGCGCGCCTCGATCGAGAGCTTCCCCTACTCCTTCATCCACTACCTGCGCCGCGCCTACGCGCACCGCGTGCTCGCGCCCGACTGGGTGGCGACGCCGCTGGCCGACGACGTCGATCCCACGGCCGACCCGAAGATCCAGACCCTGCTCGACAGCGAGGACAGCCACCTGCTGTGCCACTCGGATGCCGAGGGCTTCTACGTGCCGGTGGACTTCAAGGAAGTGCTGTTCGACGAGCGCGACGAGGACGATGAAGCCGAGGAAGAGGACGAGGAAGAGGACGACGAGGACGTCGACCTCTCGCGCGGCCCCGAGGAAGACGACATCGAGGACGAGGAAGAGGACGAGGAGGACGACGAAGCCCTGGGCCTGCCCGGCGGCATGCTCGGCTCCTCGTACCGCCTGCTCGAGGAACTGGTCTACGTGGCGCCCGCGCTCGGCATCCACCTGAACAACGGCAAGCTCGGCGACGAGGAGGCCGAGCGCATCGACGCGCTGATCGAGGACGACAACGGCCTCTACCGCGAGTACGCGGCCTGGCTGCTGCTGTACGAGGCGGCGCGGCTGAGCATCGCGCACCGCACGGCGATCGTGTTCTGCTGAAGCACGCCGCGCTGGCTCGCCGGCGCGGCACGCGGTACAACGGTGGCCGGCATCCAGGAAGGACCTCTTCATGACCCGGCGACTGCTCGAAATCCGCACCTACCGCCTCAAGCCCGGCACCCTCGAGGCCTTCCACGAGGCCATGCACGCGCGCGCCGTGCCCATGCTGCGCGCCAGGGGCATGGACGTGGTGAGCTACGGCCGCGGCGACCACGAGGAAGAGAGCTACCACCTCGTGCGCGCCTATGCGAGCCGCGAGGCGCTCGAGGCCGAGCAGTCGGCCTTCTACGGCTCGACCGAATGGCGCGAGGGCCCGCGCGCCGCGCTGGTGGACCGCATCGAGACCTACCTCAACACGCTGCTCTGGGCCTCGGAGGAGGCGGTGGACAGCATGCGCGCGCTCAACGCGCCGGACTGAGTCCGGCCCGGCGCGCTTGTCGTTCCCGGTCTTTCCCGATGGGCGCCGCGCGGCCGGCGGCCTACACTGACTCCAGCCGTTCCCATTCCCCCCAACCCCGTTGCTGCGATCCGCAGAAAGGCCGCTACCCATGACCACGATGGACACGATGGAAATCGCCAACACGCTCGTCGAGCTGTGCCGCCAGGGCGCCTACGAAGAGGCGCTGACGCTCTATGCGAGCGACGCGGTGAGCGTCGAGGCCGGCGGCCCGCCCGACATGGCACGCGAGGTGCGCGGCATCGAGGCGATCCGCGGCAAGGGGGAATGGTGGACCTCGAACCACGAGGTGCACGGCATGATCGTCGCGGGCCCGTGGCCGCACGACGACCGCTTCATCGTCGGCTTCAAGATCGACGCCACCTTCAAGACCAGCGGCGAGCGCTTCACCATGGAGGAGATGGCGCTCTACACGGTGGAAGACGGCAAGATCGTGCGCGAGGAATTCTTCTACGCCGCCTGAGCCCATGGCCCTCGAGTGGCGCCACGCGATCGACGCTGTCGACTGGGACGAGCTGTCGCGGCTCTACGAGATCGCGCCGCTGGGCCACAAGCCGCCCGAGAGCCTCAAGCAGGTGTACGCCGCCAGCCTCTTCAAGTGCCTGGTCTATGAAGACGGCCGGCTGGTCGGCGCGGGCCGCGCGCTGGCCGACGGCCTCGACTGCTCCTACATCTGCGACGTGGCGGTGCACCCCGAGCGCCAGGGCACCGGCCTGGGCCGCGAGATCGTCGCCCAACTGGTCGAGCGCTCGCGCGGCCACAAGAAGATCATCCTGTACGCGGTGGCCGGCAAGGAGCCGTTCTATCGCAAGCTCGGTTTCCGCCGCATGAAGACCGCGATGGCGATCTTCCGCGACGAGCCGCTGGCCATCGCGCGCGGCCTGGTCGAAGAGGACTGAGGCCGTTCAGCGCGCGGGCGCCGCGCACGAGGCGCCGATGGTGAGCGCCAGCGGCACGTGCACGCTGCGCCGCGCCTCGGGCGCGCGCCCTTCCACCCGCTCGAGCATCAGTTCGGCCGCGGCATGCGCGGCGCCCTCGATGTCGAAGCGCAAGGTGGTCAGCGGCGGGTCCATCAGCGCGAAGGCGTCGTCGGTGCCGATGCCCACCACCGACAGCTGCGCCGGGATGCGCAGGCCGCGCTCGCGCGCGCTGCGCAGCGCGCCCGACAGCAGCCGCGTGCCGAGCGCGATCAGCGCGGTGGGCGGCGCCGCGAGCGCGAGCATCGCGTCCATCTGGGCGGCCGAGGACTCGATGGCCGAGCTCAGCATGCACACCAGCGCCTCGTCGTAACCGATGTCCGCGCGCCGCAGGCCGTCGCGGTAGCCGAGCAGCTTCTCGCGCCCGGGCCGGATCGCGGGATTGGGGCCGAACAGCGCGATGCGCCGGTGGCCCAGCGACACCAGGTAGTCAACCGCCGTGGCCACGCCCTGGCGGTGGTCCTGGCAGACCGCGTCGGCCTCGAAGCCGGTCTCGCGGTCGAGCACCACCAGCGGCAGCTTGCAGCGCGCGAAGGCGTCCTGCGCCGCGGGCAGGTCCTCCCGGCTCGGCGAGACGAACACGCCCTCGAGCCGGCGGTTCTCGAACAGGTGCAGCAGCTGCGCCTCGCGCTGCGGCTGGTCGAAGGTGCTGCCGACCAGCACCGAGAAGCCCTCGGACTGCAGCCGGGCCTCGACCGCCGCGAAGAAGGCCGAGAGGAAGGGATTGGCCATGTTCGAGACCATGAAGCCGATCGCCTTGCTGCGCCCGGTCTTCAGGTGCCGCGCGCTGAAGTTCGGTACGTAGCCGATGCCCTGCGCGGCTTTCTCGACGCGCTTGCGCACCTCGGCGCTGACGTAGCCGCTGTGGTTGAGCACGCGCGAGACGGTGGCCACCGAGGTCTCGGCGGCGCGCGCCACGTCGCGCAGCGAGACCGCCTGGCTGGGCGCTCGGCTCATAGTTTTCCCTTATGCAAACGTTCCATGGATTGCGGCCTCCCGGGCGCTCACTTTAACCTTGGAATCGATATGGAAACGTTCTCAGAAACAAGGCGAGATTTCGCCGGTCGCACGGTGCTGGTGGTGGGTGGCGGCCAGGCCGCCGGCGGCGATCCTCAGCTCGTGGGCAACGGCCGCGCGATCTGCCTGCGGCTCGCGCAGCGCGGCGCGCGCGTGGTGTGCGCCGACCGCGACCTCGAGGCCGCGCGGCACACGGTGGCCGCGCTCGAGGCGCAGGCGCCCGGTGCGCAGCATGTGGCCCTGGCCGCCGACATCGGCGACCCGGCCCAGGTGCGCGCGCTGTTCGCCACGCTGGCCGAGGGCGGCATCGTGCTCGACGCGCTGGTGCTCAACGCCGGCATCAGCGACCGCCGGCCGCTGGCCGAGGTCACCCCCGAGAGCTGGGACGCGATCCTCGGCGTGAACCTGCGCGGCCACCTGCTGTGCGCGCAGGCGGCGCTGCCCGCCATGCGCAGCGGCGGCGCGATCGTGTTCGTCTCCTCTCTCGCCGCCCTGATGCCCGCGGGCCGCAACCCGGCCTACGAGAGCTCGAAGGCCGCGCTCTCGGCGCTGTGCCGCGCGGTCGCGCTCGAGGGCCATGGACGCGACATCCGCGCCAACATCGTGCGCGCGGGCCTGATCGACACGCCCATGGGCCGCGCCGCCAGCGCCGCGCGCCCGGGCCGCGCGAGCGGGCCGCTGCCCTTCGGCCGCCAGGGCAGCGCCTGGGACATCGCCAACGCCGCCTGCTTCCTGCTCTCGGACGAAGCCGCCTACGTCAATGCCGCCGAGCTGCCAGTGGACGGCGGCCTGCGCCACGGCATCGCGCGCGCACCCGGCGCCGCGGCCTGAGCCCCTTTTCTTTTTCTTCCCGATTCCGGAGACAAGCCTTGAAACGACGTTCCCTCCTGGGCGCCGGCGCCCTCGCGCTGGCCGCCCTCGCCACCGGCGCCATGGCGCAGACACCCGCCTGGCCCGCCAAGCCGCTGCGCCTGGTCGTGCCCTTCCCGCCCGGCGGCGCGGCCGACCTGTTCGCGCGCCTCGTGGGCACCGAGCTCGCGCAGGCGCTGGGCCAGCCGGTGATCGTGGACAACCGTCCCGGCGCCGGCGGCAACATCGGCGCGCGCGAGGTCGCCAACGCGCCGGCCGACGGCTACACGCTGATGCTCGGCACCGTCGGCACGCACGCCATCAATCCCACGCTCTACGGCAACCTGCCCTACGACACGCGCAAGGCCTTCGTGCCGGTGGCGATGGTGGGCTCGGTGCCCAACGTGCTGGTGGTGAATCCCGCGCTGCCGGCCAAGACCGTGGCCGAGCTCACGGCGCTCGCGAAGCGCTCGCCGGGCAAGCTCACGATGGGCTCCTCGGGCAACGGCAGCAGCATCCACCTGTCGGGCGAGCTCTACAAGCACCTCGCGCACGTGAGCATCCTGCACGTGCCCTACCGCGGCGGCGCGGCCGCGCTGACCGACCTGATCGGCGGCCAGATCGACCTGATGTTCGACAACCTGCCGACCTCGCTGCCGCACATCGCCAAGGGCTCGCTGCGCGCGCTGGCCGTGACCGGCGCGCAGCGCTCGCCGCTGCTGCCCGAGGTGCCGACCATGGCCGAGGCCGGCCTCGCGGGCTACGAGTCCACCGCCTGGTCGGGCCTGTTCGTGCCCGCCGGCGTGCCCGCGCCGGTGGTGGCGCGGCTGCACGACGAGGTCGACAAGGCGCTGCGCAGCGAGCGCGTGAAGGCGCGCTACCGCGACCTCGGTGCCGACATCCTGCCGATGCCGCAGCCGGCCTTCGACCAGTTCGTGCGCAAGGAGTACGACAAGTGGGCCGAGATCGTGCGCGTCTCGGGCGCGAAGGCGGAGTGAGCGGATGCGGCCGATCGATTTCCTGCTGCGCGCCGCGCGCCGCCATCCCGACAAGATCGCGCTCTCGGGCCCCGAGGGCGCACTGAGCTACGCCGGGCTGCTGGCCCACACCGAGGCGCTGGCCGCCGCGTTCCAGGCGCTGGTGCCCGATCCGCGCGGGCGCATCGCGATCTGCGCGGGCAACCACCTCGCGCACGTGGTGTCGCTGTTCGCGACCCTGCTCGCGGGCCGGATCTGGGTGCCGCTCAATCCGCGCGCCGGCGCCGACGAGCTGTGCCGCATCGTCGACTTCACCGAGGCCGCGCTGGTGATCGCCGAACACGAGCAGGCGCCCAAGCTCGAGGCCACCGGCGCGCCGCGCATCGTCTACCGGCCGGGCGCGCTCGGCACGGCGCCCACCGCTTGCGAACTCTCGGCGCTGCTGGCCGCGCACGCGGGCAGCCGGCCCGCGCCGGTGCGCCACGACCTGGCCGAGATCCAGGCGATCAAGTTCACTGGCGGCACCACCGGCGCGCCCAAGGGCGTGATGCAGAGCTACCGCGCGTGGAACACGACCATCGTCTCGATCATGCAGGCGATGAAGCTCGACGCCGACGAGCGCTACCTCGCGGTGGCCTCGATCACGCACGGCACCTCGACCTTCCTGCTGCCGGTGCTCGGCAGCGGCGGCACGGTGCTGCTGCCGCGCTCGACGAAGCCGCGCGAGGTGCTCGACCAGCTCGAGCACGACCGGGTGACCGCGGTGTTCATGCCGCCCACGCTGATCTACAGCCTGCTCGAGGACCCGACCGCGCGCGGGCGCGACTGGCGCGCGCTGCGCCACTTCGTCTATGCGGCGGCGCCGATGCGCAGCGCGAAGATCGTGGAGGCGCAGCAGGTGTTCGGCCATGTCGAGACCGGCTACGGCCAGACCGAGGCGCCGGCCATCATCTCCTACATGCCGGTGGAGGACGCGCTCGATCCGCGCAACCTCGAGTCGGTGGGCCGCGCCGCGCTGATGACCGAGGTCGCGATCATGGACCCGTCCGGCGCGCTGCTGCCGCCGGGCCAGGGCGGCGAGGTGGTGGTGCGCGGCGACCTCGTGATGTCGGGCTACTGGAAGCAGCCCGAGAAGACCGCCGAGGCCTTCCACGACGGCTGGCTGCGCACCGGCGACGGCGGCTACCTCGACGAGCGCGGCTTCCTGTTCCTCAAGGACCGCATCCGCGACCTGATCATCACCGGCGGCTTCAACGTCTACCCGACCGACGTGGAGAACGTGCTGGGGCGCCATCCCGCCGTCTACGACTGCGTGGTGATCGGCGTCGACGACGACAAGTGGGGCGAGGCCGTGCATGCCGCGGTGCAGCTGCGCGAGGGCGCGGCCTGCGAGGCCGCCGAGCTCGTCGCCTGGGTGCGCGAGCGGCTCGATCCCGTCAAGACGCCGAAGGCGGTGCACTTCTTCGACGCGCTGCCGCGCACCGCGAACGGCAAGGCCTCGAAGAAGGACGCACGCATCGAAGTGCTGCGGCGCATGGGCGCCGGCAGCGAGACCTCCCCACCGCATCACGCCACGCCATGAATTCCACGCCAAGCACCGACCGCCACGCCCTCGTCACCGGGGGCTCCTCGGGCATCGGCCTGGCGATCTGCCGCCGCCTCATCGAGAGCGGCTGGCAGGTCACCAGCCTCGACCTCCAGCCGCCGCCCGACGCGCGCAGCGGCGCGCACCTGCGCGTGGACATGGGCGACCGCGAGGCGCTCGCCGCCGCGCTCGCCGAAGCCTGCGGCCGCCACCGCTTCACCGGCCTGGTGAACAACGTGGCCGCGATCCGCCCGGCGCCGCTCGAGACCACCTCGCTCGACGACTTCGACCTGCAGATCGGCGTGACCGCGCGCGCCGCGCTGCAGTGCGTGCAGGCCGTGCTGCCCGCGATGCGCGCGGCCGGCGGCGGGCGCATCGTCAACATCACGAGCCGCGCCGCGCTCGGCAAGGAGCTGCGCAGCGGCTACTCGGCCGCCAAGGGCGCGCTCAACGCGCTCACGCGCACCTGGGCGCTCGAGCTCGCGGCGCAGGGCATCACGGTCAACGCGGTGGCGCCGGGTCCGATCGCCACCGAGGCCTTCAAGGCCGCGAACCCGGCCGACAGCCCGCGCACGCGGCGCATCGCCGAAGGAATTCCGGTGCAGCGCTTCGGCGAGCCCGCCGAGGTGGCGCACGCGGTCGATGCCTTCATGCACCCGATGGCCTCGTTCATGACGGGCCAGGTGCTCTATGTCTGCGGCGGCATCACCGTGGGCCTGGCGGGCTGAGGGGGTCAACGATGACGATCAGGACCGAGATCGGCTACACGACCCCCGACGCGATCCATGTGCGCGGCCTGAACCTCGCCACCGAGATCATCGGCAAGCTCGACTTCGTCGAGATGCTGTGGCTGCTCGCGATGGCGCGGCTGCCCGAGCCGCGCGAGAAGGCCATGGTCAACATGCTGCTGGTGACCGCGGCCGACCACGGCCTCACGCCGAGCGCGATCGCCGCGCGCATGACCTGGCTCGGCGCGCCCGAGTCGCTGCAGGGCGCGGTGGCCGCGGGCCTGCTGGGCGCGGGCTCGAACTTCCTCGGCACGGTGCAGAACGTCAGCGAGATGCTGCTCGCGGCCGCCGCGGGCCTCACCGACGACGCGAGCGATGCCGAGCTGCGCGAACGCGCGGCCACGCTGGTGCGCGAGCGCCGGCAGGCGAAGCGCAGCATCCCGGGCATCGGGCATCCGATCCATGTCGACGGCGATCCGCGCGTGCCGACGCTCATGGCCGTGTCGAAGGCCAACGGCTACTTCGGGCGCCACTGGCGGCTCGCGCTCGCGCTGGTCGAGGTGCTGCGCGAGGACCATGGCCGCCACCTGCCGCTCAACGCGGCCGGCGCCAACGGCGCGGTGCTCGCCGACATGGGCCTCGACCCGCTGCTGGGCCGCGGCCTCGCGCTGGTCGGGCGCGCGGCCGGGCTGGTCGCGCATGTCTGCGAGGAATCGCGCGCGCCGACCGGGCAGCAGCTCTGGGACCTGGTGCTGCGGCAGGACCCGCGCAACGTGCTGCCCGCCGAGAAGCATTGAGAAACGGGCCGTCGTTACGCGCGTTACGGCGGTGACGCGGCGGGCGCCGCCGCGCGTTGCCGCGGCGCCCGCGCGCTTCGAAGATGCGCGCCATGCGACATCTTCCCGCCTCCCTCCTCGCGCTGTCGGCGCTGCTGCTGCCGCTGGCCGGCCATGCCGAACGCACCGGCTTCGACAGTCCTCCCGCATCGCTCGCCGCCCGGGTCCTCGGCGACCGTCCCGGCACCATCGTCGCGGGCACCTGGCGCGATGGCGCGGCGCGCTATGCGATCCAGCGCAATGCGCCGGGCCGCGTCGGCCTCGCGAAGCCGATGGCGGCGACGCAAGCGCAGCCGGTGTTCGAGATCGGCTCGATCAGCAAGGTCTTCACCGGCCTGCTGCTCGCGCAGGCCGTGGAGCGCGGCGACTTCTCGCTCGACGACACGCTGGGCCGATTGCTCGCCGACAAGGCCACGCTGCCACCGCCCGTGGCCGCGATCACGCTGCGCCAGCTCATCACCCACACGGCCTGCCTGCCGAACCTGCCCGCGCTGCCGGCGCGCCCGCCCGGGCCCGATTCCAATCCCTTCGCCAGGCCCACGCGTGCCCACCTGATGGTGGCGCTCTCCTCGCTCGAGCTCGCGCAGTCGCCGCCCTGCGCGCCGCGCTACGGCAGCCTGGGCATCGCGCTGGTCGGGCAACTGCTGTCGGAGCGCTATGGCCAGCCCTGGGACCAGCTGGTGCGGGAGCGCATCGCCGCGCCGCTGGGCATGAAGGACACGGTGCAGCACCTCGATGCGGCGCGCGCGAAGCGGCTGCCCCAGGGCTACGCGGGCCACGCGGCGCGCGCGCCCTGGGAATTCGGCGCGCTGGCCGCGGCCGGCGCATTGCGCAGCACCGCGCCCGACCTGCTCTTGTTCGCACGCGCATTGATGGCCGGCCGCGCGGGACCGCTGGGCGCCGCGGCCGAGCGGCTGCGCGAGCCGCTGTCGGCGCAGGGCGAGTACGACGTCGGCTATGCGCTGCGCATGCGCGATCCGGCCGCGGGCGGCGCGCAGCGGCGCATCTATTTCCACACCGGCCAGACCGGCGGCTACCGCGCGCTGCTCGCGTTCTCGCCAGCCACCAGCGAAGCGCTGGTGCTGCTCGCGAGCAACGACGCGGCCGCGGTGGCGCCGGTGCTGGACGCGCTCACGCTGCCCCTGGCCGCCAGATAGCCATGCGGGCCGTCCCGGGTTGGCCGCCGCGCGATTGCCGGCACAATCCCCGCGGACACACCTGCATGAACACACGATTCGTCGAAGCCTTTCTCTGGGCCGCGCGGCTGGGCAGCTTCCGGGCCGCGAGCGACCGGCTGCACATCACGCAGGCGGCCGTGTCGAACCGCGTCGCCTCGCTGGAAGAAGACATCGGCGCGCGCCTGTTCGAACGCGACGCGCGCGAACTGCGGCTCACGCCCGTCGGCGTGCGCCTGATGGACTACGGCGAGCGGCTGCTCGAGCTGCGCCGCGAGATCGTCTCGCTGGGCCGCCCGCGCGAGGACCTGCTGGGCCTGGTGCGCATCGGCGCGATCGAGACCGTGGTCCACACCTGGCTGCTGGGCTTCCTCACCAACCTGCGCTCCACCTATCCGGGCATCGAGGTGCAGCTCACCTCCGAGACCACGCTGGCGCTGCACCGCGGCCTGCGCGAGGGCGCGCTCGACATCGCGCTGCAGACCGACCACATCGCGGGCGCGGGCATCGTGAGCACGCCCTGCCTGCCGATGCCCATGGGCTGGGTCGGACAGATGAGCGCCGAGGGCACGCAGACGGTGGAGCAGCTGCTGCGCCAGCCGGTGCTGACCATGAGCCCGGGCTCGCAGCCGCACGAGGCGCTCAAGAACCTCTACCGCGCGGTGGGCATCCCGCTGGGCAAGGTGCATTGCGTGAGCTCGATCTCGGCACTGGCGCGGCTGGTGAAGGCCGGCTTCGGCAACGCGCTGGTGCCGCTGCCGCCGGTCTACGAATACGTGGCGGCCGGCGACGTGCGCATCATCGAATGCGATGCGCTGATCTCGCCGCAGCGGCTGGTGGTGAGCCATCTGGAGGCCGCCGACTCCGACGCCATCCGGCTCGTGGCCGAGCTGGCCTGCCGGGCCTCCGACCAGTTCACGGCCGCGGCAATCGCACCAATCTGGAGCGGAGCCATAGAGGGTTAACCCTCGAAACAGCGCATTTGCGCCCCATCGAGGGGCCAGTAATTCTTGTGGCTGTCGCCCAGAAAAACTCGTTTGTGACAGCCTGACCCCGCGACGGAAGATCGCGCCTTCTTTTTTCGAAGGCCCGCTCCCGCTTCCGCCGCCATGACCTCCACCGCTTCCGTCACCGAACCTTCCGCCGCCGAGAACGGCCTGCTCTTCGTCGCCTGCGACGTCGATCCCGCGGCCGACGAGGCCGACTTCAACCGCTGGTACGACCGCGAGCACGTCGAGGAACGCGTGCGCATTCCCGGCTTCCTTTCGGGCGCGCGCTACTTCTCGCTCGAGGGCGGCCGCCGCTACCTCGGCCTGTACCGCACCGCCTCGCTCGAGGTGTTCCGCTCGGCCGGCTACCGCGCCGCCTTCGAGCGCCAGACGCCGTGGTCGATCGCCAACCTCGACCGCATGCGCGATCCGATCCGCCGCGTCTGCGCGGTGCGCGCCGTCACCGGCTTCGGCAGCGGCAGCCACATCGCGGTGCTGCCGCTCGAGGTGGCCAGCGATGCCGCCGCGATCGCCGAACGCGCCGCCGAGGCCGGCCGCCGCCTCGCCGAGCAGCCGGGCTTCGTCCAGTCCTTTCTGCTGCAGCCCGATGCCGCCCTGAGCACGCCGCTGCCGCGCGAAAGCAGCGAAGGCCGCGTGCTGCAGCCGATGCTGGTGGTCGAGACCAGCGGCGCCGATGCCGCCCGCGCCGCGCGCGCCACGGCCGCCGCCGCGCTCGATGCCGATCCCGCGAAGGGTTGGCTGCTCGCGCTCGGCTGGAAGCTGCACGCCGGCGAGTTGGCCTGACCGACCGCCTCCTTCACCTTCTTCCTCATTCCAGGATCCTCATGACCGAACACGCTCTCCCGGCCGCGTCCGCCGCGCACGGCGCCAAGCCCGCCAAGATGGGCCGCCTCGCGATGGCCAGCTCCATCGGCACCACGCTCGAGTGGTACGACTTCACCGTCTACAACATCATGGCGGCGCTGGTCTTCAACGCGATCTTCTTCCCCTCCTTCGATCCGCTGACCGGCACCATCCTCGCCTTCTCGACCTACGCGGTCGGCTACATCTCGCGCCCGCTCGGCGGCGTCGTCTTCGGCCACCTCGGCGACCGGCTCGGCCGGCGCTTCGTGCTGGTCGCCACGCTGGTGATCATGGGCGTGTCGACCGGCCTCATGGGCCTGCTGCCGACCTACGCGAGCTGGGGCATCTGGGCGCCGGTGGCGCTGGTCGCGCTGCGCTTCGTGCAGGGCGTGGCGCTCGGCGGCGAATGGGCCGGCGCGGTGCTGCTGTCGATGGAACACGGCAAGCCGAACGAACGCGGCCGCAACGCCTCGTTCACGCAGGTCGGCCCCTCGGCCGGCACGCTGATCGGCACCGGCTTCATCGCCGCCGTGTCGGCCTGGCTCAGCCCCGAGGACTTCCAGTCCTGGGGCTGGCGCATCCCCTTCGTCTCGAGCGTGGCGCTGGTGCTGTTCGGCCTGTGGCTGCGCCGCGGCGTCGAGGAAACGCCGGTGTTCCGCGAGATGGAGCAGAAGCAGGAGACCGCCAAGACCCCGATCAAGGAAGTGCTGGGCCAGCACTGGCGCCGCCTGCTGGTGGCCGGCGGCTCGCGCATCGGCTCCGACGTGCTCTATGCGCTGGTGGTGGTGTTCACCCTCACCTACGTGACCACCGTGCTGCACCTGTCGCGGCCGCTGGCGCTGACCGCGACCATGATCGGCGCGGCCTGCAACGCGATCTCGGTGCCCTGGTTCGGCAGCCTGTCGGACCGCATCGGCCGCCGTCCGGTCTACATCATCGGCGCGCTCTGCGGCATCGTCTGGGCCTTCGTGTTCTTCGTGCTGATGGACAGCGCCAAGCCGCTCGCGATCTGCGCCGCCGTGGTGGTCGGCCTCGTGATCCACGCCATGATGTACGGCCCGCAGGCCGCCTTCGTGACCGAGCAGTTTCCGAACCGCGTGCGCTATGCGGGCTCGTCGCTGGCCTACACGCTGGCCGGCATCCTCGGCGGCGGCTTCGCGCCGCTGATCATCGCCAGCCTGTTCAAGTCCTACGGCAGCACGCTCGCGGTCTCGCTCTACGTAACCGGCGCGCTGTGCCTCACGCTGGTCGCGCTGCTGGTGGCGCGCGAGACCGCGCACGAACCGCTGGAGGCCTGAAGCGATGACGCGCAACACCCTGCACATCGCCTGCGAAAGCATCGCCGAGGACGGCACCCGCAGCAGCGCGCTGCATGCCGTCGCGCCCAACGCGCTGGTGGTGGCCGGCTGGACCGGCCGCGACAGCGCCGCCATCGAGCACCACATCGAGGAGCTGGCCGCGCTCGGCGTGCCGCGCCCCTCGAGCGTGCCGCTGTACTACCGCATGGCCTCGCTGCTGCTCACGCAGTCTTCCGAGATCGAGGCGCTGGGCGACCAGAGCTCGGGCGAGGCCGAACCGCTGCTGTTCTTCGCGCAGGGCGAGTGGTGGCTCGGCGTGGCCTCGGACCACACCGACCGCCAGGTCGAGAGCTATTCGGTCGCCGTCTCCAAGCAGATGTGCGCCAAGCCGCTGGCCGCCTCGGCCTGGCGCTGGCGCGACGTGGAGGCGCACCAGGACGCCATCGAGTTGCGCTCGCGCATCCTCGAGGACGGCCGCTGGGTCGACTACCAGCGCGGCACCCTGGCCGCGATCCGCCCGCTGGCCGCGCTGCGCGACGGCCTGCCAGGTCTTGGCAAGGAGCCCGAGGGACTTTTCATGACCTGCGGCACACTGGCGGCGCTGCCCAACGCGCGCGGCGAGGCCATCCGCCCCGCCGCGCAGATGGAAATCGAGTTGCATGACGCGCGCCTGCAGCGGCGCATCGTCCACCGCTATGCGGTGCGCGTCCTGCCCGTGATCGCCTGAACGCCCTCTCCTCCTTCATGACACAGAACGACTCCACCATCGGCGCGCTGCGCGCGCGCATCGCCCGCGGCGAACTCACGCACGAGGCGCTGAGCGAGCAGGTGCTAGCCGCCGCCACGCAGCCCGCGGCCGCGAACGTCTTCACCCGCCTCTACGCCGACGCCGCCCTGGCCGCCGCGCGCCATGCCGATGCCGCCCACAAGGCCGGCGTGCAGACCGCGCCGCTCGCCGGCCTGCCGGTCTCGATCAAGGACCTCTACGACGTGGCCGGCGAGACCACCCTGGCCGGCTCCATCGCCTGCCGGGGCGAACCTCCCGCCGCGCGCGACGCGGCCGTGGTGACGCGGCTGCGCACGCAGGGCGCGGCCATCGTGGGCCGCACCAACATGACCGAGTTCGCGTTCTCGGGCGTGGGCATCAACCCGCACTACGGCACGCCGCGCAACCCGGCCGATGCCGAGGTCGCGCGCATTCCCGGCGGCTCCTCGTCGGGAGCCGCGGTGTCGGTGGCGCTGGGCCTCGCGGTCGCGGGACTGGGCTCGGACACCGGCGGCTCGATCCGCATCCCGGCCGCGCTGTGCGGCATCGTCGGCTTCAAGAGCACGCAGTCGCGCGTGCCGCGCACCGGCGCCTTCGAACTCGCGCGTTCGCTCGACACGGTGTGCGCGATGGCGCGCAGCGTGGAGGACTGCCTGATCGCCGACGCCGCGATCGCCGATGCGCCGCTCGTGGTGCGGCGACGGCCGGCGCAGGGGTTGCGGCTTGCGGTGCCGAAGACGCTAATGTTCGATGCGATCGAGCCTGGCGTGGCGCGGGCTTTCGAGCGGGCGGTGCAGGCGCTGTCCAAAGCGGGGGCGCAGATCGTGGAGATTGCGTTGAGCGAGCTGGCGGAGATCGGGACGGTCAATGCGCCGGGGGGGTTGTCGCCTATCGAGGCTTCGGCTGTACATCGGGAACGGTTTGCTTCGAAGCGCGAGGCTTTCGACTCTCGGGTTGCGGCGCGGATTGCTTTGGGGACCGAGGTGCGGGCGGCCGATTACATCGCGCTGCTGGATCGGCGGCGGGAGTGGATTTCGCGGGTCGAGAGGCGGCTCGAGGGGTTCGATGCGTTGCTTTGTCCTACGGTGCCTATCGTGGCGCCTGCCATCGATTCGTTGGCTGAGGATTCGGCGTTTTTCCAGGCTAACGGACTGTTGTTGCGGAATACGTTTGCGATCAATTTGATGGATGGGTGTTCGTTCAGCTTGCCTTGTCATTCGGCTGGGGAGTTGCCTGTTGGGTTGATGTTGTCTTCGGTGAATGGGGATGACTCGCGGTTGGCTGGGGTTGCTTTGGCTGTCGAAGACGTGCTGCGGTTGAATTGAGGTTGGGTTCTTTTTTTTAGGCCGTGGGCCGGGTCTCGCCCCGGCGGGCGACTTACTTTTCTTGTCTCGCCAAGAAAAGTAAGCAAAAGAAGGCGACCCCGCTGTCTGTGTCCCTCCGCTTCGCTGCGGGCAACCTGCGGTGCTCGGAGAAAGCGGGGGTCCGCAGAACTCGCTCCGCTACGCTGCGCTCAGACAGCTGCGGCCCTTATCCCGCTTTCTCCTGCGCTCCTCGGCACAGCCAGAGGGGATGAGGGTCAACGCGCCGTGGCGCGTCCTTGTGTGGGGAGGTGCGAGTGCGAAGGCCTTGGGCCTTCTTCTACCCCTCTCCCGGCCGAGCGAAGCGAAGGCCCGTCGGGTATCTGCGGCCGAGCGCAGCGATGGCCCGAACCACCCCTCTGGCTGCGCCGAGGAGCGCAGCGTTTCGCGGATAAGGGCTCGCAGCTGTTTGAGCGAAGCGAGTTCTGCGAGACCCCGCGAAACGCGAGCACCGCAGGTTGCCCGTAGCGAAGCGGAGGGTCGCAGACAGTGGGTCGCCTTTTCTTTGGTTACTTTCTTTTGGCGAAGCAAAAGAAAGTGACTCGCCCGCCGGGGCGAGACCCGGCCAACGATCTCAACAAGAAGAGCACAGTCAAAAAACCAAGACCGCTGGCAAACTGCCCCGCACCATGCCAACGATCCTCCCCGCAGAAGAGCACCACTACCCTTCCCTCCACCAAACCCTCGACACGGTAGCCCGAGAAAAAAAGTACCTGGCCCTCACCGAGGCCCCGCCCTACGACTCGACAACCGACTTCTACCGCCACCTGCGCGCCACCCACTCCCCCCACTTCGTAGTCGTAGAAAACAACCAGGTCATAGGCTGGTGCGACATAGCCCCCACCTTCGGCCAGACCCGCTCCCACGCAGGCACCCTCGGCATCGCCCTGCACCCCAACGCCCGCGGCCAAGGCCTCGGCCCCCAACTGCTGCGCGCCGCCATCGAAGCCGCCTGGCTCAAAGGCCTCACCCGCATCGAACTCACGGTGCGCGACGACAACCTCCCCGCCAAGGCCCTCTACGAGCGCTTCGGCTTCCAGCACGAAGGCCTGCAACGCCAGGCGATGCGCGTCGACGGCGTCTACCACGACGTCCACGCCATGGCCCTGCTCGCCACCGAGGCCACCGCGCCCCACTAGACTGGTCCGTACCCGACAAGAGCCCGGAGACCCGACACCATGTGCAGGAGCATCAAGACCCTCTACAACTTCGAGCCGCCCGCCACCGAACAGGAGATCCGCGCCGCGGCACTGCAGTTCGTGCGCAAGCTCAGCGGCTTCAACGTGCCCTCGCGCGCCAACGAGGCCGCGTTCGAACGCGCCGTCGAGGAAGTCAGCGCCAGCGCGGCGCGGCTGCTCGAATCGCTGGTGACCACGGCCGAGCCGCGCGACCGCGAGATCGAGGCCGAGCGCGCCAAGGCCCGCTCGGCGGCGCGCTTCGGCACGCAGCTTTCGTGACCGCGGCCGGCATTCGCGCCTGAACCCGCCGCGTTCGGCCTTCGCCGCGCACGGTTTTTGCGCATGCCGCGGCGCAGGGCCAAAAGGCCTTTGGTATCGTGCCTTGCAAGCCGAAACACATTCAAGAAGACGCGGACATCGACCGAATGAGAAAGACCTATATCGGAGGCTGCCACTGTGGCGCCGTGCGCTTCGAAGCCGACATCGATCTGAGCCTGGGCACGCTGCGCTGCAACTGCGCGATCTGCACCCGCACGCGCTTCTGGCCGGCCATCGTCGAGCCCGAGGCCTTTCGCCTGCTCGAGGGCGAATCCGAACTCAGCGACCAGATGCTCGACAGCCGCAACAGCCACTACATCGTCTGCAAGCTCTGTGGCGTGCGCTCCTTCGGCGTGGGCCATTCGCCCGAGACCGGCGCCCATGCCTATGGCGTGAACGTGACCTGCCTCGACGACGTGGACCTCGACGATCTGGTCAACTCGCCCCTGCGCTACGTCGACGGCCACCGCGGCACCTGGCACGTGGCGCGCACGGCGATCGATCCCTGACAGACAAACACAACCCCAGGAGACACCCTCATGCCCTTCGAACTCTGGCTCGCTTTCGTGGCCGCCTCGGCCGTGCTGCTGATCATTCCCGGCCCGACCATCCTCACCGTGATCAGCTATTCGATGTCGCATGGCCGCCGCGCCAACGTGCCGCTGGTGGCCGCGGTGGCGCTCGGCGATTCGACCGCGCTGGTGGTGTCGCTGCTGGGCCTGGGCACGCTGCTCGCGGCCTCGGCCTTCTGGTTCAACGCGGTGAAGTGGGTGGGCGGGCTGTACCTGCTGTACCTGGGCATCAAGCTGCTGCGCGCGGGCGTGTCGAGCGCCGAGATCGCGACGCCCGAAGCGCCCGCCTCGCGCTGGCGGCTGTTCGCCAACACCTACCTGGTGACGGCGCTCAACCCCAAGGGCATCGTGTTCTTCGTGGCCTTCCTGCCGCAGTTCATCAGCCAGAAGGCCGAGGTCGCGCCGCAGATGTGGGTGCTGGCGCTGACCTTCGTCGCGATGGCCACGCTCAACGCCACGCTCTATGCGGTGTTCGCGGGTTCGGCGCGGCGCCTGCTGTCGTCGCCGCGTGCGCAGCGCCGCTTCAACCTCGGCGGCGGCGCGCTGCTGAGCGCGGCGGGCCTGTGGGCGCTGATGGCGCGCCGGCCGGCCTGAGCCGGCCCCTCGATCAGTTGCGGCGCGGATCGCCCGGACGGCTGTCGTAGCGATTGGGCACGCCATCGCCGTCGCGATCGCGGTCGTAGCGGTTCGGCACGCCGTCGCGGTCACGGTCGCCATGGCGCGGCGGCGGCGGGCGGTCGTAGCCGGGGGCGACCACGCAGCCGGCCAGCACGGCCGAGGCCGACAGCACGACGGCCAGGGTGGCGAGTCTGTTGTTCTTCATGAGGGTTCTCCTTGGAATGGTTGTGGAACACCGCGGCGGCTGGCCTCTGGGCGCCGCAGCGGTAGCGCATTGAAGGCCACGCAGGTCGGGCCGCGGTGTCGCGATGGCTGCGCCGCGGTGAAGTTGTGTGACCGGATGTGGCAGCTGCTGCCGACTGTGAGCGACGCGCCCGGCCCCCGCGTGGCGGTGCGTCCCGCGTCCGCGAGTAGGCGCATGCCGCGCGGCGCCGCTTCGAACTTCCGTCTACATCTTTCGGCAGGACGGCAGCCCGACGCGCATGGCCGAGAATGGCGGCCGCTTTCCAGCCCGGCGCCTTCCCCGCGCGCACCCCTGCCCTGATGCCGACGCCCACCGCCTTGTTTCCTCCTCCCGCGTTCCCGCGCCTCATGCTGGCGCTCGCCGCGCTGATGCTGACGACGCAGGCCGCATGGGCCGTGCCCGGCTTCGAGGAGGTGAAGCGCGACTTCCGCTCGTCCGACACCGCGGTGCTCGACCGCAACGGCGAACTGCTGCAGCGCGTGCGCACCGACGCCAGCGTGCGACGCGGCCAGTGGACCGCGCTGGCCGACATCTCGCCGGCGCTGCGCACGGCGATGGTGCTCAGCGAGGACCGGCGCTTCTACGAGCACAGCGGCGTCGACTGGCGCGCGGTCTCGGCCGCGGCCTGGGGCAACCTCTGGAACACGCGCACGCGCGGCGCCTCGACCATCACGATGCAGCTCTCGGGCCTGCTCGACGAGGACCTGCGGCGTGGCGGCGGCGGCCGCAGCCTGACGCAGAAGCTCGGCCAGACCGTGGCCGCGGCCCAGCTCGAACGCCAGTGGCGCAAGGACCAGATCCTCGAGGCCTACCTCAACAGCGTGCCGTTCCGCGGCGAGATCGTGGGCATCGACGCGCTCTCGCGCACCCTGTTCGGCAAGGCGCCGAGCGGCCTCGACGCACGCGAGGCCGCGGTGGCCGCCGCGCTGGTGCGCGCGCCCAATGCGCGGCCGGCCCTGGTGGCGCAGCGCGCCTGCGAGGTGCTGCGCGCCATGGAGCCGCAGCGCAAGGCCGATTGCGAGGCGCTCGACATGTTCACCAGCGCCGCGGTGCAACGGCGCGCCTTCGATGCCAGCGAGGGCATCGCGCCGCATGCCGCGCGGCGCGCACTGCGCCAGGCGCGCGAGGGCCGCGAGCCCGGGCAGGAAGACACGCAGCCGGGCGAGGCCAAGACGGCCGCGAAGGACGCCGGCGACGGCAGCGTGCGCACCACGCTGCGCGCGCCGCTGCAGCGCTTCGCGCTCGGCACCCTGCAGCGCCACCTGCGCGAGCTGCGCGGCCGGCACGTGGAGGACGGCGCGCTGGTGGTGCTCGACAACGCCACCGGCGAGGTGCTGGCCTGGGTGGGCTCCTCGGGGCCGCTGAGCCAGGCCGCCGAGGTCGACGGCGTGACCGCGATGCGCCAGCCGGGCTCGACGCTCAAGCCGCTGCTCTACGGCCAGGCGATCGCCGAGCAGCGGCTCACCGCCGCTTCGCTGATCGAGGACTCGTCGGCGCAGATCAACACCGCGAGCGGCCTCTACATTCCGCAGAACTACGACCGGCGCTTCAAGGGCCCGGTGTCGGCGCGCACCGCGCTCGCGGCCTCGCTCAACGTGCCGGCCGTGCGCACGCTGGTGATGGTGTCGCCCGAATCCTTCGCGCGCGGGCTGCGCGCGGCGGGCCTGCCGCTGCGCGAGAGCGGCGACTACTACGGCTACAGCCTCGCACTCGGCAGCGCCGAGGTCACGCTGCTGTCGCTGACCAATGCCTACCGCATGCTGGCCAACGGCGGGCGCTACGGCACGACCACCTTGCTGGCGCCGGCCGCGCCGGACAAGTCGAAGAAGACCCCCACCACCGCCGCCGCCACCACCGCCGCAAAGGCCGCCCCCGCCCCGGTGCTCGACCCGCGCGCCGCCTTCATCGTCGGCGACATCCTGTCCGACCCCAACGCACGCACCCGCACCTTCGGCCTCGACAGCATCCTCTCGACCCGCTTCTGGAGCGCGGTGAAGACCGGCACCAGCAAGGACATGCGCGACAACTGGGCCGTGGGCTGGTCGCAGCGCTACACGGTCGGCGTGTGGGTCGGCAACGCGAGCGGCGCATCGATGTGGGACGTGAGCGGCACCAGCGGCGCGGCGCCGGTCTGGGCCGAGGTCATGCGCTTCCTGCACGCGCGCGAGCCGAGCCGCGCGCCCGCGCCGCCGCCTGGCCTGGTGCGCACGCACATCGACTTCGGCGCCGGTGCCGACGGCAACGCGCTCGAGGCCGCGCGCGACGAGTGGTTCGTGCAGGGCACCGAGCAGCCGCTGTTCGCGCTCGCGAACGACCCCGGCGCCGCGGGCACGGCCAGCGTCGCGCGCATCACGGCGCCGGCCGACGGCACGATCATCGCGCTCGATCCCGACATCCCGCCGCTGCGCCAGCGCGTGCGCTTCGAATCGGAAGGCCGCGGCGTGCAATGGCGCATCGACGGCAAGCACTTCGCGCGCGGCAACAGCGCGCAGTGGCTGCCCTGGCCGGGCCGCCACCTGATCGAGCTGGTCGATGCCGGCGGCAAGGTGGTGGACCAGCGCCGGCTCGAGGTGCGCGGCGCGGGCGTCGTGACGAAGAGCGCCCAGCGATGAAGGCGACGACCCCGAACTTCCGACCCGGCCTGCACCTCTGGCTGTGCCTGGTGCTGCTGTTCGCCGCGGTGTTCGGCGCGCAGGCCAGGCCCGTGCCCGTGCCGGCGATGAAGTCGCGCGTGATCGACCAGAACAAGACGCTCGACGCCGCGCAGGCCGAGGCGCTGCGCGAGCGCATCGCCGACCTCGAGCGCGAGACCCAGGCCCAGCTCGCGGTGCTGATCGTGCCGACCACCGGCGAGGACAGCATCGAGCAGTACGCCACGCGCGTGTTCGCGCAATGGAAGCTCGGGCGCAAGGACGAGGACGACGGCGTGCTGCTGCTGGTGGCGATCCGCGACCGGCGCATGCGCATCGAGGTCGGCCGCGGCCTCGAGGGCCGCATCACCGACATCCAGGCCGCGCGGATCATCGACCAGGAGATGACGCCGCGCTTTCGCGCCGGCGATTTCGACGGCGGCCTGGGTGCCGCGGTCGATGGCATCGCGCAGCTGATCCGCGGCGAGCCGATGGCCATGGCCCAGGAACTGCCGCTGATCGATCCCGGCGAGCCCGTCGAATCGACGGCGCCCGAGCCGCGCGGATCGCATGTCACGCCCGAAGGCTGGGCCTTCTTCGCCGTGATCGGCTGGTCGGCGCTGGTCGGGCTCTGGCAGAGCCGGCAGAAGAAGAGCGCGGCCGAGCTGCGCACCGACGCCGACTGGCTCGCCCGGCGGCGCGCACGGCAGGCCCGCAGCAGCGCGCGCCGCTCGTCGAAGCGCGCACGCCGCGCGCAGGCCAGCGTCGCGGCCGAGCTGGAAAGCGCCTCGGCCCTTGCCGCGGCCGCGCCCGGCAAGACCCTGCGGCGCTGGCCCTGGACCTTCGGCGCGCTGGCGGTCGCGCCGGTCGCCGCGGCCGCCACGCTCGGCGAGCCGATGTTCGCGATCGCGCTCGCGATGATGCCGGTGCCGATGGGCTTCGGCCTCGGCTATGGCTGCGGCCTGTGGCGCACGATGCGCCTCGTCGTCGCCGGCATCGCGCTGCTGATCGCGGGCGTGGTGATCGCGGGCCAGCAACTGGGCTGGGAGCGCGTGGGCTGGTCCCTGCTCGGCATGCTGGCGCTGGGCGCGGCCGTGCTGGTCGGCCTGCTGATCGTGACCGGCATGCGCAAGGCCTGGGGCAAGGGCGTGCGCAGCTTCGTCACGCGCTGGATCGTGGTGTGCGTGCTGGTGGGCCTGTTCGTCGGGATGGCGCACGACGAGCTCGATCCGCAGCTGTTCTGGATCGTGCTCGCCGCCGTCACGGTGGTGGCACTGCTCGTGGCCTTCTTCCCGGCCGACGGCGGCGGGGGTGGCGGCGGCGACCGCGACTACGGCGACAGCGGATGGAGCAGCAGTTCCTCCTCGTCGTCCGACTCCTCTTCGTCCTCGTCGTCGGATTCCTCGTCGTCGTCCTCGTCGGATTCCGGCGGCTCGAGCAGCGGCGGCGGCGCCTCGGGAAGCTGGTAACAACACACCAGGTCACACGCGTCGCCCCCTGACGTCGTACCCACGTGCGCAGGGCACCGGGTACTCCCCGCAGCGAAATAAAGGAGGAGCCCGAAGGGCGGGGGACATTCGCGGAGGGGAGTACCCGGTGCCCTGAGCACGCACCCCGAACGCCCCAAGCCAAGCCCCTCCCACCAGCAGGCCTACCGAAGCCCCGACACAATTCATCCGATGATTCAATGAATTGGCATTTCATGCTCGCCCAAGCCCCCCGCACCTCCCTCGTCGAAGCCGCCGCCAACGGCATCCGCGCCGAAATATCCGCCGGCCGCTGGCCCGTCGGCGCACGCATTCCCATCGAGCCGCAACTCGCCCAGTTGCTCGGCGTGAGCCGCGGCACCGTGCGCGAGGCCGTCAAGACGCTGGTCTCGCGCGGCCTGCTCGAGGTGCGCCAGGGCTCGGGCACCTACGTGCGCTCGGGCTTCGATCCCGGCGCCAGCCTGCAGAAGCTGCGCCTGGCCAGCCTGCTCGACCAGTTCGAGGTGCGCTGCGCGCTCGAGGTGCAGGCCGCGCGGCTGGCCGCGCTGCGCCACACGCCCAAGGACCTGCGCCAGCTCCACGCCCTGCTCGATGGCCGCGGCACGCCCGCGCCCGGCGACGGCGGCGCGGCCTTCATCGAGCGCGACCTCGCCTTCCACCTGGCCATCGTCGACATCGCGGGCAACCTCGCGCTCGCCGAAACCGTGCGCTTCATCGGCGGCTACATCAAGGACACGATCGCCAGCACCATGGGCACGCTGCTGCCCGAGCCCGACGACGCGGCCCACCGCGCGATCGTCGAGGCCATCGCCAGCCGCGACCCCGAGCGCGCCGACGCCGCCGTGCGCGCCTTCATGACGCCCATGATCGCGACGCTCGCCGCCGGCACCGACCCCCCCACCGGCGGCCCACGCGCGCCGTCCCGCCCATGACCGCCACCACCCTCCCCACGGCCACCCGCCGCAACGCGCCCGCCGATGCCGATGCCGGCCAGCTGCTGATCGACGCCGAGGTCGACAGCCAGCCCGCGCCGCCGCCCACCCCGGCGCCGAGCCGCGGCCGCCGCATCCTGCTGGGTGCCAGCGTGGTGCTGATCGCCTTCAACCTGCGGCCGGTGTTCTCCAGCCTCTCGGTGGTGCTGCCCGAGATCATTCGCTCCACCGGCCTGTCGGCCACCGCCGCCAGCCTGCTGACCACCCTGCCCGTGCTGTGCCTGGGCCTGTTCGCACCGCTCGCGCCCGGCCTCGGCCGGCGCTTCGGCACCGAGCGCACGCTGCTGGGCTGCATGGCGCTGATCCTGGTCGGCACGCTGCTGCGCGGCACCGGCCACGTGCCGCTGCTGTTCGTCGCCTCGGCGATCGCCGGCAGCGGCATCGCGGTCGCCAACGTGCTGCTGTCGGGGCTGGTCAAGCGCGACTTCGCTGGGCAGGCGGCGCTGATGATGGGCCTCTACACCATGGCCGTGTGCGGCGGCGCCGCGAGCGCGGCCGGCCTCACGGTGCCGATCGAGCATGCGCTGGGCGGCGGCTGGACCGCGGCGCTCGCGGTCTGGGCGCTGCCGGCCGCGCTGGTCACGCTGCTGTGGGCGCCGCAGGCGCTGCCGCTCAAGCCGATCGCCAGCGAAGCCGGCTTCACCGTGCGCGGCCTGTGGCGCGACCGGCTGGCCTGGCAGGTCACCTGCTTCATGGGGCTGCAGTCCGCGCTGGCCTACATCGTCATGGGCTGGCTCGCGCCGATCCTGCGCGAACGCGGGCTGGCCAGCGACACCGCGGGCTACGTGGTCTCGGTCTCGGTCATCACGCAGGTCGTGACCTGCCTCGTGATCCCCGCGCTCGCGGTCAGGCTGCGCAACCAGATCGGCCTGGCCGTGGCGCTCGCGCTGCTCACCGTGGCCGCCATGCTGGCCCAGCTGTTCGCGCCGCTCGGCGGCGTGTGGGTCTGGGCCGTGCTGCTGGGCATCGCGCAGGGCGGCACCTTCGCGCTGGCGCTCACCATGATCGTGCTGCGCTCGCCCGACTCGCACGTGGCCGCGCACCTCTCGGGCATGGCGCAGGGCGTGGGCTATGTCATCGCGGCCTTCGGCCCGCTGCTGGCCGGGCTGCTGCACGGCTGGACCGGCAGCTTCAGCGCCGCCTCGTGGCTGTTCGTCGCGGTCGGCGTCGCGATGCTGATCGCGGGCATCGGCGCGGGCCGCACGATGCACGTCGGCGCGGTCACCGTCGCGCGCTAGCGTGGCGCAGGCGCGACGCGGCATGCAGTCCGCGCGCGCCTACAACAAGAAGCTCGCGCGTCCGAAGAGCGAGGGGTCCGGAGCATGAGAAACTTCGTGCCATGCCGACGGTCAGACTGCGGCCCCGAGCAGGCACCGCCCCGATCCACCCGCCTCACGGCTTCTCTTCGACGAGCGCACCATGAAGAAACTTGCCGCCCTGGCCTTGCTGGGCCTGATCCAGACCGCCCCCGCGCTGGCCCAGCGCGACATGGACGTCTATGAAGCCGACCGCCGCTACTGCGCGAGCGGCCGTTCGGGCATGGACTTCCACTCGTGCATGGACCGGCTGCGCTTCGACCGCCAGCGCGACCGCGATCGCTGGGAACGCGAACGCTGGGAACGCAGCCGCGACGACCGCGACCGCTGGGAGTACGAGCGCCGCCAGCGCTATGCCGCGCCGCCGCCCCCGCCGGTCTACCGCGAACCGCCGAAGCTCAGCGACATGCAGCAGCGCGCGCTCGACAACTGCGTCCTGCTCGCGCCGCGCGACCAGCCGCGCTGCCGCGCGACCGTGATGTCGACGGTGCGCTGAAGGGTGCCGTTGCGGCAACCCTCCCGCGCGCGGTGACCCCGAGGGGAACCGCGCAGGCCGCCCACGGCGGCCGTGCCGCGCTGCGCAATGCGGCGGACCGGTGCATGATGCGTCGCCGATCCATTTCATGAACGCCTCCTCCGCCCCGCAGGAAGAAGAAGCCGCTGGCTCGCCCGACAGCCCCGCGCTGTCGCGCATGGTGCGCACCGAGCAGATGCTGGCGGTGCGCCGCAGCGTGCTCGCCGCGATCCCGGTCAACCTGGTGCTGAGCCTCACGGTGGCGCTGCTGGCCCACCACTCGGACCTGACCGCGCTCGGCCTGGCCTGGCTGACGCTCTCGCTGGCCGTCAACATCACGCGCATCTTCGTCTGCCGCCGGCCCTTCGTGGCCTCGCCCGGCGCCAACGGCAGCGATCCCGCGGTCGACCACGAGCTGCGCCTGGCCTGGCTGTTCGCGCTGCTGTCGGGCTCGGTCTGGGCGCTGATCCCGATCCTGTGCGAGGGCTACACCTCGCCGCAGACCCTGTTCTACCTGACCGTGGTCTGCGGCATCTGCGCCGGCTCGGTCACCTACGGCATCGCCTACGCGCCGGTGCCGATCAGCTTCATCACGCCCGCGCTGCTCTCGGTGTTCGGCTGCCTGGTCTGGGCCGGCGGCTTCGACCACCTCGCGCTGGCCGCGATGGTGCTGGTCTACCTCGCGGCGCTGGTGCGCGCGGCGCTGCAGAGCGCGCGCGGCTTCCGCGAAGGCAGCCGGCTCAAGAACGAGGCCGTGTCGATGGCCGCGCGCCTGCGCCAGTCGCACACGCTGTCGCTCGAATCGACGCGCCAGCTCGCCTTCCGCGTCGCGCACGACGCGCTCACCGGCCTGCTCAACCGCGAGGGTTTCACCCAGGCCTCGAGCCTGCGCATCGATGCCGGCGGCAAGGAGCGCGAGCACGGCCTGCTGATCCTCGGCATCGACGGCTTCAAGGCCGTCAACGATGCCTTCGGCCACAAGATGGGCGACCGCGTGCTGCAGGACGTGGCGCAGTGGCTGCAGCGCGAGCTGGCCGGGCGCGACGCCATCCTGGGCCGCTGGGGCGGCGACGAGTTCGCCGCCCTGTTCATCGCCGAGGACGGCGGCCCCTCGCCCGACCAGGTGGGGCAGGCGCTGATCGAATCGATCGCCTCGGCCACCGCGCAGTACGGCGGCAAGCTGAGCGCGAGCGTGGGCATCTGCGTCGAGCGCGGCGTGTCCATCGCCGACATGCTGAGCTCGGCCGACGAGGCGCTGCACGAGGCCAAGCGCGCGGGCCGCAGCCGCTGCCGCCGCTTCGACGAAGCGCTGCGCGAGCGCCTGGTGACGCGGCGCGACGTCGAGCGCGACCTGCCCGGCGCGGTCGCCTCGCGCGCCATCGGCGTCTGGTACCAGCCGATCCTGGCCGACGGCGGCCGCCGGCTGCACAGCCTCGAGGCGCTGCTGCGCTGGCAGCATCCGCGCCACGGCTGGATCCCGCCCGAGGACGTGATCCGCGCCGCCGCGAGCACCGGCCTGGCCGAATCGCTGCTGCGCCACATCCTGGCCGAGATCTGCGTCGGCCTGCAGGAACTGGCCGCGGCCGACCCGCGCTTCGAGGCCGTGCCGGTGGCGATGAACGTCTCGCCGCGCGAGATGTCGCAGCTCGCGCTCGACCGCATCGTGCTCGGCGAGATCGCGCGCCACGGCATCGCGCCGCACCGCATCCAGATCGAGATCACCGAGGAGATCGCGCTCGACACCTTCGCCGCCAGCGCGCGGCTGCATGCGCTGGCCGACGCCGGCGTGGCGATCGTGGTCGACGACTTCGGCGTCGGCTATTCCTCGCTGGCCTCGCTGCGCAGCAAGTACGTGCGGCAGGTCAAGATCGACCGCAGCTTCATCCTCGGCCTGGCCGCCTCGCCGGGCAACCGCGTGCTGGTCGAGTCGGTGATCCGGCTGGGCCATTCGCTGCGCATCGACGTGGTGGCCGAGGGCGTGGAGACCGGCGAGGAGCTCGAGGCGCTCAACGCGCTCGGCTGCCCGCTGATGCAGGGCTATCACCTCGCGCGGCCGATGCCGCTCGACAAGGTGCTGCCCTGGGCGCAGCGCCTGCCCGGCTGAACTTCAGCCCGGCACTGGGCCGCCATGCAGCGGCAGCCGCAAGGTAAGCCCCAGCGGGCCGCCCGCATGCGAGGCCGCATAGAGCCGCCCGCCGAGGCCGGCCGCGATGCGCTCGCAGGCACGCATCGGCGCGACGCCGACGGCGCGCCAATGCACCACCGCCTGCGCGCCCTCGATGCGCGCATGCACGCGCAGCCCATCGCGCGGCGCGGCCGGCAGCGCCTGCGCGGCGATCTGCGCGAGCAGCTCGCGCAATTCGCTCTCCACCGCCAGCACGGGCACGGCCTGCGGTGGCAGCTCGATGGCGGCGCGCGGCAGCGCCGCGCCGAGCAGCGCGCGCAGGTCGTGCACCGCGCTGCGGCCGAGCCGCTGCAGCGCTTCGTCGCGCGCACGCGCCGCGGCCTCGCGCGCCCGCGCCCCGTCGCGCAGGTTCGCGACCAGCAGCGAGCCCATCAGGCCGAAGACGCCCGCGAAGCCGAGCCCGATGACGCTGGCGATGACGAGGCCGAGGTTGCCGGTCTGCATGGATGCGCGCGCCGGTCTCAGCGCGGCGCGCCGGGTCGGTACTCGAGCGCGCCCGAGGGCGTGCGCTCGCAGCGGCCCGCGAGCGCATCGCCGCGCGGACCCGGCGGCACGGGCCGCGCGCCCTCGGGCTCGCCCTCGCACATGTCCCAGGCCGGCAGCGGCATCAGGCGCGCGGTCAGCGGCCCGGGCATCGACAGGCGCGGAGTCATCGGCGGCGGTGGCGGGCCGTAGGCCATGGGCGGCGGCAGCACGATGCAGCCGCCGAGGCTGGCCGCGGCCAGCGCGCCGGCCAGGCAGCGGATGTGGAATGTCATGAAAGCTTCTCCTCTTTTCTTCTGCGGCCGCGCACGGCACGCGCGCCCACGCATCACGAAGTGCGCGCGGGCGCATGCCGGCGTCAGAACGCGTGACGGATGCCGAAGTCGTAGCCGGTCGAGGACTTGGGCAGGCCGGTGTAGCCCACGCCCGTGGTGCCGTAGCCGGTGGTGCTGGCGGCCGTGAGGCTGCCGGTGTAGGCCGCGTCGTTGCGGTTGCTCACGCGCGCGATGGTGGCGTAGAGCGCGGTGCGCTTCGACAGGTTGTGCACGTAGCCCAGCGCGAGCTTGTTGACGCGCGGGTCCTCGCCGAAGATGCCGGCGGCGCCCTCGTTGTAGCGCACCGTCGAGTACGAGGCGCGGATCAGGCCCGGGCCCACCGGCACGGTGGCGCCGATCAGGTAGCCCTTGTAGCTGTCGTGCGTGTTCGAGAGGCCGGTGTCGAACTTGTTCTGCACGTTCGAGATCTCGCCGAACAGCTTGACCGGGCCGAAGTCGTACGAGGCGCCGAGGTTGACGGTCTGCACCTTGCGCGTGAGCGTGGTGGTGTCGACCGCCACGTTCTGGCCCGCGGCCAGCGCGATGTCGAGCGGCCCGTTGGCATAGCCGAAGCGCCCGCCGACGTAGCGGCCCGCGCTGCTGCTGGTGGCGGCCGTGAGGTCGGTGGCGCTGGTGCGCACGTTCTCGTTCAGGCTGTACTGCACCTGGCCGTAGAAGCCGCCGAGGTTGGGCGGCAGGAAGTACGCGACCATGTTGCTGGCGCGCGTGTAGTTGCTGTTGCCGATGCCCGTGCTGGCGCTCACCGTGCTGATGACGTTGGTGCCCGAGCCGTTGGTGCCGAAGGGATCGAACACGGTGTCGTTCCAGAAGGTGGCCGTGTAGTCGCGGCCCAGCCGCACTTCGCCGAAGCCGCCCGACAGGCTGACGGTGGAGCGCCGGTTGAAGTTGGCGATGCCGGTCGCGCCGTCGTCGTTGGTGATCGGCGCCTCGAGCCAGAAGCTCGCGGCCAGCCCGCCGCCCAGGTCCTCGGTGCCCCTGAAGCCGATGCGGCTGGAGTTGTAGCCCGAGTTGGCCAGGCTCCATTGGCTCTGCTTGCTGGTGATGCCGGTGATCGCATTGCGCGAGGTGGCCGACTGGTAGCTCACGCCGGCGTCGATGACGCCGAACAGGGTGACGGACGATTGGGCGCAGGCCAGGCCGGTGACGGTCAGCGCGGCCAGGGCCGTGAGGGATTTCTTCATTCAGGTTTCTCCGGTTTCGGCGCTCTTCATCGAGCGGCCGGAACGGATGCTCTCGTCCAAATTTGGAGGAATCTGGTGCATGGGGGCGAATGTTGTTTTTGCGCGCAATCGATGCGCGAACACCCCAATGCCGTCCTTACCAAAAGTCTCCCAAAAGCCGCGCGATGCTTTAGGGCCTGTTGACGCTATGCAAGGGGTCGCGAAGCTCGCCAGAGCCCGCCCATCAAGGCGCGCGACGACGCGTGTGCGTCCGCACACGCTAGGAGCGCAACGCCGAGGGGCGGGCTCTGGCGAGCTTCCCTTCGGGTTGCCCCGCAAAGGGGCCGTCTGCGGCGTTGCCCGCGCTTGCAAGGCATCAGCCTTGCTGCGCACGGGCGCCTTGCATCCAGCCCCTTTGCGGGGCAACGCGACCCCTTGCATAGCGTCAACAGGCCCTAACTCGAAGGAGCCACCATGACCATCGCATTGCAAAGCACCCTCGCCGCCTCGCTCGGCGTGCAACAGCTCGCCAACGCATTCAGCCCCGCGTTCGACCACCTGCGCATTCTTCGCAACCTGATCATCCCGATGCCCGAGGGATGCGCGGTGCGCACCGCGCGCATCGACGCGGTGGTGGTCTGCGAGACCGGCGTCTACCTGTTCGAGATCAAGGCCTGGCGCAACGCCTTCGTCTACCGCAAGAAATCGGACCAGGCACCGCCGCGCTGGTTCCTGCGGCTGCAGGGCTGCAACCGCGCGCGCGAGGTGAAGGACCCGGCCTGGCAGGGCGGTCGCAAGACCACGCAGCTGCGCAGCCTGCTGCCCGACGACCTGCGGCTGCAGTACTTCGTGCTGCTGCCCTGCGAAGGCGTGGCGCTCGAGGGCGTGATGCCCGCGGCCGTCATCACGCAGCAGGACCTGCCCTACATCGCGCGGCTGGTGCGCAACAACGGCCGCACCGCGCGCAGCTATCCGCTGCTCGATGCGCAGGCGGTCGAACGCACGGTGCAGCGGCTGCTCGAGGTGCAGGGCGAACTGAGCCTCGAGGACCACCTGCGCAACTGCCGCGCCTGCGGCGAGCCCGGCGCGCGGGCCCCGATGGCGGCCCCGGCCTGGCCGACCGCCAACGCCATCGGGCTGCAATAAAGGAGAGAAAGTGAACTCGGCGCGGCGTCCCAAATTTCTCCGACATTGGACGAAACCATGCGCCGATGAACTCTCCGAAGTCCCTCGCGGGCCTGGCGCTGCTCGCTGCGCTGATCGCACCCTCCACCCGGGCCGCCGAGCCCTTCGCCGTGCAGGACATCCGCCTCGAAGGCCTGCAGCGCGTGGAGGCGGGCACCGTCTTCGCGACCCTCGGCCTGCGCGCCGGTGACACCTACAGCGACGAACGCGGCAGCGAGGCCATCCGCGCGCTGTTCGCGCTGGGCCTGTTCAAGGACGTGCGCATCGACGTCACCGGCCGCGTGCTGGTGGTGATCGTCGAGGAACGCCCGACCATCGCCGATGTCGACTTCGTCGGCACCAAGGAATTCGACAAGGCCGCGCTGCAGAAGGCGCTGCGCGAAGTGGGGCTGGCCGAGGGCCGGCCCTACGACAAGGCGCTGGCCGACCGCGCCGAGCAGGAGCTCAAGCGCCAGTACCTGGGCCGCGGCCTCTACAACGCGCAGGTGGTCACCACCGCCACGCCGAGCGAACGCAACCGCGTGAACCTGAGCTTCGGCGTGACCGAGGGCGAGCCCGCGCGCATCCGCGCGGTGCACGTCGTGGGCAGCCGGGCCTTCAGCGAGAGCACGCTGCTCGACCTGTTCGACCAGGACAGCGGCGGCTGGCTCAGCTGGTACACCAAGTCGAACCAGTACTCGCGCAGCAAGCTCAACGCCGACCTCGAGACGCTGAAGAGCTACTACGTCACGCGCGGCTACCTCGAGTTCCGCGTCGACTCGACCCAGGTCGCGATCTCGCCCGACCGCGAGGACCTCACGGTCACGGTCAACATCAGCGAGGGCGAGAAGTTCACGGTGGCGGGCGTGAAGCTCGCGGGCGACTACCTGGGCCGCGATGACGAATTCAAGACGCTGGTCACCATCAAGCCCGGCCAGCCCTACAACGGCGAGCAGGTCACGGCGACCACCAGGGCCTTCACCGACTACTTCGGCACCTTCGGCTACGCCTTCGCGCGCGTGCAGGCTGGGCCCGAGATCGACCGCGCCACCAACCGCGTGACGATGGTGCTGAAGGCCGAGCCCTCGCGCCGCGCCTACGTGCGGCGCATCCACATCGGCGGCAACGCGCGCACGCGCGACGAGGTGATCCGCCGCGAGTTCCGCCAGTACGAAGGCGCCTGGTACGACGGCAACAAGATCAAGCTGTCGCGCGACCGCGTGGACCGGCTGGGCTTCTTCACCGAGGTGAACGTCGAGACGCAGGAGATCCCCGGCTCGCCCGACCAGGTCGACATCGCGGTGACGGTGGCCGAGAAGCCCACCGGCTCGCTGCAGCTCGGCGCCGGCTATTCGTCGACCGACAAGATCTCGCTGAGCTTCGGCATCACGCAGGAGAACGTGTTTGGCAGCGGCAACTACCTGGGCCTGCAGGTCAACACCAGCTCCTACAACCGCACGATCTCGCTGACCGCCACCGATCCCTACTTCACCAAGGACGGGATCTCGCGCACCGTCAACCTGTTCCACACCACCACGCGGCCCTACTACGAGGCCGACGGCAACTACAAGCTCGCGAGCGACGGCGGCTCGGTGCGCTTTGGCATCCCGGTGGGCGAGCTCGACCGCATCTACCTGGGCATCGGCGTCGAGCGCTATGCGTTCACGCCCGGCAGCAACGGCACCTACACGCTGGTCGACGGCTCCTATGTCTACACCGGCACGCCGCAGGCCTACCTCGACTACTTCCAGTGCACCGGCACCGCGCCCAGCGTGAGTTGCGCCAACCGCAGCATGGTGGCGTTTCCGGCCACGCTGGGCTGGTCGCGCGACGACCGCGACAGCGCGCTGATCCCGACCCAGGGCCGGCTGCAGAGCGCGAACCTCGAGGTGGGCGTGGGCGGCGCGCTGCGCTACCTGAAGAGCAACTACCAGTACCAGCAGTACTTCCCGCTGTCGAAGCAGTACACGCTGGCGCTCAACGGCGAGCTCGGCTATGCGCGCGCGCTCGGCGACGCGGCCTTTCCGATCTTCAAGAACTTCTACGCGGGCGGGCTGGGCTCGATCCGCGGCTTCGAGCAGAACTCGCTGGGGCCGGTCGATGCCGTGTCGGGCGGCTCGCTGGGCGGCACGCGCAAGGCGATCTTCAACCTCGAGTTCAGCACGCCGTTCCCGGGCGCGGGCAACGACCGTTCGCTGCGGCTGTACACCTTCCTCGACGCGGGCAACGTCTTCGCGAACCGCACGGCCAGCATGAGCGATGCGCAATGGAAGGCGCAGAACAAGCTGCGCGCCTCGGCCGGCCTGGGCATCAGCTGGATCTCGCCGCTCGGGCCGCTGCGGCTGGCCTACGCGGTGCCGCTGCTCTACCAGAAGGCGGACACGGCCAACGGCATCGCGGCCGACCGCACGCAGCGGCTGCAGTTCCAGATCGGCACCTCGTTCTGAACGCCATGGCCCGCATCCTGCTGGTGGAAGACGCCCGGCACAGCAGCGCCGCCGTGCTGCACGGCCTGCTGCACGACGCCGGCCACGAGGTCGAGCAGATCGCCGACGGCGCGGCCGCGCTCGAGCGCATCCTGCATGCGCCGCCCGCGCTCACGCTGCTCGAGGTGGCGCTGCCGCGCATCGACGGGCTGCGGGTGCTGGAGGCGGTGCGCTCGCTGAGCGACCATCCGATCATCATGCTGACGGCGCGCACGCGCGAGGCCGACCGGCTGCGCGGGCTCGACCTCGGGGCCGACGACTACGTCTGCAAGCCCTTCTCGCCGCGCGAGGTGGTGGCGCGCGTGAACACGGTGCTGCGCCGCCATGCGCAACGCCGGCACGCGGCACGGCCCTCGGCGGCCGTGGCCTTCGCCGAGGCCGACGGCGGCGCGCGGCTCGAGGGCCGGCCGCTGGCGCTGACGCGGCGCGAACTGCTGCTGCTGCGCGCGCTCTCGGGCGACCCGGGCCGGGTGTTCAGCCGCTCGACCTTGCTCGAGGCCGCGTTCCCCGAGGCGCTCGAGGTCAACGAGCGCGCGGTCGACGGCCACATCAAGAACCTGCGCCGCAAGCTCTCGGCCGCCGCGCCCGCGCACGACTGGATCCGCTCGATCTACGGCGTGGGCTTCAGCTTCGCGGAGCGGCCGGCCTGAGTTTCAGCGCGCCTGGTAGCGACAGGCCCCCGCGCCGCGGCGCGTGCCCGGCTTCGGCGCGGTGGGGCTGTAGATGTCGACGGGCTGGCCGGGCCGGGGCCGGGCCTGCTGCGGCAGCGCGGTCCGCTCGACGTCCATGATCGGCGCGAGCGTGGAGACCGGCATGCGGCGCCCCGTGCCACGCCCGCCGGGCTCGGGCGGGCATTCGTCGCGCACCGCGACCACCGTGCCGGCCGCGAGGCCGCAGAAGGCCAGCGCGCCCGCCAGCCGCTGCATGCGCCGGCTGCGGCGCTCGGCGGGCGCCGCGGGAAGCATCGTCGTGCCCTGCATGGCTCAGCCTCCGGTGCGCGGTGGCGGCGGAACTTCCTCGGGCAGCGCCATGGCCTCGGGCGCCCGGGGGCCATGCACCGCTTTCACGGGGCCATGCCCGAGGGCACGCGCCGGCCAGGCCGAGGCGGCGAAACCCGCCGAGGCCGACAGGCCGATCGCGCCGAGCATGGCCAGCAGCGCGCGCCGGTCCAGCGACGGTGAACGCTCCGCGGGGGTCATGCCGACTCCTCGCCGACGGCCGTGCCGCCGACCACGCCAGGCCGCGTGGCGCGGCCCTCGGCCCAGTGGATCGCGAAGATCCAGGCGGGAGCGAACAGCCCGAACAGCGCGAGGAGCGCGGGCCACAGGAGGTCGATGCACGGTGTCATGGCCGCCATCGTGCGTGCCGATTCGGGAGAAAAATGGGAGATCGGCCCTCCCAGATTCCTCCACATTTGGCGGTCATGATCGGCGGCTTGCCGATGACGCCTCCGTCCGCCGCACCGACTGCCATGCCCGCGCCACCCGCATCGCCTGTCGCAGAATGCGGCCCTCACCTCCCGAGACCATGCCGCGTCTGCGCCTGACCCTCTCCCGCAAGATCTTCCTGGCGCTCGCCGCGCTGCTGATCGTGCTGCTGCTGAGCTTCGCGGGGCTCTCGATCCTCGCGCTGCAGCGCGGCCTCGGCGCCTACGTGGCCGAAATCGAGATCCGCCGCATGGACTGGCTCTCGCAGCTGGTGCTCAAGCACTACGTGCTCAACGGCGACTGGAAGAGCCTGCGCGACAACGACGAGGCCTGGCACCGGCTGCAGATGGGCCGCGTGGCCACGGTGCTCGACAACGCCAGCGCGCCCGACGACCGCCGGCTGCCGCCCTGGTACGAGTACCGCACGCTGCGCGTCGACCCGCCCGAGGGCGCCCCCGACAACGGGCCGCCGCCGATGCCGCCGGGCCAGCTCGAGCTGCTGCCGCGGCGCGCGATGCCGGCGATGCCGCCGCCCTTCTTCTTCGCCGATCCGCGCGCGATGGCCGACTCGATCTACCAGCGGCTCGCGGTGCTCGACGCGCAGGGCGCGCGCGTGGTGGGCGCGACCATCGATCCCGAGAACGCAGCACGCCTGCCGATACGGCGCGGCCGGGCCGTCATCGGCTACCTCGCGCTGGCGCCGCTGCAGGGCCTGGAGAGCGAGGCCGACCGCGCCTTCCTGGCGCGGCAGTCGGGCGTGATCGTGCTCACCGGCCTCGCGGGCCTGATGTTCGCGCTCGCGCTCTCCTACCTGCTGGCGCGGCGCTGGTTCAAGCCAGTCGACGACCTGACGCAGGCGGCGCAGGACGTGGCGCGCGGCCGGCTGTCGACGCGCGTGGTGGTGCAGGGCTCGGACGAACTCGCGCTGCTGGGCAAGACCTTCAACGACATGGCGCAGCGCCTCGACACCGTGGAAGCCTCGCGTCGCGCCTGGCTGGCCGATGCCGCGCACGAGCTGCGCACGCCGCTGGCCGCGATGCGCGCCGAGATCGAGGCGCTGCAGGACGGCGTGCGCACCTTCGACGAACGCACGGCGCTGCGGCTGCACCGCCAGGTGATCCGGCTCGGCCAGCTGGTGGACGACCTGCGCAGCAGCATGCGCGCGCCGCAGAGCGACCTGCCGACCACCACGGTCTATCCGCTGTCGCTGCTCAAGGAGGCGCTGGACCACACGCGCGACCGCTTCGCGCAGCGCGGCATCGCGGTGGACCGCCGCGCCATCGACCTGATCGCGGCGCGCAAGCAACCGGCGATCGAGGGCGACGCGCACCGGCTGCACCAGGTCTTCATGAACCTGCTCGAGAACACGCTGGCCTACACCGACCCCGGCGGCGTGCTGCGCATCGACGTCACGGTGGAAGGACCATGGACCGGCCACAGCCTCACACTGCTGTTCGACGACAGCGCGCCGGGCGTGCCCGAGAGCGAACTGCCGCGCCTGTTCGACCGCCTGTTCCGCGGCGAGACCTCGCGCAGCCGCGAGCATGGCGGCTCGGGCCTGGGCCTCTCGATCTGCCGCGCCACCATCGAGGCGCATGGCGGCACCATCGATGCCTCGCCCTCGCCGATGGGCGGGCTGCGCGTCACCCTCACCCTGCCGCTGGCCAACTCACCTTGACCTCCCCATGACCCGCATCGTGATCGTCGAGGACGAAGCCGACATCGCCTCGGTGGTGCAGGACTACCTGCGCCACGCAGGCTACGAAACCGCGCACTTCGCCGATGGCCAGAGCGCGCTCGAGAGCATCGTGGCCTCGCCGCCCGACCTGACCTTGCTCGACATCATGCTGCCGCGGCTCGACGGCATCGAGGTGCTGCGGCGCGCGCGCGAGCACACGGCCCATCCGATCATCATGCTGACGGCGCGCATCGAGGAGGTCGACCGGCTGCTGGGCCTGGAGCTCGGCGCCGACGACTACGTCTGCAAGCCCTTCTCGCCGCGCGAGCTGGTGGCGCGCGTGCGCGCGGTGCTGCGCCGCGCGGCGCCGGGCGTGTCCGAACAAGGAGCGCCGGGCCGCGCCGCGAACGAGGCGGCGCCCGGGCTGGTGCTCGACGACGTGCACTGGCGCGCCTCGCTCGAGGGCACGCCGCTGAACCTCACGCGCCGCGAGTTCGGGCTGCTGCAGGTGCTGTCGCGCCATCCGGGGCGCATCTTCTCGCGCGCGCGGCTGCTCGAGCTGGCGTACGACGACACGGTGGACGTGACCGAGCGCGCGATCGACAGCCACGTGAAGAACCTGCGCCGCAAGCTCGGCGCGGTGACGCCCGGGCACGACTGGATCCGCTCGGTGTACGGCGTGGGCTTCGCATGGGAAGCACCGCCGCCCGCGGACTGAGCCGCCCCGCTACTGCGGACCGCCGCAGAACGGCACGGCCGAGGTGTCGGCCGCGGTGAAGCGCGTGGTGCCGCTGCGCCGCGCGCTGCGCGGCTTGTGCGCGGGCCATTCGCTCTCGGTCCAGCTGAAGCTCCAGCCATGGGCAGCACCGGGCCGCGCGGCATCGGCATAGGCGATGCGCAGGCTGCCCGAGGTCTCGTCGTGGCAGTGCGGCGAGGTCTTGTATTCCTTCTCGGAGAAGCAGGCGCGGATCATCTGCGAGCACCAGAAAGGGATGTCTTCGTAGGCCGGCTTGGCGGTGGCCGGGTCCCCTTCCAACGGTACGAAGTCGGCGACGACGAAGCTGGCGCCGCCGCCCGAGTACATGTCGCTGAACGCGCTCTGCACCGCGACCGCCCAGCGGCCGTTGGCCAGCGGATAGAGCGCCGGCGCGAGCGAGCGCTGCGGCTCGCGGCCACCGCCTAGCTTCGAGGGCGTGCCCTGGTAGGCCGAGAAGTCATGCAGCCGCTGCAGGTGCCAGCTTCCGTCCGCAGTTCTCTGCACGCGCGCCATCGCGAGCGGCTTCACCGACAGCACCACGTATTCACCCTCGGCACTGCCGCGCGGCCGGTAGAGGCCGAGCTCCTCGGCGCTGCAGGACTTCGAGAGCAGCGCACACAACGTGGGGCGCCATTGGGCATCGACCGCTTCGGGTTTGGCGACGCGGTCGAACACCTGGGCTGTGGGGGCGGCCGTCGCTGCTGTTGCTGCCACGAATGAGAGGGCTGCGATGGCGGTTCGCCAGGTTCGGTTGGAGGGCATGGTGGGGATCTTAGGGCGGGCTTGTTGCGGGTCGGGGGGCGTGCACAGGACAGCGGGTACTTCCCTCCGCGAATGTCCCCCGGCCTTCGGCCTCCTCCTTAATTTCGCTGCGGGAAGCACCCACTGCCCTGTGCACGGGAGGCGCAGTGGTGGTGCCGGCGGTTCAACAACCGCTGCGCCCTGGCTCACGTCGATGGGGTACTCCCCGCAGCGAAATAAAGGAGGAGCCGAAGGCGGGGGACATTCGCGGAGGGGAGTACCCCATCGGCGTGAGCCCGCTACGACCTCGACCTGATCAAAAACAACGCTCCCAAAAGAAACGTTGATTTATTAAAGAACATCGTTCTATCATCCGCCCGCGCCGCGAAGACGGCGCACTTCCAGCCCGTGGTCAACGCCCGGGCTCCAAGCCACCCGGCAGGAGGAGACACAACATGAGACAGCAGATCGCGATCGCATCGGCGGCATTGCTGGTGCTCGCGGGAACCGCGGCCCAGGCGCAGAGCACCGTCACCCTGTACGGCACCGTCGATGCCAGCCTGCGCTACGAGAGCCATGGCGCCGAGTACACGGCCGAGGGCGTTCCCTATCGAAGCCGTTCGCGGCTGCGCATGAGCCGCGGCGGCGGGCTCTCCGAGAGCTTCTGGGGCCTCAAGGGCAGCGAGGACCTCGGTGGGGGATTGCAGGCGCTGTTCCAGGTCGAGAGCCACTTCGACATCCGCAACGGCGAACGCGTGCCCGAGGGCGATCCGCAGCACTTCCAGATCGCCTCGGTCGGATTGCAGTCGGACCGCTGGGGCCAGCTGACCTTCGGGCGCCAGTACAACGTGGCGATGGAAGCGGCCTCGCTCGCCTATGGTTCGAACCTCTGGGGCGACTACTTCAACGCCTTCAAACCCGAGCACACCCTGCTGGCCGCGAGCAAGACCAACAACATGGTCCATTACGGCGCGCAGCTCGGCGACGTGGTGCTGCTCGCGCAGTACGCGATCGGCGAAGGCGAGGGCTCGGCGCGCCGCGGCAGCCAGATCGGCGCGGGCCTGGCCTACATCCCCGAGAAGGGCCCGGTGAAGCTCGCGGCGGCCTTCATGCGCAGCACCGACGATGCCTCGCATGCGCGCTTCGACATCGCCACCGCCGGTGCCCAGTTCCTGATCGGCGAGAACCTCACGCTGCAGGCCGGCTACATCGGCAACCGGCGCGACAACGCCTTCACCTCCTTCGCCAACGGACCGTTCACGCCCGTGGATCTTGCCGGGCTCGGCATCATCTCGCCGGTCCAGGTGCTCGATGCCAACTTCCCAGGCGGCTTCGCCAAGCGCCGCATGGCCTTGGGTGGCCTCACCTGGAAGGCCACGCCCTGGCTCACGCTGGCCTTCAACGCCTGGTTCACGCGGCAGCGCGGCCACACCAGCGACTTCGACGGCTCGGCCAGCCAGTACCAGGTGGTGGCGGGCTACCTGCTGTCGAAGCGCACCATGCTCTATGCCGAGGTCGACCGTTCGATCTACCGCGGCGGACTGGTGGGCGCGCAGCTCGTGGGCCTCAATGCGCAGAGCCCCACGGTCGATCGCACGCAGACCGGCGTCACCTTCGGCGTGCGCCACAGCTTCTAGGAACCGTCGACGCGATGCCTCCCCGCCACTCCTCCATCGACGCGCGCGGACCGCGCCGCCGCACCTTGCTGCAGGCCGGTGCCGGCGCGCTGCTCGCCAGCGGACTCGGCGCGCGCGCGGCCGATGCGTCCGCGCCCATGCCTGCTTCACCCGCCACGCCCGCCGCGGCCACCGCCCCGCTGCCCTGGCGCAACTGGTCCGGCCTGCAACACTGCCAGCCGCGCCTGCTCGCCACGCCGGCCGACGAAGCCGAGTTGCGCGCCGTGCTGCGCGCTTCGGGCGGCTCCGGCCTGCGCTGCGTCGGCGCGGGCCATTCGTTCACCGCGCTGGTGCCCACCGACGCCACGCTGCTCTCGCTCGACGCCATGTCGGCCTTCGTCGGCACCGATGCCGCCGCGCAGACCGCCACCCTGCAGGCCGGCATGCGCCTCGCCGTGCTGTCGCAGGAGCTCGATGCGCGCGGCCTCGCGCTGCGCAACCTGCCCGACATCGACGTGCAGTCCTTCGCGGGCGCGATCAGCACCGGCACCCACGGCACCGGCCTCGCGCTGCCCGCGATGCATGCCGAAGTGACCGCGCTGCGCCTCGTGACCGCCAACGCGGAAGCGATCGAATGCAGCGCCACGCGCGAGCCCGAGCTGTTCGCGGCGGCGCGCGTCTCGCTCGGTTGCCTCGGCGTGATCAGCGAGGCCACGGTGCGCACCGTGCCGGCCTTCAACCTGCACCGCCGCGTGTTCCTGCGCCCGCTCGCGGCCATGCTCGACGAGGCATCGGCGCTCGCGCGGCGGCATCGCAATTTCGAGTTCTACGTGCTGCCCTTCACGGGCTATGCCGCGGGCATCGCGAACGACCTCTACGAAGGCAGCGACACCGTGCAGCCGCCCTCGGCCGACGAGGACATGCTGCGCGACCTGCGCCGGTTGCGCGACTGGCTCGGCTGGTTCCCGGCGCTGCGCCGCCGCGTCGCCGCGGCGCTGATCGATGGCGACCAGACCGAGGAGGCGAAGAACCGCTCGTGGCGGCTGCTCTCGACCCAGCGGCCCACGCGCTTCAACGAGACCGAGTACCACGTGCCGCAGGCCCAGGGCATCGCCTGCCTGCGCGAGGTGATCGCGGCGCTCGAGCGGCGCAACGACGTGTTCTTTCCGCTCGAGTTCCGCTTCGTGCCGGCCGACGATGCCTGGCTCAGCCCCTTCCATGGCCGCGACAGCTGCTCGATCGCCGTCCATGCGGCAGTGGGCGAACCGCACGACTACCTGCTCTCGCAGATCGGCCCGATCTTCCGCAAGTACCAGGGCCGGCCGCACTGGGGCAAACTGCACGACCGCGGCCCGGTGGAGCTCGCCGCGCTCTATCCGCGCTGGAACGACTTTCTCGCGCTGCGCGCGCGGCTCGATCCGCAGGGCCGCCTGCTCAACCCCTACCTGCGGCAACTGTTCGGGATCGCATCATGAGTGGACGCCGGAGAAGAAAGCTGTTGCTGGGCACGCTCGGCACCGTCGGGCTGGGTGCGGCCGCCGCCTTCGCGCTGCGCCCCGGCGACGCGGGCGCGCCGCACGAACCCTACTTCCGCGCGCTCAACGACGAGCTGCGCCGCAACGGGCCGATGCGGCCCTGCATGGTGATCGACCTCGACCGGCTCGACGCCAACATCGAGCGCGTGGCCGGCGGCCTGCAGCGCGCGGGCAAGCACTACCGCATCGTCGAGAAGTCGCTGCCCTGCCAGTCGCTGATCGCCTACGTGGCCAGGCGCTCGGGCAGCCGCCGGCTGATGTCCTTCCACCAGCCCTTCCTCAACCTCGACGCGGCCGTGTTCCCCGACTTCGACCTGCTGCTGGGCAAGCCGCTGCCGGTGCAGTCGGCGGCGCTGTTCTACCGCCAGCTCAAGGGCCCGTTCGATGCCGCGCGCCAATTGCAATGGCTGGTCGACACGCCCGAGCGGCTGCAGCAGTACCTCGCGCTGGCCGGTGGCCTGGGCACGCGGCTGCGCATCAACATCGAGATCGACGTCGGCCTGCACCGCGGCGGCGTGGCCGACAACGCGACGCTCGCGCGCATGCTCGAGATGATCGACGCCAACCCGGCGGCGCTGGAGTTCGCGGGCTTCATGGGCTACGACGCGCACGTGGGCTTCGGCGTGCCCAAGGTGCTCGGCACGCCCGAGGAGCTGCTGGCGCGCGCGATGGCGATCTACCAGGGCTTCGCCGACTTCGCGCGCACGCACCGGCCCGCGCTGTGGAACGAGCGGCTCACGCTCAACGCCGGCGGCAGCCCGAGCTACACGCTGCACGGCGCCGAGAAGCTCAGCACCGAGATCAGCGTCGGCACCGCGCTGCTCAAGCCCACGCACTACGACATCGAGACCCTGGCCGAGCACGAGCCCGCGGCCTTCATCGCCACGCCGGTGCTCAAGGCCACGGGGCCGGTGCAGATTCCCGCGCTCGACGCGAAGTCGAGGATCTTCTCGTGGTGGGACGTGAACCAGCGCCAGACCTTCTACATCTACGGCGGCTGGTGGCTGGCCGACTACGCCTCGCCGCGCGGCCTGCAGTTCAACGGCATCCTGGGCCACAGCGCGAACCAGGAGAACGTCAACGCCTCGCCCTCGGTGGGCCTGCGGGTCGACGACCAGGTCTTCCTGCGGCCCGCGATCGCCGAGGGCGTGCTGCTGCAGTTCGGCGACCTGATCACCGTGCGCGGCGGCAAGATCCAGGACGCCTGGCCGGTCTATCACCAGACCGGCTGACGCCCGGCCGGCATACTTGCCGCCGACCATCCCCCGACACGCCGAGGCCTCCATGACCCCAGAGCTGCGCCCCCTCTTCGACGCCCAGCGCGCCGCCAGCCTGCGCGACCAGGCCCCGCCCTGGAGCGTGCGCGCCGACCGCCTGCGCCGGCTGCGCGCGCTGGTGCGCGAGCACCGCGCCGCGATCGCGGCCGCGATCAGCGCCGACTTCTCGAACCGGCCGCGCCAGGAGACCGAGCTGGCCGAGGTCTTCCCCACGCTCGAGGGCATCGACCATGCGCTGCGCCACGGCAAGCGTTGGATGCGCGTGCGCCGCCGCAGCACCGGGCTGTGGTTCAAGCCCGCGTCCTCGCGGCTGATGCCGCAGCCGCTCGGCGTGGTCGGCATCGTCGTGCCCTGGAACTACCCGCTGTACCTCGCGGCCGGGCCGCTCACGGCGGCGCTGGCCGCGGGCAACCGCGCGATGCTCAAGCAGTCGGAGTACACGCCGCGCTTCGCCGAGCTGTTCGCGCGGCTGGTGGGCGCGGCCTTCACGGCCGACGAGATCACGGTGGTCAACGGCGATGCCGAGGTGGCGCGCGAATTCGCGCGCCTGCCCTTCGACCACCTGCTGTTCACCGGCTCGACCGAGGTCGGCCGCCACGTGATGCGCGCCGCGAGCGAGCACCTGACGCCGGTCACGCTCGAGCTCGGCGGCAAGTCGCCGGCCATCGTGGGCCGCGGCGCCGCCTTCGACAAGGCGGTGGAACGCATCCTCGTGGGCAAGACGCTCAATGCCGGCCAGACCTGCATCGCGCCCGACTACGTGCTGGTCCCGCGCGAGCAGCAGGCGCGCTTCGTCGAGGCCGCGCGGCGCGTGTTCGCCGCGCTCTACCCCGACCTGGGGCGCAACGCCGACTACACCAGCATCGTGAGCCCGCGCCATTTCGCGCGGCTCGAGGCGCTGGTGACGGAAGCCCAGGCCCAAGGTGCGGCGGTGGAGCGGCTCGGCGATGCGCCGGCCGATGCCGCGTCCCGGCGGCTGCCGCCGGTGCTGCTCACGGGCGTGGGCGACGGCATGCGCGTGATGCAGGAGGAGATCTTCGGCCCCGTGCTGCCGCTCGTGCCCTACGACACGCTCGAGGAGGCCATCGGCTACGTCAACGCCCGGCCGCGGCCGCTCGCGCTCTACCTGTTCGAGAAGCAGCGCGCCGACATCGACCGCGTGCTGGCCCAGACCGTGGCCGGCGGCGTGACCGTCAACGACACGCTGTTGCACATCGCGCAGGACGACCTGCCGTTCGGCGGCGTCGGCGCGAGCGGCATGGGCGCCTACCACGGCGAGTTCGGCTTCCAGACCTTCTCGAAGATGAAGCCGGTGTTCCACCAGTCGGGCCTCAACGGGCTCGGCCTGTTCAAGCCGCCCTACGGCAAGACCTTCGAGCGGATGCTCAAGCTGCTGGCGCGCTGATCAGCCCTTGGCGGCGGGCGCGAGCTGCGCCAGCGCCGCCTTCGCCTTCGGCCCCGCGAAGCGGTGCACGATGCCCAGCAGCAGCACGTCGACCAGCAGCTCGAGGTGCGCCATCGCGTCGATGCGCTCGATCCAGGGATCGTCGCCGCCCGACACGCGCAGCGAGGTCATGCCGTGGATGCCTTCCCACAGCAGCTGCGTGATCACGTGCAGCTGGGTGTCGTCGGCCGCCACGAAGCCCTCGCGCACCAGTTCCGCCGCGAGGCCGCGCACCAGTGCATAGGGGTCGCGCTCGGGATCGCCGAACACCAGCGTCGAGGTCTCGACCGGCGCCGCGGGCCGGCGCTCCATGAACACCAGGAAATACTGGTCGGGATGGCGCAGGCCGTTCTCCACGTAGGCCCGGCAGGCCAGCCGCACGCGCGCCAAGGCGCCCTCGCCGCTCGCGATCGCCGCCTGCACCAGCTTGTGCATGCGGATGATGTCCTCGTCGATCGCGTTGGTGATCATGCTGGCCTTGTCGCCGAACAGCGTGTAGACCACCGTGTTCGAGAAGCCCGATTCCTCGGCCACCTTGCGCATCGTCACCTCGCGCGCGCCGTCGCGGATGATCAGCTTGCGCACCACCTTCAGGATGTCCTTGCGGCGCTGCTCGAGTTCGCGCTGCTTGCGCTCCTGGAGGTTGTTCTTGACCATGGGAGATGCGGTGCGGGTCGGGTACGGGCGGTTCGGAATGCGGGCATCTTATAGTCAGCGCCCGCGCCCCCGCGCGATGCCCTGCGGCCCGCCGGGGCCACCGCCGCGGCGAAGGATCGGGCAAGAACCGGCGGACACAGGGCCGGAAACGGCCAGCCCCGGAACGGCCATGCACCGAAGATGGGCTCTGCGAGAAGAAAGTTCGCGCGCGCCTCGGCGCTGTCGGCGCCGGCCCCCTTGTTTCGGAGAAAAAGGCAAGAACCGCGTTCGATCCGGATACCGCCTGGAGCGCGCCGGGCGCGAAACTTCTCACCATGCCGGGAGCCCCCATGGCGCCTGTGCATCCCCTTCAGCACGAGGAGTTTTCCATGACCGCAATCCAGGACAAAGTCGTTCTCATCACCGGCGCGAGCAGTGGCATCGGCGAAGCGACCGCGCGGCTGCTCGCGCGGCGCGGTGCCCACGTGGTGCTCGGTGCGCGCCGCACCGACCGGCTCGCGGCGCTCGCGGCCGAGATCCGGGCCATCGGCGGCTCGGCGAGCTTCCAGCGGCTCGACGTCACGCTGCGCCCCGAGATGGAGGCCTTCGCCGAACTCGCGCTCGAGCGCCACGACCGCATCGACGCGCTGGTCAACGCCGCGGGCGTGATGCCGCGCTCGCCGCTGTGGATGCGCAAGATCGAGGAGTGGGAGCTCATGATCGACGTCAACCTGCGCGGCGTGCTGCTCGGCATCGCGGCCGTGCTGCCGACGATGCAGGAGCAGGGCTGGGGCCACATCGTGAACCTGGCACCGGTGTCCGTCACGGGCGTGACGGCGGAGTCGGCCGTCTACCACGGCACGCAGTACGCGGTGGACGCGATCTCCGAGGGCTTGCGCCAGGAGCATGCGGGCCGCGTGCGCGTGAGCGTGCTCCATCCCGAGCTGGCACCGCCGGGCGACCCGCGCCTCGAGCGCATCGCCGCGGGCCTGGCCGGCGAGCGCATGTCGACGCGGCGGCGCCTGCTGGCACCGGCCGATGCGGTGGCGCGTTCGATCGTCGGCGCGATCGAGGGCGGCTACTACGCGGCGCACCCCGTGCCCGCGCTGCTGCGCTCGCCGGGCGGCCGCTCGGACAGCGCGCCCGAGGAGCCGGCCGACTACGCCTTCTGATTCAATAGGTCTTGTAGGGCAGGAACTTGCCGGAGAGCACCACGTTCACGCGGTCGCCCTTGGGATCGGGCTGGCGCTGGATGTCCATGCTGAAGTCGATGGCGCTCATGATGCCGTCGCCGAACTCCTCGTGGATCAGCTCCTTGATGGTGGTGCCGTAGACGCTGACGATCTCGTACCAGCGGTAGATCAGCGGATCGGTCGGCACCGCCGAGGGCAGCGAGCCCTTGTACGGCACCACCTGCAGCCACTTCTGCTCCTCGGCGCTGAGGCCGAAGATGCGCCCGACGATCTTGGCCTGCTTCTCGTCGAGCGTCATCTGGCCGAGGCAGGCGGCGGTGGTCCATTCCTTCGAGAGGCCGAGCTTCTTCGCGACATCGGCCCACTGCAGGCCCTTGGCCACCTTGGTGGCGATGATCTTCTCGGTGACGTCGTTGCGGTTCATGTTCAGGTGCTCCTTGAGTGCCGGACACGGGCAAGCAACAGGCGTGCCGCCCGGCCCGGCGCGATCAGGCGCGTTCCCAGCGGAACTTGCGCTCCGACTCCGCGATGGGCTGGTCGTTGATGCTCGCGTAGCGCCGCTGCATCAGGCCGTTGGGCGCGAACTCCCAGTTCTCGTTGCCGTGGCTGCGGAACCAGTGGCCCGAGTCGTCGTGCCATTCGTATTCGAAGCGCACCGCGATGCGGTTGTCCATGAAGGCCCAGAGCGTCTTCTTCAGGCGGTAGTCGAGCTCGCGCACCCACTTGCGCTGCAGGAACTGCACCACCTGCTCGCGGCCGTTGACGAAGTCGGCCCGGTTGCGCCATTCGGTGTCGGGCGTGTAGGCCAGGCTCACGCGCACCGGGTCGCGCGTGTTCCAGGCATCTTCGGCGGCCTGGACCTTCTTGAGCGCGGTCTCGAGCGTGAACGGGGGCAGCGGCGGGCGGGATTCGGATTCCATGGCGGTCTTTCGGTGAAGAGGGGAACGTTGGAAGAGGGAAAAGGCGGTGTAGCCCGGCCGCAATGTGCCACATGTAGACAGACCTGTCTACATGACGGCGAGAGTGCCTACAATCGCGCCATGGACCTGGACCTTTCCGCCCTGCCCGCGCGCGAGCGCATCCTGCTCACGGCGCACGACCTCTTCTATGCCGACGGCATCCGCGCCACCGGCATCGACCGCGTGATCGCGGCCTCGGCCGTGACCAAGGTCACCTTCTACCGCCACTTCCCCTCGAAGGACGACCTGGTGCGCGCCTTCCTCGACCACCGGCATGCGCGCTGGATGGCCTGGTTCGTCGATGCGCTGGGGCGGCGCGGCGCGCACGAGCGCAGCGGCGACGCGCAGGCCCTGCTGCTGCTGGCCGACGTGATGGCCGAATGGTTCACCGACCCGGTGTTCCGCGGCTGTGCCTTCATCAACGCCGTGGCCGAGGTGGGCGGCAGCGTCGAGGGCGCGGCCGAGCGCGCGCGCGATCACAAGCGCGAGATGGTCGAGGTGATCGCCGATCTGCTGCCCACCACGCTGCCGCAGCGCATGGCGCTCGCGCAGGCCGCCGCCATCGGCATCGACGGCGCGATCGTCAAGGCGCAGATGGGCGGCGCCGAGCTGGTGCGCGAGGCGGTCGAGGACCTGCGCCGGCTGCTGCGCGCGCTGGCCGACGCCGCGGCGCCTACTTCACCACCATCGCGGTGAACGGCCACACGTAGGCCTGCAGGGTCACGAGGATGCCGACCAGGCAGGCCAGCGCGATCGAGTGGAAGAACACGTAGCGCAGGATCTCGCCCTCGTGGTTGAACCAGCGCGTGGCGGTCGAGGCCACCACGATCGACTGCGCATCGATCATCTTGCCCATCACGCCGCCCGAGCTGTTGGCCGCGCCCATCAGGTTCGGGCTCAGCCCGAGCTGGTCGGCCGCCACCTTCTGCATGCCGCCGAACAGCACGTTCGAGGCCGTGTCGGACCCCGTGAGCGCCACGCCCAGCCAGCCCATCAGGGTGCCGAAGAAGGGATAGAACACGCCGGTGTTGGCGAAGGCCAGGCCCAGCGTGGTGTCGAGCCCCGAGTAGCGCGTGAGCGTGCCCAGCGCGAGCATCAGCACGATGGTGAGCAGCGAGAACTTCACCAGCCACAGCGTGCGGCCATAGGCGGCCACGAGCTGGACCGGGTTGTACTTCATGACCAAGCCGCCCACGAGCGCCGACACCAGGATGCCGGTGCCGGTGGCCGAGAGCAGCAGCAGCTGGTAGACCGCGCCTTCCTTGGTCGGCTTGGGCACCACCGGCGCCACCTTCTCGATCATGTTGTGCAGCCCATCGATCGGGAAGTTGGGCGCGAAGATGCCGTTGAGCCAGGTCTTGACCGAGGGCAGGCCCCAGATGAACACGAACACCGTGAGGATCAGCCACGGGGTCCAGGCGCGCACCACCGCGGCCGTGGAGTGCTTCGCGGGCGCACCCACCGGCTTGGCCTCGCCGCCGTCGGCCTCGTGGCCCTTGAGCGAGACCGAGGTCCACGCCTTGGCGGGCTTCCACACGCGCAGGAACAGCACCAGGCAGACCATCGAGACGATGGCCGCGATGATGTCCACCAGCTCGGGGCCGATGAAGTTCGACACCAGGTACTGCGGGATCGCGAACGAGACGCCGGTGACCAGGATCGCCGGCCAGACCTCCCACATGCCCTTGCGGCCCGCGAAGGCCCAGATCAGCCAGAACGGCACCAGCACCGAGAAGAAGGGCAGCTGACGGCCGATCATCGCGGTGACGGCCATCAGGTCGTAGCCGTGCACCTTGGCCAGCGTGAGCACCGGCGTGCCGAGCGCGCCGAAGGCCACCGGCGCCGTGTTGGCGATCAGCGAGAGACCCGAGGCCGCGAGCGGCGAGAAGCCCAGCCCGATCAGGATGGCGGCCGTGACCGCCACCGGCGTGCCGAAGCCGGCCGCACCCTCGAAGAAGGCGCCGAAGGCGAAGGCGATCAAAAGCAGCTGCAGCCGCCGGTCCTCGGTGATGCCGGCGATGGAATCCTGCAGCACCTGGAAGCTGCCGTTCTGCTGCGTGAGCTGCTGCAGGAAGATGATGTTGAGCACGATCCAGCCGATCGGCAGCAGCCCGGTGATGCCGCCGAGGAAGGCGGCCTTGCCCGCCATGTCGGCCGGCATGCCGAAGGCGAAGACCGCGATCGCCAGCGCGCTGAGGAGGCCGAGCCCGGCCGCGAAGTGGGCCTTGACGTGCAGGAGGCCGAGGCACACCAGCATCACCACCACCGGTATCGCGGCGAGCGCCGTCGATACCACCATGTTCCCGAACGGGTTGTAAACCTGTTGCCAAACCATGTGTCTGTCTCCGTACTGTTGTATTCGATGTGACGGATGCGCTGCAACACACTGCGATCGCTCAGACCCCCTGTTCCTTTCCACCTGTCCCCTCTGCACTGCATTGCGGCGCGGCGAAACGAAGCGCCGGGGCGGTCGGGCCCGCGGCGCTTCGATACCATCGTACGCCCGCGGGCCCCGCGGCGCACCACCTGCGGACAACCGTGGGCCGCCCCGCGCCCTCGGGTACAACCTCCTTCTACGCACTGCCCTCCACACCTTCATGGCTTCCACGCGCCTCCCGTCCACCCAGGGCCTGCTCGCCTTCGAGGCCGTCGCGCGCCTGCGCAGCGTGAACCTGGCGGCCGAGGAGCTCAGCGTGACGCCCAGCGCCGTGAGCCACCGCATCCGCCAGCTCGAGTCGCAACTCGGCCTGCGCTTCTTCGCGGGCAGCGACTTCAGCCTCAGCGCCGACGGCATCGTCTACCTGGCGCGGGTGCGCGAGGCCATCTTCGCGCTCGAGCAGGTGCCGGGCCGCGAGGCCGCGCCCCACACGCGCCGGCTGCGCGTGGCCGTCACGCCCACCTTCTCGCGCCAGATCCTGATGCCGCAACTCGCGCGTTTCTGCGAGGCCCATCCCGAGGTCGAGCTGGTGATGCAGGTGACGGCGCCGATGCGCGAGAACGCGCTCGACGAGGCCGACATCGAGTTGCGTTTCGGCGCCGGGCCGTTCCGCCAGCGCGAGTTCCTGCAGTTCCCGGCCGATGCGCTCACGCCCGTGTGCAGCCCGGCCTACCTGAAGCGCCACGGCCCGTTCGAGGGTTTCGCCACCCGGGCCGAGGTGGAACGCGCCCAGCTGCTGCGCACCCCGCTCGAGAACTGGCGCCTCTGGTTCGCGGCCCACGGCATCGGCCTGCCCGAGCCCGCCAGCGGCGCCCAGTTCACCGACCTGGGCCTGCTGCTCGAGGCGGCCGCCGAGGGCCTGGGCGTGGCGCTGATGCGGCTGCACCTGGGCCGCGCCTGGATCGACGGCGGCCGGCTGGTGCGGCTGTCGCCGGTCAGCGTGCCCTCGCCCAACCACTACTTCCTGTGCTGGCGGCCGGGTGCGCTCGAGCGCCCCGAATGCGCGGCCTTCGTGGCCTGGGCCCGGCAGTCGCTCGAGGGCTGACGAGGCGGGAAGCGGCCGCCTGAATTTTTTTCAGATCGCCGCGCAGCGTTTTTCAGCCCCGCCGGGGCCCGCCGCGGCCACACTCACGGCGCCGCGCGTTGCGCTGCGGGAGAGGCTGCTGCCCAATAATGGCGGCGGCCCGGCCCCCAGGCCCGCCCACGACAACAACCCGTTCCACAGGAGACTCCCCGTGCCCGACCTTTCCAAGATCACCTGCATCGAAGACCTGCGGGTGGTCGCCAAGCGGCGCGTGCCGAAGATGTTCTACGACTACGCCGACTCCGGCGCGTGGACCGAGGGCACCTACCGCGCCAACGAGAGCGACTTCCAGAAGATCAAGCTGCGCCAGCGCGTGGCGGTCAACATGGAGGGCCGCTCCACCCGCACCACCATGATCGGGCAGGACGTGGCGATGCCGGTGGCGATCGCGCCCACGGGCCTCACGGGCATGCAGCACGCCGACGGCGAGATCCTGGGCGCGCTCGCGGCCAAGGCCTTCGGCATCCCGTTCACGCTCTCGACCATGAGCATCTGCTCGCTCGAGGACATCGCCGAGAACACCGGCCGCCATCCGTTCTGGTTCCAGCTCTACGTGATGAAGGACCGCGACTTCATCGAACGCCTGATCGACCGCGCGCGCGCGGCCAACGTGTCGGCGCTGCAGCTCACGCTCGACCTGCAGATCCTCGGCCAGCGCCACAAGGACATCAAGAACGGCCTGACCACGCCGCCCAAGCCCACGATCAAGAACCTGCTGAACCTCGCGACCAAGCCGCACTGGTGCCTCGGCATGCTGGGCACCAAGCGCCGCACCTTCCGCAACATCGCGGGCCACGCCATGGGCGTGAAGGACCTGTCCTCGCTGTCCTCGTGGACCGCCGAGCAGTTCGACCCGGCGCTGAACTGGGGCGACATCGAGTGGATCAAGAAACGCTGGGGCGGCAAGCTGATCCTCAAGGGCATCCTCGACGCGGAAGACGCGCGGCTGGCCGCGAACAGCGGCGCCGACGCGCTGATCGTGTCGAACCACGGCGGGCGCCAGCTCGACGGCGCGCCCTCCTCGATCAGCGCGCTGCCGGCCATCGCCGATGCCGTGGGCCGCGACATCGAGGTCTGGATGGACGGCGGCATCCGCAGCGGCCAGGACGTGCTCAAGGCGCGCGCCCTCGGCGCCCGCGGCACGATGATCGGCCGCAGCTTCCTCTACGGCCTGGGCGCCTACGGCCAGGCCGGCGTGACGCGCGCGCTGCAGATCATCCACAAGGAACTCGACGTGACCATGGCCTTCTGCGGCCATACCGACATCAACACGGTGGATTCGGGCATCCTGCTGCCGGGCACGTTCTAGCGGGCTGCCACGGGTCCGTGCCGGGGGCGCGGGCCGCGCGCAAGGCCCCATCGGCGATAGGCCGATGCGGCACCGGCTGACACGACCCGGTCATCGTGCGGCGCAGAATGGTCCGGCAACAACAACACGGCCGCCGGCCCGTTCGGTGGCCCACAGGCACCATGAGCGCGACCACGCCCCTCCACGCGAGCCCGGGAAGCCCGGCGGCTTCCGCATCCCCACCCCACTACACCGCGGAAGAAAAACGCCACCGCGTGTTCGCGATCATGGCGGCCTCCTCGGGCAACCTGGTCGAGTGGTTCGACTTCTACGTCTACGCGTTCTCGGCGCTCTATTTCGCGCCGGCCTTCTTCCCCAAGTCCGATCCCACCGCGCAGCTGCTCAACACCGCGGGCGTGTTCGCGGCCGGCTTCCTGATGCGGCCGATCGGCGGCTGGCTGTTCGGCCGCATCGCCGACCGGCTCGGGCGCAAGACCTCGATGCTGATCTCGGTCACGATGATGTGCGGCGGCTCGCTGGTCATCGCCTGCCTGCCGACCTACGCGGCCATCGGTGCCTGGGCACCGTTCCTGCTGTTGATGTGCCGGCTGTTCCAGGGCCTGTCGGTGGGCGGCGAATACGGCACCACCGCCACCTACATGAGCGAGGTCGCGCTGCGCGGCCAGCGCGGCTTCTTCTCCTCGTTCCAGTACGTCACGCTGATCGGCGGCCAGCTGCTCGCGGTGCTGGTGATCGTGGTGCTCGAGCAGCTGCTGAGCGAGGCCGAGCTCAAGGCCTGGGGCTGGCGCATCCCGTTCGTGATCGGCGCCATCGCCGCGGTGGTCGCGCTGCTGCTGCGCCGCACGCTGCACGAGACGCAGAGCGACGAAGCGAAGAAGAACAAGGAGGCCGGCAGCATCGGCGGCCTGTTCAGGCACCACACGCCGGCCTTCCTCACCGTGCTGGGCTACACGGCCGGCGGCTCGCTGATCTTCTACACCTTCACCACCTACATGCAGAAGTACCTGGTGAACACGGTGCACCTGCCGATCAAGACCGCGAGCTACGTGATGACCGGCGCGCTGTTCGCCTACATGTGCATGCAGCCGCTGTTCGGCGCGCTGTCGGACCGCATCGGCCGGCGCAACAACATGCTGCTGTTCGGCGGCCTGGGCGCGATCGCCACCGTGCCGATCCTCACCGCGCTGCAGCACACCACCAGCCCGGTGCTGGCCTTCGTGCTGATCATCGTGGCGCTGGCCATCGTGAGCTTCTACACCTCGATCAGCGGCATCGTGAAGGCCGAGATGTTCCCGCCCGAGGTGCGCGCGCTCGGCGTGGGCCTGGCCTACGCGGTGGCCAACGCGATCTTCGGCGGCTCGGCCGAGTACGTGGCGCTGGGCCTGAAGTCACTGGGCCACGAGTCGGCCTTCTTCTGGTACGTGAGCGCGATGATGGTGATCGCCTTCCTCGTGAGCCTGCGGCTGCCGCGGCAGGCCAGCTATCTGCACCACGACCATTGACCTGCTTGCGCGATCCGGCGGCATTTCGTGAGAAGGCCTGATGACCGACTACCGCAAGGCCTCGGCCATCTGGTTCTGGTACGTGCCATGAACCGCCTCAAGCACTTCGCAGCCATCGTGGCCGGCGCGCTCATCGTCGGCTTCTTGTTCTACAAGCTCATCGGGCCTGTGGGCCAGTGGTACGAACTCCATCACGCACGCAATGACGGCGACCTGGGCACGCTCTACATGGTCGCGCTCGGCGTGCAGTGCGTGTCGATCCTCGTGGGCGGCTGGCTCGGCAGCCGCGTCTACCGGCGGCTGCGGCGCGGGTCCTGAGGGTCCCGGCTATCCCCGGCATGAGGATTTCCAAACCCGTGCCGAAGCAATGCGCGGCACCATGGAGCCTCAGCCAGGAGAACCACCATGACGCTCAGGAACCTCAGAAAACTCGTCGGCGGCGCGATCTCGCTCGCGGGCGCCGCGGTGCTGATCTCGCAGCACCTCTGACGCCCCGACTGCACCCCGCGGCGCTCAGTCCGCGTACACCCCGGCGGCCTTGATGATCGGGCTCCACTTCGCGATCTCGGCCGCCACGAACTTCTTGTGGCCCTCGGGTTCGATGCGCCCGTCGGTCGCGACCACGGCGCCCAGCGCTTCCTCGCGCTTGATGAAGTCGGCGTCCTTCAACGCGGCCTTCAGGGCTTCGTTGAGCTTCTTCTGGATCGGTGCCGGCGTTCCCTTGGGCGCATACAGGCCGTGCCAGATCGTGACCTGGAAGTCCTTCAGGCCGGCTTCCTGCAGGGTGGGCAGGTCCTTCAGCAGCGGCGTGGTCAGGCGCTTGGGCGAGGTCACGGCATAGGCCTTGACCTTCTTCGCCTCGATCTGCGGCGAGGTGTTGGTGGTCTGGTCGCACAGCAGGTCGATCTGGCCGCCGATCAGGTCGGTGATGGCCGGCGCGGTGCCCTTGTAGGGCACGGGCGTCATCTCGGTCTTGGTGGCGCTCTGGTAGAGCAGGCCGCACAGGTGCGAGGCCGAACCCACGCCGGCATTGCCGATGTTGATCTTGCCCTTGTTGGCCGTCACCCACGAGGACAGCTCGGCGTAGTTGTTGGCCGGCAGGCTGGGCTTGGCGATCAGGGTCATCGGCACGTCGTTGACGATGCCCAGGTATTCGAAATCGGTCTCGACCTTGAACGGCACGTTGCGCACCAGCGTCGGCACGGTGGCCATGGCGATGTGGTTGAGCAGCAGCGTGTAGCCGTCGGGTGCCGCGCGCGCCACCTTGGCCGCCCCGATCGAGCTGCCGGCGCCGGGCACGTTGTCGATGATCACGCTGGCACCGCCGAGCGGCTTGCGCAGCGCCTCGGCGAGGTCGCGCGCGACGCGGTCGGTGGGGCCGCCGGCCGCGAAGGGCACGACGATGGTGACGGGCTTGCCCGCCGGGAAGTCCTGCGCCTGCACGGTGAAGGCGCAGGCGGCGGCCACCGTGGCGAGGGCGAAGGCGAAAGCGGAACGCTGGGTCATGGAGTCTCCGGGTATTGAAAAGGTCGAATGCGAAAGGAGGGTCAGGGCGCGCGCGCCGGCACGCGCTGCTCGAGCGGCGGCGACTGCCAGGCCGGCTGGATATGGCAGCCGTTCTTGCCGTCGGTGTCGTAGCGCGGCATCAGCGCGGCGCAGCGCTGCGCGAGGCCCGCGGGCGTGGGCTTCTCGCCCTTGTCGATCCAGTCGAGCAGCGCGGCGAACAGCGCCGGGTATTCCGAATCGCTGAGGTAGCTGTGCTCGCGCTCGTCGCTGAAGCTCTGCACCAGCAGGTCGCCGGTGCCGGCCGCGTCGCGGATGCGGCGGTAGGCGTTCTCGAGTTCGACGAAGGCGGTCGGGTCGTCGATGGCATGCAGCCCCACGGTGGGCAGCGCGGTGCGGCCCGTGGGCTGGCTGTCGGCCGCGAGCGCGCCCTTGGCCTGCGGATCGGCCGCGTAGCGCAGCACGCCGGCATTGAGCGCGGCCGCCTCGGCCGGCGCCGCGGCGTAGCTCACGCCGACATTGCCGAAGGGATTGCGGCCCTGCAGCCGCAGCTGCGTCAGGTCCTGGAACAGCCAGGTGGCCCAGTTCAGGTGGCCGACCAGCGAGCGCTCGGGGATCTTCACGGCCGTGAGAATGGTCTTGAGCCGCGCGGCCTGCTCGGGCGTGCGCTGCGCCGCGGGCAGGCCCACGCCGGTGCAGTCGCGCACGCGGTCGGCCAGTTCCTTGCGCGTGAGCTTCGCATCGAGCGGCAGGCCCTGCCACAGCGGGTACTGCGGTTCGTCGGGCTTCGGATGGTTGCGGCAGACGTACTGGTAGACCACGCGCAGGTCGAGCCGGAAGTCGTAGGCGCTGTTGCCGCCGCCGAGCACGCCGCTGGTCAGCAGCAGGCCGTCGTAGGGGCCCTTGGCACCGCCGGCCGGCGCATAGAGCTCGGCCGCCTTCGCCGCCACGCCCGCGCCATAGCTCTGGCCGTGCAGCAGGGTGCGGCGCGGCTCGCCGAAATGGCGCACGAAGAGCTGGCGCAGGCGCTCGGTGTCCTCCGCCGCCATCGTCACGCCATAGCCGCCGCGCCGGTAGGTGGAGCCGGCCCAGGCATAGCCGGCCTTCACGGTGACGGCCCAGCGCTTGAGGTCCTCCTCGCTGCGCTCGAGCTTGGGGGGCCCGGTTTCAGGACCGCCGTGCGCGTGCATCACGAGCACGCCGCGGTTCCAGTCCTTGGGGATCGCGATCCAGTAGAGCGCGCCCGTGCCGTCGGCGCCGGTGTAGCAGCGGGCGCCCTCGGGGACTGGGGCCGGGCAGGTGGCGGCGCGCGGTCCTTCGACGCGCGCGGCCTGCGCCGGCAGCGTGGCGAACAAGGCGGCGGCCGCGGCCAGCGCCGCCGCGAAGGCGGGACGCGCCCGCCGCTCGAGATGCATCGTCAATGGCGTACTCCGAGTTGCAGCGCCGCGCTCGTGCCCGCGCCGGACACGAAGCCGAGCACGCCGCTGTTGAAGAGGAAGTGGTCCGGCGCACCGAGGCTGGATTCCACCACGCCCGGCACCGGCTTGTCGTAGCTCAGCGTCGCGGTCGTGCCCGCGAGGTTGAAGCCGGTGCCGGTCACGGTGGCCGCGGCGTTCTCGCCCTTCACGCTGGCCATCACGTAGCTGCCGTCGGCCGCGCCCGCGGTCAGGCTCAGCTGCGTCGCGTGCAGGCGCAGACCGAAGCTGGTGGCCGATTCGCGCACCAGGTGCATCGGCACCGCGGCGCCGTTCACCAGGCCGATCACCATCGAGCCGGTGAGCATGCCGCCGGTGGTGGTGGCGCCGCCGGTCGGCGCGGTGGTGCGCAGGTCGAAGGCATTGCGCGTGCCGTTCCAGCTGATGTAGCCCTTCTCGGTCTCGGTGCAGTTGGCGTCGTAGACCATGAAGCTGCCGGCATTGCCCGCCGCGCTGCGGCAGTACTGGAAGGTGCCCGCGTTGCGCAGCCGCACCGCGCCGGCATAGGGCACGGCGCTGCCGCTGCCCTGCTGCACGCCGACCGTGTTGAAGATGTTCGCGACCGGGTTGAACACCGCGGGCGAGGCCGAGTTCTCGAAGGTGTTCTGGAACGCGAGCAGCGGTGCGAAGCCGCCGCCGCTCGGCGCGTTCACGCCGCCCAGCAGCACGCCGCCCGGCGCGAACGCGAACACCGCGCCGCTCTCGCCGCTGGTGTAGCTGCACTGGCCCTGCGACACCAGCGTGCCGCTGCGCGTGGTGCCGGCGGTGCGCTGCAGGCTGGCATCGACGGTCACGGTGTAGGCCATGGTGGCCGGGTCGATCTGCACGCGCAGCTCTTCGCCGAAGCTGTCGCCGCCCTTGTAGGTGGCGACGGCCGCGGGCAGGTTCGGGCAGGCCAGCGGATCGCCGACCTCGGTCACGCAGCTGTAGTTGACGGCCGCGTCGAGGCTGCCGCTGCCGCGGTACTTGGGCCAGGCCGGGAACTGGCACAGCGGGCGGGTGCGGCCGTAGGTGCCGGCCACCGCATCGACCGCCACGCCGGTGGCGGGCGCGAGGCCGCCCTCGACCCAGCCCTCGAGCGCCGCGAGCGAATCCCAGTTGGGGATGAACACGCCGGTGCCGTGGCCCATGCCGGGCACGGTGTAGAAGCGCACGTTCTGATCGACCGAGGCCTGGCCCACGGTGGCGATCAGCTGCTTGTAGTAGTCGATGGTCGAGTTCGGGCTGATCACTTCATCGGCCAGACCGTGCAGCATGATCAGCTTGCCGCCGTGCGCGAAGAAGGGCGCGAGGTCCGGGTTGGTGGCGTCGGTGAGGTTCGACACCTCGGTCACGCGCGCCGCGTAGGCGCCGGGGTTCAGCGGATCGAAGGTCAGCGTGTCGAAGCCCTCGATGCGCGTCACGAAGTACTTCACCCACTGGTCGCCGGTGACGTACATGTTGGCGTCGGCCGAGGTCGCCGGGTTGGCCGGCACCTTGCGCGTGCCGAGGTCGCGCGTGGTGTACGGGCCCGCCACCAGCGCGCCTTCGAGCAGGTTGTAGCCGCCCGCGCGCTTCACGCCGTTGCCCAGCGCGTAGCTCGTGAACTCGAGCGGCGACTCGATGGTGCGCACGGTATCGAGCTGCGCGTCGGACAGGCAGCCGTCGCCGGTGTCGGTGCCGCCGGTGCAGCGCAACGAGGCGAGGATCTGCGTGTTGAGCTGGCGGCAGCTCTCGACGTTGCTCACGATGCCGTCGGCCGCGCCGTCGAGCTTGTCGCAGGCCTGCAGCACGGTCCGCTGCACCAGCAGCGTCTTGGCCACGTTCATCCAGCCCGCGCCGCCGTTGTTGTAGAGCGCGCGGCCCACGGCCACGTTCGACAGCCGCGTGCCCGTGTAGTTGAGCGCGGGCTCGTTGGCGATCACGCCGTCGTAGTCGAGCGGCCAGCGCTGGATGTAGCTCAGCGCATCGCGCCCGCCGGTCGAGGTGCCGAGGAAGTAGGCCTTCTTCGGCTTGCTGCCGTAGCGCGCGAGCACCAGCGCCTGCGCCACGTCGCGCGTCTTCTTGAGCGACTGGCCGCCGTAGTTGGCGAGCTGCTCGTCGTTGGCGGCGAAGCGGCCGTCGGTGATGCTGCTGGCCTGGTGGCCCGAGTCGTCGCCGTAGGTGGCATAGCCGAGCGCGAGCGGCGCGGGCTTTTCGCGCGGGCCGAAGCGGATCACCTCGGTGCCGTCGATCAGCACGCCGTCGAAGCCGCCGCCGCCGAAATGGATGGTCTTCTGGTTCCACTTCTCGGGCAGGTTCAGCGCGAAGTTGATCAGCTGCGAGTTCGGGTCCACCGGCTGGATGGTGCCGCGCACGCGGCAGTAGTCGCCGTAGTTGTTGCCGGCATCGCCCGCGGCCACCGCGGTGGCGCTGGTCACGGTGGCGCCCTGCGTGGGCAGGCTGATCTGCGCGGCGGCCAGGGTCATGCCGGCGAGCTCGGCGCAGGCCTTCGCGGTCTGGGCCGGCGGCGGGTCGACGGGCGTGTCGCCACCGTTGCCCGGTGGCACGATGGGCAGGAACGGCAGGCCGCCGCCGCCTCCGCCACCCCCACCGCAGGCGGCCAGGATCAGCGAGAGGCCCAGTGCGGTGGCACCGGCGCGCAGCATGGAGGGAAGGCCGAGTCGGGTCGGCACGGATGTCGGCAAGGGGCGCGGTGGGCGCATGGTCTTTGTCTCCGGAACACGGCCTCGTGGGGCCGCTCATTGAATAGGCGGCCGGACGATAGAAGCAGCCTGACCTAGGGTCAAATAAAATAACAAGGCACTTTCAATATGAAAAAAGTATGGAGATAAGACCGCTGCGCTACTTCGTGGCCGTCGCCGAGACCGGCCACATGACGCGCGCCGCCGAGCGCCTGGGCATCCAGCAGCCGCCGCTGAGCCTGACCATCAAGGCGCTGGAACGCGAACTCGGCGTGCTGCTGTTCAAGCGCCATCCGCGCGGCGTGACGCTGACCGACGCCGGCCGCCAGTTCCAGGCCGAGGCGCTGCGCATGCTGCAGGACATGGACGCGATGCGGCAGCGCATGGCGCGCGTGGCCAGCGGCCAGGCCGGCAGCCTGGCCGTGGGCTTCACCAGTTCGGCCGCCGCGCACCGCTTCGTGCCCGAGGCGCTGCGCGCGTTCCGGCGCGAGTACCCCGACGTCGAGCTGCAACTCAGCGAGAACAACGCCGCCGAGATCACCGAGGCGCTGGCCGCGGGCCGCGTGCATTGCGGCCTGCTGCGCGTGCCGGTCGACCGGCCCGCCGGCCTGGCGTTCGAGACTTTGCTGCGCGAGCCGGTGCTGGTGGCGATGCCCAGCGACCACCGCTTCGCCACCGCGCGCCGCCAGCGCACGGCTTCCCGCCCGCTGCCGCTGGCGAAGCTCTGCGAGGAGGACCTGATCCTGGTGCGGCGCCCCGGCGCGCCCGGCCTCTATGCCGAACTGCTCGCGCTGTGCCATGCCAAGGGCCTGCGGCCGCGCGTGGTGGCCGAGGTCGAACGCATGATGACCAACCTCAACCTCGTGGCCGCGGGCGTCGGGCTGTCGGTGGTGCCGGCCTCGATGACCGGCGTGCATGCGCACGCGATCGCCTATGCGCCGCTGGCCGATGGCGGCGCGCTCGACGCGCCGCTCACGCTGGTGTCGCGCGCCGACGAGGACAACCTGCCCGCGCGCCGTTTCGCCGCGCTGCTGCGCGGCCTCGCGGCCGGCGACGCGAAGGGCCGGCCATGACGCGGGCGCTGCATCGCCGCGTGCTGCTGGGCGCGGGCGCGTCCTTCGTCGGCCTCGCCATGCTCGGCGTGTCGCGCGCCAGCACCGCGCCGGCCTGGCCCAGCCGACCGGTGCGGCTGATCGTGGTCTACCCGCCGGGCGGCGTCAGCGACGGCATGGCGCGCGTGCTGGCCGAGCCGCTGGCGCAGTCGCTCGGCGTGCCGGTGCTGATCGAGAACCGGCCCGGCGCCGGCGGCAGCGTGGGCATGGATGCGCTCGCGCGCGCCGTGCCCGACGGCCACACGCTGGCCTTCTCGGCCATCAGCCCGCTCACCTTGCATCCGCTGCTCGCGCGCGTGGCCTACGACCCGCTGCGCGCCTTCGTGCCGGTGGCCAGCCTGATGCGCACGCCGGTGCTGGTGGTCGGCACCCAGGCCTTCACCGGCCGCGGCTTCGGCGACCTGATCGCGCAGGCGCGCGCCCAGCCCGGCGCGGTGCGCTGGGCCAGCTCGGGCGTGGCCACCATCGGCCACCTGGTGCTCGCGCAGGTGCGCGTGCAGAGCCGCACCGACATCACCCACATCCCCTACCAGGGCGGCGGCCCGCAGCTCAACGACGCGCTGAGCGGCCAGTTCGAGGTGCTGTCGACCAACGTCGCGGCGCAGCAGCTGCAGTACATCGAGAGCGGCCGCTTCCAGGCCCTCGCGGTCGGCGCGCCGCGCCGCATCGAGGCCCTGCCCGATGTGCCGACGCTCGCCGAACTCGGCTACGAACGCGCCAACCGCGATTCGCTGTTCGGCCTGTTCGCGCCGGCGCACACGCCGCAGCCCGTGGTGCAGCGGCTCAATGCCGAGATCCAGCACCTGCTGCGCGGTGAGACGCTGCGGCTTCGGCTGCGCGAGGCCTACAACCTGCCGGCCGGCGGCAGCAGCGAGGATTTCGCGCGCGAGATCGCGCTCGATCGGCGGCGCAACCGGGCGCTGGTGGCGGGGGATCGCTCGCAGTTCGATTGAGGCCGCATCGCGCGGCCGGGACGGTGCTCACAAGGTGTGAAGAAACCGTAGCGAGCGCGCCGAGGTCGCGCTGAGGACCGGAGCCGTACTCCGTACGGTGAGGACCGGAGGTGCGAGATCGGGGCGCGCAGCAGGTTCGTTCACATCTTGTCAGAGGGTGTATTTGAAATAAACACTCACACGTTATCCTCGTCCCATACGCAATGCTGCAACGCAGGAGGTGACGAGTGGGGACGACGACGCGAGA